>CAYRCZ010000001.1:0-1172 GCA_964423055.1 Candidatus Woesearchaeota archaeon
AAAGTTTCAGTCACAAGCTAAAACATTAAGCAAGGATAAAACGAACTCGTTTATGTATTAGCCCTATGTGCTGGAAGTTTTAAGCGTTGATTGAAAGTTTAATTACTGACAAACTCAGCCCTTGTATGTGCTCGAAGCTCTCTTCTTCTTTTGATTTCATAACAACGTGTAAGATAAACTAACCATTTTTCTTTCTTTTCAACAAACTCACGCATCTTATTAGAAAGCTCAGAATCTGATTGACAATCTACAAAAGCAATAGCTCTTTGAGAAACTGTTTCATCTTCAGAAGTAATGCCACCCATAAGAATCGAGTAAAGTTCCATTCTTGCTATGTGGGTGTCAGACATATAGACTCTATGATCTATAACTCTGCTTTCTGCAATATATGATGCTGCAACTCTTTGATATGCTTTAGTGAGACATGCTACGGGTAATGCTGGAGGGTTAATATCTATCATTTTAATGCATCCAAAACACTTTATTTAAGTTTTTTCTTAATAAGTTCGGTTTAATGCCTTTTAGGGCTCCCAAAGGTTCTCTTAATGTATCTTGTGCGAACTCGTGCTATTATCTAGGCCCTTTACCAAAAAAAGAGTAAATTCCGATCATCACCGCAGAAGTTAATACTGCAAAAATTGCCCTAAGAAGAAGATTGTTAACTTGAAAATTAGAAAAGTCTGCAACCATAATAAAAAATACAAAACCCCCTACTGCTCCCATTATAGCATTATCAAAATTGTGTTCAAATCTTTGTAGATAATCCATGTTGGTTTAAGAGCTCGAAAATTTATATATCTTTGTTATTTGCGATGGTCGGCGCAACTCGCGCTTCGCGCTCGCACTTACGGAGGCAATTATTTTTGGATTTAGGACCCCGAGGGATTAAACGAATTTGGAGATATATGCTAGAGGTTTTAGTTGATGATTAAAAATTTCAGCTAATTAAAAAGGCCTTCAAAATTAACTTCAAACCCATCATTTGCTCTTTGTACTTCCGTTTCTAAATCCCTTAGTGCTTTCCAACTCACATCTTCAAAAACTTTTAAGGGAGAATAACTTCTTGAGGTAGCAGAAGAGGATCTTTGTACTTCCCTAATTAAGCCTACAGGATCATCAAACGCCTTAAGTTCATATTTGCCATTACGCTGAGCTACAAGTGCATGGTATTG
>CAYRCZ010000001.1:1272-37616 GCA_964423055.1 Candidatus Woesearchaeota archaeon
CAAACGCCTTAAGTTCATATTTGCCATTACGCTGAGCTACAAGTGCATGGTATTGCCCATCATATTGAGTATTGTTTTTTCTTGATGTAGACATGGGAATTTAATATCCGATTTGGGGCTTTTAAAGCTTTGGACTTTGAAGGGTTTAGTAGAATTAAACGAATGTTGTAGCTTAGCTGGAAGTTTTAAGCTTTGATTAAACCTTTGATTCTTTAGAATGGAGGGGACAAGTTAAAATTAAGGCTTAAAAGTTGAAGGATACCTACAATTACTAAGTATAGACCTATTGCTAACCTTAGAAATTTAGGCCAGACTAAAACTAGAATACCTGCTAAAATAGATATGATTGCTGAAAGAGTTAATACAAATGAGGCCATAGATTACTGAGGTGTTTGGAGTTTAAGTACTTTGGCTATTTACTTTTTAGATACTTTTTCTTCTCTGAGGATGATCTTTGCTACTATGAATACTACCCAAGCAATTATTATGAAATTGATTAATGCTCCAAGGAATGAGCCCCACTTAATAACTATTGGGCCTATATTCCAAACAGCTGTTTGCCATTCTCCGCCTGGAATAAAAGGTGTTAGGATTGGCATGATTACATCATCCACTAAAGACTTGACCATTGCAGTTGCGGCAATACCCATAACGAATGCGATTGCAAGACCTACTACTTTGTATTCTTTTAGAAATTCCTTGAATTCTGTGAATGTCTTTTTCATCATATAGATATTTGTAAAGAAGCGTTTTTATACTTTTTCTAGTGTTGGATTGTTTGTTGGTTTGTTGGAAGGGGCAGGCGCAACTCGCGCTTCGCGCTCGCACTTACGGAGGCAATTTTCTTAAACAGGTGTTTAAAATTGAAGATTAAAAGGCTGTTTAGAGAAAGTTAAACAGCTGTTTTATCGTCGTTAAATGGTGTTTATAAGGTGTTTAAGGTTTATTAGAAAGAAAAAATGTTAAAAAAAAGGTAAAAAAGATAAAATAAAAATTAGGTTTTAGTTACTTCTTGAATAAAGCAACCAATTCCCATAATCCTGACAATCCTACTAGTATGTAGATTATCATTGCAAATGATCCTGTTCCGAATATTGCAGAAACAAGATTGAAATCAAATGCACCCATTAGACCCCAGTTAAGAGCTCCAACGATTACAAGAATCTTTGTGATCCAGCTTAGCGCGTTCATTATGACCTCCTTTCACCTCTGTTTAACTAATTTATTGACGGCAAGGTTGTTTAAATAGTTTTACATTTTTTGTGCCGTTTTTTGGCTGTTTAAACAAGGTTATCGAGGATTTTAGAGAGGGGTGTTTAAGATTGAAAAAACTTGAACAGGCGTTTGTAGGTGTTTAAACACGTGTTTGTTTTGAGAAGAGGGGTGTTTATTGGGTGTTTGTAGGTGTTTAAAGGCTGTTTGTTTTTGTTACTAAAACACACAAAAAAACGCAACATTTATATAGGAAACAGCTGTTTAAACAGCATGTTCGGGTTGTTTGGAAATTCAAAAAAGGTTAAAAAACTTGAAGGTGAAACAAGAAAGAGTTTTTCTGAAGTACGAAAGGACTTTGAAGGGGTTAGTAAATGGATTAAACACCTAAACAACAGCGATAAACAGCTGTTTGATTTGATAAACGACTTAAAAAGAGAATTAGCGTCGATTAAAGATGACCTTGATGGAGTTAAGGAAGCTGTCTCACTTACTAATTTGGCTGTTGAAAGTAAACAGGTGTTTAAAAAAACAGCTGTTTTAGGCAAACAGGAGCCTGTTTATGATGTTGTAGAACCTGTTCAAACACCTGTTCAAACAGCCAATTTTCATGATATTTTAAGTGGATTGAGCAGTAATGAGAGATTGATAGTATTTACATTAATGAACACAGAATTAAAGCTGAGTTATGAAGATATTGCAAGACTTTTAGGAAAAGAGAGAGCAACCATTAGAGGCCAAATAAATGCAATAAAACAGAAAAGTGAGGGTTTAATACAGGAATTAACCGAACCTAATGGGAAGAAAAGATTGTTTGTGAGTGAAGAAGTTCGTAACAAACTAGAGAAATACGCAAAAGTGAGAGTTAAAGAAAAGAAAAAATACAAGAAATTGCCTTCAGAGAGCATAATTTGAGGACAAAAGTGAGAGAAAAACATGATTAACATAAAAAAATTCAAAAGTGAGACAAAAATGAGGGCTTTTTGCCGTGTTGAGTGCATCAAGCCTGATTTGGGAAAAGAGAGTGTGAAAGCTCGAAAGAGCTAATAAACCTTAAAAGTGATGATTTTAATGGTTTTAGCCCTTTTTAACACAATTAGTGAGAACAGTAATTTTATTCGGTGAGACGATTTTATATTATAGAGCTCTTAATTGATTTATCGTCGATAATGAAGCTACACGCTTTAAATCTTGAGGTATTTTGAGGATTACTTTTTTATTTGACTCTTTTAACTTTAAAAGAGGAATATCTTTCTGAAGGATTTTTCTTATATAGTCTCTAATTGAGATTTCTGTAAGGCCTGTTTTTTGTGCTAAAATAGCATAATCTACGACGAATCCTTGATCTTCTAGTTGATATATAGTGCTATAAATTAGCATTTCTTGTTCTGTAAGTTTCTTAAATTTAATGCGAACTTCCTTCTTTAAATCATCGAGAGTTGCCAGCACTTCTGAAACTCTTCGGAGGTGGCTTATTGGATCATTAACCGAACTTGGAGTGGAAATAAGGGGGTGTTGGTTTGTTGGTTGGATTGTTTGTTGGTTTGTTGGAACCCCATCATTTCCAGTGGAAATTGTTGTTTTTGAGCTTATTAAGGCGTTTAAAGGCATTTCTTGTGTTGGAGAGGGTATTGAATATGTTGGATTTGGGTGTTGGTTTGTTGGTTGGATTGTTTGTTGAGCTTGAAGTTCGTATAATAACTGTTTTATCTCAGATAATTCAGAATATAAGAAATCTATATCTTGCCTAACTTTAAAAAAAGCTTCTTTTAATGGATCAGACATATATTCTTGACTTTATTGAGAATTATAAGGATTTGTATTATAATTAACGCAGTTTTTTATAGGCATCAAATGCTGGATTAGATAGGCGCCAACGTTGCCACCTTGCATAATCTTGCCCGGAAGGACCCTTACTTATTTTAACTAAAAGTTTAGATTTTTCTAGATCTTCCAAAAGAGCTTTCGTAAATTCTTCATCTCTGACTATCTCCTCAGCAATCTTTGATGTGAATGCTGCCTCTGGAGAAATACTGTAAAGGTATGAAAGAATCTGCTCTGAGATTTTAGACTTTTTTTTCTTTGAAATTGCAGGCATGATATCTCCTAATAAGGAACGTTTTTATAGTTTAAGTTTGCGCTAGGCTTGATAGAGCAAGAATGGAAAAATCAAAAATAGAGTTTATAGGAGCACGAAGTAGTGCAGAGATAAGCGGGATTATGCACCCCTTAGTAAAGGAGTGGTTTTTTGGAAGATTCAAAGATTTTTCATTAACTCAACTTTATGGGGTAGGTGTAATAAATGATCGAAAGAATATTTTGATCAGTGCCCCTACTGGAGGCACTAAGACCTTAACAGCTTTTTTGAGTATTTTGAATTATATTGTAAGTCTTGCTTCTCGCAATGAATTAGAAGATAAGATGTATGCTGTATATGTTTCCCCATTACGAGCCTTAACAAATGATATTTATGTTAACCTTGAAAGACCTCTTGCAGAGATTAGAGCCATTGCTGAAAGCAAAGGAATAAAATTACAAGACATTAGAGTGGGTCTAAGGACTGGAGATACTACAGTTTCTGAAAGGGCTAAAATGGTTAGAAAGGTCCCTCATATTTTTGTGACTACCCCTGAAAGCTTGGCAATAGTATTAACTGCCCCTAAATTTTCTGAGAATTTGAGAGCCTTGGAGTTTATTGTAGTTGATGAAATTCACGCTCTTGCAAATAAAAGAGGTGTTTTTCTTAGCTTGATGCTTGAAAGGCTCGAACATTTTAGTGTGATTACTCCTGTAAGAATAGGGCTTAGTGCAACTATTGCACCTATTGAAGAAATTGCTAAATTTTTAGTTGGGGTGGATAGAGAATGTTATATCGCCCAAGTTCCATTAATAAAAGATGTAGATATAGGGTTGATTAGCCCGGGAGTAGATTTGTTAACTATGGATGGAGCAGATGATCAGAAAAGACTTTATCATATTTTAGACGAATTAATTCAACAACATAAAACTACTTTGATATTTACAAATACGAGAAATGCTACTGAAAGAATAATTCATTATTTGGATAGTCATTTCCCTGGTCGCTACACTGGAAATATAGGGGCTCACCATAGTTCAATGAGTAGAGAGGCGCGATTTATGATTGAAGAGAGATTAAGAAAAGGTGAACTTAAAGTTGTTGTTTCAAGCACCAGTTTAGAACTTGGAATTGATATAGGAAGTATAGATTTAGTAGTTTTATTAAGAAGTCCTAAAAGTGTAGCGAGAGCATTACAAAGAATAGGAAGGGCTGGACATCAATTGCATTCTAATCCTAAGGGAAGATTTGTGGTTACAGATAGAGATGATCTTGTAGAATGTGCAATACTCATGAAACATATGAAAGAAAAAATAATAGATAGGGTGGATATTCCTCTTAACGCATTAGATGTACTATCTCAGCACATTTATGGAATGGCAATTTCACAAATTTGGAATATTGATGAAATGTTGAAATTAATTAGAAAAAGTTATTGCTATTCTAACCTAAGTAAAGAAGATTTTATGAGCGTTATTTCATACTTGTCAGGAGATTATGATTTAGAACATAGAAATGTTTATGCTAAAGTGTGGTATGACAAAGATACGAAACAAGTAGGTAAGAAAGGAAAACTAGCAAGGCTAATTTATTTAACAAACATAGGAACTATTCCGGAAGAGGGTTTCGTTTCAGTAGTAATTAGTTCTGGGGACTCTAAAGGAAATGCTGTTGGAAGTATAGATGAAGCTTTTCTTGAAAAATTAAGAAAGGGAGATGTTTTTGTTTTAGGAGGAGTAAAATATCAATTTATTCATAGTAAAGGAATGAAAGCTTATGTTATTGCTAATGTAAGCAGGTCTCCTACCATACCTAGTTGGTTTTCTGAACAATTACCTTTGAGCTTTGATGTAGCTTCTGCAATTACTAAATTTAGAGGACTTGTTAAAGAACGAGTAAAAAACTCTATTGAATGTGTTAAATTTATTCAAGAATATACTTATTGTACTGCTGAGACTGCTGGGCAAATTTATAGGTATTGCTTAGAACAAGAAGATTTTTCTGCGATGCCTACTGATAAAAAAATCATAGTTGAACAATTTAAACAGGATAAAGAGTATATGCTTTTTCATTCCCTTTATGGAAGACGCGTTAACGATGCTCTTTCCAGATCTTATGCCTATATTGCTGCCCAACTAAAACATAGAGATATCGAAGTAGGGGTAAATGACAATGGGTTCTTTATTGCTGGAGAAAATTTAGACTCTTCTAAAATTTTGAAAGGATTAACTAGTTCAAACCTTAGAAAAATAATTGAGGAAGCAATTGAGAAGACAGATATTCTTAAGAGAAGATTTAGACATTGTGCTGCTAGAAGCTTAATGATTCTAAGAAACTATAAAGGAAGAAGTAAAAGTGTGGGTAAACAACAAGTCCACTCTCACTTCTTGTATAGTGCAGTTAATGAAATAAGTAGAGATTTTCCGATTATGAGAGAGGCAAGAAGAGAAGTATTGAATGATTTAATGGATATCAATAATGCTGAAAATATACTTAGAAAAATAGAAAGAAAAGAGATAAATTTCGAAGTTATTAGAACACCTTTGGTTTCTCCTTTTGGTTTGAATTTAATTACTCAAAGCCATGCAGATTTTATCAAAGTAGAAGATAGAGTTAATTTCTTGAAAAGGATGCATGAACTTCAAATGAGGGTTATTGAAAAAAGATGACTATTAGATTTTTGTCTTATTGGGTTGAAGGAACTAAACCTAAAGAATTGAAAGGAATTGAAGTACCTTATGTAGATTGTCAAGAAATATTGGAAACAATAGATAAGAAACTTGGATTTCATAAAAGAAATGAGGGGTTTAGACGCGGCAATCAAGCAGGATTAGAATATACAGACATAGATTCTTATGGAATTCAAGTTAATGACTTGGATGCAATCGCTATATATGGGTTAGAAGCTCCTTTAATCTCGGTGCACGTTGAAGAATTTGAAGAACACACTCTTGAAAATTTAGTTAGAAATGTTGGGCTTCTATATGATTGGAGACAAACAGATGAAGCTTGAAGTTGATTTTGTAGGAAAGTGTTTGTTACTTACTTCGAAGAGTGAGAGGACTCTTGCAATAGGAGACTTACATTTAGGCTATGAAGGATCAATGCGTAAATCAGGTGTGATGATACCAGTTAAATTATATCAAAAATCAATTTCAGATTTTGATAAAATTATATCTGAAACTGGAAATGTTGATAATATTGTAATATTAGGAGATGTTAAACATGAATTTGGGTTTATTTTACCTGATGAATGGAAATATATTGTTAAATTTATAGAATATGTTAAAACTAAGTGTAAAAGATTAATAGTGATTGAAGGAAATCATGATGCTATACTCTTTCCAATACTAAATAAAATGAATGTATCTGGAGGAGATGTTTTTATTTGGAATAATGTGGCATTTACTCATGGAGATAAAGAATTTGAAGGAATGAATGCTAAAGAAATTGATTATTGGGTGCTTGGACATGGACACCCTGCAGTTACTCTTTATGAAGGGGCTAAAAAAGAAAAATATAAGTGCTTTTTATCTGGAAAATATAAATCTAAGAAAGTGATTATTGTACCTAGTTTCTTTCCACTTATTGAAGGTACGGATGCTCGTGATTTTGAAATGAAATTTGCTTGGAATTTTAATCTTAATAAGTTTAATACAAAAGTAGTTTCTGATGATTTGAAAGTACTTGATTTTGGAGAATTGGGAAAAATAACAAATTAATTAGGTTTACTATTTCTTACTTGTGGGAAGGGGATATGAGGTTGTAAATTAAGATCTTCTTCTAATTGTAAGGCACGAACTGAACACTTCTTTAATATGAAATTGTATAAAGTAACCATTTTATCTTTTGGAATTTCTTTATTTTTCCAAGATTTAAGAAATTCTTTGGATAACTCTTTATCTACCATTAAAAGAATTGAACCTAAAATAGCAACTTCACTTTTCAAATCTTCTGACTTACTATCTGCATCTTTATAATCTACATTAAATTTGAAACTTAGCTTAAGAACTTCTCCTTCTTTTAAAACATCTAATCTAGATTTCTCTACATTATTAAAAGTTATATTTGTGTTTATATTATAACGTTTAAATTCCTGGGTTTTTTTACCAGTTATTTCTTCAATGTTAAATCCTATTACTTTCATGTTTGGTCTTGTTTTAAGAGGTTTTTAAACATTTGTGAATTAGTATTTATATGTTTAAAATTAACATTAAGATTGAATATTAAATTAAATCTTCTTCAGATACTACAATAAAGTCTGCTACTGCAATTATAGAATTGTAAGGTATAACTGATTCTTTTGATGTATTTGTTTCTACATTAAGACTCTTTAAGTAAGGAGTTTGGTCTTTTATTAATAATTGGATTAATTCACCAGTTCTTGTTTCGAAAGTAATATCCTTTACTAAACCTAACCTTTTACCTTCTTTTGTAACAACTGGTTTTCCTATAAACTCTCTTAATGGTTTTTTATTAATATTCATGTTGTGAATTAATTTGTTAAGTATATAAAGATTATTATTGAAGGAAGGTTGTGCTATTAGATTATATTTTAATTTAATTAAACCACTTTTTGTTCCTTTAACATATTTTACCTTTTTATTAAATAACTTTAACCCTCTCTCCCCTTGATTTCTTGTGGAAAAAGGTCTAAAAATAAATTAAAAACATTATATTTATTTTTATTATATTATTAATATATAGTTTAATAGTTATTATTGTAATATATATTTTACAAAATATATCTTGTAGTATATAATATAAAAAGTAATATCAATTATAGGTTAGTAAATGTTATTTTGCATGCGAAATGATGGTGTCTGTGGGGATATGTGTTCGCTTAATTAATTATTCTGTTTATCGTCGTCTTTTGTTTATATCTTCATTGGAAATAGAGGTTTGTGTAACAATATGTTTAAATAAAAGTGATTTCAATTTATTCTGAGGTGAAAAATGTCTACAAAACTTGATAATATCTTCAATTCTTATGCAAATGGTAGTATTTTCAAGAATAAAAGTGTTTTGCAAATAAATTATACTCCTGAAACTATTCCTCATAGGGATAAACAAATAGAAGATGTTGCATCTATACTTGCACCTGCAATAAGAGGAGAGAGAGTAAGTAACTTATTTGTTTTTGGTAAGACTGGTACTGGAAAAACTCTTTCTGTTCAATATGTAACTAAAGAGATTCTAAAAAGAGTTAGTGATTCTGGAGCAGATAATCTAAAAGTTATCTATCTAAATTGTAAATTAAAAAAGATTGCAGATACTGAATATAGGATACTTGCTGAAATTATATCTACTTTAGGAGAATCTGTTCCTGCTACTGGTTTACCTACTGATGCAGTTTATTCTAAGTTTATAGAGATAATTGAAAGAAAAAAACAACTTATCTTAATTGTAATGGATGAGATTGATCATGCAGTTAAGAAAATTTCAGATGGTTTTTTGTATAATCTTACGAGATTAAATTCTGAACTTAAAAATGCTCAAATAAGTTTAGTTGGAATTAGTAATAGTTTAACTTTTATGGATAATATAGATCCAAGAGTTAGAAGTTCGCTTGGTGAAGAAGAATTAGTTTTTTCACCCTATAATGCTTTACAATTACAGGATATTTTAAGAGAAAGGGCTGCAGAAGCATTTGCTGAAGGGGTTTTAGATGAAGGGGTATTTTCGAAATGTGCAGCATTTGCTGCTAGAGAGCATGGAGATGCTAGGAGAGCGCTTGACTTACTAAGGGTTGCAGGAGAACTTGCTGAAAGAGAAGGAAGTAAGAAACTAACTATGGAATTTATTGACAAAGCAAATAATAAAATTGAAAGAGATAAAATGCTTGATATAATAGAGAATGAACCTAGGCAGCATCAACTTGTGCTTTATAGCATATTAAACTTACATGGAAAAGAAAGTGATGGTGTTTTTACAGGTAATGTTTATAATAAGTATCAGGAATTTTGTCAAAAGACTAAGGTTGAAATTTTAACCCAAAGGAGAGTTTCAGATATAATTGCTGAATTTGATATGCTTGGATTGATTAATGTTGATGTAATCAGTAGGGGAAGAATGGGAAGAACTAGAGAAATTAAATTAATGATTCCAGAAAATTTACAATCTAGGGCAAAGGAGATACTTGAAACTGCTTTAACAATATGAGTAATCTTGAATTGTTACAATTAGTTAAAGAAAAAGGCTTATTATTAGAGAAGGAAATTTTTGAGGCCCTTAGTAGCATAAGTGACATTACGACTGTAAAAAAATTACTTGAGAATTTTGAACAAGTTTCAGGACAGAAAATGATCACAAGGTCTACTTTATTAAAAAATTGGGTTATTTCAAAAGATATCACTCACTTAACCGAAGGTATTGAGTCTAAATTTCTTAATATTTTTATTAAATTAGGTATAGAAATTAATGTTAATAGTTCTGCTTTAAAAAAAATAGATAAAATAGAAACTACAAAGCAAGATTATACTTTACATTACGGTAAAACTACTTTTGGTAAAAAAATGGAAGTTTCTGATTTTGTAGGCCACTTTAGATCAAGATATAAAGAAATTCAAGGAATTATACTTAAGAGGAATAATAGTTGGGATAATTTGATTTCTATAAACAAGATTTCTGCTACGAGACAACAATTTACTATAATTGGAATGGTCTCAGAAAAAAGATTAACTAAAAATAAAAATTTAATTGTAGTTTTTGAAGATCTAACTGGAAAGACTAATGTTGTTTTCAAGCAAGGTAGCAATTCATTTAAAGATTCAGAAGAACTTCAACTTGATGAAGTTGTTGCGGTTAGATGTACTGGAAATAATGAATTAATAATGGGTCATGAGGTATTTTTTCCAGATTCTTTTGTTTTACAAAAGACTAAGTTTGATGAAGATTGTGGATTAGCTTTTATTTCAGATATTCATGTAGGAAGTAAAAAGTTTTTAAGACCTGAATTTGAAAGCTTTGTTGAGTGGCTTGGAAGCGATGATGAACAAGCTAAGAAAATAAAATATCTTTTTATAGTGGGGGACTCGGTTGATGGGTTGGGAGTTTTTCCTGGACAGGAAAAATTACTCGAAATAAAAACTTTGAAAGGACAATATGATGATTTTGCTAAGTATCTTAAGAAGATTCCTGAAAGAATAACTATTTTTATTTGTCCTGGACAACACGATATATCAAGAGTTCCAGAGCCTCAGCCACCTTTAGATAAGGTGTATGCAGGAGCTTTACATGATATTCCAAATATTATTTTAGTGCCAAATCCTTGTCTTGTTAAGTTACATGAAAAAGGTAAGGAGTTTAAGGTTCAGATGTACCACGGTGCTAGCATACATGCTTTCATAAACAGCATTGCTGAATTGAGATTAATAAAAGCTCATAAATCTCCTGCAAAGGCTGTAAAACATATGTTAAAGAGAAGGCATTTAGCTCCAAGCCATGGAATTTCAGCCTCTGTTGTTTATGTTCCTAATCCTGAAAACGATGCTCTTGTAATCTCTGAACCTCCAGATATTTTTTGTACAGGGGAAGTACACAGGTTAGATATTGAAAGATATAATGGTACTTTGATAATGACTGGGAGCTGTTGGCAGGCTAGAACAGATTTTGAAGAAAAAGTTGGAAACATTCCCGATCCTTGCAAAGTTCCTATTTTTAATGTAAAAACTCATGAGCTTAAAGTTCTTGATTTTTCAATTAGTGAGGAAAGGAATTTGGGAAGAGTGGAGGGGACTGCAAAATGAATTCTGAACAATATTTTAAGCATATAAGTGATGAAGTAAAGAGGGCTTATTTAGTTGCAGATGTGGCTAAATCTAAAGGGTTGGACCCAATTTCAAAAGTTGAGACTCCCATCGCTATATCTCTTGCTGAAAAAGCAGTTGGGTTAATTTCAGTAGTTTATCCTCAATTACAAGATCCTAACCTCATTAATCGAATTTTAGAATTAGAAAAACAATATGGTCAGCTCACTATGTCTGTTTGCTTAGGAATTGCTGAAGATGTGGCTAAAGAAAAATATTGTAAATTTGATAATCAACTTCAAGCAATAGATGCTGGCATCCGTGTTGCTTTTTCTTATTTTACCTTAGGGGTTGTATCTTCTCCAATTGAAGGATATACAGAATTAAAATTAAATAAAACGCGTGATGGTAAAGATTATTTTGTTGCGTATTTTTCAGGACCTATAAGAAGTGCTGGAACTACTGCTGGTTGTGTTGCTTTAATGGTGATAGATTATTTAAGAGAAGTTTTTGGGTATGCAAAATATGATCCTACTGAAGATGAAATTAAGAGGTACGTAACTGAAAATTATGATTATCATGAAAGGGTTACTAACTTACAGTATTTGCCAAGTGAAGAAGAAATAAGTTTTTTGGCAAAAAATCTTCCTTTTCAAATAGCTGGAGAACCTACTGAACAAAGAGAGGTTTACAACTATAAAGATTTACCAAGAATTGAAACTAATTTTATTAGGGGTGGGATGTGTTTAATTTTTTCTGAATGTCTTGCTCAAAAAGCTGCTAAGGGCTTTAGGTTATTAAAACTTGCAAAAGAAAATGGTTTCAAATCTAGCGGTTTTGATTTTCTTGAAGAGTACATTAACATTCAGAAAAAAAAGGTTAAGGGTTCAGGAGAGGGAGATGGTGTACCTACATATATGAAAGATATAGTTGCTGGAAGACCAATATATTGCCATCCTTCTAGGTCAGGAGGATTTAGATTTAGATATGGGAGAGCTAGAAATGCAGGATTCTCCGCTACTAGTGTTTCTCCTGCAACTATGGCAATTTCAAGAGATTTCTTGGCTATTGGGACACAACTGAAAATAGAAAAACCTACTAAGGGGTGCGCAATTTCAATGGTAGAAAATATTGAGGGTCCAATTGTAAAATTAAAAGATGGAAGTGTTGTAAAACCAATTACAATGGATGAAGCTCGTAAAATAAAAAATAATGTTTCTGAAATAATTTACTTAGGGGATATTTTATTTCCTCTTGATGATGTAATTAACAGAAACTCTGTCCTACTTAGGCCAGGTTATGTTGAAGAATGGTGGAATTTAGATCTTGAAAAAGCCGGAGGCTTTTGCTCTGATTATTTTAATGTTTCATTTGAAGATGCCCTTGAATTTTCAAAAAAATATTCTTTACCTCTTTATCCTAAATATATCTATTATTGGACTCAAATAGATTACTCGCAGTTTCTCGGATTAGTTGATTGGATTGCCCATGGAAAAATAAATGAATCTAAATTGGTTCTTCCATGTTCTGAAATTGATAGAGAGAGGTTTAATATTGGAAAGAGGGGTTTGGAAATTATAGGCTGCCCACATAAAGTAGTATTGGATAATGTAGTTATTGATGTTTTAGATACTAAATCTTTATTATATAATTTAGGGTTAGAATCTTTTGAGAATTTTGAAAGTGATTTTGAATCTATCTTAAAAAAAATTCCTGCTGAGGGAGTAGTTATTGATGTTTTGAACCTTCTTTCTAAAATTGTTATTAAGGATAAAGCTGGAGACTTTATCGGGGCTAGGATGGGTAGGCCTGAAAAATCTAAATTACGAAAGCTTACTGGAAGCCCTCATGTTATATTTCCAGTTGGGGAGGAAGGGGGAAGATTAAGGAGTGTTCAGGCAGCTACAGAAATAGGAAATGTAAATGCTGATTTTCCTAATTACTTTTGTGGGTTATGTGGAAGTGATAGTCCTTATCCTAGATGCCCTACTTGTTTGACTTTATGTGTTAAGAAAAATTATTGTCCTATCTGTAAAAAATATTCTGACTCTATATGCCAAGAGCATCCAACAAGGAATCAATTATATTCTACTAGAAGGGTGGATATAAAACAGCAATTTGAACTTGCTAAAAAATTGGTTGGTGCTAGGCTTGATGATTTACCTGTCGCAGTTAAAGGTGTCAGGGGGACCTCTAGCGAAGATCATAGTGTGGAACATCTAGGTAAGGGGCTTTTGAGGGCTAAGTATAACCTCCATGTAAACAAAGATGGAACTATTAGATATGATATGACTGAAATGCCTATAAATTATTTTAAACCTAAGGAAATTGGTACCAGCATTTCTAAATTGATTGAATTAGGATATGAAAAAGATGTCAATGGGAAGTTATTAGAAAATGATAATCAGATATTAGAGATATTTCCTCACGATATTATTTTACCTGCATGTCCAGATACATTGGACGAAAAAGCAGATGATGTGTTTTATAATATTACTAAATTTGTAGATGATGAACTTGAAAAATTGTATGGTCTTGAAAGATTTTTCAATGCTAAAAATAAAGAATCTCTTTTAGGGGCTTTATTTGCATGTATTGCTCCCCACATATGTACAGCTACTGTTGGCAGATTAATTGGTTTTTCTAAAACTCAGGTGTTTTTTGCAAGCCCATTTATGCATGCTGCAATGAGAAGAGATTGTGATGGTGATGAAGCAGCAGTGATTTTATTGATGGACATGCTTCTTAACTTTTCTAAGAAATTTTTGCCATCACACAGAGGAGGAACTCAAGATGCTCCTTTAGTCTTAAACATAAAAATAAATGCTGGCGAAGTGGATGATCAAATATTAGATTTTGTATGTGGTAGGTATCCTATTGAGCTTTACGAACTTGCTGAACAAAGAAAACATTCATCCGAAGTTAAAATAGAGAAAGTTTCACATAGAATGAAGAATGGACAAGATACATTTACTAATTTAGGATTTACTCATGATTGTGATGATATTAACAATGCAGTCTTAAATTCTGCCTATAAAACTTTGCCCACAATGCATGATAAGGTTGCAGAACAGATGGACTTATGTTCTAAAATAAGGGCTGTAGATACAAGTGATGTTGCGAGATTAGTTATAGAAAGGCATTTCATTAGAGATATTAGGGGTAACTTGAGGAAGTTTTCTCAACAAGTATTTAGGTGTGTTAGTTGTAATGAGAAATTTAGACGACCTCCATTGGCTGGAAAATGTACTGATTGCGGTGGAAAAATAATATTTACTATATCAGAAGGAAGTATTGTCAAATACATGGAGGCTGCTTTAAATTTAGCCAGAACTTACAAAGTAAGTCCGTATTTACTTGAAAATTTAGAGATTGTTCAGCTGGACATTGAAAGTATATTTGGAAAAGAAAAAGAAAAGCAGATGAAACTTAGTTTTTAGACATAATTTGTAAGGTAAATAATAATTGTTGGAATCAAAAGGACACCCATCATATTTATTCTTCTAATATTGGATTTGATTGCAAAAATCCCCCATGCTGTAGATGTAATAAACACTACAATACCTAGGGGGTTTGATAAAACTATGACTGCGGTGATTAAAATTAATAACATGATTGTTGAAACTAGAGAATAGTTTATTTTTTCTATTGTTTTTATGAATATATTAGTTATTAATAAAGAAATTATTGAAGAACATATTATCGAGATAATTACAATTAATATAATCGTCCACAGGTTTGTAAGAGAAATTTCTTGAATAATTGACTTAATTGCAGCCGCTGCCCCTGTTCTCGTTCTATTAAGTGTGTAAAGAGTTACAAAACTAAGAGTCATTACTATAATATTAATTGTTCCAAGCATCATCAAAAATGATTTTCTTGACTGAGGGATTATTTCAGATGAAATAGTTGCTGCATGTCCTGAACCTATTGCTGGCAAAAATGAACAAAATGGAGAAGAAATTAATGAACCTATAATGGACTTGAAATAATCTTTTTTTATCTCCTTTATTTTTGGAAATTTGAACTTTTCTTGTTTCGGTAGTTTTAATTTTTGATTTAGGCTTATTATTATGCTTGAAGCTCCAAAAAGTCCTCCTAAAAGAGGCAGTAAGGCATTTTCTACGGGCAAGTTTAGACTAGAATACCCTAAAAATCCAGTTGCCAAAAAAACAATTAATGCTGTAAAAACTTTGGTTTCTCTAGTGATTGTGTATATTGATATAAATATTAAAATAAAGGGTATTGAATATTCTATGTTTTCATAAACAAAAGGTACTGCCTTTATGAAAATTGGAGTTATTACCAAAATAAGGGGTATTGAGGTAATTGCTCCTAAGACTACTAATAATATTGCTTCTCTTCCCTTGCCTTGAATAAGCATTTCATGTCCTGGCAAAACCGATAAAAAAGATTCTTCATCAGTCGCACCTGTTAATATTGAAGGGATAAAATCTAAAATTGTATGAGCAATTGCTAAAGAAACTATGAATGCAATAATGGCATTTGTAGGCGCAAATGAAAAATAAGCAATATTTACTATTAACAAAGCAGTTATTGTGTTAATATGGATTCCAGGAGTTATACCCGTAATTATTCCAATAAATATTCCTGCTAAAATTGCTAGAATAAATTCTAACATAAAACTTTAAGTTTTTAATCTTTTTATTTCTTAGGTTTTAGAATTGCTACGCTGTAGTTTTTTATGATTTCTTTTGCAAGTTGTTTTACATCTGAAAGTTTTACTTCATTTATTTTTTTATCATATTTGTAATAGTCTTCTGATTTGCCTGTAGAAATTTCTTCAAAAATTAATCTTTGCATGGCGTTTAAGCTTTCTTCAGTAGCCACTCTTCTTATTCCTATGAGTCTCTGTTTTGATTCTTCTAATTCGGATTCAGTCATTTTTTCTACATCTTTTATTCCTTTGATTATCATTTCTTTTACTTTTTCTAGCGCTTCCTTTGTAGTTCCTGCGTATATGCTATAATAACTATAATTTTTTTCTCTTTCTATGCTTCCTCTTACCGTATAAGCTAAACCATGATTTTCTCTTATTTCAAGGAATAATTTTGAAGACATTCCTCCCGCTAAATAAGCATTTAGAACTTCCAAGACTTTTTGTTTTTCTTCTTCTCTTGGAACATGCATTCCAATCAAAAGTTGTGCTTGATCAATCCCTTCTCTTTCTTCCTCTACATTAGAATTTTTTGTTTTAATTGGTATGTGAGTGTAAGCTTTTTTTAGAGGTTTAAAATCTTCTTCTAATCTTTTGCATATTTTTTTTATATCTGCCTTACCCACTATAGTTACGATGAAATTTTCAGGAGCATAATTTTCTTTAAATATGCTTATTATTTTTTCCCTGGATAAAGATTTAACTGTTTTTGCAGAGCCAACTATCCCTTCACCAAATGGAGAATTATATAATGCTGATTCTAATAATTCATAAACTCTTTTTTCAGGATCGTCATGAAACATTTTTATTTCTTCTATGACTACTCTCTTTTCTTTTTCTAGTTTTTCTGCTGGAAATGTAGGATTTTTTAAGATATCATGGATTATATTTATTCCAGAGTCTATATGCTCTGAAGGGAGCTTGAAAAAGTAAGTGGTTACATCTTGCGCAGTGAATGCGTTTAGAATTCCACCTTTCTTTTCTATCTCGCCTGAAATATCTTCATGTGTTCTTGTTTTAGTTCCAGTAAAAAGAAGGTGTTCAAACAAGTGTGCTACTCCTTTGACTTCTGAATTTTCATATGCTCCTCCAAATGGATTTGAAATGCTATAGCAAACCAACGGTAAATCCCTTTCCTCAAACAAGACAGTTATACCATTCTTTAGTTTAATTTTTTGGAATTTCATAATAGGTCTTATAGTCATGCTTTTATATGCTTTTTTCTTTTTGATTTTATGCCAATAAATGCAGGATATGAATATTTTAATGCAGAAAAGAAGTATTTAGCTGCGCAAACATTAGAAGAAAAAATCTCTACCCTTAGGGAATTGATTAAGGCTGCTCCAAAACATAAATCTAGTGAAAATTTACTTGCAGAACTTAAGACTAGGTTAAAGAAATTTCTCGAAAAATCTGAGAAAAATGCCTCTGTTGGAAAAGGAAAGAAAGGTATTAGGAAGGAAGGATTTCAAGTTATTTTGGTGGGGTTGCCAAATTCTGGAAAATCTATGCTTTTGAGTAAACTGACAAATGCTCTTCCAGTTACTTCCTCTTCCCCATTTACTACCACTGAACCAAATGTTGGAACGATGCACTATGAAGGGGTATATGCTCAAATTGTGGACTTACCTGCAATAACTGGAAAAGATTTTGATATGAGTATATTACACACGGCTGACCTGGTTATTACTTTACTAGATAAAATGGAAGATTTACTCTTGTTTGAAAGAACTCTCGAACACTGTAAGGGTAAGAGGCTGATAGTAATAAACAAAATAGATCTGCTTGATAATGAAGGACTTAGAAAGCTTGAAGCAAGACTTAAATCTAAGAAAGCTGATTTTGTTCTTATTTCGGCACTTAAGGGAACTGGTATTGATACTTTAAAACAAAAGATATTTTCATACATGGATGTGATAAGGGTTTATACAAAAGAACCTGGAAAAGCTCCTTCGAACATTCCAATTGTTTTATCTACAAGGCGTACAGTTAAAGATGCTGCCGAGTCAATTTACAAAGGATTTTCAAAGATTATTGTTGAAACAAAACTTACTGGTCCTAGCGGAAAATTTGCCAATCAAAAAGTTGGTTTGAGTCACGTCTTAAAAGATAGGGATGTTTTAGAATTTAAAACTAGATAATTATTTGTTAAATTTTAGTAATCTTTGCAATATTCCTTTCTTCATTAAGATTGCAACTGCTATTCCTAGTCCCGCTACTAAAATTACTGCTCCAATTATCCAATAATTTAATTTGAATTCCTTTTCAGTTTGATCTTCTTGATTTCCTTCTAATTGGTTTGCACTTCCAGATGATTGATTTTGAGTTGTTGAGTTACTAGAAGAACTATTTGACGAACTACTTCCGCTACTAGATCCACTAGAACTTCCGCTGCTGCTTGATCCGCTTGAACCAGAAGATGAACCTCCTGAGATTCCAGTTACATTGTAAGATATTGTTGAAACATTTACGTTTCCAGCTCTGTCTGTTACTGTGCATGAAGACTGTTGGTTATTTCCGCTATTTGATGTTGAAGGGCTTGAATCAAAGTTTGCCGAGGCTATACCTGAAAGAGCATCTGAGTAAACGCAATTGCAATCCATTACATCATCTTCATCTACTGTGTAATCATCACATGTGAATGTAGCTACTGGAACTGTATTATCAAATGTAATATTATATATTTTAGCCGAATTGTTTAGGTTTCCTAATGAATCATTTACATATGCAGTTATATTATAAGTTCCATCTGGGTAATGAGATGTGTTTGTAGTTATGCTATATGTTGAAGTGGATCCATCTCTTGTTGCAGTTAAAGATGCATTTTGGATTCCTGCAGAGTTTGTTATATTGAATACTACTGATTGAACTCCTGTTGTTGCATCTATTGCTAGGATAGTTATTACTTTATTTTGAGAATAGTTTCCAAAAGATACTACGGAACTAAAGTTTTCTGAAAATATTGCCGGAGTGGTTCTATCGAAGTAAATAATGTTTGATAAATTACTTATGTTTGTTATGGATATTGAGGCAGTATTATTTCTTAATGTAGCATTTATTGTATAAACTCCGTCAGGGATTGTGTTATTGGAAATTATTGTTCCGCACTGATTAGAAGTGCATGAACTCGTATTTCCTATTGTTGTCCAAACTCCACTGATATTAAGAAAAAATGTCGCATTTGTTGGATTTAAGATATCTGTTAAATTTACATAAGAAACGTTAAATGCTATGTTTGTAATATTGGTGAAGTTTGTTCCTGATATTGGTGTTATTATTCTAACTCCTTCAGATGCAGCCATTACAAAATAGGCTAAAAGCGAAATAACTATTAATAAAATGCTTATCACTAAGGTCTTATTTTTCACCATCTTTTTACTTTAAATTATTGCGAATTGGCTTTATAATTTCTTCTAGGGATTGTATTGTGGAATTTTTTAGGTCTAATGGGTGTAATTTTCCTTGTTCATATTCTTTTTCTAAATCTTCATAGCTTTCGAAGTCTTTATCTCCTCCAAATTTCGAAGGCCTTTTTATTTTAATTGAACTTAGAAATGGGAATATTATTAGTTTATTTATTTGTAATATAGGGTTATCTTTAACAGTTTTTTCTGGACAATAAGCTTCAGATATTGCTTTTTTTATTTCTTCTTGACTATCAATTAATGAAATTCCACTACCTGGGATGGACTTGGACATTTTACTTCCTGGACCCTTTAGGGAAGTTATTAATGGGGTGTGTATGGCTATGAACTTATGATTGGTGGCATTTTCTATATCTTTGCCAAGCATGTGTATTTTCCTCTGCTCTAAACCTCCTAATGCTACATCTGCTTCTAAGTGCTTTATATCAACAACTTGCATTAATGGATACCATAATTGCGAAATTGTTGCATTTTCTATATCTCTTGCTACTTCTTGCATGCTTCTTAGGCCTCTATTAATTGACATAGATTGTGCTGATTTCATTACATCAAATTGATAGTCTTTAGAAAATTGGAAACTGCTACCAAGAACAATTTCTGCCTTTATTCCTATTGCTTTAATTGTTTTTTTCCAAGATTCTATCTCTTTTTTTATGGAATCTTCTGACTTTCGATTCAACATTGCATGAATATCTGCTAACAAAATAATTATCTTGAATCCTGCCTTTTCTAAGTCCATTAACTTAGTCATCGTTACAAAATGTCCTAGGTGTATTGGGCCATTTGGTTCATATCCGCAATAAGCTATTGGTTTCTTTTTAGATTTTAATAATTTCTTAAGTTCTTCTTCCGTAACTATCTCTTCAGTATTTTTTTTGATTAAGTCTAACTTTTCCTCTGTATTCATATTCTTGACTATAGAAAGGTTAATTTAAAGATTTGGATATGTTATTTTATGAAAAGGGTTGCTTTAGTTTTGGGTATATTAGGCTTAGGATTACTTGTTGCTTTTTTAATTAACAAACCATTGCCTATTGAGAGTCTTGACGGTTTAATTGTTGGAGAGGTTGTTTCTATAACGGGTATTGTTGAAGAGCAAAGAAAATTTGGGAATGGAGAGTTATTAATGATTAAAGAAATTCCTGTTTTTTGCGAATGTAATGGAGAATATGCTGGAAAAAATATAATGGTTCAAGGAATAATTGAGAGATTTCCTGAAGACTTGAGAATTAAGGTATTTTCTATTGAAGTTCTTGATTGATTAAACTGTAAAATTCATCTGAATGTTTACCTAATATTTTTGCAAGTTGTTCTTTAGATGCGTTTGATATGTTTTTTAGAGACTTGAATTCTTTTATTAGTTCCTTTGCCTTCACCGGGCCTATGTTAGGAAAGCCCTCCAATATAAATTGGATTTGTTTTTCGCTTGATAAAAAGTTTTTTGATGGTCTTATTGAATAACTTGATTTTTCTCTTTTGTTTGCTAAAATACTTAGGTATTTTGCAGTGTCTTTTTCGTTTTTTGTGAATATTAGAGGGACTTTTGATTTGACGATCGCGCTTAGTATGAATCCTCTTATTACATTATCATTTATGGTATGTTGAAAATTATTTTCTTCTATTATTAAAAGATAATTTGGATATTTCTTTATGTTATCTAATTGACTAAATATTCTCTTGTCTATTATTGAACTGACTAAATCTGACTTTGTTTTTCTTTCTATAATAGTGTTATTAATTAGGTAATCTCCTATTGTTAATTGTTCAAATTTTACATCATTATTTTGATTTATTAGCTCGCTTATGACTAATGAGTTTTTCTCTCTATTGTCTGCAATGATCTTTGTTTTATTTTCTTCAATCTTTTTATTTGAAAATATGTTTACAAATCCCATTAGTAATCTACAAGTGTTTTATTTTTTAGGTCTTGTTTGACTGATTCTATTGTTTTTTTCATTTTCTTTTCTCTTGCAATTGCAGCATAATGGTGTGCTTCATCTCTTGTCCCTTTAGTTATTAGAATTGCTAATTTTCCTTTACTTAATCTAGCAGTCCTACCGGCTCTTTGGATTCTTCTTATTTCTGAAGGAATAGGTTCATAAAAATATACTGCGTTTACTTCAGGAATATCAAGGCCTTCTTCACCAATAGACGTTGCACATAATACATTGACAACTCCATCTTTGAACTGTTCTATAACTTCTTTTTGTTCTTTTTGAGATAAGCCTGAATTCCCTGATAAACTTTGTTTCTTAGCTTGTCCTACAAAAGTTTTAGCTTTTATTTTTTCTAATTCGTTTAATTTATTTACAATTGTATTTGCTGTTTCTCTATATTGGGTAAATACGATGATTTTAGTTTTGATATCTTTATTAAATTCGCTTTCTATTAAAGTTTTTAATTCTTCAACTTTTGGGTGTTCAACTTTATTTTCTAAAAGTTTGTTTAATGATAATCTTGTTGCTTTAAACTCTGGCGAATTAACTAGGGTTTGCACACCTTTACTTTTTTTCTCTTCTGCTTGCTTTTCTAATCCTTTTAAATATTCATTTAATCCTGAAAGTGTTTGAGTTTCTAATAATTCCATTGCATGAGATATTTTTATTGCCTGTGCACATAGGGACATTCCGATCATAGCATTAAAATTTCCAGGGGTTGTTTGGCTAGCTAACCTGCTTTGTAGTTTTAATAGTGTTATTTTATTTGCAGGTTCAAACATTAAATTTCTATTTCTTAATTGTTCGATTTTAGAATCGTAAATCCTTTTTAATAAAACTCTTAATTCTATAAATTCTTGGGGAAATGGGACTTCATGTTTCTCTATGTTTAATTCTTGTAGATAGGGTTTTACATCTTCTGAATCTCTATTTCTTACTTCTAATTTTTCTATGTCTAAGTTTTTACATATTTGTTGAACTCTTTCTTTTTCAGAACCAGGGGAAGCAGTAAGGCCTAGTATTCTTTGATTTAATGATTGAGACTTGTAAGCATTTGCTACGAAATTATAATCATAGTTTTTTAGGCAACGATGAGCTTCGTCAATGACTAATAATGAAACTTCTGATAAATTGTATAATCCTTTTCTTATGTCATTTGCAATGCACTGAGGGGTAGAAAAAATTATTTCTGCATTCCTCCAAATTTTCATTCTTTTTTGTGCATCTACGCTTCCTGTGAAGATATCTATTTCTGCAAATAACTCTGGAAGGTTTTTTTTAAAAGACTCTAAATGTTGTTCAACTAATGGTCTTGTAGGTGCTAAAATTAATATCTTTTTTCCAGGGAATTTTTTGATTCTCTCTACTGAAAGCATTAGCGCAATTAGGGTTTTTCCTATTCCTGTAGGCAATACTACGAGCGTATTGTAATCCTTTGCTACCTCTACAATTGATTTTTGATATTCTCTTGGAGTTATCTTAATTTCTTCCATTTGCATGCTTAAACAAGAAGCAGAGCATACATCATGAATATTAATGTAATTATTGCAAGGACAGACCATAATACTCGGGAACCAAAGTATATTTGAGATCCGTCAAGTTTTGAAAATGGGATCATGTTAAAGAATGCATAGAATGTGCTTAACCTTGCTATTGTAACCCAATGACTTCCTGGTAACCAATAAGTCACAAATGTGATTAATAATGCTGAAATTATTCCTGCAGACCCTACTAATGCATTGTGGAAATCGGTCATTTCTGTGAAGCTGTAAGGTCCAAATCTTTTTGCAGCTCTTCTTTTTAATGCACGAGTTTCATAAGTAAGAATAGTCATAAGTTTTACAGTTCCTAAACTTACTATCGCTACAAAGACTGGAATTATTACTCCTGCAAATACTCCTTTGTTTAACCTATCTGAAGGGTTAAACCAAAATCTTTCCATTCTCCATAATTCATGTTGCACATCTGCATCGAGGCGAGAAGCTACTATTTTTTTAGAAATTATATTCGTGCCTATAATAATTGCTCCAAATAAAACTATCCACATAAATTCTTTTAAGTTTCCTTGAACCAATTCAATGAACCCTGAAACAAATCCGAGAGTTATTATTGCGATTAATATTTCCGAAATCTCTTTATCCCTCATTTTTTTGATAACTTCTTATTGATTATAAAGTTTGTTGCTCTGTTGCTGTTACTATAACATGTCTATCTGCCCGCAGTAAAGTATAAATATACAACAAATTAATTTTGTTTATGTTAAAAATAAAAAAGGTTTCAGAAGTTATGAATAAACACGTTTATACTGCTGAAGGCGAATACTTTGGACAAGTAGAAGATGTTAACTTGATGGATAACAAGGTGGATGGTTGGAAGATAAGAGTTAATGGTAGTTTTGTTAGTTCTCTTGGTGGTGCTCGCGGAGTTATAATTCCTCATCAGTTTGTAAAAGCTATTGGAGACGTTTTTGTTATAACTGGCAGTTCTATCCCTTCAAAGAGTGATGGAATGGACTTAGGTCCTTCAACTCCTCAAAACTCAGCACCTGCTTCGTCTAGTTCTTCTGGAAGCATGATGACTTCTGGTTTTGATAGTTTCTAAATAAGTTTAAATAATTGAATTATTATTTTCTTTTAATGGTAGAAACAATATTATCTAGTCCTATTATTTCTGAAGGAGTTTTGCCTTTTATTCTTATATTTACAGTTGTTTTTGCTATTTTGCAAAAATCTGAGATTCTTGGAAAAGATAAGAAACAGATTGATGCAATGGTTGCTCTTGTTTTTGGGCTAATTACTATTACTTTTGCTAGAGCTGTAGGAATAATTAACCAGTTGCTTCCTTTCTTGGCTGTTGCAATAGTTATGATTCTTGTTTTCATGTTGCTTATTGCATTGTTCTACAAAGATCAAGATGGGAAGGAAACTAAGCTATACAAGAGTTTCAAGTCTATTATGTTGGTTCTCGCATTTATTGCTGTAGTTATTGCAGGCCTTTACTTTACTGGAGCTTGGGATTATTTATCTTACAAATTTAGTGAGCCTGGAAGTAATCTTGTTACAAACCTTGTTTTCATTGCAATTATAGTTGGGGGCTTTTTGGTTATCTTTTATGGCGATAAGAAAAAGCCTGAGGGTGGATAAGCTTTACGAAACATATTTAAATAAAGTTGATATTTTGAACATATGATGATGACTTCCATGTTTATGCAGTTTTTCTCTTTTTATGATTTATATGCTCAATGGGAAAGTTCTGGAGTTTTTGATTTTCTTTTGCCTGCTTTACTTATATTCTCAGTTATTTTTGGAATATTAACTTCAACTGGAGTTTTAGGTGCAAATAGAGGAGTTAATTTTGTTATTGCTGCCGCTTCTGCATTGATGGCTATGAGATTACAGATTGTATCTGATTTCTTTAGCTTGTTATTGCCTGGACTTGGAATTGGAGTTGCAGTGCTTGTAGTTGTTTTAGTTTTATCTGGATTATTCTTGCAAAAAGCTAACTGGAGACAATGGATGCCTACATTCTTCTGGGGCGGATTGATTATTGCATTGATAATTGTTATTTCAGTGCTTAACAGCTTCGCTTGGTTTGGTTCTGTATGGTGGCAAGTCAACTGGGTTTCAATTGTTTGGGTAATTGTGATCCTTGCAATACTTGCTCCAATGTTTGTGACTCCTAAGGAACCTGGAGAGAAGGATTGGGAAAATAATAACTTTAAGACTCCTTTTGAGCCTGTAAGGAAATAATTATGGCGGCTGACGTATCTAGTTTTGTTTATTTTTCACCCGTATTAGTTTTCTTAGCAGTTTTTGCAATAATGACTGCATTACTTCATAAGACTAAACTTTTGAATGATAGTTTGCCTTTGAACATATTTGTTTCATTTGTAATTGCTACAATATTCATTTCTGCTTCAAGCGCTACTAAACTATTACTGAATGTAATTCCTTGGTTTGCTGTTTTAATTATTGCTTTATTTTTGATAATGCTTCTTGTTGCTAATATCAAGGGCGGAGATGCAATGGTAAGTAAAGGAATTGGATGGGTGTTTGTTATTTTATTAATAATAGTTTTCCTTGTATCTGGAATAAAGGTTTTTGCGCATACCCTTGCTCCTTATTGGCCTAGCGCAACTTATGATGATGTTTCGCAAGGAGATCCTCAATTAGTTAATTTCTTTGCATGGCTTTATTCTCCTAAGGTAAAGGGATTCTTCTTACTGATTGGAACTGCCGCTTTAGTCACTTGGTTTTTGATGAAGTATAGTGGTATGGCTGGAAAGAAATAAAAATTTTAAATTAATTATTTTTTGTTATTCTGATGATGTTTTTGGCCTAGAACTTTAGCAAATGTTTTTTGAGTTTCAATAAGTTCTGTTTTAATATCTTCTACATTTGTTACATAATCTCCTACTTTTCTTAATACTGATGCTTGAAGAGTATCGATTATTTTTTCTATTCTTTTTAGTCTTTCTTCTATACTTTCAGTTTTAGTTTCCAATTCTGTTTTGAAATTTGACATTTTTTCTAATTTCTTTCTGACATCAGATAATTTTTCAGAAACTATTTGTTCTGAAATTTCCATTATGGTGTCGCTGCTTAACCCTTGGCTATATTCATAATTTTGTTGTTGAAAGTTTTGCACTTGCGAATCCGGGCTATATCCTGAAAAATATTCTTGTTGTTGTTCTGGTTGTTGTGTTTGGATGGAAGGTTGCATTTCTTGCATACTTTCTGATTGATATTCTTGTCTAGGTTGCATGTTTTCAGATTGATAATCTTGTTGAGGCTGCATATCAGAGGGCATAGGTGGAAGTGGAAGTTCAGGTTCTTCTATTGCTTGTTTTATTTTACTTTGAGACATTGCTTCTGAAATTGCTCTATAAGGGTTTCCTTGTTCTTGTAATTTTAAGACTATTTGATCATCTTGCATTCCTGTGGATCTCATTCTCTGAACTTCTTCTAATAATCCCATTATTTCTTACCTCTTGCAGTCATGAATAAATCTATTTGTCTTTGAAGCATCATCAATTCCTCTTTTCTTGCAGATTCTGAAAGTTGATCTGCTACTTTTTTTAGGAAGTCTTGTATTTTAATGTTTTCTTCTCTTGTTTTTGATAAAAGCTTTTTTATCTCTTGAATTTCTTGAAGCATTGAATCTCTTTCTTCAATCATATTTTTACCTATTAGGAGTACTCTATCTCTTAGAAGTCTTTGTTTTTCCTCTATATCTTTCAATCTGTTTTGTGCATCACCATAGTATTCCTCTGTTGGTTGATATTCTTGAGGCATCTAGTTTTATAGAGGGAGGTGTTTAAAACTGTTTGTAATACTTTAGAATCTCAATTTATTTAAAGGCAGGAATTTCTATAAGATTATGAAATTATCTAAAATTGTTTTATTTTCTTTTATCTTAATTATGCTTATATTATCCGTAATTTTTTCAATTAAGAGTTTTACTGGTTATTTAGTTTCAGATATTTCAGATGGTAATGCGAACTTCAATGCATTTGTATTTTTAGTTATTGGTCTTTTTGGAACATGGCTTTATATTGCTAGTTTTAAAACTAAGTAAAACTATTTAATCGCAAGATAAGTTTCTTTTATATGGTGTTTAAACTGAATTCTGCTATATACTCTACAGAGTTACAGAGAAAAGAGGGAGAAACTATACTTTACATTAATTATTTAGGAGCTCCTATTGTTCCTTCTATTGCAGATTATTCTGAAGTCATGGGCAGAGTTGTAGACGCTTTAATGGATAATCCTGAAGTTTCAAGAGTCATTCTTGTACAACAAAGAAACTACAATTACCCTTTTGAACAGATTTCCATATTACTTGAAATTTCTCAACTTTATACTTATTTATTAAAACAAGAAAGGATACTTTCTCCCGAGAAATTAAGTTTGTTTTCTGGTTTAGATTTTGTTCCTGCAGAATTGAGTTATTTGCTTAGTTTGTTAAGGCAGGACCCAGCTTCTTGTTATCTTGAGCTATCTAAGAGAATTGCTAATTACAAAAGAAATACTGAAAATTCTCATTTGAATAATTATACCGGTTTACTTATTAGATTTAGAGAACTCCTTACAAAGACTAAATTAATTTCTTCTACTTTGGAAGTCATAGATACTTACGCTGTAGGAGATAGGAAGATTTACTATTCTATATTTAGGCCTGATATATTGCCTAATTTTACCTTCACTAGATTAGTTGCGCAAATACCTGAAAATGCTGAACTCATTGACCAGTATGAGGTAAAATCTGGATTTGAAGAGGTTCCTGTAATGGTACTTAAGATTGAAGGAGATTCAAAATATCTTTATCATATAATGCCTCCAGAATATTCTCTGTCTGAAGAACAACATTATTTGCTTAATTTGGGAAAGACTGTTTTACTCGAATATCAGCCTAAATCTGAAGAATTTGTAGATTCTGAAAAAGTCAGGTCTTTATTTTTTAATGTGGCGAGAGATTTACTTTCCGAATTATCTCAAAGCAAAAAAATTCCTCTAAATTATAGGGAGTTGAATGCACTTGCAAAAATTCTTGTTAGGCAGACTATTGGTTTTGGACTTATAGAAGTTTTACTATTCGATGATAATTTACAAGATATATTCTTGAATTCCCCCGTTGGACAGAACTATGTTTTTGTTCGTCATGCTAAACACGGAGATTGTGTTACAAATATTTTACCTTCTTACGAAGATGCTGACTCATGGGCTTCTAAATTGAGGCTTCAAAGTGGAAGACCTTTAGACGAAGCTAACCCCATACTAGATACAGATATTTTCTTTGGAAATGTAAGGGCTAGAGTTGCAGCGATTCAAAGACCTTTGTCTCCTAGTGGTATTGCATATGCTTTACGTAGGCATAGGGAAGATCCTTGGACATTACCTCTTTTTGTAAATAATAAAATGATTAATTCATTTACTGCTGGGTTACTCAGTTTTTTGATTGATGGTAATAGAACTATGCTTATTGCAGGCACTCGTTCGAGCGGAAAAACATCTTTACTTGGAAGTGTTATGCTTGAAGTAATTCCTTCTGTTAGGACTTTAGTGATCGAAGATACTCTAGAATTACCAGTTGACTCTTTAAGAAAATTAGGATATAATATTCAAAGGATGAAAGTTAGGAGCGCTTTACTAGAATCTACTACTGAAGTCGAAGCATCTGAAGGAATTAGGGCTTCTCTTCGTTTAGGAGACTCTGCTTTAATTGTTGGAGAAGTTAGAAGTTCTGAAGCTAAGGCTCTTTATGAAGCTATGAGGGTTGGAGCACTTGCAAACTTAGTTGCTGGAACAATTCACGGAGCAAATCCTTACGGAGTGTTTGATAGGGTTGTAAATGATTTAGGTGTTCCAATCACAAGCTTCAAGGCAACAGACATAGTTGTAGTTGCTAATCCCATTAGGACTCCTGATGGTTTGCATTACAAAAAAAGAGTTACTCAGATTGCTGAAGTTAGAAAACATTGGACTCGCGACCCTAACGATGAAAAAGGTTTTGTAGATTTAGTAAAATACAATGTGGAAAAAGATGAACTTGAACCTACTGATGATTTGATGAACGGAGACTCTGAAATTGTTAAGGAGATAGCAGGAAATGTTAAGGGTTGGGCAGGAAATTGGGATGCGGTGTGGGATAACATTTTATTACGCGGAAAAATAAAACAAGAGATAGTGGATGTTGCTAAGAAGATGCAACAGCCTATGATCATGGAAAGTAAATTTAATGCTCTATCGAACGATATGTTTCACCGTATAAGTGAGAAGGTTACTAGAGAAGTTGGTTTGCCTATATCGGAAAGAGTTTTTCCAGAGTGGAGAAGCTGGTTGATGAATACAGTTAGGAAGATTTAGATAAATGTAGGGATCATATTATCTTCTAGATAAAGTTATTTCTGTAGAATCTCCAATATTTCTCATATTCATGTCTACACTTGCAACAAAGACTCCATAATCTCTATCAAAACTTATCTTGAAAGGCATAGCTCCCCATTGCCCTTTATAAGTTCCTTCAAAACCATTTCTCCCTGCAACAAAATCTCTACTTAGAGAATATGCTAAGTTTGCAAGATTCGTTTGAGGAGGAAGCTTAATGAATGATAGCTTATCTAATCCAGCACCACTGTTTAGGTGACCCCTTATTTTTTGTCTTGGCGCAACAGAACCATGATCATAAACTTCACCTTCAAATACTCCACGAGCTAATTGAATTTCTCCAGTTAACTTTCCTCTTCCTTCTGGCAATTGATCATATAAATAAAATCCTTCGAGTTGGAATCTTTCAGTCATTTCTATTTTCAATGATTTTATTATTTAAGGATTGTTGGGATTAATTATACCTATTGGGATTTGTAGCTCGAATGCATATGAAATTAACCTAAACCTGAAAGAGCTACAGCGGCCAAGCCTGTTAAGGCTAGAGTTCCAATTAAAGTTGTTATTAGGTACAGAGTGATACCTTTCTTTAGGTTCTTTGCTAATTCATGTTTTTCTTGTAATTCATCTTTACCTGAGTCTACTGTTACAAGAGTTCCTGTAAGGATGAAAATTATTTGTACTAGGTATAGACCTATTGAAACTTGAACGAAATAAGGTGGAACTACCGAGGTAATATCAAAAAGGTTTGTTATATTTCCTATTGACCCTATTCCTGCTATTTCTGCTCCGCCTGCAGTTAGGTCTGAAAGGGACTTTAGCTTGTTTAATATTATTGCAATCATAGATGTAAGTCCTACAATTATTCCAGAAAGAAGAGGTGCAAGGAAAACCATATTTGAGCGCATATCCGAAACTACTTCTGCTAATAGGTCTTTAAGACGGTCGTTAATTTTTTGGATATTTTTTACGTAATCTGAAATTGACATCATTGCACGAGCTGCAATTTTTAGACCTTTTTTGACTGACTCAATTAAGATTTTCATACTTGTGGAAATTATGGCAGATGGATAGTAGATTATAGCACCTCTTTGATTGTTGAACACTGCTTGATCTATTGGCATTCCCATTTGTTGTATATTTTGATTAACCAATGAAAAGAAACTTTGAGTTTTTTGACCTTGAGAAGATTCTGCAACTCTAGCAAAAACTCTTTCTGCTGGAACTCCATCTCCTAAACGATTTCCTAATTGAAATAAGGTGGAAGTAAATTCTTTCTCTAATTCTTTTGTTTCTCTTCTTGCTTTAATTATTTCTTTCGTCTTTAGTTTGTATGCGATACTGAAATAAGATGCTATTGATAATGGTATGAATAAAGAGAGCATTATTCCTGCAATTCCAAATGGTCCTACGGTACCAGTTCCTACTGTTTTAAAGTCAAATAAGAATTGATCTTGAAAGAATGGTAAGCCTAATTCTCCGAATGTATAGTCGCTTTTTATGTTTAATATTCCTGTAAGTATATCACTTTGTAATATAAATGGAATGAGCCCTATGATGAAAAGAGGTATGCATATTATTCCTGCAATTATCCATGGTTTTGATGAAACAAATTTATAATATTCTGGATTTTTTTCTATGTTTGAGTTTTCACCATAACCTCCTGGGCGCTTAAGAAGTATTTCCGAAGTCATAAAATAAACCCCTAATGGAATTATGAGATTAAAGATTACAAATAAGTGATACCACTTTAAGCCTCCTGCAATAACTACTGAAGCTAATGGTAAAAGTGCTAAGGCTAAGGTTGGAAGGATTATTCCTAGCATGTAAATATTAGTTAATGGCGACCTAATATCTCTAGAATATGAAAGCATTTTATCATATACTCCCTCCAACATTACTTGCAAAGCACGCTCAAGGGTGTTTACTCTTTGAGGCTCTCCCGGTTCGTAAAGGCTGGACTCTATTAAGTGAAATGATTCTATAAATTCAGGAGAATAATCTCTCCATGTTTCTAGATAAGCATCTAATGATTGCTTTACTGTTTGGTATCTACCTGTTTCTACATCATAAAGTACTTTTTTGAAATCTAAGGCTAAAGGAGTATCAAGATGTTCCGAAGTAAACTGGACTGCTCTTTCTAAGTTTGAAGTATGCTTCATATAAATTACGATGTAAAGGATTGCAGGGATCATTTGGGAAGAAGCTTTTAGTCTCCAAATATTTGACAATCTTTTAGGCATTGAATAAACATAGAAATAAACAAATGCTGAAAGTATGAATCCTAAGAAGGTTAGCATTATTGGAAATGGTTTGCCTAAAAGTATTGTGCTTATAGTGATAGTAAAGGTTACAAATAAGGTAATTAGCATTGCTATTAATGCTAGGCCTGCAGATTGAGAAGGAGTTACGTCAAGATGAGCTATATCCAGATAGCGTTGTATTTTGATGCTTTCTTTTTCAGATAATTTTATTTTTATTACTCTTCCTAAAGAATCTGCCCAGGTTTTATATCTTGAAATATCTGGTAACATATCTTGTTTAAATTGAGTATAATCTCTTGAGTAGTCTGTTTTAGGGTAGGATGAATTATCCGTTTCTATTTCAGACTGTATCTTTTGCTGATATTTTTTTAGAATCTCTTCTGTTGTTACCATTTTTCAACACCTTTTTGCATTGTAAATATATCATTTTTATGTTATTAAACTTTGGTTAAATATGATTAGATTTATATTAGGGTTTTTGCTTTGTTTTATATGGATAAGAGAGGACAACTTGGTTTTGGAGAATTAGTTCCTTGGATAATTGCAATAGGGGTTTTGGTTTTAATGGTAATACTTTATGCTGCCTTTAATGATAAGGGGAGCTCAATTATTGATTTCTTGAAAAATATGTGGAGATTCGGTTCATGAAATTGAATTCCAAGAAAGGTAGTGAATCTCTTGCTAATGGGTACGTTATTACGGGAATTATTGCTGGACTGATTATAGTTTTGGTTTTAACTGGGTTTTGGAAAAAAATCGACTTTATTGTTTATGCTATTGAACTCATTGGATTCCAAAGTGCTTTACCTCAAGGAAACGGCATAGTTGGATTGAATATGGTTAGCGGAAATTTAGAGTATTATACTGGGGAAGCTTTCAAGAAATTTCCTGATGATGGTGTTGCTTCGTTAGCAGGATATGAATTTAATGTTAAAGATATTAGCAATGAGGTTAGTTCTTTTTACTTTGATACAACTAGAAGGCCTGAAATATTAATTATGGAAATTAATCATTGGAGATATTGGATTGTTAGTTTAGGAAAATCTTTTGATACTTTAGGAGTTATTGCCTTTACTAAAAAAGGTTACACTGGGCCTACTGGAGAGTCTTACCTCATAGATGAAAAAAATGGTTATGCTTTAAGTGGTTTTGCTAAAATTGATTCTTTAGAACATTCAAAACCTATTGAAAAAGTAAGTGAATGGAGAGATTCAATATTACAAGGAAATAAATGTGAGAAATTTTTGAATTTGAAAGTTGAGGAAAATGGGGCCGAAAAAGATATTTCTTATACTGTTAGAAGGGTCGATAGGTATTTAGTTATTGATTTAACTCAACCTGTTAGCGGTACTGAAAAATGGATGGATGTTAATTGCTTTGGTTTTGTAAATTATAAGGATGATGGAAAAGAATTTGCTAATCTTACAATTTATGTTCAATTTACAGATGAATTTTTAGAAAACAAAAGACTCACATTCTCATTTAATCCTGTAACTGGTTGGAATTTGCCTGATACTAAGTACGATCCAGGATTGTTTTCAAGTGAAAGATCAAGATATAGTATTGCGGGAGATAAATACAACTTATTTACTGAAGGTCTTTACACTATTTTGGAAACTGGAAAAAGGGATATTAGTTCATTTGCTGTTGGCTTTGGAAACCCTAGCAATCTTGATTTAGTTTATGAGAAGGACACATTTACTAATGAAGACTTAAAAAATAAAGATAAAATAGTTTATGAAATTTTAGGGAATTATAGTAGGATTTTAACGCCTACTAAGGTAAATTAAAATGTTTAGAAAAGGAGTTGCTAGCGAAAATCTAACTCAAACTATATTATGGATAATATTTGCAATAATTGCAGGATTTTCTGTAATGTACTTGTTAAAAAGAGTCGGAATACTATAAGGACGAAGACATTATAAAGTTCATTTTAATAATCTTTAAATGGAAACAAAGGGGGAACTAACTTCTACGCAAATAGTTACGATCATTCTTGCATTGGTGGGTTTTGCTCTTGTAGGACTTGCTCTTTATAGTATATTTGAAGATGATTCTTTACAAAATAGAGATTTATGTAGGCTATCTATATTGTCTAGGGCTACTGTGCCTGCTTTAGGCCAGCAACTTGTTCCTTTGAATTGTCAAACTGAAAAGATTTGTATTACAGTTGACGGAAAAAACAATTCTTGTAAACAGTTTGCTGGAGAAAAAAATGTTAGAACTGTCGAGCTTAAAGTGAATGGCGGGGTAAATGATGCAAAAGCTGTTGAGACTATTCAAAGAGAAGTTGCAAACGCAATGTATGATTGTTGGTTAATGACTGGACAAGGAAAGCTGGATATTTTCCCTCCTGGAAATTCTGACGAAAGCGCATGGTCATTTGTAGAACAAATAACTGCTGAAATGGACTTAAATTCTATTAGTGTAAAGCCTAGTTGTATTGTTTGTTCAAGATTAGCTTTTTCAGATGCTCTTTATGAGTCAGATAAACAATTTAATTTTTTGAAAAATATTGATTATAATAATTTCATGTCTACTCAAGTTGTTCCTGGAACTACTAGGACTTATACTTCGATATTTACTGGAGAATCTGGAACTGGTTATGCTGCAATAGCCCAAAAGGAATCTTTAAGTGAAAAGCCAAAAGGGTTTAACGAACCTAAAAGTTCTTCACACTTTGCTATTGTCTTTGCCCAGATAAAAGTTTCTGGAGAAGATCCAAAGGATCAATTTTGGAACACTCTTAAGGCAGGGGGAATTGTTGGTGGAGTTGCTGCCATTAGTAGTCCGGGAAGTATTCTTTCAGTTCCGTTGACAATTATTAAAATATTAACTGTTGGGGCTATTTCTACAAGTTTAGCATTTGACGCCGAATCTACTACTACTGAGAATCAAGCAATTTCTGCTGCTACATGCGGAAATTTTGAAAGTACAAACTCAGAGCAGCAAAAAGGGTGTTCTCTTGTTAAACTCATGGATTGGAATGTAAATGAAGTTAATTCTCTTTGTTCTGGAGGAATTGAAGGGAATTTATAATGGAAGTAAATGAGATGCTTGGTTTTGTTATTGCTGTAATTGGAATAGTTTTGCTTGGTTTTTTTGGAGTTAAATTATATGGTTTTTTTGTAGATTCTGAAATGAAAAACGCTCAGGCATTTATGGATGATTTAACTGGCAAGGTTCAAACATTAAAAGATGGAGAAAATAACTCTTTTGCTTTAAGAGGTGTTGAAGGATGGGTTTTATTTGCATGGAATAAAGAAACGTCTGTTGCTTTAGATGGAGAAGTTATTGACAAAAATAGGAGACCTCAGAAATGTTTTGATAATAGTTGTTTGTGTATTTGCGAAGGTTCTATTGAAAAATGTCAAGAAGCAGGTTATTGCAGAGCAATTGATAGGGATATTAGTTTGATGGGTAAAACAAATTATACATCTGGTAATGGAGATACTGGTTATAGTGCTAAACTAATTTCTTATTGTATCCCTAATTCTAATCAACTAATGCCTTTTATGGTTGAGAAAAATCTTCTTAATATTAAGATAACTTTAGATTATGGTCAACAAATTTCTGAAGGAGTAAGTGGAGAGAAAAACTTGGTTTTAGATGGATTGTTAACTTGTAAATCTACTGAAGAAATTATTCAATACTTTTAGATTACCCGTTATCTTTATATCCTTTATTTTGCTCTTGAAATTATGATTAAAAGAGCTAGTATTGTGATGGATAATTTAATACATATTATTATTTTTGCAATGTTTTTTTCTATAATGTTCTGGGGGGTTAGCTCTTATTCAAATGGTAGTGCTCTACTCGAAGATATTTACGCTAAGGAAATTGTTCGTGTGATAAACACTGCTGAACCTGGAATGAGTTTTAAAATTGATATTAGTAAAATTGCTGCTGTTGCAAATAAAAATGGAAAGAATTTTGCAGATATTGTTTATATCGATAATGTTCAAAACGAAGTAAGAGTTAGTTCTAGATTGAATACTGGAACTGCATATAAATTCTTTAATGATGTGGATATTGTTAATTTTGGAGTTGAAGCTGTTTCTGGAAATGCTCTTGATACAAGATTTATTTTTGAAGTGAAGGAGAAACAAAAATGATTTCTAGAAAAGGAGTTCTAAGTACTGGTGTTTTATACTCTGTTTATTTTTTCATGATGGCTGTAATCGCTTTAGGGATTTACGGAGGGCTTATAGGTTACTTTGGAACTGGGTACGATTATCGAAAAGCTGAGGCTAGAACAATGCTAGATGAAGTTAAGGAATGTTTTTTCACAGAGAGTCTTGATTTGAATTCTTTAACTCCTGAATTTTTTTATGAAAAATGTGGGATGAGTAAGGCTGTTATTGAAGATGGAGAACACATGATTTACCTTAAGGATAAGTCTGGAAAAGATTTTGTTTTAGGAGTAACGGACTTTAAGACTCGATGTTTTTTGAGTGTTGGGCAAAAAAATAAGGATTACCCTATTTGCTCTTCTTATGGAAAAGATGTTAGTGGTGAAGATTATATTTTAGTTGGAAGTTCACAAAACTCAAGGAGGATTTTAGCATGAATAGGAAAGGAACAATAGGGCAGATTTTGACCAGTTTTCCATCAATAATATTTTTATTATTAATTATTTTGGCTTACATTCTTGTTTCTAGTTTTATTGTAAGGGATAATATTCAAGATTATAGCTTGATGGATGACTTTTTGGATGATTATGTGGTTTATGAAAATAGTGTTACAACTGTTGAACAAATGCTATCTAGTTTTTGCGGAATGAATATTTTCTCAAGGGAAGAATTTATTTCCAAGGTTAATTCAACACTCAATGAACATTTTGAAAGTAAGTACGGTACAGGAAGCTATTTTGCTTTTGTCCGTAAAATTCAATGGACCAAGATCTATTCTTCTAATATTCCTATGTCTGAATATGAGCTTGATGAAAAGGGTGAACTGAGTTTGACAGGAGATAATGGAAGCATTAAGTTTTATTCATTTTTTGATACAAAATTAAGCAATGTTGAAAAAACTAAAATTTGTACTGACGAATATCTTTTTACTAAGGAGGGTCAATGAATAGGCGCGCTCATGTAGGTACTGTTTTACTTGTAATA
>CAYRCZ010000001.1:37716-46066 GCA_964423055.1 Candidatus Woesearchaeota archaeon
CTAAGGAGGGTCAATGAATAGGCGCGCTCATGTAGGTACTGTTTTACTTGTAATAGGGGCCTTTCTTTTAGTCATTACTTCATTATTCATGATGGTTTCTAGTAATACGGACTTAAGTTTGATTAAATCTGAATTGAGATCTTCTTCCGATTTTGCAGAGGCAAATCATGAATTTCTATTAGAGTCTACGGAGTCTATTATTGTTAAATCTATAATGGAATCTAAGGATTCTCTTGAATTTGAAAAATCTTTTAATGAATCTTTGAAAAAATATGCAACTGAAAAAAGAGGAACTGGATTAAACAATAATTTGTATGCTAAATTATCTCTTGGAGATTATTCTATTGTTTTGAAAGATGGAAGATATGAAATTTTGATTTTAGAGATATCAGAAAACTATAATTTGAATAATAATGAAATTAAGTATTCTTATTCTTTGAATGTTGTTTTTGATAAGGTTGAGTTTATTTCCATGAAGGAAAGTTTATAAAGAACTTTTATTATTGTTTATTATGGTGATTAATAGGAAGGGAGATGTTACTATTTCTACAGTTATACTAATTGTACTGGGTCTTGTTGTTCTTGTGATGATGATTGTTGGTTTTACTCAAGGATTTGACTTTTTATTTGGATTATTTGATAGGGGGCCTAGTGAATTACAAACACTTGCTAGTGCTTGCGAACTTTATGTTCAAGGAAACCTTGCTATTGATTTTTGTAGTTATAGAATTGTTGAAGTAGATGGTAATGATGAAATTGTTAATTGCTTGGATTCAAGAATAAAATCTCTTTATGAGGCTAAAGCTATGGAAGCCTTACCTTGTGGTGATGGAAATGGTAATTTACAGGCTATTTGTGAAAATCTTCCTAATGATGATAGGAAAACTGTAAAGGTAAATGGTCGAACTAGCGATACTATTGGTACAAATGAACTAAGTTGTAGTTCATATTTTAAATCTGAATAATGGCTAAAAACAAAAAAAATTCCGGTAAAAAAGAAATGGTTGGAAAGAAAACTAACTCTAAAAATAAGTTTTCTCCATTAATTTTGATTTTACTTGGGGTTTTAGTAATAGTAGTTATTTTTATGCTTGCTGGAAAGGATAAGAAAATGTCTGGCATTTCTTCAAGCGAACTTGAGATATTATCTGATAATTGTCTTGCTTATGCAAATGCTGCTTCAAGAGCTGACTTTTGTAGGTATAATTTAGTTGATGGAGAACTTTTGAATTGTAGAGACTCTAGAGTTTTAGAAATTCTAGCTTCAGAAGGAATTGATACAACTATTGGTTCATTAAATTGCAGAAGCATAGATGTTTATTCTTATAGGAAAGATGTCTGTTCAAGTCTTGCTTATGGCAAGCCTGAAACTAGAATTGCAGATACTACTTGCGCAGATTATCAGTAATGTTTTTAATTCGGCTTTGATTACTGTCTTTGATGGTTTGGAATCAAAAAATTGCCTTTAGAATATTTTTAGTTTTTCTGATAGTTGTATTTTGTTTGATGGCTTATTTTATCTTTATTGGCGATGAAGGATCTAGTGCAGAGAAATTTTTTGAATCTATTGGTTTTGAATCTGGAGAAAATGCAATGAACAATCCTGCAATTCCTTTGCCTCCTGGTAACCCTATTGGGTCTGGAAGTAGTAGTGGAAGTGGAGGCTCAAGCAGTGGTTCGGGCGGAGGAGAAACTGGAAATACCGAGACTCAAATATTAAGTTTTTGTACATTTGACGCTTTTCATACAATAACAAGTGAAGTTCCTTGTAGGTGTGGATTTACTAGTGTTTGTTATCAAGAAGAAAGTGTATGCGACGCTACATTTAATAATGGCGAGGGTTATTGTTCATAAAATGAATAGCAAGGGTTTTGATATCGCAATTACCACAATTATTTTAATTATAATAGGTGTTGCGGTTTTGATAGGTTTCGTATTTTTTGTTAAAGGGGGTTTTGGATTTTTAAAATCTGGAACTGAACCTATATTGAAAACTCAAAATATGGAAGCTACTAGGCAGGCTTGTGACTTAGTTTGTAGAAGTTCTAATGAAATTGCTTTTTGTTGTGAATCGATAGGTATGAATGATGAAGAACTATTTTGTAATGACTCTAGATTAAATGTTAATTGTAATATTAATTGTGCCGCTGTAAGTTGTCCTTCTAGACTAGGTTAGGTTTTTATATTCTTTTTAATTCTATTTTTTATGTCAGATGATTATGGTTTTGCTAGTAAGCGTAAGAGCAAAAATGATAAGAAGAAGCAACGAGGATATAATAAGTATAAACGTGGCGGTCAATTTCGCTCTCGCGAAGATAAAGTTAGTGCTAACTAAATTAATGTTGACTTAGTATTTCTTCTAAGACTTCTAATGTATAGCTGAGCAATAATGGCCCTACTATTATTCCTGCTAAGCCTAAGAATGGAGTCCCACCCATTACCCCTAATAACATTACTATTGGGTGTATGTTTGAATTTTTGCCTGCAACCTTTGTCCTTAATACTGTGTCTAAGTATATGGATATAAATAATCCAAAAGCTAAAATTATTCCTGCCGAAACATAATCTTGTTGAATTACTTTCATTATTAATGTAGGTACCCAAACTATTGCAGGACCTCCAGGGATGAATGCAAATAATCCTATCAATGTTGCTAGAATTAGATAAAAGTTTATTCCTGCTAACCAGAAACCAATTGCAGCTACGAAAGCTTGGATAAATGCAAGGAATAGTGTGCCTCTTACTATCTTCTTTGTAGTATCTGCCATGTCATTCATTACTTTTTCTTTATTGTCAAATGGCACATAATTCTTTATTCTAACACTCAATTTAGGCCATTCTAAAAGTAAATAATATATTATGAATACCATCACGAATAAAGAAACAATTGAGGCAGCTACCGATACAGTTATTCCGGAGAGGATTTTTACTCCAAAACTGAAAAAGTTGTTTGTTAATTCAGATAAATTAAAGTTATATTTTTGAATTATTTCAATTGTTTCTATTTTTGCTATGAGTAATGCTAAAGATCCTGATTGTATTGCTCTATATATTTGGCTTATTATTTCCTTTATTACTAAAACTATAGGTAAAAATATTATTAAGATTGTACCCATTAAAGTTACTGAAGCTGCTAACCAGTTTGGCATTCTTTTTTCTAATTTTTTATGTATTGGATAGACAAGATATGCAGTGATGAATGCCCCAATTATTGCTACTAAATAATCTTTTATTATCATAAATGATACAGATACAAGTGCCAAAAGAATGATTATTGGTAAATATCTATGGATCCACTCTTTTCTCATGCCTTTTTAGAGAGTTAATATTAATAAAGCTGCTCTTTTTTTATAAGATATGGGTGAATATCTGTTTCTTTATTTGATTTCTTTAGTTGCTATAACCTTTGCAGTTATTCAAGATTTAAGAACACGTGAAATTGCTAATTGGCTTACTTTCTCTTTGATTTCATTTGTCTTAGCATATAGGGCGATTTATTCTATAGCTTCAAAAGACTTCATGTTCTTTATTTATGGGTTGTTAGGAATTCTACTCTTTGTTGGATTAGGATATCTTTTTTATTATTCTAGGGTCTTTGCAGGAGGGGACGCAAAATTGTTATTTGGATTGGGAGGAATATTCCCTTATTCTTCTTTAACAGATTACATTTACTATGGGTTTGGATTTATTATATTACTTTTCACTTCTGGAGTAATTTATACTTTGATTTACAGTTCTTTTTTAATAGGGAAAAATTATGATAATTTTAAGAAATCATTTTTTGAACAGATACATAAGAAAAAATACTTCTTCATATTATCATTTTTACTCGGAATTGTTGTTTACTTGAGTAAAAGCAGTTATGATTCTACAAATATTATTCTTTTTTTTACAATATTTATATTTTTATCTCCTCTTCTTTTTGCATACGTCAAGGCTATAGAAAAATCTTGTATGGTTCAACTTGTTTCTCCTCAAAAATTAACGGAAGGAGATTGGCTTGAAAGAGAGGTCTTTGTTAAGGGTAAAACCATTTCTAAAAAATTTTCTGGTTTAACCTTTGAAGAAATAGTTCTTCTTAGAAAATCTGGCAAAAAAGTATTAATCAAAAATGGTGTTCCCTTTGCTCCTGCTTTCCTTTTTGCTTTTTTTGCTTTTTTATTCTTATTAAGGTATTCTTCTTGGAAACTTTTTTAGCTCTTCCTTTTTAGCTTCCGATTTTGCTTCTTGAATTTCTTGTTTTTTATTGATGGCTTCAATCATTTTATCTAATTCTTCTTCTTTTGCAATTGATCTTTCACTTTCTAAATTTAGGTCTTTTTCATAGACCGGGATAATATTGATTATTACCTCTCCTAATTTTAATTCTGGAATTATTTTTACATCTTTTAGTTTTAGCTTTTCAATTAATAATTTTGAAACTTTATCTATAAGGATTGCTACTTCACCAGGGACTTTATCAATATCTTTTAATCTTTCCTTTGGTATAACTAAAACGTGACCTTTTGAAATTGGTTTTATTTCTAATACTGCGATTGCTTCTTTGTTTTCAGCTATCTTTTTGCTCGGGATTTTTCCTGAAACTATTTCTCTAAATATTTCATTTTGAGATTCATTTTGAGACTCTAACATTTCTTCTATTGCCTTATCAGATAAATTTTCTATCTGTTTTTCTGCTTCTTTTCTTTGATTTTCTGGTAGGTGTTTAACTTGTTCTAAAAGTTGTTTTTTTAATTGAGAAATTTGTTCTTTAGATAAACTCATTTGACCATCCTTAATGGCTTATATTCTCCAAGATATTTATCTCTTATGATTTCTCTTATGCTTTTGTTCCCCCTTGGAAACCCTTCATCTAGATATTTAATGTGGAGAATTATATCATCTTGTCTAAAGGAAACCTCTAGCGGGGTGTATTTTCTACCTTCTTTCTCTTGAAATATTCCTGTGCTCATAAATTCTGGAACAATGCTTAATTGTATTAATCTTTCTATAAGGTTCATTTTAGCCAAAGGCTCTTCGATAGTCTTCTATTGTAACTGATGAAATATGAGGTATTTTTGCTATCTCTTGTTCTACATAATCTGTACCTTTTTCCTCTGGAAATGCCATTTTAAGAGTTATAGATTTTAATCCAAATGCTACTTCTTTTTCTTCGAAAGTTACAGCTTTCGCCCCACTTGCTTCCATTTTATGTTTTACCTGTTCTTCTATTTTTCTTAAATCTGTTGAAGGAGATTCAGGCATTATTTTAATGATTATTACTGCTGTGTTTGACATGTTTTGTTTTGTTTAGCTTCTTTTTTAAACATTTGCTAAGGTAAGATTTATAATGTTGTTGCCTCTTATTCTGGTATGAAGAAGATGTGGTTTGTAGTAATTCTATTATTAGTCGCATTTTATTTTGTTGGTATGTTTTTTTATGAATATTCTGGTGCTAGTTTTTCTCCAAAAACTTGTGGTTGTTCTTATGAAGTAGGAGAATCATTTTCAGGTTCTATGATCGTAACTGAAATAAAAAAAGATACTTGCGTAACTACTAATGTTTGTAATAGGGGATATTGCATAATTGAATATTCAGATCCAAATGGGTTAGAATCTTTTAGTCAGACTGTTCTTTGCGAATAAGATTTATTGCCTTTCACTAGCGGTATTCTTTTAAACCTTAACTTTATGTTGTTTTAATGGATGCTTATGTTAGTCTAGTTGAGAAGATATCAAAGCACTCTCAACTATCTGTTGAAGAAATTGAAAAAAAGGTAGATGCAAAGAAAGCTAAACTTTCTGGTTTAATCTCTAAGGAAGGAGCCGCTCAGATAGTTGCTGCCGAATTAGGAATAAGTTTTGAAAATGAAATGATTAGAATTAATGAACTTACTGAAGGGTTACGTAGGGCAAATGTTATCGGAAAAATCACAAGAGTTTTTCCGGTAAAGGAATTTTCTAAAAATGGAAGAAGTGGGAAGTTTGCGAGTTTTACATTAGGAGACGAGACTTCTAATACAAGAGTTGTTTTGTGGGATTCAAATCATGTTTCTTTAATTGAGTCTGGTAACTTATCTCAAGGAAGTGTTATTGAAATTAGAGGGGCTAGTGTAAAGAATGGAGAATTACATGTTTCAGCTTTTTCTGATATAAAGCCTAGTGATAAAAAGTTTGATTCTGTTAAAGAAACTGTTGCTCCAACTTCTGGAAATTTTGCAGATGCGAAGGAAGGCGCTTTCGTTAATGTTCGAGCGTTCATAGTTCAAACATTTGAGCCTAGATTTTTTGATTCTAAGAAAAATGAAGGCGAGAAGGGAGTCTTACTGAATATTGTTTTAGATGATGGTTCTGCAAGTATAAGATCTGTTCTTTTTGGAGATAATATTAAGAGGCTTTTAGGAGTAAATGATACAGAATTATTTTCTTTAGATGTGCTTAACTCTAAGCGTGCCGAACTTATAGGTGAAGAAAAAATGTTTACTGGTAACTTTAAAATGAATTCATTTAGTAATAATTTGGAGTTTTCTGTAAGGAATATAGAAGATTTTTCTATTGAAACTGTGATAAAAGAACTTGAATCTGGAAAGGTTTAAATCTAAATTACCTTTTGACTTTAATGCTTAACAAGACCCACATTGCAATAGGTGCTTTTTTTATGTTATTTTTTTTACCAAAGGTAACTCATGTTTGGACTTACTTTTTTATTTTTGCTCTAGCGACCTTATTACCTAATCTAGATAGAGGTATTTCTTTGAAAGGTTTAAGGTTGAAACAGGATAGGCCTGTAGCTCCTAGGAAAAGAGGAATGTTACATAGTTTTACTTTTTGTTTAATTATAACTTTATTATTTGCTTGGTTTTTGCCTACTTTGGCATTTCCATTTTTCCTGGCATACGGCACCCATTTAATTGTGGATTCTTGGACTACTGAAGGAATTAGACCTTTTTGGCCAGCTAAATATGTTGCAAAAGGAAACGTTAGGCAAGGAGGGAGTTTAGAACATATGATTTTCTATAGTTTTATTTTTGCAGATGTAATTCTCGCTTGGATACTTTTCTTTTGATCTTGATTAAATTTAAATACAAAGTTACTTTATCGTAGTTATGGTGATTTCAAGAAAAGGTTATACTTTTTCTTTTGTTCTGATTATTTTAATCATCGTTGTTGCTAGTGCAGCTTTTTACCTTACCCATAATAACTCTACGACTTCTGTAAATTTATCTCCGGATGGTTATCATCTTGAATGCGTAGATTATTGCAACAATTCTACTTATTTTAATTCTAGTTGTCAGACTAGGTGTGAATTGGTTTTAGGAGAAGGTCCGGACCAATGTGCTCCGAATGGTGCGTTTTGTATAGCCTCTTAATTTTTATATTTATTTTACACTGATAAAATCTTTATATACTGTTTAGGGTCAATTTGTTTAATGGCTAAAGAGAAAGATGATTCTGATGATGGTAAAGAACCAGGTTTAACAAGTATTCCTGGAATTGGACCGGGAATTGCATCTAAATTAGAAGCTGCAGGAGTTTACGATTTAATGGGTCTAGCTGTAATGTCTCCTCCTGCATTATCTGACTTGGCTGGAGTTGGAGAAGCAGTAGCTCGAAAAGCAATTCAAGCTGCTCGAGGAATGATGAAACTTGGATTTATGGATGGAAATGAGTTTGACAAAAGAAGGGCGGACGTTCATTATATTACGACTGGAAGTAAAAATTTAGATGGGTTATTCGGAGGAAAGGGTATTGAATCTAGAGCTATTACTGAATGTTATGGGGCATTTGGAAGTGGAAAGACCCAACTTGGTTTAACTTTAACTGTAAATGTTCAGTTGCCTAAAGAACAAGGAGGTAGCGAGGGAAAAGCAGTTTACATAGATACTGAAGGAACTTTTAGGCCTGACAGAATAAAACAGATTGCTGAGGGTGTTGGAGCTAACCCTGAAAAGGTCCTAAAAAATATTTTAGTGGCTCGCGCATTTAACTCAGATCATCAGATTTTATTATTGGATAAAATTACTGAAATGATTAAGGAAAATAATGAACCTATAAAACTTGTAGTTATTGACTCTTTGACTGCTCATTTCAGGGCTGAATTCTCTGGTAGAGGGCAATTAGCAGATAGGCAGCAAAAATTGAATAAATATTTACATCATTTAATGAAATTAGCAGAACAACACAATATCGCAATTTATGTTACTAACCAGGTAATGGCAAACCCTGCAATGATGTTTGGAGATCCAACTACTGCAATTGGAGGAAATATTGTAGGTCACGCTTCTACTTACAGAGTTTATCTTAGACGTGGAAAACAAGGAACTCGTGTTGCTAAAATGATTGACGCTCCAAACTTGCCTGAAAATGAAGC
>CAYRCZ010000001.1:46166-87621 GCA_964423055.1 Candidatus Woesearchaeota archaeon
TAAACGCTCCCACGAGGAGTCGAACCTCGGTCACAGCCTCCGCAAGGCCGTATTCTATCCATTAAACTATGGGAGCCTAAACTTAGCGAAGTTGAGTGGCTTTTAAAGTATTTGGTTAGAAGTGTCTGTCTAAGTCTTTACTATATGATTGAATTTCTGATGATTTGAACCATAATGCCATTTCTCTATCTGCGCTTTTTACAGAATCGCTTGCATGAATTAAATTTCTTAGAACTCTGCTTTTGCTATCTGCAACAGCATATGATTCTATCATTGCATAATCTCCTCTAATTGTACCTGGTGGGGAAGACTTAGGTTCTGTTGAGCCAACCATCTTTCTCACTATTTCGATGGAGTGAGGTCCTTCTAATATAAGCGCGATCACTGGTCCTTCTCTTAAGAATTTCATATTCCAAGATTGTATTTGATTTCCTAACTCCATAGGTTCTTTGTAAGGGAAAGGTTTACCATCTTTTTCATACCCAGCTTTAGTTTTTTCAAATACATTTCTAGCCCATTCTTCGTCTACAAAATAATGGTTTTTTGCCAAATGTTCATCTGGTAAAATCATTTTCATAGCTATTATTTTAAGGCCAGTTTTTTCGAATCTAGAGATTATTTCTCCAACTAATCCTCGAGATACTGAATCATGCTTAAGTAATATTAATGTTTTTTCCATTAGTTTGTATTCTGAAGGAAGATGTTTTAAACTTTGTTATTGTTGAATTGTCATGAAGTTTTTACAAGAACAAATCAAGAAGAAGGGGTTAGATGGGGCCTTATTTGTAACTAATGAATCTTTGAACCCTAATTTGTTTTATTTAACTGGTTATATCGGTGCGGGAATACTATTGATTAGGCCGAATGATAAGCCTATACTACATGTTCCATCTAGAGATTTAACTCAGGCTAAACAAGTTAATGGTGTAGAAATAACAAGCGGAAAAAAATTAATTGAAATGTTAGCGGAGAAAAAAATTAATATTAAAAAAATGGGAACAGATTTTACTAATATTTCAGTTTTTGATTTTAATGAGCTAAAAGAAAAGCTTAATTGTGATTTTATTGATTTAACTGAAACTATGAACTCTTATAGGGCCATTAAATCTAATGTGGAAATTCAAAAAATACAAATGGCTTGTAAACTTACAGATAAAATACTCAGTAAATTTGTAAAGAATTTTAAAAAATTTAAAACTGAAAAAGATGCTAGTGCCTTTTTGGTTTATGAGTCAAATAAACTTGCTGAAGGGGTTTCTTTTGAGCCTATTGTTGCATCTGGAAAAAATGCTGCAATTCCGCATCATGTACCTTCAGGTAATATGAATAAAGGTTTTTGTGTTATTGATTTTGGAGTAAAATATCAAGGCTACTGTTCTGATGTGACTAGAACTATTTATTTTGGTAAGCCTAATAAAGATGAAGAAAAAATATATTATGATTTATTAGAAAATCAGGAAAATGCTATATCTTTGATTAAACCAGGCGTTCCTATAGCTGATTTATGCAACAATGCTGAAAAAAACTTAAAACAGAAATTGATACACTCACTTGGGCATGGATTGGGGGTTGAAGTTCACGAAATGCCTTATGTTTCAACAAATTCTAAAGATATTCTGAAAGAAGGGATGGTTATTACTATTGAACCAGGAGAGTACATTGAGGGTAAGTATGGTATTCGAATTGAAGATGATGTTTTGGTAACAGAAGACGGGCAAAAGGTTTTGAGTAAATTTACTAAGAAACTAATAATTATTAAATAGTTAATTTAATCTTAATTTTTATGAGTAATAAAGAATCTTTGGAGTTTAATTTTAGAGAAGCACTTCTTGTCAAAAACACTGACATTTTTAAGAATTGTAATAATATAGTGGTGGGTAAGGGAAATATTAATGCACCTATTCTTTTTGTTGGAGAAGCTCCCGGAAGAAATGAAGATTTGGAAGGTTTACCATTTGTAGGGGCAGCAGGTAAGAATTTAGATAAACTTCTTGAAAAAGTTGGGTTGAGTATGAGCGACGTTTACATTGCAAACATTTTGAAGTGTAGGCCTCCTGAAAATAGAAATCCTTCTATTGAGGAGATAAGGGCTCACACTCCTTGGCTTTTGAAACAGATAACAGATATAAAACCTAAAGTTATTTGTTCTCTTGGCAATTATGCTACTAAATTTTTCCTTGCCGGTACGGATGTAGATAATATGAATGCACAACCAGGTATCACTTCAGTTCATGGAAAAATTAGGCTTATTGAATTGAACGGTAAGAAAATTAAGTTAATTCCTCTTTTTCATCCTGCCGCTATAATCTACAATAGGGGTTTGTTGGGAGAATGGGAAAAAGATATAGAATTTGTTAAAAAAGAGATAAATCAAGATTCTTTATTCTGATTTTCACTATATTTTCCATCAAAACCGCCAGCCTTTAAATTTGCGTGACTATCTTTAACTTTATTTATCGGGAATCTTTGTTCATATTCTTGGATTACTTCATTAATCGCTTTTTTTGAATTTACATCGCATAAATATGATATTTTTAGAACAAGGTATAACATATCTCCAATGAAATCTTCACAAGTTACTTTGTTATTTTTTATTAATTCTATTTGTTTTTCTACATCAACCCACTTAATTAAATTCCAGAACTCTCCTATTTCTTCATTCATATTTAGAAGGAGGTCTTTTATTGAATCATGTTTAGACCAACCCCTTAAGTCATTAAACTCTTTAATTTTGTTTTGGATTTCTTCCACAGAAAGATGTGTTGTTTTTGATATTTAATGATTGTTGTAGTCTTTTTCAGAAGCATCTTTCATTTTAATAAATTTGTAATGGGCTTCTTTTGTTTCTTTCCCATCATGGCTTCCCTTTAAAGTGTAAACCTTTTTTCCCTCTTTTGTATAAAACTTAAGTTTCATTTTATCTCTAATACTGCATGATTTTTCTTTGATTTTTCTTTGATTAATTCTAAAACTTTTTCTAATTGGGAGTTTGCGATTTTGTATTCTTTTCCCTTTACCTTTACTAAAAAATTTGATGAACCAAGGTAGGAAATTTCAGCATCTTTTGTTTCAAGAACTTCTTTTATGATAGCTATGCCGTTTTCTTTATCTGATTTCAGAGATATTTTTTTCTGTACTTCTTTATCTGACTCTTTCTTTTGAGCCAATATTTCTTTTAACTTCTCCAATTCTTTTGCAGATAAATATTTTTTAAGTATGTCTGGATCCGTTCTTAGGTTTTCTATTATTTCCCCTACATTTTCTTTTTCTTTTATTTTTGTTATTATGTCGTTAGTTTTTTCTTGAACTACTGACTTTAATATGCTTGCGAATATCCTTTCTTTCTTGTAGTATTCTAATATTGCATCTCTTTCTTTTGCTGAAACCCTTCTTAGGCTCATTTCTATATTTCCATCTTTACTTCTTAGGACTTTACAGACTATCTTTTTGCCTACACTTACAAATTCTCTTATATTTCTTATTCTTCCAGGAGATATTTCTGCTAAGATTATGTGCCCCTCACAATTATATTCTTCTATATTTACAAAAACTCCTCCTGAATCTATTTTAGTTACTGTACAAAAAACTACTTCATCTTCTTTTGGATAGTTATCTGAAGACATATTTGATTAAGGCTTTAATTTTTGCCTTTCCTCCTTGAGGTTTAAGAAGGAGTTTATTGCATCTAATACACTTTACTAATGTTGTTGCTTTTCCATAAGTTGTTTGAGAATTTCCGCATCTTGGACACTTAACTTGTATTAATTTTCCTTTATTCATTTTTAGTTGATTTATAGTTAATATAAATATTAATTAGCTATTTTTTTGTTTCTATTTATTCTAGCAGAGTACATTACTGCCTTTCTCATTGCAGTATAATCGTGTTTGTGTTTTTGAGAATGTTTCTTTAAATTTTCTATTTTTTGAACTATGTTCTTTTTCTCTGAATTTGAGTCTAATTTGTTTTTGTTTAGTATTTTTCCTATTTTTGTTCCTAAAAGCTTAGCTTTAGGAATTCCATGTTGGTCTCTTAAGATTAGCCCTATTTTTTCCGGAGGCTCGCCCTGTCTAGCTAGTTCTACTATTATCTTTTCTATTTCTGCCGGTTTTATTTTGGTCCAATCTGCTTTTTCTACCATGAGGGATTTTGGGACATAGGGTTTTTAAAGCTGGTGGTTTGATGTTAAATAGGTTTTTGCTCTCTAAATGAGAACGAAAAAGCCCCGTAGTATAGTGGTCAAGTATTCGGGCCTTTGGCGCCCGAGACCCCGGTTCGAATCCGGGCGGGGCTATAATTTAATAGTTCGCTTTATAGCGTCCACGACGCTCTACCTTTTCTAATTGTGTCAAAGTTGCTTTGCTGTTTTTGCCCGACATGTAACCATTTACAATTGAACTAAATGTCTCTTCATTGATGCTTGGATGTTTAGCTTCAAGGGCTTGTTTTATTAGGTGAAGATCTACTGCTTTGTCTTCTATCCTACTTGAATGAAATCCTAGACCGAAATCTATGAAATATACATTATTTTCTTTTAGGATAAGGTTTGATGTTGTAAGATCTCCATGGATTATATCTGAATCATGGAGTTTTGCTAGTTGTTTTCCGATCATTTTTCCTATTTTTTTATAATCTAACTTTTCTAAACTATCTGCTAGCTTTTTTCCTTCTATATACTCCATTTCTATTTTGGCCTTGGCTTCATCTGAACTGATTATTTTTGGTACATGAATTATTTTTTGAGTCTTCTCTAAAATTTTACTTTCAGATCTGGTTCTTAATTTTCTTATTTTCTTATCAAGATCTGGATACCTATAAGACTTTTCTACCCTATTCTTTATTATTGATTTTCCTACTTTTGTAATGATTGCTTCTGCCCCTTTACCAATCACTTTTTCTTTCATAATCTCATGCCTTTTTTGGCTAGCTTTTTTGCCATTTTCATAAGTTGTTTTTGGTCTAACTCTCCTGAATCATTTGATTTTCCTGATTGAATCATTTCTTTTAGAACTTTATACTGTTTTATCAGATTTCTAATGTCTGTGGTGCTTACTCCTGAACCCTTACTCACTCTTTGAAGACGAGAAGTTTCTTTTTCCATTATTTCTGGATTTTCTATCTCTTCTTGAGTCATTGAATTGATCGCGTGTTTGTACCCTTTCAATTTTGCTTGTTGTTGTTCTAATTTTTCTGTTGAGACTTTTTCTTTTACTTTTCCAAAACCAGGGATAAGAGAAAGCATTTTATCCATTCCACCTATTGATTCCATTGACTCTAGTTGGGCTTGAACATCTCTTAATGTTAGTTTTCCTTGTTCTATGTTTTTTTGGGTTTTTTTAAGAGCAGATTCATCAGTTACTGTGCGGATTTTCTCCATTAAAGTTTCCAAATCTCCCATTCCTAAAAGTCGTGAGAGAAAGTTTTCTGGATTAAATGGTTCCAAGTCTGCTGGTTTTTCTCCAGTTCCTATGAACACTACTGGAACTTTTGCTTCAAAACATGAAGTTAAGGCTCCTCCTGCTTTTGCTGTGGAGTCCATCCTAGTTATTATTACACCTGTAATTTCTACAGCGCTTTTGAAGGTTGTTGCTTGTTTTCTTGCTGTTTGGCCAATGTCTGCAGGAATTACCAATAATGTTTCAGTAGGTTTTGCTATCTTTGCAATTGATTTTATTTCTTTTACTAGATCTTCATCTAATGAATCTCTACCTGCTGTGTCTATAAGAACAAGGTCATATTTTTCTAAGTCTTTTTCAAATTCTTTCCATATTTTAGAAGGGTTTTTTTCTGTTTGATTGATAAAACATGCAATATTCAACTTATCACATAATTGTTTCAATTGTATTGACGCTGCAGGTCTATGCACATCAAGTCCTATTGCGCAGACTTTGTTCCCTCTTTTAGAATAATATAGTGCTAATTTAGAAATTGTAGTGGTTTTACCTGCACCGTATAACCCAAGCATCATAAATTTACTTTGAACTTGCGAATCTATTTTCAGCTCTTTTTTTTCACCTAATATATTTTTTAATTCGTCATGAAGAAGTTTGATTATATGTTCTTTTTTTTCTATCCCTTTAAAGCGTTCATCTAATGCAGATTTCTTTATTTTTTGAGTGATCTCTAAAACTAATTGGACATTAACATCCGCTTCAATTAAAGATCTTTGAAGTTCTTTTACTACTTGATCCACTAAATTTTTATCCAGAAATATGGCATTCGCTATCTTATCTGTTGCTTTTTTTATGGCATTTGATAGTTTATCTAACATATATTTTCGAGCTTATTTAGAGTTAATAAGCTTTGGTTTTTAAGAATACTTATAAAGTCTTTTTCTCTCGGTAGGGTATGAAGAAGGGTGTGTTGATTGCTTGGGCAGTTTTTGTAGTTTTTTCACTATCTTTTTCAATTTTTTTACACGATGATATTTTTAAAGAAATAACAGGAAGGCAAATATTTTTAGATAATACTTTTGAACAAGAACCTGGGTCTTTTAGGCCATCTAATCCATCCAACACTATATCTTTGAGTCCTTCAGAAAATGGGTGCGAACTTGAGTCTATTTATCTGAGTCACTCTGTTGCTAAAATTGGAGACACTATCTCCATTTACGTTGAAGCTTTTGATGGGAGAAATTGCGGAGAAGAATCTTTAGAAATTAAAATATTTGAAAATGATGTAATTTTTGATGACTTTGTTAAAACTGTAAGTGGAGAATTTTTAAGAAATAAAGTTACTATTGATTTGGTTTTAAATGAGGATTTATCTTACTTATTTGATGAGTTTTTGGAGGGTAAAGATATAGAACTTTATTTTTCAGTTAAACATGCAAATAAAGAATTAACTTTTGATTCTCTTTCTATTTCACCATCCGAAGAAATTTTATTGCAACCATCAACTCCTTTATCTGATAATCAAGCATATATCAAGAATCCTACTTCTCAAACAATTACTAATCAAATTGTTAGTTTTCCTATTGGATTTGAAGAGGGACAATATACTCCTTTAACTATCAATAATCTTAGATTACAAGGACTCAAAACTCAAGTTTATCCTACTACTTATTATTCTGATGGGAGTATTAGGACTGCTATTGTTTATACTCTTGCTACTTTGAATGCGGGTCAAGAAATTGTTTATAATATTGTTGAGTCTGCTTCTCCTCAGACTTATACTCGACATTCTGCAGTTCAGAGTTTCTTTTCAGCAGGAGAAATAACAGCTATAGCGAGAGACTTAAATGGTAATGATTACAATGTTACTATCCCTCTATCTTCTCTTATTCCAGTAGTAGATGGTCCAGTTATTAAAAAATATCTTTATACTAAGACCCACTATAAAAATCCAGGATCTTCGAACCCTCTTAATTATTTGTTTACTTCAGTTTTTGTTATAGAAGAAGTTAGTGATCAGCCTTATCTAAAGATCCAACATCTTATAACTAATTCTATTAATCTTGAAGAAGATACACAGACAGGATTTAATTACGCAGAAGGTCAGCTTGGAAATATTAGATATCAAAATATAGAACTTTATTTAGATACTAATAATCCTTCTAATCCTTCTAATATTTATGTTTCACTTCTTAATGGAAATGGTCTTAGTCCTACTAGTGTTGCTCCTAAACCTGACTCTGTGTCTAACAGGATATGGATTATGCCTACAAATGGTCAGCAAATTTTATTCAATAATTATAATTCCTGGGGCCAGCATCTTAATGTAAATTATAATTATATAGGCGCAGGTCAGGGATTTTTGACTGAAGTAGTTTTGTGGTTGGATACTACGAATAATCCTCCTAAAACTTATGATCCTATTTATGAAAGCCCTATACTTTCAGGAACTTCATTGGCTCGTTGGAATTTAATTCCAGATGGTCCTTTTCCTGATGTTCCTAACCCATTGCTTGTAGGACAGGGCACAACTCGTCTCGATTTTAATACATTACTGAATAATGAAATTAATACGTTTAACGGTCAAGTCAATAGCTATAGTTATCGTTTTGGTTATGCAGGTATTGGTAAATTTGATATAGGGAGTGCTGGAGAAAGTGGAGTTAATCATAAAGGGCACAGATCTCTCGTTTATTATTTGATGTCTTGTAATGATAGGTGTGATCCTAGAATAATGCAGACAATGAGGCTTTTCAAATATGGGGCTATGTATACTGGAGATGTTATTCCTGGTTTCTATCCTGTAGAACATGTAGAATCTCAACTTTTTGCATATAGGGTTCCATTATTTGGGACATTTAATGGTCAAGCGAGATGCAGCACTCAAGATTGGTTAGGCTTTTGTAATGTTAAGGTTGGAACTAGTCTTCCAGGTACTAGCGGATTTGTTGCTGGTCCTGGAGAGGGATTCAGGGCGTGGACACACTTCGAAGATTCTCACTCCTCTGTTGGAACTGGAATGAATTATTATATGATGACTGGAGACATAATGTCTCATTATATTACAGAGTCAGTATATTCGCATAATATTGCATTTCTTAATTATGGTTATACTCACGGGACTCAAGGTTACCAGGCTCGTTCTTTTGGAAGACTTGGACATTCGACTGTGGACTTATATCAAGCTGAAACAGATCCAATTCAGAGAAATTATTATGTGACTACTGCAGATAGAATTGCATACATGGTAGAAGATCGAAGAGATAAAGGTGCTCCCGGATCTCGCGGAACTCACCCTATTACCGGAGATCCATACCCTGTAGGGTTTGTTGATTATTTTACTGCAGGTTCTGGTCACTCTTGTACTAATATGCAAGGGCAAGTTTTAGGTGAATGTGAAGAGAGATCTTTCACATGGCAAGATAGTAAGATTATCGAAGGATTAACTGAAATGTATCGTTCAATGCCTTTGTCGGATCCTTTGTTTGTTAGAAACTTAGTTCAAAATATGCTTAATACTCAATTTACATATGGCTTCAAAAATTATGATCAAATAAGAACAGGGTCTGAAGGATTAGTTCCTGGAATTAACATTAATGAGGGTGTTGGATATATTTCTGGAGGGTTAGTTGTCGGTCCTCCTCCTGGAGGATATTGCTTGCCTCCTAATTGCAATAGTCAACAAGTTCCTTATTCTCAAGCAATTTCTACAGTTTACGGAAATGCTTTTCTTGATTACAATTTCCCAGCTTACTGTCTTGCTTTGAAATATGTTGTTGATCCTTCAAATCCAAATAAAGCTGATTGGGATAGCAAACTTGACAAAGCATTTACTGCTTTCATAAATGTTGTATCTAATAACGATGCTAGTCAATTTTCTTCTTTCAGAGGTTTTAGTGCAAATGATGGTCATTTCCATGACTACATATGTGCAGCCCATTATGTTTTGGGAGTTCCAAATGCTCGCGAACCTGCGACCAGTTTAGAGATAGATAACGATGGGGATGGTTTCTCTGAAGCAACTGGAGATTGTAATGATGCAAGTATTAATATCAATCCCTCTGCAGGTGAAACTTGGGAACAATCTCCAGGTGTTTTTGGTTGTAATGATAATATAGACGCAAATTGTAATGGCTTAGTTGACTGCGATGACCCTCAATGTTCAATAAGTACTTGGCCTCCATTTGCGGAATTTTGTAGAGGAGCTTCTCCAAAAGCTCATTTAGGAGATGGTATTGTTCAAAATCCTAATTTTGAAGGGAGAGCAGAGCAATGTGATCTTAGTTATGTAGGGGGAGCAAGTACTAATTCTTGTTTGGAAGGAAAATGCATTGCTTCATATGTTTATGCTGAAGGATTAAACGGTTTCTGCGCTTTAGGACTTGGACTTTCATTGACTAGTATAAATCCTGCAGCTGTTTATTCAAATACTCCTACTGTTTTGAGTTTTAACGGATTTAATTTTGATAGTCCTGGTGCCGTTTTACAATCTTGTGCTGAAATAGGTGTTCCTGCTTCTTGTTCAGATTTACCTTCTGGGAGCTATACAGTTGTTAGTTCTAATTTAATACAAAGAACTGTTAATTTAGCGGCAGGTACTTACGGTTTTAGAGTAAGGAATATAGATAATGAATTTAGTAATATGAGGTCTATAACCGTTACAGACAATGTAATTCCTTCAGCAAGTTTGACTTCTCCTTCTAATGGTGCTTTGCTAATTACTCCAAGTACTATTCCATTTAGTGCAAATATTATAGATAATGAAGATGTTACTTCAAGACTTCTTGTTAAGCTTGGTTCTTCACCTCAGACTTCGGACCAAATTTATACAACTTCTGGTGCTGCGCCTTACACTCTTAATTATAACTGGCAACCTGCTCCAGTTGCTCCCGATTCTAGTACAAAACTTTTTGTTAACTTTGATCAAGAATCTGGTTTAGTTGATGTAACTGGATTAAATTCTCCTCCGACAATTAGAGGTGCAAGTTATACTCCTTCAGGAAAATATGCTGGAGCTTATGATTTTGAAGGAGATTTCAATAATTTGGAAGATGTTAGTTTTGCTAGTTCACCTCATTTGGCTTTGAATGGTAGGAAGATTAGCGTAGAATTTTGGATATACATGGATTCTCCGATTCAAACTGTTTCTTTCTGTTCTGTTCCAGTTATTGCTAAATGTGCTGGAGGAGGTTGCTGGCTCAGCGGATATGATTTTAACTTAGTTGCAGATAGCTCAGCATGTACTGGAAATCAAAAACAAACTGTGACTGATAATTCTTGGGGTGTTTTCTTTTTCTTAAGAGATGGAGTTGCACCTACATTTACTGGTACTGCAATTATATCTGATAATGTTATTACTCCTGGAATTTGGAATCATGTTGTTGGAACTTATGATGCTGATGCATCTAACCCTCAAATGAAATTGTATGTTAACGGTGTTTTAACCGGCTCTACTAATTATAATAAAAACTTAGTTGCTAATTCTGATCCTTTGTACATTGGTTCTGGAGGTGGTACAAATGTTGGAAGGCTTAATGGTAAAATGGATAATGTAGCTATTTATGATAAGACTTTAACTTCGCAAGAAGTTTTAGACAGATTTAATTTTGTTCCCTCTTTTGTAGCAGGAACTTACTTTTGGAGAATTATTACGAATGACGCTGGAAACTCCATAAACTCTGAAGAGAGGACTTTCACTATTTCTAATGGGGTACCAACAATTCCAAACGCTCCTGGAAACTTAGTTTCTTCTACACTCTCTAGTTCTAGTGTAGGTTTGACTTGGCAAGATAATAGTAATAACGAGGATAATTTCATTTTACAGAGAAGAGCATACATCGGGGGTGTTCCAAACCAATGGATAAATATTACTATTTCTGCTAATTCTATTTCTTACACCGATTCTGGTTTAGTTGCAAACAGAACTTATGAATACAGAATTCTTGCTAAAAATATAGCTGGAGAATCTGCATTTTCTGCTGCTTCATTTTCTACGACATTTGTTTGCGATAATGGTCAAACTAGAGCTTGTCCTAATCAAAATGGAGTTTGTGCAGGCGCACAAGAAACTTGTACTCTAGGAAATTGGCCTGGTTGCACTGCTTCTACTTACGAATCTAACAATGCTGCTTACAATGCAAATGAAATTGGATTGTGTTCTGATGGTTTAGACAATGATTGTGATGTTAACGGAGAATTTGATTATGCTGGTAGTGGTAGCATAAAGGGAGATAATGATTGTCCAGTGTCTATTACTGGAATAAATGCTCCATCTAGTGCAGGAATAGGAAGCCCATTCACATTGACTTGTACTTCTAATCCTGGAAATGTTAGAAGCGTACAAGGATTAGTGAATTCTAATCTGTGTTCTTTCTTGAGTTGGTCTGGTAACAATGCTTTGTTTAATTGTGTAAGCTCAACTGCTGGAACTCAACAAGTCAATTGCAATGTTAACACTGCTTATTCATATCAAACTGGAAGTAATTTGAATCAGCAAATTACCATCGGAGGATCTTGTTCAGGATATATATCTAGTTCTTCATGTAATGCAGATAATGCTTGTGATTGGTGCGTAGGATGTTCAGGAACTCAATCATCTGGAGCAGGAGATAGATGTGTTAGTGCTGGAACATGCGGAACTAGTGCTTACCAATGTATAATCAATCAATGTGGTGCTACTTGTGATGGAACTGTGAATGGTTGTTCACAATCTCAGACATGTAATACTGCTTCTTGTGGTTGTAGTGAACAGACACCTGTTCTGTCGAATGTTATTTCATCTGTTGGTTCTTGGAGCTCATCTGGTCTTGTGACTATTAACGGACAATATTTTGCAAATAATGCTCAAGTATATGTTAATGGCCTACAAATTGCAGATGGCCGATTGACTAAAGGTGCTACAACAATAACCTTCACAAGAAATTCTCAAGAATTTAATGTTGGTCAAAATACTTTTGTTGTTAGAAATCCTACTTCTAATTTGAACTCTACAATTGTTAATTTGAGTTTGACTTCTAACCCTTCTATTATTTCTATTGTTCCAAATGTCGTTTTGAATAGTCTACTAACAATTGTTAATATTACCGGAACGGATTTTGACCCTAATTCAAAAGTAATGTTATTTGGAGTCGTTGAAGTGCCTTCCTTCTTAGTCTTATATGTTAACTCTGGTTTGATTCAATTGTCTGCTATTCCAGGATTAGAAGGTGCTGACTTAGAAGTTTCAATATTAAATGGTGCTGGAAACGTTCTTTCTAATACAATAAATGTTAGGATAAATTATCCATTTGATTATGTTCTTAGTTCTTCTGTTTCTGAAGCATCTTTGAATTCTGGAGATTCATTATCTGGAACTTTGAAGATTGAAACATTATTTTACATGACTCATGAAAATATTTCATTTACAATAAATGATTCAGATGGTTTGAACATTACTCTTTTGAATAATATTTGTGAAATAAATATTTCAACAACTCCTTATCCATCATGTGAAATTGGATTTAGTGTTTCTACAAATGGAGTCTCTCCTGGAAACTATGTCTTGATATTTAGTTCTAACTCATCTGATACTTTTGTTTCTCATGAAGTAAATATTACAGTTACAATCAATGCTCAATCTGGAACTACTACTTCTGGATCTGGATCATCTGGAGGGTCAAGTGGCGGATCATCTGGAGGTTCCGGAGGAGTTAGACCGCCGGTAGTAACTTATCAATGTGATGATAATTTTGATAATGATGGAGATGGTCAAATAGATTATCCTAATGATTTGGGTTGTTCAAGCGTAAATGATAATAGCGAGCTTGACCCTAGTGAGATAGTTGAATCCAACTATACAATTGGAGAGGAAAATCCTCAAAATCTTAATGGTTCTGATAAGGAAGTAGAAATAAGAGTAGTATTCTGGATAGTCCTTCTTGCTTTGGTCGGAGGAATAGTAGTAGTTTTAATTCTCTTATCAAGGTATCTTTTGATGAGGCGAAACTTTGCTAGTCTTGCTTCTACTCCAAATTTCGGAAATTAATCTAGGCCAAGGTTTTCTAAAATATCTTTCTTTTTGAATGGTTTTAAGTCTCCATATTCTTGACCTGTTCCTAGAAAATATATTGGTTTATCCGTAATATAAGAAACTGAAAGAGAAGTCCCGCCTTTTTCATCAATATCTGCTTTACTCAATATTACTCCATCAATTCCGATTGCATCATTAAATGTTTTTATCTGGTCAAGCATATCATTTCCGGCAGTAGACTCTCCGACAAATATTTTTTTATTTGGTTTAATTATCCTGATTAATTTTTCCATTTGCTTTATTAAATTGTCTTTAGTGTACATTCTTCCAGCAGTATCTATTAGAAGACATTTTATTTTATTTTTTTCAGCATAGCTTTTTGCTTCGAATGCTACAGATGTAGGATCGGAAGAATAATCACTCTTTATGATTGGGACTCCTATTTTATTAGCATGTATTTCTAATTGTTCTATTGCTGCAGCTCTAAATGTGTCTGCAGCTGCTAATACCACAGAGATATTATTTTTTTTAAGGAGGCTTGCTATTTTTGCGATGCTTGTGGTTTTACCTGTTCCGTTTATTCCAAAAAATAATATTGTATAGGTTCCAGAATGATTTTTTATTTCATCTATCAAATTAGGAGAATCTATTAAGATATCTTCTATTGATTTTTTAATAGCCGATATTACTTTGTTTTTTAATTCCTTACTTTTTGTTTCTTGTCCTACTAAATTCTCCATAAGATTATTCTTAATTTTATCTACTACTTCTAAGGCTATATTATTTTCCAAAAGTATTATCTCTAATTCTTCAAATATCTGTTCTACTTGTTCTTTAGTTATTTTTTCAGTAGTAAATTTGCTTACTAAGTTTGAAAGAAAACCCCTTTTTTGATCTTTAATTTCAGCTTCTATTTTTTCTTCAGCTACTTCTGCACTTTTTTCTTCAATTTTTTCTACTTTTTCTTTACTTATAGTTTCTTCTTCAAATTCTTCAAATCCATCAGCTATTCTTGCTGGCTTATTTTTTTTAGCAGTCTTTCTTGTTGAAGATTTTTTTTCTTTATTTTTTGATTTTTTCGGAGTTTTTTCTTCTTTTCCAAAAAATGATTTTAGTTTGTCTTTAAACAGCTTAAACATAAGTTTTTAGTGTTGGCAAGGTTTATAAGTTTTTTATATGTCTTATTTATATGAAAGGCATTTTTGTTATTCTTGATGGTGTTGCAGATGATACAAACTCTAAATTGAATAATAAAACTCCTTTAGACTTTGCTAAGACTCCGAATCTTGATTTTTTTGCATCTAAATCTGAAATTTTTAATTGTTTTCCGATTGCAGAAGGTGTAGCCCCTCAATCTTCAAGCGGGATTGTTTCATTGTTAGGTGGAGATTTTAGAGACTATCCTAGAGGAGTTCTAGAATCTATTGGTGCTGGAATTAATTTGAATCAAGGGGATTTAGCATTAAGGGTAAACTTTGCAACAATAGATAGTTTGAATGGTCTAAAAATTGTAGATAGAAGGGCTGGTAGAACTTTAACTAATAAGGAAGCTATTAGCCTTACAGAGGAGATTAACTCTAAATTAAAATTACCTTTTAAGTTTGAACTTGTCCATACAGTGGGACATAGGGGAGTTTTAATTTTTAGAGGAATTTTTTCAGATAAAATTACCAATGTAGATCCATCTTATGAAGGTGGTTTATCCGTTGAATCTGCTAAGGAATTTGTTGAGTTTTCTAAACCTACTGAAGAATCTAGAAAAAGTATATTGACTGCAGATTTACTTAATACTTTTGTTCGTAAAAGTTATGTAATCCTTGAAAATCATCCAATAAATGTTAGTAGGAAAAAGAAGGGTTTCTTTCCAGCCAATTTTATTCTTTGTAGAGATGCAGGTATTGGACCTGTTAAAACAGGCAACCTTAAAGGTATTTGGATGGGTTTTGGTTATATGCCTTTAGAGGTCGGAGTTTCTAAGGCATTTGGTATGAGGGTTTATCCATTTGGTAAAATTCCTATGGAAAAAGAAGACTTTTATTCTCATGCAGAGGAAGTTTTAAGCATGGCTATAAAAAAATCTCTCGAAATGATTGATTCTCAGAAAGGCATTATAGATTATTTTTATATTCATTTTAAAGAAACTGACTTGCCTGGGCATGATAATAAACCTCTACAGAAAGTCAAATTTATTGAAATGATTGATCGAGATTTTTTTGGCAAGTTAAAAAATATGCCTTTAGATTTTAAAATGGTTGTAACTGCAGATCATACCACATCTTGTAAGACAAAGTCTCATACTTCTGACCCTGTTCCTGCTCTCTTTTTTAATCCTAGCGTCTCTATGGATTCTAATCTAAGGTTTATTGAAAAGGATTCTTTAAATCAAAAACCTATCAATGGTAGGCAATTACTCTCTAAAACTTTACTGAGATAGCTTTTATTTATAGAAATAATTAGCTATAGAGCTAATCTGAAGATTATCTAATATCTAATTCTTACCCCTTATGAAAAGAATTAGCTATATCTTTATAAAATGTAATTGATGTTTTTTACTATGATAAAATATGAAGAATTGTACGAAATTTTACGAAGAGAAAAAACAAATGAAGCCTTACAAAAACTACCTAATGATTTTATGAAGGATTTCTCGGAATTTATCCATCAGAATAAGAAAGCAATAGCGGACAAAGGAGATTTTTTTGCAGATGAAGCAATGAGAGATAAAAAACAATATGAAAACTCTATGGTTATATTCAAGGAATTAATGCTTAGACGTAAAAAGAAGCTTCTCAATTTAGTATTTATTGCTAATGAAACTAGTGTAATGAAAAAAGACTTTGAAAATATGCTATCTTTTGAAAAGGATTTATTTGATATTATGATTAGATCTGTTGAACAGACTGATAAATTAATTTCCATGTTATTGCTTAACAGCCGTATGGAAAAAGATACAATTAATCTACTAGTGACCGAAGATGTTGAGTCTTTTGTTAGTATGGAAGGAGATTTTGTAGGGCCGTTTACTAAGGGCCAAAATGTTTCTCTAGATAAGAAGATTGCTGACGTTTTGATAGGAAGTTCTAAAGCGGTCAGAGTTTGATATTTTTTAGAATAAATCTTTTGTCAAATTTTCCTTTTTCTTTAGACTTTCTATTTTTTATCTTTTTTATCTCTTCTTTATTGAATTTTTTGAATTTGCCTATTGCATCGATTACTTCTAAGATATCTGCGAATTCTTCTTTGCTGCTGTCTTTTATGAATTCATTTGTTTCTTCTTTTAACTTATCTTTTAATGCTGTCCAATATTCTTTATCCTTTGCTTTGTAGAATTCTGCTTTTTCTCCTTTAGATTTTATTATATTTGGAATATTATCTCTTACTAGCTTTTTCATTTTAGTATAAGCCTCTGGAGGGAATCGAACCCCCAACCCTCAGTTTACAAAACTGATGCTCTAACCGTTGAGCTACAGAGGCGTAAACTTTTTAGAAAATGAGCAGTTAAAAGGCTTTTGATTCTTGATTATTCTGTTTGTTCTTTTACTTCTTGAGAATCTTCTTTGCCTTTTTTGGCTGGGCCAATTATTTCAATCCAGCGAATTTCACAGAATGCTAATGGGTAGATCTTTTTTACTTTTAAAGAAATTGCTTTCTGTAGTTTGTTAGTCATTATTTCGGAAAATAATTCTCTTGAATTTTTTATTCTAGCATGACTTTCTATAAACTTTCTAGCAGTATTTCTTATTTCATTTCTTACAGTTCTTGAAACATGGTTTCTTGTAATCATAAATGGTTTGATGATCATTTCAGCATCTTTACAAGATGTTTTGAATGAGTCTTCTACGTAGTCTATTCCGCGCCTCATTATTCTTCTTATGTAGCTAGGTAATAATACTAAACTTATCAATTCAGATTCTGTTTTACCTTCTTTATGACTTACTCTGGCTTTAAGCTCGACATTCTTTCCTTTAAGGCTCTTAGTCATATCCAAAGTAATTATTTTATTGTCTAATTCTTCAACATTTATAGCATATAATTTTACTTTTGCAGCTGTAAGTGGTACAGGTACTTCAAAAAATTTCTTTTTGATTAGTTTCTTTTGGGATTGTTGTTTTTCTACCATTTTACTTAGCTATTTTCTCTCCTATTTGAATACGTGATACTCTTAAGGCTTTCTTTGTTCCCTTTGATTTATTACATGTAGTACATGTGTATAAAACAGGAAGTCTCTTTGTTTGTTTTGTCTTTCTTTTCCAAGATTTTATTGCTGGTTTTGAATATCTTCCTTGGTTACCAAATCCTACTTTTAATCCTCTTGCTTGTATTCTGCTTGTTGAACCTCTAGATAGAGGGTGTGCGCTTGAACGTGATTTTTGCTTCGCTACGCTAACTTTTTGAGATGTTTGCTTTTTGCAATACGGACAATATCTGTTTGTTTTTTCTGGTAATTTCATTGTATAGTAAGCAGATTATTTAGCTAACCTCATGTCGGCTTACTGGACTTGAGGGTGAACGCTATTAGATGTTTGAATTAATGCTTTTTAAAGTTATTTATAGGGGTTTTTCTTATAAGTCATATGCGAAAAATGACTCTTTTTGCTTTGCTTGGTGTTTCTACCTTGCCTTGTTCTTCTAATTTTTATAATGGGCCCCAGGCAATTTATGAAGAATTTATAGATCCTGATTTGGATGGATATGTTGAAATTTATGTGATAAGTACTCCAAAATATCCTGAAAAAACTAGGGTTTTAATTTCGAGGGAATTTGCAGATTATGTTTGTAATGTTTCTAACAAAACAGAAGATACAATTCGTATTAATTATAACTCTAGATTTACGCCTAATTTAGGAATTATTAAACCTCGAATAATGGATGAAAGGACGCAAAGTGCAACAAATGAAAGAAATAAGATTGCAGTCTTAACAAATGGTTTGATAATTACTCGCTAAATTGGTAATATTGTCCTTAGTGCATCTGCAAAGGAATTTGGCAATATTGTTTGGCCATTTGCGTATCTTAACCCAAAGTAGGCAATTACTATGAGTATTATTACGATCGTAATGTTCTTTTTTCTTGATTTTTTACTTTTTTCAGCTCTTGCTTGAAAAGAATATCCGCATTTTACACAAAAGGTATCTGACATGTGGAGCTTAGTCCCGCATATGGGGCAGAACTTGTGGTCTTTTTCACCATGCATCTTTTTCTTTCCAAACATAGTTTTCCTAGGTGTTTTTTGTTTAAAAGGTTTGCCACATAACTTTTTATAGGATTGATTAGAATATTTCCTATTCCTCTCTTGTTTTGAGGGATAAGACCCCATAGTCTAATGGTAGAACATGTCTTTGACGTGGACGAGGCCCAAGTTCGATTCTTGGTGGGGTCATTTTGTTTATTTTTATTAAACAATTTATTCTAGAATTTCTTTACCTTTTTTTATTCCTAATTCTTCCTGTAATGTTGAAATTTGGTCTCTTAGTGCTATGGCTAACTCAAAATCTAAATTGTCTGCTGCAGCTCGCATTTCTTTTTCTAATTGAGGGATCATTTTTTGTTTCTCTGACTTTGGTATATGTTTTGTGTCTTTAATGATAATATGAGATTCTTCTATTGGTTTCTTAATAGTCTTAGGAGTAATTTTATTTTTTTTATTGTATTCTAATTGAATTTTTCTTCTTCTATTAGTTTCTCTTATTGCCTCCTCTATGCTTCCCGTCTCTTTATCTGCATAAAGAATTACTTTTGCATTTACATTTCTAGCAGCCCTACCTATAATTTGAATTAAGCTAGGAGTATCTCTTAGAAAACCTTCTTTATCTGCATCCATAATTGCTACTAATCCTAACTCTGGAATATCTATTCCTTCTCTAAGAAGATTAATGCCTACTAAGACATCAAACTTACCTAGTCTAAACTGTCTAATTATTTCGCTTCTTTCTAACGTTTTAATTTCGGAATGAAGATATCTTGCTTTAATTCCAAATGATGCAAAAAATTCACTTACTTCTTCTGCTATTTTTTTAGTTAATGCTGTGACTAAAATTCTATCTCCTCTATCTATAGTTAATTTAATCTCTTTTAGGAGGTTATCCATTTGATCTTTAATTGGGCGAATAACTACTTCTGGATCTACTAAACCTGTAGGACGAATTATTTGTTCAACTACTTGATTAGTATGAGCATCTTCATATTTACCAGGAGTGGCGCTGACAAAAATTACTTTTTGTTTTCTAAAATATTCTTCAACCTCTGTTAAACGTAATGGTCTATTATCTAGTGCGCTTGGAAGTCTAAAACCATAATCAATTAGGTTTTGTTTTCTTTGTTTATCTCCTTCATACATCCCTTTAAGTTGAGACATTGTTTGGTGACTTTCATCTATTACTATTAGGAAATCTTCTCCAAAGTAATCTAATAGGCAATAAGGTGGTTCTCCTGCAGCTCTACTGTCAAAGTGCCTAGAATAATTTTCAATACCTTTACAAAAACCCATTGTTTGGATTAATTCTAAATCATATTGAGTTCTTTGTTTTAGTCTATGTGCTTCTATAGGTGAAAGTTGAGGTAGTCTTTCTACTAATTCTTCTTTAATTGTTTTAACAGCTTTTTCTATAGTGGACTTTGGAGTTACAAAGTGACGAGCTGGAAAAAGAAAATAATGTTCTAATTTTTGTAATGGCTTACCAGTACTTTTTTCTAAAATTGTAATTCTGTCTAATTTATCTCCTTCTAATTCAATTCTTAAGATATCTTTTTCATAACCTGGAATAATATCTATTACATCTCCTTTTACTCTAAACCTACCAGACATTAACTCAATATCATTTCTCTCATAATTTATATCTAATAATTTTGAGATAATTTCTGAGCGTTTCATCTTAGTGTCTCTTGCTAGGTCTATCCCCATTCCGCTATAATTTTCAGGGTTACCTATGCCATAAATACAAGAAACTGATGCAACAACAATTACATCTTTTCTACTCATCAATGAGGCTGTTGTACTCATACGCATTCTTTCAATCATTGGATTAATTTGGGAGTCTTTCTCGATGTATTGGTCCTTTGCCGGTAAGTATGACTCTGGTTGATAATAATCATAAAACGAAATAAAATATTCAACCCTATTATTTGGAAATAAATCTTTAATCTCATTATATAATTGAGCTGCTAGTGTTTTGTTGTGGGCTAGAACAAGAGTCGGTTTATTGATTTGTTCAATTACATTAGCTATTGTGAAAGTTTTTCCTGAACCTGTAACTCCAAGTAAAGTTTGATAATTCTTACCTTCTTTTAAGCCTTGGACTAATTTCTTTATTGCTTCTGGTTGAGATCCAGCTGGCTTGAACTTCGAAACTAGTTTAAATTTTTCTTCCATTGTTTACAAATAAGTCCTTTCTTCTTAATAATTGTTGATACTGAATTGCGAACCTATGAGCTTCATCCCTAATTGTTTGTAATAATTGAAGACCTTTGTGATCTTTTGGAAGTTTAACTGATTCTCCTGTTGGTTTAGTATAAATTTCCTCGAATTGTTTTGCTAAGGATATTACTGGTATCTTTACTCTAAGTTTGTTTAGACTTTCAATAGCTGCGCTTAGTTGGCCTTTTCCACCATCAATTATTATAAGGTCTGGATAAGTCATATGCTCTCTTGAAAGTTTTGCATATCTTCGATATATTACTTCTTTCATTGCAGTATAATCATCCCCTCCCGAAGTTGTTCTAATCTTATACTTTCTATATGATGATTTGTCCGGTACTCCTTCCTTAAAACTAACCATGGAAGCCACTGTGTTTGTTCCAGTTAAGTGTGAGATATCAAAACACTCCATTCTTACTGGAAGCTTTGGCAGATTTAATGCTTCCTTTAATGCTATGAGTCTTGATTTACCAAAAAAGAAAGTATCCTGTACGTTTTTTAAGACAAGGTCGAGAAGTTGCTTTTTATATCCACTTTGAGGAATTATCATCTTGACTTTTCTTTTTCTTAATTTTGCTAAATATATTTGTAAAGCTGGGTCTACTTGAATTGGAAGAATTACTTCATCTGGAATTGGCGCCTTGTCATAATACCTAAGGATAAACTCATTAAGAAAATCTTTCATATATGGTAAAACATATTCTTGTTTTCCTTCCAAAATTCCTTTTCTAATTGAAAAAACTAATAGGTAAACTGTATCTGCCGAAATAATATAATTTATTATATTTGCATCAAAAGATTTTGTTAATTCCATATACTGTTTTTCTTTTAAACTCTCAAGCGCTTCAATTCTGTTTTTTAGAGTTAATGCGTATTCGTAAAATGTTTTCTTTGAAGCTTCCCTTAAAGATGATTTTAATTCTTTTATTAATTCATCCACTTCTCCACTCAGTATTTTTCTAGCCTGGTTCACTCTTTCTAAATAATTTCCTTTATCAATTAATTTTTTTGTTCTTGGTGATGGTTTTTTTGTAAGAATTTTGAAATTTCTACTTAAAACTTCGATTATCAGTTTTCTCATAAATCCTGAAACAAATGGACCATAATATTCTCCTTTAATTTGGCGAGACCTTTCAACTTCGATGTAAGGCAAGTCCCCTTCTGTTACAAGATGGATATATGCGTACCTTTGCGCATCTTTTAGGTCTAGGTTATAATGAGGATAATGTTTCTTAATTAGATTATTCTCTAAAATTAATGCTTCTACTTCTGTAGTAGTTGAGATGAAATCTATACTTTCAATATTCTCTACAAGCATTTGAGTTTTTACGTCTTCGTGCTTTTTTGCAAAATAACTAGAAACTCTTTTGCGTAATTGTTTTGCTTTTCCTACGTAAATTACTGCTCCGCTTTTATCCTTAAACAAATAACAACCTGGAGAGAGAGGGAGTGAACTTATCTTTTCTTTTTCCATTTTTATTTACTTAATAGAGGTTTGAGGAACTTAGCCGTATGACTCTCTTTATTTTTTACTATTTCTTCAGGAGTGCCTTGAGCTATAATTTGTCCTCCTCCTTCTCCTCCTTCAGGGCCTAAGTCAATAATATGGTCTGCAGACTTAATTACTTCAAGATTATGTTCTATTATTACCATGGTGTTGCCTTTATCCACTAAACCATGGAGGACTTCTAAAAGTTTATTTACATCATGAAAATGAAGCCCTGTTGTTGGTTCGTCTAGAAGATAAATTGTGTTTCCAGTTCCACGTTTTGCTAATTCACGAGTAAGTTTAATTCTTTGAGCTTCTCCTCCTGAAAGGGTTGTAGCTGATTGGCCAACTTTAATATATTCTAAACCTACTTCTACCAATGTGGAAAGTTTTCTATGGATATTAGGTACGCTCTCAAAAACTGTTAGAGCTTCTTCTACGCTCATGTTCAAAATATCTGAAATGGACTTGCCTTTGAAAGTCACACTTAACGTTTCTGCATTGTAACGCTTTCCTTTACATTCTTCACACTCTACATAAACATCTGGGAGGAAGTTCATTTCAATCTTTATGGTTCCATCTCCAAAGCACTTTTCGCATCTTCCTCCTTCTACATTAAAAGAAAATCTTCCTGGTCCATATCCCTTACTTTGTGCTTCACGAGTGGACGCAAATAAATTTCTAATGTCATCAAAAACTTTTATGTAAGTTGCAGGGTTCGAACGAGGAGTTCGACCAATTGGGCTTTGATCAATAACAATTACTTTGTCTAATTTGCCATTTAATTCTAAGCTTTTGTATTTTCCTGGATTTATAATGGCGTGTTCTATATTTTTTCTCAAACCTTTGTAGATTATCTCTTCTAGTAAAGTAGATTTGCCTGAACCAGATACACCTGTTAAACAAGTCATAGCTCCTAAGGGTATTTTTAAGTCAATATTCTTTAGATTATTTTCGCTACACCCGAAAAAAGTCATTGACTTATTCCAATCTCTTCTTTTTGTTGGAACTTTAATCTTTAATTTACCAGATAGATATTTTCCAGTAAGCGAATTTTCATTTTTTACTATTTCTTCAGGAGTGCCTTCTGCTATTATCTCTCCTCCGTGAACTCCTGCTCCTGGTCCCATATCTACAACGTAATCTGCTCTACGGATAGTATCCTCATCATGTTCTACTACTACTAAAGTATTTCCTAAATCTCTGAGTCTATGAAGTGTTTCAATTAATTTCATATTATCTTTTTGATGAAGTCCTATGCTAGGTTCATCTAAGATGTAAAGAACTCCCATTAAATTTGAACCAATTTGTGTCGCTAGCCTTATTCTTTGAGCTTCTCCTCCTGATAAAGTTCCCGCCATCCTTGATAAGGTAAGATAACTTAATCCAACATCATTAAGAAATGTTAATCTCGAAATTATTTCTTTTAATATTAACTTTGCAATTTCAAGTTCTTTCTTTGTTAATTCTAAATTTTGGAAAAATTCTAGCGCTTTAATTACAGACAAATCTGTTAGATCTATAATTGATTTTTTATGGATAGTTACTGCTAAAATTTTATCTTTTAGTCTTTTTCCTAGACAAGTTGGACAAGATGAAGAACTCATATATTTTTCAAATTCCTGCCTTCTCCAATCAGATTGTGTTGTTTTGTATAATCTGTCTGATTGATTAATAATTCCTTCCCAACCTTCGGAAAAATTCATGCTTGCCCCAGTTGACCATTTTCCAGATAGAGGTGTTGATGAACCGTATAATAATATGTTAAGCTGTTTTTGGTTTAATTCCTTAATTGGAGTGAATAGGTCAAATCCATGTTTTTTTGCTACTACTTGTAATTGTTGGCCTCTCCAACTTAAATCCATTTTTCCATATAATGCTATTGCTCCAGTCATAATGCTTTTGCTTTTATCGGGTATTACTAAATCTGGATCAAATTCTATTTTTACTCCTAGACCTTTACAATCATCACATGCTCCAAATGGGCTGTTAAATGAAAACATTCTTGGCTGTAATTCTTCAAAAGAAATTCCACATATTGGACAACTTAATAATGAAGAATATGTGTGTGATTTATCTTTAGAATCAAGTACAAAAACTAAACCCTCTCCCTTTTTAATTGCTCTTTCAACTGCTTCGGTTAATCTTGGTTTGTCTGATGGATCTACTTTATCAATTACTACTTCAATATCATGTTTTTTGTACCTTTCAAGTTTTATTTTTTCATCTGTTCTAATTATCTTTCCATTTACTCTGACTTTAGTAAATCCTTCACTTGCTAAGTCTGTAATAACTTTTTCATATGTTCCTTTCTTTTGTCTAACTATTGGTGCTAGAATTGTTATTGTTTCCTTATGGTCTTCCATGATTTTAATGCTCATTTTTTCTGGAGACTGCGCCTCAATTCTAGTTCCATGCTCCGGACAATGTGGGATACCTATTCTTGCAAATAGAAGTCTAAAGTAATCATAAATTTCTGTTACCGTTCCTACTGTGCTTCTTGGATTTGAGGAAGTTGTTTTTTGTTCAATTGAAATTGCAGGAGACAAACCATCAATTGAATCTACATCTGGTTTATTCATTAATCCTAGAAATTGTCTTGCATAAGCGCTTAATGACTCAACATACCTTCTTTGACCTTCAGCATAAAGGGTGTCAAATGCTAAAGTTGATTTTCCTGAACCTGATAACCCTGTTATTACTGTTAGTTTTTCTCTTGGTAGGGTTACATTAATATTTTTGAGGTTATGTTCACGTGCGCCTCTAATAATGATATCTTTCATGAATGGGATTTTTATTTGCCTCTTAAGAAAAAAATGAGGGATTGATTATAGCATTTTCTATATTTTTTAAGGGTTTGCTTTTAAGCAATCTGTCTAATAATTACTAAGTAAGTAAGTAATTAACTGACTAAGTTACTTACTAACAATCTTTATATATTGCTTTTGTTTTAAGTTTTCGAGGTTTTGATAGTGAAGAAATATTTACTCTTGATTGAAGATGAAAAATTATGGGAGAAGTTTAAAGATAGTATAGATAAGGATATTAATACGGCAATTATCGAACTTGTTAAGGAAAAAGCTTCAAAAGGGGATAAAAAATGAGAAAAGGACAGGTTACTGCATTTGTTATAGTTGCTTTAGTTATTGTAACAATCGTAGGTTTATTTTTTGCTTTTAGGGGAAATATATTTGGAGAAAATATCCCTGCAAGTCTTGCCCCTGTTTATTCGAGATATAGTGAATGTATCTCTCAAGAAGTTTCTAATGGCGTAAAATTAATGCAGTCCCAGGGTGGAAGAATAGATATTGGTGAATTAAGTTACGCTAGTGATTTTAATCCATTTTCGACACACTTGAATTTTTTAGGATTTAAGATCCCTTATTGGTATGGTTTAACAGGAAATAATTTGGTTTTAGAAAATATCCCTTCTAAAAATGAAATGGAAAATGAACTTGAATTATTTTTATCTGAAAGGGTCAATGATTGCGATTTTTCAGATTTTTATGCTCAAGGGTTTATTATAGAAAAATCTCAACTTGATTCTTCTATAAATATCGAAGATAATCTGATTTCAGTTTCAGTTAATGCTCCTTTAACCGTTTCTTTTGGTGAAGATACTGCTAGAAAAGTGGTTCATGATGTTTCAATAGATAGCAAACTTGGAATTTTACATTCAAGTGCTGTCTTAATATATAATGCTGAAAGGGAAACTTTGTTTTTAGAAAATTATGCCCTGGACGTTTTGCAATCATATGCTCCCGTTGATGGTGTGGAAATTCAATGTGCTCCTAAAATATGGAAAACTAATGAAGTTGTTACTGAATTAAGGCAAGGATTAAGCACTAATTTAGGAACTATTGGTTTTAGTGGAGATTCATCTAAGGATAAGTACTTTAGTCAAGATCTTGGGATAAATGAGCAGGTAAATATCATGTATTTGTCTGAAGCTTTTCCTAGTAAGGTTGAAGTTACTCCTGCATCTCAAACATTGATGATTGCTGAACCTGTTGGCACTCAGGAAGGTATGGGAATTATGGGCTTTTGTTATGTTCCATATCATTTTGTATATGATCTGAGATTCCCTGTTTTAATTCAAATTGGTGATGGAATTGATAATTTCCAATTTCCTATGGTTGTTAGCATAGATAACAATCTTGTTTCTGACTCAGATACTGGTGCATTTGTTGAAGAGACTCAAGATATCGATATTTGTTCATTTGCTGAAAACGAAGTAACTGTAAACACTTATGATTCTTACTTGAATCCAGTATCTACTAATTTGTCTTACAAGTGTTTTGATAGCATTTGTAGCTTAGGTGAAACGAGCCTTTCGCCTAGCGGAGCAATATTCGAAGGAAGAATTCCTGCATGTGTAAATGGTGAGTTGATCGCAAATGCTGAAGGTTATGCCGAATCTAAAATTACTTTCTCTTCAAATAGCGAGAGTTTTGCAGAAATAATATTAGAAAAAGAGTATCCTTTAGAAGTTGAAATAAGGCTAGGTGGACAAGTAGTTAGAAATGCTACTGCTGTTGTTCATTTCGTTTTAAATGAAGGGTCTACCAGTGCTATAATTCCAGAATCTTCTTCTATTGAATTAAAAGAAGGGTTGTATAAAATAGAGGCTTTCGTTTATGGGGGTTCAAATGTCGTAATTCCTTCTAGTAGAAAGACTGAGTGTTTCACAGTAAGTAAGGGCGGAGTTGCAGGATTATTTGGAAGTACAAGGGAAGAATGTGTTAATGTTGAAATACCAGAAACTAAAATAGATTATGCTTTAGCAGGTGGAGGAAAATTAGAAGATTATTATATACTTGCAAGTGAACTTGATAGCGGTAAAATTATAATTGATGTTAGTGAGTTACCTAAGCCTACAACTCTTGAACAATTACAATATAATTATGAAGTCTTTAATACATTAGGTTTGGAGGTAAGTTTCGAATGATAAAAGAGATTTTTAGCTTTTCAATTTCAATTACTGGGGGAATAAATTAAACATGAAAAAATATTTATTTGCGTTAGTTATTTTATTTGCATTGAGTTTTGTTTCTGCTCAAGTTGTTAGTTCAGATAATGGATTCTTTGGAAGTAGGAGTGGAACTGCTAGTTTTGTAAATTATGGAAGTAGCTTTTCAAGTTACTATGGGTCTAATACTAATACCTATTGGCCTGTTATCTCAAATAGGGATGAGTGTACTGCTAATCAAGACATAGTTTTACAAGTTTCACCTGTTGGTTGCCAACCTGCCGTTGTTAGAAGCGATTTACTAGCTGAACAAAATGTTCCTGTTTTCTGTCAACTTGATTTACTCCAGGTGAACCCTGCTATTGACATAAAACAAATAAGAAATATAAGATTTAATGGACGTTATCCAGATTATGTTGCTGGTGTTGGATTTCACCCTGCTAATGCGGCTTTAAGAACTACTAACTCTTTACTTGGTACTCCTCTTGAAAGTAATATAGGTTATGTTGTAGTTGTTTTGAAAAGGAATCCTGACGAAAATACAATTCCAGAATTCTTTAATTTCACTTTAAGTGCTAGTATAGATTATTATTCTGGAAATGCAATAGGCATAGGAGCTACAGAATTATTATTGAAAGAAACAAATAATGAAGAGTGGGAAGTTGCTAAGAATAGACAAACGATTTTTGGAGGAAAAATGTCTGTGAGGGTTAAAGATACTGAAAATAATAATTCTATTAATGTTGAGCTTTATTCTGGAGATGTTAAATATTCCGAAGTAACAATACAGAAGAACTCGCCTCAGTCTAATTCAGTTTATTTGCCTGGAAGTTATTGTCAAACCGCTTTACAGTTTACATATAGCGATTTTGTTTCTCCATCAGCTATTGCTAGAATTCAAGTTGATGATGATGTTCTTGATTTATATCAAGGAAGCAGATTTTTGAACAATAAATGCTTGGTTAGGAGTGTTAAGGATAATTCTGCCGAAATTGCTTGTGGAAGGGAAACAATTACTCTAACTACTGTTGCTAAATCTTTTGTTGTTGGAGATAGAGTTTATTATGTAAATGATAAATTTGAAGTTCTTAGAGATAAAGAATATACAATATCAAAAATAAATAATGATTCTTCTGGAGTCACCTATAGTCTTGAAGGATTTGAAAGGGCAGTTTCTTCTACTTACTTAAGGCCTGTTTCTCAAGAAGTTTTACATGAGACAACTTATGGAGAATATGAGCCTTATATCTTGAATGCTACAAATTATTATGAAACTATTGCAAATGATTATGGGAATCTTAGGAAACAACAAGATTTAGGGGAGAATTACGGAGAAGTTGCTTTAAGTGAAGCTATAGATTTAGCAGTTAAATATGATAAAAAAGTAACTGCTGAAAGATTGATAAATAAATATATTCAATCATATCCAGACGGTAAAAATAAAGATAGGTTTGTTAGAGAATTGAATAGCTTATTTGTGAAGGATAGTTCTTTAGGAACTAAGAGTATAGAATCTGATGATGGATATCACTTAATAAAACTTGTAGATATTTCTTCTGCTGGTAAGAAATCAAATGCTAGGGTATCGTGGGGATCCGAGTCTAAAGATATAGTTCAAGGAGATACTAGCGAGTTTATAGGAACTGGAAAAATTACATTGCTAAAGGTAAGAAATTCAGATACTTTGGAGGTTTCTGCTGTTTGTAATAATAGAAATCTTAATGGTTTTAATGGTACCTTAAGATTGAATTCGCCTACTACAATATGCGGAGTTTCTATAAGAATTAATTCTATTGAATTTGAAGATTATGTTAAACTTAGGATTTCTCCAGTAACTAGGTCTGGAAGTGTAGGGAACTTTACCGTAGGAATTGGAATTGAAAAAAGATTGATTGAATTAACTCCATCTAAAGCTATGAAAAAAATAGAGAACTTGAATAAAAGTATTCAGAAGTGGGAATCTATATCTACCAAATTAGGAGATGTTGTTACAGGGCTTAAAACTGCTTGTTTTGCTACTGCTGGAGTTTTGACTGTAAAGAACTTCTTTACTGGATTAAGTGGAGAAGCTTTAGCTCGCCGTAATGTAATGAGTGGAGAAGATGGCTGGACTAAATTCTGCCAGAGTGAAGTTAACGCTGGAAGACAATCTTCTCTTACTGCATGTTATAATGCTTATTCTACAGATATAAGAAAAGATGTTAATGCTAGAGTTGAAGCTATTGAGGATACAAATGCTTTAACTAAACAGATTGAAGATGAGGCTAAATATCCAAATAGAGAAGGAGTATTCTCTGGAACTAACTTTAATGAAACAGAAGCTAAGAAGGAATTAATTGGTAAAATTAAAGCTGAATGTGGTGCTGAAGGGCTTGGGCCTAAGAGTGCAGGTGCTACTACTCCATACAATACCATTTCTGATTTGTTCCCTGGCGGAGCGAATGTAGATTCTTACTCTTATACTCAACTTCGAGATATTTACTTTAATTGTCAAACTTTGAAACAAGAAGGAAGTGAAAGAGGGGAGACTGCTGCACGTGCACAACTTGATGCGACGGGATATTCAATAAGTGAGAGATTGAAATATGATTCAGATATAAAGAATTTGCAGAGTGCTTCCTCTGGAACTAACTTGGGAAATGCTCAAGTATTTGTTGCTGGGAATGAAAGGTCTATTGTTGGAGAATATTACGGGGGTAAATTAGATGCTAATGATTTTGGATTAACAGGTCAAGATGGAAAAAATGCTCAGGTTGTTTATTACGATTCTAAGCCATATCTCTTTGTTTTGAAAGAAGAAACAGGTGGAAAGATAGTTCCAGATAAGGTTTATCCTTTAACTCAAGGTGGAAATGGATTCACTGTTCCTTCTGGTGCTGCTCTTACTGAGGCTACAGATGTCAAAAATAAATTTTCAAGATTTGAAGTCCGTGATTCTAGAAGTTACAACAATAAATTTGCCCCAGGGGAAAGCACTGTTCGTTATTTTGAGACTGAACCTTACAAGGGCCTGCCTGCGATTGTACCTTTTGATTTGAATCGTGGATTTTATGCAGCGACTACTCAAGCTTTACCAATATTCGGTGGAACAAAATCTTATGAAGATAATGGAAGGCCTTCATCATTCTTTGTATGTAATGTTATGAAAGATAATAGTATCGGATTTAATTCTCCTAACTATGGTGATGATGAATGTGTTCAATTTAACCTTTATACTGGACAATCTTACTCTAGTTTCCCTGGATTGACTGAAACTGAAACTAGGAAATTAGTAACTGATGCAACTAAGGCAATTAATGAAGCCTATCAACAATATGGGCAAAGCACAGTTAGAGTTAATGGAAATCAAATGAATATAGGAAGAGCTGCTTCATTATTACCTGGAAGTCAATGCCAGGATTATATGAGTCCAGAAGATTGTAAAATATTGTTTAATGTTTGCGATCCAGTAATTTGTCCTGCTTCAAGATGCAACTTCGGGGGAGAATACTATGTATCTGACGTTATTCAATCTGGAGTTGTTGGTTCTGCTCTTCTTTGTTTGCCTAATTACAAGGAAGGGATTATTGCTCCTGTATGTTTGACCGGAATTAAAGCAGGTATCGATGGTTACTTAAGTATTTTGAAGAGTCATCAACAATGTTTGCAAGAAGCAGTGGACACAGGTAAATATGTTGGAATATGTGACCAAGTTAGTTCAGTTTATATGTGTGAATTTTTCTGGAGACAAGCTGCACCACTTGCAAAGACTTTACTTCCAAAATTAGTTGAAAGCGTTTACTCTGGAGGTCAGGGAAGTGTTCGAGGGGGAGGAGAATATATGACTGTTGCAAGTTCTTGGCAGAATGCACAAGATTCAGTAAATTACTTTACTCAAAGTTATGCAGTTAATTCATTTGAAGCTTTCAGAGTAAGAAGTGTAGAAGAGGCTGGAACTGAAATTTGTAGAGCATTTATTTCTGCTAAAGGTCCTAAGACTTTTGAAACTCTCGTTGAACCTGATTCCCCTCCACAATTCCATGCTTGGTATAGTGCTATTGATTACACTGATGCAACTGTTCCTGCAACTTCACAGTACAAGGTATTTTATCATATATTTGCCGGTGAAGATAGAGGGGTTTCATATAGCGTTTATTTGAGAGATCCTCCTGCTAGTTCTCAATATGCATCTACTCCTATTGTAACTGTTGCTACTGGTTTTGTTGCGAGAGGCCAATATGCTACTGAAAGTAAAGATTTCACAGCTCCTAAAGGATATCAACAACTTTGTGTGAGGATAAATGATAATGAAGAATGTGGTTTCAAGCAAGTTTCATCGAGTTTCGCTGTTAATTATGTTAGAGACTCGATCGTATCAGACGAATTAACTGAAAGAAGTGTTACTACAGAATCTGAATGTATCTCCGGAAGTGTTAGTCCTATTGCCTTACTTAATCCTAATGCCGGAAGCGCAGTTGAAGAGGCATTAAACCCTGCAATATACAATAGGGGAATTGTAAGAGTTTGTGCTACAAGTAACCCTGGAAGCAAGTCAGAGCCTTCAAGATATGTTAATGTAGGTTATTGCGGTGAGGAAAGACTTGGATGCTGGCTTGATAAAAATAGTTTGGATAATGCTATTAGTGATGTTAATGTGGGATTACAAAATCAAACATTAAGTGAAATTGAACAAATACAGAAACAATATCTAAATGATGGTCAAAGATATGAATCTTCTGCAGATTTAGATGCCGGTCTTAATAATATCAAACCTAAAATAGACAATGTAGATAGTAATACTGTTGGAGGTATTGTTATAGAGCTTGATGGGCTTTTTGCAAAAGCTGCATTTGATTATTACAAAGCTGAAATATTGCTTTACAAAGCCAAGGCTTATAGAAATGCATTTGTAAACTCAATCGATAAGATTGAAGTTGATAATGTTGTTCCTCAAAGCGCTTTTGAAGGAACTACAGTTCCCTTACCTCCTTCTACAGAAGAAAATAGGATCTTAAGTTTTGGTGAAGAAGGATATTCAGCATCTCAAAGTTTTAGAAATTATATTTATATTAATGATCAAAGAATAGATGTCTATATATTAGGAGGTTTCGTCTTTATCGGTACAGATAGAGTGGGAATAGTTGACAATCAAAATAGGATTATATTTCAGAATGATGAGCAAAAAGATATAGTTGATGGAGCACTATTTTCAGGGGCATTTGATTTGTTTAATTCTGAAGAAATAACGGTTGAAAATATAGAAAGCGGTTTTGATTTAACAGAGATTGAAGGGTTTAATAGTGGGACTGTTACCGTAAAATAATTTATCTTACTGTTGCTGTTGGAGCAGATTCTGTTTCAATAGACTCAACTTCTGCTTTTTTTCTAGATAAATATTCTTCAGAAGGGATAGCTTTTAGATAATGTATATCTCCAGGAGCAGTTCTAAGAGTTAATTGACCTGTTTGCCAATCAACAACTTCTTTTGCCCTTGAAGCATTAATCATTAATGTAGCTATTATTTTTCCTTTATCGTCTCTAACAACAGGGAAGTAGAATTCTTCTTTAGGAGTTTTTGGATCTCTATCCGTATCAATAAGCATTGTTTCTACAGAATATTTGTGGTCTCCTTGGTCAAATGTTCTTGTATACATACCAGATTCTAAAGATCTTGATACTTTTACTGGTATTCCGAATCTTCCTCCAATTTCGAATGTTGCTTCTGTTGCAATTTTATCTCCTACTATGTAAGCAGGTGTTACGTAAATGCTTTCAGTTTCTAAGCTCCATCTTTTATCTGCATCTCTTAATGGGGTTCTATCTTTTACTATTTTCGTTCCTTTTCCTAATGGTTTAAAGATTATAGGTAGTTCTCCATCTGCAACTAAATCGGAGAATTCTGGTTGGACTGAACCGATTCCTGAAAGATTTATTGATGGTATTGAATATCTTCCATCGTTTTGATTTACGCCGTCAACCATGCTATCATAAATTGGTTTTCCTTCTGGGCGTAAATATGTACATGAAGGTGTTAATGCTAAACTTGACCCTAAAACTATTGATGCTAATGATTTTCTCATGTTTTTTGTTATTATTTTGAATTCTTAAACATTCTGGTTTACTTTGTGTTTTAATTAGTAGTAAAAATAGATTATTTGACTGGAACAACTTGTTTGTTTGTTTTTGATTCTACTTCTTTAAGCTTTAATTTATCTTCAATACCTAAACGATCTATAAGTTCTTTGTAACGATTTCTTATTGTAACTTCTGTAATTCCTGCTACATCTGCAACTTCTCTTTGAGTTTTCTTTTCATCATTGATTAAGGCTGAAACGTACAAAGCTGCTGCCGCGATTCCTGCTGGTCCTCTTCCAGAAGTTAATTCTGAAATATCTGCTTTCTTTAGAATTTTGATTGCTTCATTCTGTGCATGTGGGCTTAAATGTAAGATTGATGAAAATCTTGAAATGTAATCTTTTGGGCTTGAAGGTTTTACCTTAATTCCTAATTTTCTTATTATGAATCTGTAGGTTCTTCCAATTTCTTTCCTTGCTACGTCGGATGCGTTCGCAATTTCATCTAATGTTCTTGGGATATTATATGATCTACAAGCGGCATAAATACAAGCAGCAATAACTGACTCCATACTTCTACCTCTTACTAATCCTCTTTGAAGTACGAATTGATATACACGAGACGCTTCATCTCTTACTACTGAAGGTAATGTTAAGAAGCTGGACACTCTCCTTAATTCTGCCATTGCAAGCCTAAGGTTTCTTTCAATTGAAGTTGAAACTCTTTCTTGCCATTTTTTTAAACGTAGAAATTTACGAGTTTGTCCTGCTTCTAATTTGTAAATATCTGAAATTTCCCCTATGTTTGTTGTTAAACCTTGATCGAATTTTTGCCTAGAAATTGGTGCTCCTCCGCGACCTTTCTTTTCTGATTTGTCAAACTGGCCTCCGACATCTTGACCAGTATCTACCATTTTATCTTCTACGATAAGACCGCAGTCACCACAAACAATCTCTCCTTTTTGATCATCATGTGTGAGATTTATACTGTTACACTCTGGGCATCTTTTGACAAAACTCATGATTGGAAAACTTTATATAGTCTTGCGAGGAACAGACTTTATAAACCTTTCTACTATTTTTTTAATTATTCGACTAGAACTGCATTAATAACGCCTTCTCTGCTTGGGCGATTAGTGATTTTTGCTTTTCCTTTAGAAGTCTCAATTATTGCACCTTTTATAAGTCTATTTTGACGTGCTAGGAATACATCTTGAGGAGTTTGAATAACGTTTTTTATCTCTACTTGTTCTGTTTTTTTACCTGTTGTTAAATTAGCCTTGTTTGATTTTAATAATACTGATTTTTTGCTTCCACCCATAGTTCTTATTGTTTTTCTTCTAGTCTCACCTAGAGTTGTTTTATTTTCTTGAGACTGGTTTTCATACCATCTTTTCTTTCTATTTCTATGGTATTTACCTCCAGTGATTTTTCTTCCAATATTCATACAATGTTTTTAAGAAGGTTGTTTTTAAATCTTGCTAATCAAGGTTAATTGCTTAATTTATCTTAAAATCTCTAATTTTAATATCCTTAAAATCTAATAAAGCTTATATACACAATTTTCCATTTCTCTTAATGTTTAGAAGAGGTGAAAGCTTTGTTAACTTCTTGTTCTTTTTTTTCTTAGTCACGTCTTTAGTTTCTGCTGGCTTTTTTTATCTTTCTGCAAAGGATCTATTTACTAGTATTTCAGGGTATGCAACTAGTACAGGAGAAGTTAATTTAACTGTGGAATCTGACGCAACTGTTACATTTACTACTTCTCAAGTTAATTGGGGAAGTGGGAGGGTTAACTCAGGACAGAGTTCTGCAGGTTTGAATACTTTTGAAACTAATAATGTTACTAATGGAAATTGGACTCTTCAAACTGCAGGAGGTTTACGTTTACAAAATAATGGTAATGTAAACTTAACTTTGAATTTATCTGGTGGTAAAACTGCTGCCCAAATGATTGGAGGAACAAGCCCTAGTTATAAATGGAATATTTCTAATGTTGAGTCTGGTAGCTGCAGAAATTCTACAGGCGGGACTTCTAACCTTCCATTAAATCTATTTTATGATATTAATACAACTAGCACTCTGTTTTGTAGTTTTATGCATTTTGAGAATAGTCAGGATAGTATTCGTATTGACTTTAATCTGACCGTTCCTTCTGATTCATTTACTGGATCTTTAGGGGACACAATAACTGCGATTGCATTTGCCGCCCCTTACTAAATTTATTTTTGAATGAGTTAATTTAAGTTGTATTGGATCAGAACAAAGTTTATACTTAGAAAATTGATATTCTCTAGCATAAAACTTCCTAAAAGTGCAGAAAGTTTTATATACTCCCTTTTTACATATTGATTTATGGCAAACGTAATTGAGAGACCGCTAGACCTTTTGAATAATTCAAAGGGAAAAGAGGTTATCGTGCAGTTAAAGAACGACAGACAGTTTTCTGGAGTGCTTAAGGCATTTGATATACATATCAATATTGTCCTTGATCATGCTAAGGAAATGGTTAATGGCGAGATGAAGAGAAATTATGGCCCAACTTTCTTGCGCGGGGACACAATTATCTTTATTTCTCCTGCTTGATTCTATAATTTTTCACAGATAATCTACTTTATTTTTTATTTTATTAGTTTAGACTTCCAAGACTTCAAGGTCTTCTGGAACTAAAGTGTTTTTGAATACTTTTCTTGCTTCCTTTAACATTACAGGGATTCTATGAACATGTTTCTCAGACACATGCACAAGGGCTAGTTTTTTCACCTTAGCCTTTTTTGCTATTGTTGCTGCTTGTTCTGTTGTTAGATGTTTGTATTCTCTTGCTTGTTCTTCTTCATTTTGCATATATGTTGATTCGCAAATGAGGAGATCACTATTTTTTGCAAAATTTATTGCATGATTGTTCATCGCAGTATCAAGAATTATAGTCAATGTTTTTCCTTCTTGTGTATATGTTACATCTTTTGATTTTATTTTTTTTCCATTAAACATGATGTCTTTACCTCTTTGTAAATCTCCAATTAAAGGAGAAGATGGTAATTTTAATTTCTTTAACCTTGCTTTGTCTAACCTTTTTACTTCTTTTACAATTATTTTATAAGCTAATGTTGGTATTCCATGATCCATATGTTGTGCTTCTATTTTGATATCTTTATCTTCATAGACCTGTCCACTTTCTACTTCTTTAATTTCTAGATTTATTTTGAAAGGAGAATATATTCTTTGTAATAATTCTATTTTTTCTTTAGTGTGCTTAGGTCCATAAATCTTTAGCGTTTGAGCATAACTATTCATGCCCATAGTCTTTAACAAACCTGTTAATCCGAGAGTATGGTCTTCATGCCAATGTGTTAGTAAAATATGGGTTAGTCTTGTTGGTATTTCTTCAGCTAATTTAAATTGCCTTTGTATGCCTTCCCCGCAGTCTAACAATATTTTATGTTTATCTGTTTTAATTAACAAGCCTGTGTGGTTCTTTTTTTTGCTAGGTACAGCGCTAGCGGTGCCTAAAAACACTACATCCATTTCCATAGATACATTAGATTTCTCTTGTTTAAATAGGTTTTTCTATCACCCGTAGTGTTTAAATACTAAGTAATTATTACTTTAATTAACTGTTAATTATCTTAAATAACTAATAGTTATCTTTACTAAGTAAAATGAAAGAAAAGAAAAGTGTTAGAGATGTTAAAAAATTTCTACTTGAAGTACCTTCAGAAGTATGGGAAAAGTGGAAAGATAGGGTCCCACGTTCAATATCTATAAACAAAGCACTAATTGAATTATTACGTAAGGAGTCTTTAAAATGATTAAAGTTACTTCTGCTTTATTCATTTTTATTCTTATTTCTTCTATTGGCTCTGCAGCTCTTATTTCAGATCAAGGAAATAATGTAAGATTTGCTAATGGTACTTTATTGGATATTGGAGACTTAACTATATCAATACATGATAGTCCTAGTGGTGGAAATACTATATTTAGTACAACTATTAATCAAGCAATTATTAATGGTTCTTGGAATTTAATGATAAATCCTGAGATACAATATGGTCAATTCTATTGGAAAGATTATGAAATTAATGGAGAAGATTTAGATTTTGATGGGAATGAGAGACTTCAATTCCAGTCATCTTCAGGGTTAATTAACAATGCTTCATTTCTGAACTTTTCAATGATAGGTTCTTGTTCTTCTGGAAGCGCAATTAAAGTTGTTTATTCAAACGGTAGTGTTGAATGTGAATCTATTATTAGTGGTGGAGTCGATTTGACAAATTATGCATTAAAAAATCAATCTGAAACCTTTGTCGGAAATATTACTACGACTGATAGCGGATTATTTGGATTTTTAGGGAGTTTAGCAAGCCGTATTACTAAATTATTTGTTAGAGATATTGATGCTAGCGGAAATATTGATGCTAGCGGAAATATAACTGCTACATATATTTTGGGAGATGGAAGTTTACTGACTAACTTGCCTTCTGCTGGTTCTGAATCAGATCCTATTTTCGTAGCAGAAAACTCTACATTATGGAGTGCTATTAATTCAATGCTTTTATCTACAGATCAAAGATATAATGAAACATTTTTGATTTTAGGGGTAAACTCTTCATCTAATGTAAGGGCCCTTGGATTTTACAATATTTCTGAGATTAATTCTATTGTTGCGGGAATTTCTGGAGGAAACTCAAGTTTTAATCAAAGTCTTACAGATAGTTTGTATTATTCTAGCTCTAATCCTTTGAACTTTGTTAATAATACCTCTAATGAAACAGTTTTGATTTTAAACACAAACTCCACATTATGGAGCTATATTAATTCAAATCAAGCAAATTGGAACATTAGTTCTAATGAAACAGTGCTAATACTTTCTACTAACTCTTCCTTATGGTCTTACATAAATTCAAATTTTGCAAATTGGAATTCAACTTCTAATGAAACTGCATTAATTGTCGGAGTTAATTCCTCTCTTTGGAACTACATTAATTCTAACCAAGCAAATTGGAATAGTACATTTAATGCCACATATCAGCGTTTACTTGGAGCTCAATGCCCAAGCGGTTATTTTGTTAATGGCACATTATTGAATGGAACTTTAATTTGCTCTCAAAGCCAATCACAAATTGAAACTGACCCATTATGGGGTGCTAATGCGAGTTCAGTTCTATATATCTCAAATTTACCTTTAACAAATAGGACAATAGTTAATATAAATAATATAACTGGTTTCTTTTATAATTATAATCAGACCAATGCATCTAACAGTTATACTAATTCAATAAATTCATCTTTAGCTAATTGGGTTGATTCTGTTTTTGCTAAAATTGTTAATATGTTTAACAAAACTGAAATACAAAATCAATATTATAATAAAACTGAAATTATTTCTTTAGGTTATGTTAATTCTTCATCTTTACAAAATTATAATGAAACTTCTTTGATAAACGCTTTAAACCAAACTTTAAGTTCATTGAAGCTTAATATTTCTGATCAGAGATATAATGAAACTGCTTTGATAATATCTGTTAACTCTACAACCAACATAATGTCATTAGGTTTCTATAATGTTTCTCAAATTAATTCTTTAGTTTCCAATGCTGGAAACTCAAGCTTTAATCAAACATTTACTAACTCTTTATATTATTCAATTAGTAATCCATCTAACTTCGTTAATAGCACTACTGCTTCAGTTTATAACGATTCTATTTTGGTTTTAGGAGTAAATTCTTCATTATGGAATTTTATTAATTCAAATTATGCTTACTGGAATTCTACTTATAATATCACATATAATCGTCTTCTTGGTCAGCAGTGTCCATTGGGAACCGTTGTAAATGGAACGCTACTAAATGGGACTTTGACTTGTGTTTCTGTTTCTAGCGGTGCTTCTAATATATTTAATCAGAATCTTAACACTACTTCAAACGTAAGTTTTGCTAATGTTACCTCGCAGAATGGCTTCTTTAGTTTAATTGGAAGTATTACCAATAGGATTGGAAGAATATTTGCTACAGAGATAGATGTTTCAAACAATCTTTCTGTAGGTGGAAATATTTCTGCTCAATTTTACTTTGGTAGTTTGAATCGGTCTAATTTCCCAACTTCCTCATGTCCTGGTTCAGACAAAGTTATAGGGATTTCATTTAATGGTAGCGTTATTTGCGATACTGATGAAGTTGGAGCGGCTTCTCAAGATCAAACTATTAAGTTTATGAATGTTTTAGCAGGAGCAGTTACAGATACTAATGCTCCAACTGCAGAAAGGATAGTTGGAAATAGCCAATATTTAGTTTGTACAAATGCTACAGGTTATAATAGGTTTAGATATGGTTTTGCTAGATCTGCTACAAATGGGGCTACAAATGCTATAATCTATATGAAGTACATTAGCTCCCCTACTACCTCTATAACTGCGAGTTCTTATACTAATTTATCTAGTTCCGGTGCTCAAGTATTAAGCTATACTACTGCAAATTTAGTGGCATTATCTTCTTACTATTCAATGGATAATAATTTAGAAGACATTTGTATAGGTGCTTTCCAGAGGGGAGGAGATGGAACTCTTGACCCTCAATGGCGAAATATATGGGTCGAACTAAGTTCAACTTAAAAATGAAAAAATTAATATTTATTTTATTAACTTTATTTTTTATTAATGGAGTTTTTGCATTAACTGCAGTTTCTAATAACTACTCTGTAAACATGTTCGGAAATTCTATTTCTACAGGAAATGCGAATTCTAATGGCTATAGTGCAACATATTTGCTTGAAAATTCTGGCACTAATAATAATGCATTAAGTAGCAGTTTTACAAGTAACATAGGTTTTTTTGAAACTCCTTATTTTACAACTGTTAAAATAAACTCTTATACTGTATCTCCAAGAAGCGTAGTTATTGGAAATACAGTTTCTCTTTCAATAAGTGCTTCAAATTATGACTCTATATGGGTTGAAATAATTTCTCCAGATTCTCAACTGCAAACATTAAATTTATTGAACAATCAAAATCTGAATTATCTTCCAGTTCCTTCTATTATCGGTAGATATAACGTAACATTTTATGCTAATAGTTCAACTGGAGCTATTGCGAGTGTCATAGATTATTTTGAATTAGTCAATCAACAGATTATTCCTAGTGGAGGTTCTTCAGGAGGATCTGGCGGAGGTTCTTCAGGAGGAATTCAAACTTGCAACTATAATTGGGACTGTACTCCTTGGAGTTTATGCGCAAATGGGGTCCAAACTAGGAGCTGTGTAAACATTGGTACTTGTGTAGGGGTTGAAAGTAAACCTATAGAGTCTACTTCTTGTAATCAGGCATTATTTGATATTTCTATTAATTTAGAAAATATTCAACTAATTGATAATAGGGTCAGATTTATTGTAAATTTGGAAGAACAATTTGGTGTTGAAGAATTGGATGTTCATCTTAAATACTCTATAATTGATGAAAACGATTTCGAGTTATTTAGTCAGACTGAAACAAGAGCAGTTAAAGGCAATTTGGAAATTGGTAAGGAAATTTCAATAGGATTAGACGATGGAAATTATATTTTAAGAGTTGATGTTTTATACGGTAATCTTCAAAGAGCATTTGCGGAACAAAATTTTGTGGTAAATTCTGTTTCTAACGGTATTACTGGTTTGGCATTTATAGATTATGTGGACTCAAGGAGAGTAACTTTATCTGTTCTTTTACTAGTAATTAGTTCAATAATATTATTAGGAACATATTATTATTATTCCATTGAACCAGTTAAAAAGAGAGATAATTCTAACTCGTTAAACAATATCGTTGGGTTAGATGTTTATACTAACAGTGGTTTGAAAATAGGTAAGGTTTATGATGTTGTAGTTCACGACAATGCAATTTATGGTTTGGCTGTTTTAGTAGATAAGGGAGTTCCAGTAAATCACGAAAAGGTAATGATAAGGTACCAATATGTAGAAAATGTAAATGATGTAGTTTTAGTTAATGCTAGTATTTTGGAACATAATCCTCATGAATCTGCATAGGTTTAAAAGGGATTTTTTATTTCAAAAGATAATGCTCCCGTAGCTCAGCCTGGATAGAGCATCGGACTTCTAATCCGAGGGTCGTAGGTTCAAATCCTATCGGGAGCGTTCTAGGATT
>CAYRCZ010000001.1:87721-129252 GCA_964423055.1 Candidatus Woesearchaeota archaeon
GGACTTCTAATCCGAGGGTCGTAGGTTCAAATCCTATCGGGAGCGTTCTAGGATTTGAACATCCAGAAGTGAACAAGTCTCTTCTGTCCCTCCAACTTAACAAAGTTGAAGGAATCCTATCGGGAGCGTTCTAGGATTAAACTAGAAAATATCGCTAAAAGTTCTACAGAATTGAATTTTGGCTTTTTCTAATTCTTTTTTTCCTTCTAACGTTAGCGAATAGGTTATTGTTTTACCCTCTTTATTTTCTTTTATTAAACCATTTTCTTTTAGTTGTTTTAGCGCAGGATATATTGTTCCAGGAGAAGGTTTACAACCTTTTCTCTTTTCTAATTCTAAGGCTATTTCTTGTCCATGCATTGGTTTTTTAGAAATTATAAAAAGTATTAGAAATGAAAGAAAACCTCTCATATCACAATATGATTTGTCCATTATATTCTAATTAATCAAATGTATTTAATTCTTTGTAAATATCGTATGACCGATATATTTATATAATCTTTATATCGTATGTACGATATAATGGTGAAAGGAGGTATATACAAATGAACGGACAATGTTATGGTAATTCTTGTGAGCCTTCTAGAGGTTTTTTAACTAAGAAGGAAAAAATAGAAATGCTTGAAGAATATAAAAAAAATCTCGAGCATGAAGTACAAGGAGTTTCTGAAAGGATAAAAGAATTATCTTCTAAAGAATAAAACTTGATTTATTTTTTATTATTTTTTATTTATTTTATAATCTAAAACACGGAAAGGTCCTCACAAATTTAACTTTGTGGGAACTTAAACTCTTTGAGTTAAAGTGATTCGAACGAATCCCAAAATATAAAGCACGGAAAGGGATTCGAACCCCTGGAATACTCGGGCTGCAGCCGAGCGCGTTAACCACTTCGCCATCCGTGCATATAAAACTCACTCAAAAACGTTATTTAAAGATTTGTTATAGCGAAAGGTTTAAAGTAAGGCTTTTTTTATGTTTGATATGGCTGATAAGAAAAAGGAAGTTAACCTCAAGGTCAGGCAAGATGATTCCGCATTCATTAGTTTTTTACAAGAAAGTGGGCTTATTTGGGGTCCTGAACCTGAAATTTACGGGGGATTAAGTGGTTTTTACACATATGGGCCATTAGGTAAACTCTTAAAAAATAAGGTTGAGAATTCTGTGAGGAAATCTTTTAACTTTCATGGTTTACGTGAATTAGAGGGTCCAACAGTTATGCCTGATAGGGTATGGAAAGCGAGCGGGCATTTAGGAACTTTTTCAGATAGAATTATCAATTGTATGAAGTGTAAGTCTGTATTTAGGGCAGATAAGTTAGTTGAAGAAAACTTTGAAATAAGTGCTGATGGGTTTAATGATGAAAAATTGTTGAAATTTATTCATGAAAAAAATATCAAGTGTCCTTCTTGTGGTGGAAAATTTGGAGAGAATATTTCAAGACAAAGTTTAATGATGAAAACTAATATCATGGGTACTGAAGCTTCTCTTAGACCTGAAACTGCTACAGTAACTTACTTGCCTTATATTAGGATGTATCAGTATTTTAGAAAGAAATTACCTTTTGGAGTATTTCAAATTGGTAAGGCTTATCGAAATGAAATTTCTCCAAGGCAACACGTTTTACGTGGAAGGGAGTTTACTCAGGCGGAAGGCCAATTATTCATAGACCCAAATGAAAAAAATAACTGGGAAAAATTTGATTTGATTAAAGATGAAAAATTGCCTTTATGGGATTATACCTTACAAGAATCAAATAAAAATCCAGTTTCTACAAATTTAGAATCTGCATTAAAGAAAAAACTTGTATCTTCTAAGGCTTATGCTTGGTGTTTATGGTTAGCTTATACTCAATTTAGACATTTTGGAATTCCAGAAGAAAGAATTAGAATAAGGCAACATTTGCCAACAGAACGTGCATTTTATGCTGCGGATGCTTGGGATATAGAGGTTAAAACAAATAATTTTGGTTGGGTTGAAATGTGCGGAGTACACGATAGGACTGATTATGATTTGAAACAGCATTCTAAAGAATCTGGAATAAATTTAGAAGCTATACGTGAAGATGGAAGCAGATTTGTGCCCCATATCCTAGAAATTGCTTTTGGTACCGATAGGCCCACTTATGTTCTGATAGATATTTTTTATGAAAAAAAGAGTGAAGAAGAAGGTAAAACTACATTTAGGATACCTTATAATATGGCTCCTATAGATGTTGCAGTATTTCCATTAATGAAGAAAGATGAATTAATTGAAGTTGCCGAATCTATACGTGCTGAATTAAGCCAATCATTAATTGTTGATTATGATATAAGTGGTAGTATTGGTAAGAGATATTTACGAAGCCAAATTAATGGGACTCCATTTGCAATAACTATAGACTTTGATTCTATAAAAGATAAGGGTGTTACTGTAAGAGATAGAGACACGGGTAAGCAAGAAAGGATAAAAATAAAAGAGTTGTTGGAACACATAAGGAGAAAATTAATTTGATATGCGCGAAACTGTTCCTTGTTTTGATTTGAACAGGTTATTACAGCTTTCTCCTTTTGCAGAAGTTTCACTTTATGAGGTTACTTCAGACTCTCTTTTTGCAGAACCCGATAGGCGAATTGATGCTATTACTAGTTTAAGGGGGCGTGATTTTTTTGGAAAAGGTGTGAAGGCAGGATTTGCGCTCAATAAAGGGATTTATTTGATTTTTGATTTGGATGGTCCTGTAATAGCTTACGTTGGAAATGTCCCTAAAGAATATCTGGGGAAAAGGGCCAATTGGTTTGCAAGAACTTGATTAGGTTTATAAATAAGATATTCTAAATTAGATTATGGGGATGATGGATTTGTTGACTTGGCAGTTTGGTTTCCTTTTTGGAGGCGCTATGTTCATATTCGGCCTGATTGCTCTTATATTTTGGATATGGTTATTAATCGATTGTGCTAAGCGTAAATTTAGAAATAATGTTGAGAAGGTAATATGGATAGTAGCTTTTGTTTTCTTGGGCCTTCTTGGGGCACTGGTTTACTTAATAGCTATCCGGATGTACAACCCTTCTGGTTTATTTAAGAGGTAATATATGGCAAAAACACTTGGTTTTATATCTTTGAAGGGCGGCGTTGGGAAAACTACTATGTCTGCTGCCGTTGCAACTCATCTTGCTAACTCATATCATAAAAAAGTTTTGCTTATAGATGCTAATTTTTCTGCTCCTAATTTAGGATTGCATATGGATATTGTTTCTCCTCAAAAAACTATACATGATGTTTTAAATGGAGACTCTATTTCTTCAGCAATACATTTACAGTACGGGGTTGATGTTATCCCAGGTAATTTTTTGAATAATAAGGAATTAAATCCTATGCTTCTTAAAGATAGGATTGGACATATAAAAAAAGATTATGATTTCGTAATCTTAGATTCTTCACCTTCTTTAAATGATGAAATGCTTGCGACTATAATTGCTTCAGATCATATTTTTGCAGTTTCTACTCCTGACTATCCTACTTTAAGTTGTACAATTCGTGCTGCCCAATTAGCTAAGAGTAGGCATAGGCCTATAGCAGGAATTATTGTAAATCAATCTCATGGACATTATGATGTTAATATAGATGAAATACAAGAGTCTACTGGAATTCCAGTTGTTGCCAAGGTAAAATATGATGATATCCAACATATGGCCTTACATGAACGAATTCCTGCCCCTTTATTTGCTGGAAGAACTGCATTTACAACAGAGATCGATAAGTTTTGTCGTGCAATATTAGGGTTGCCTGAAAAATCTTCTTGGTTTGCTAATTTATTTTCTAAAGATGCTAAGCTTGAAAGAGTTAACAGGGCTTTAATGTCAAAGACTTTTTATAAAGGCGTTTTCAAACAAGATTAATATGGTGGTAGACAAGAATTGTGTCTTTTGTAAAATTGCTAAGGGTGAGATTAAACAAGAGAAAATAATGGAGAGTGATAATTTCTTTGCCACTTTTGATATTAACCCCCATACTAAAGGGCACGCCCTTGTAATTCCTAAAAAGCATTTTGTTACTTTGCTAGATATTCCTAATAAACTAGGTGGTGAAATGCTTGGATTTACTAAAAAACTTGCAGATTATTTATTAGATAAAAAATACGGAGATGGTTTTAATTTAGTTATGAATAACACTCCTGTTGCAGGACAAGTAGTAATGCATGCTCATATACATGTTATTCCTCGCAATGAAGGGGATGGTATTAGATATATGACTAAGATTTAGTTTTTTTTAATTTTGTTTCTATTCTCTTTAATCTTTCATTTATTTCTACTAATATGAGTCTTCTTTTTCTATTATAATACATTGTTATTGCTTGAAAAATAATCCATAAAATTACTACCAAACCAACAGCTTGTATCCAGAGGCCTACTTGTCCTAACTCAACTACTAAGTCATCAATTACTGCCATAATATCCTGATGTTCGGAGAGTTTAAAAAAGGTCTCTCGTACTTATTTTTGGCTATGTAGTTCAGTGGTAGAACACTGCTCTCATAAGGCAGGGGTCGAGAGTTCAATTCTCTCCATAGCCATTAAGAATATGATGTACTTTCAGAAACGTCGCTTTCCTTTCTTACTTTAACTACAGGGTTTTCACGAGTGATTCTTTCAGCTTTCTTTAATCTTGCAATATAACCTGCGATTTTATTTCTCACTTTTTTAGAAGGCATTGTTCTTCCAAGAATTATCTTATTTGGAGCAAAATCTTCGACAAATGAAGCTTCTTTTACCATAAGCTCCTTGCTAGCTCTTTTAACCATTAATTGTTTTATTCTACCCATATGGTTAAGTTGGTTATTGAGGCTTTTTAAGGCTTTTGGGCTATAAATCTACCTTTTGATGTTTGATTAAGTTAGACCATTCTTTGTAATAATCTATTGCTTTTTTGTCTATTTCTCCCGGAGAAAGAATTAGGGCAGGCATTTTTTCTGATTGAGCTTTTTGAAGTGTAGATACTAGATCTTCTAATGTAATCTTTTTTTTATCTTTAGCCACTAAGTATAGTTCTTGATGTCCTAAATTTGTGGCTAATTTTATCTTTGCAACAAATTCTTTCTTTTTTGAGAAAATTTCTTTTGTGACCTCATATGCTCTTTCAGATAATATTTTTTTTATATTATCTAAAAAGACAGAGGGATTTTCTTTTTTCAATTTTTCTTTTACCATAGTCTTTTCTTGGGTTGCTTTTTCTATGTTTGTTTCTTTCAATTGTTCCTTTATTTGCTCTTTTTCTATTGCTTTTTCAATTTCTTTAACTTCTTGTTTTTTAGGAGAAATTATTTTTTCGATCAATTCTTTTGTTTTATCGTTTGATAAAGTATGGATTTTCCAAAAAATTTTTTCTTGACCATTATCTACTATTTTTACAGGGAGGGCAAAATCTTTTATGCTTCTTAGGGCTACTCGAATTGCAGGTTCTTGTTCACTATCTTCTAAAATTTCGTTTTGTTTCAATAATTTGAATGCTTCTTTTTCCTTATGATTCAAATATTCTGTAAATCTTTGTAATTGTTCCTCTTGACCTGGAATAAAATATAATGGAGAACCACCTACTCGCATACTACTTAATTTTAGTTTTTGTTCTCCTACTAATTCAGACATAAACGCTGCCGTAAATATGTTATTTTGGCCTATTGTGCTAGCAACTCTTACAGGGAACTCAGGGCCTCTCTCTTGAATTACTTGAAGAATTCTATTTTTTGTTTCTAGAACTTTCTGCATATCTGGCATATATCTGGGACAAGATCGTTTGTTATAAAGATTGCTGTAATTAAGGTTTCAACCAAGAAATTTCGTAATATAAAACATCATTTTCATCATCAACTATTGCTACGAGGAGTTTTTTCTTAGTTGAATGGGCAACTCTGTTCTTTGCCGCAAAATCGTGCCATGTATGTGGCTCTGACTCTCTAACGGCATATGCTAACCATATGGCATGATCTTGGCCAAATTGGCTATTTTTTTTATAAACTCTAAAATCTGCCCCAAATTTTAAGGCAGTTTTTACTATGTAGCCCTTTTCTCTTAGATTTTCAAAAACAGAAAGTTTTGTTTCAATTCTTTTGTCATTTTTCTTTGCTAAAGATATTGCTTTGTTAAAATCAATTTCTTTATTCTTGAAATGTAGTACTAATTTCTTTTTATTTTGTAAAAATAGTGCTTCTACCCAAGAGTATTCTATTCTATCTCTTATTTTCTCTCCAAATTTGGATTTTTCATATAATGAAAATGAATCACTTGAACTTGAATGTATTTTTTCGCTTGTGATGTGTGCAGTTATCATATTGAGTAGGGTCTTTTTTGTTATTTAAGCATTATTAAAGGAAAGTGTTTGCTACAACTAGATAGACTATTATTGCTAAAGCATCTGAAATTACTGTTCCAAATGGACCTCCTCCTAATGCTGGGTCTCCTCCTAATTTTTTGATAGTCAGTATTATTGCAAATGAAGTAAATGTTGTTAAAGTTAATGAAAGAAATGCTGCTAAACTTATTATTGAAGCTATTCCTCTTTCTTGCCAGAATGATGAGATTGTTAGAAAAAGTAATGCGCTAATCATTAAGGCCATAACAATGCTTATTGAACCTTGCTTGATCATATATTTATGAATTTTCATATCTTTTCCCATAACTGTTAAATCTCTTACAAGAAGTGTTTCTATTTGGGTGCAAAGTGCTCCACAAACATAAACTATTACTGGGATGAAGAATGCTATGATTATGTTTTCTTGTAATGTTTTCTCAAAAATTCCTATAAATGCTGCAACTGCTAAAATTCCTATTAACCCGCTAACTATCCAAGGAACTCTATGAACTACGCTATTCATTATAGGCACATCCATGGTGTTATCATACTCTAGGTGCGACTTATGAATACCTGCAAAATGGAAAGAATCTTTTGTAGAAGATTGGTTAAGGATTTTTATTAGGTTTTTGCTTGAAACTACTCCTACGATTTTATCATTTTCTACAATTGGCACTGCTTTGATTCCATGTTTTAGCGCAATATGAGCAACTCTTTCAGTTTCAGTTCTAGCAGAGGCCGTAACTACATTTTTTTGCATTATTGCTTCTATAGGGGTTTTTGTATGAAATCTAAATATGTCTTTAATTGAGAAAACTCCTATTAACTTTTTATCTCCTTCTACTACATATATGTAATCCATTACTTCATAGAGATTTGATTTTTTTCTTAGCAAGTCATATATTTCCGCAACTCTTTGATTCTTTCTCACCATCAAGAATGCTTTATCCATAACATCTCTAACAGGTAATGTAAGAAGAGATATACCCTTTTTCATAACTTAATTAGTGTATTAGAAACTTTTAAACGTTGTGAACTTCGTTCACAGGTTTTCGCTTGTAGGAACAAGCTTCAAACGTTGTTAACTCTGTTAACAGGCTTAAAACTTACCATATGCGCAAGTTTTAAATCCGGGCTTTTTTACTTATTATTATGAAGGCAGTTAATTTTTCTACAGTTGATAAAAAATGGCAGAAAGAATGGGAAAAATCAAAGATATTTGAATCTAAAGAGAGTGATAGGAAAGAAAAATATTACGTTTTAGAAATGTATCCATATCCTTCAGCTCACGGATTACATATGGGTCACGCATTCAATTATACTATAGGAGATATTGTTGCGAGATTTATGAAAATGAATGGTAAGTCAGTTCTCCATCCAATGGGTTTTGATAGTTTTGGTTTACCTGCAGAAAATGCAGCAATAAAGGAAGGGACCCATCCAAGAAAATATACTGATATTGCAATAAAAAGATTTATTGAACAGCAAAAAGCTTTAGGATTGAGTTATGATTGGCCTAGAAAAATACAAAGTCATGATTCTAACTATTATAAATGGAATCAATATTTCTTTTTACAATTTTTAAAAAAAGGTCTTGCTTATAGAAAGGAATCCCCTGTTAATTGGTGTTCAAAATGTGAAAGCGTTTTAGCAAATGAACAAGTTCATGATGGAAAATGTTGGAGGCATAATGATACAGAGGTTGTCGTAAAAAATTTAGAACAGTGGTTCATTAAAACAACGAAATATGCAGAGGAACTTTTGAAGGATGTTGACTCTTTGGACTGGCCTGAAAGAATTAAATCAATGCAAAGAAACTGGATTGGGAAAAGTGAAGGTACTGAAGTTTTATTTGAAATAAATGGGGAAAAATGGCCTGTTTTTACGACAAGAGTAGACACGCTATACGGAGTTACTTTTTTAGTTATTAGTTCACAACACCCTAGATTGGGAGAATTAGTTACTAAGGAACAAAAGAAACACGTTGATTCTTTCTTGAAGAAAGTTAAAAGCACTAAGCAAGAAGATATGGATAAAATGGATAAGGAAGGAGTATTTAGCGGGAGTTATGCTCTACACCCCTTAACTGGAAAGAAGATTCCAATATGGGTTGGAAATTTTGTAGTTGCCGATTATGGTTCTGGTATTGTAATGGCTGTACCAGCTCATGATTCTCGTGATTTTAATTTTGCTAAAAAATATGAAATTTCTTTAATACAAGTTGTTAAACCTGTTAAGGGGGAACATATCGATAAGAACAAAGCATTTGAAGATTATGGCGTATTAATTAATTCTCACGAATTTAACGGATTGACTAGTGAAGAAGCAATCAAACATATTCAAATTACTTTGAAGGAAAAGAAACTTGGAAGGGCAGTTACAAATTATAAATTACGTGATTGGCTAATTTCTAGACAAAGATATTGGGGAACGCCTATTCCCATAATTTATTGTATTGATTGCGGTGCTGTTCCTGTGCCTGAAAAAGATTTACCTGTATTATTACCTGAGAAAGTTACATTTGGAAAAGGAAACCCTCTTCTTACTAATGAAAAATTTCTAAATACAAAATGTCCTAACTGCGATAAGAATGCAAGACGCGAAACTGACACCATGGATACTTTTATGGATTCTAGTTGGTATTACATGAGGTTTACAGATCCTTCTAATGATAAGGCCCCTATAAGTGTAGATTGCGTTAATTATTGGATGCCTGTTGATTTTTACAGTGGTGGAGCTGAACATGCGTGCATGCATTTGATTTATGCGAGATTCTTTACTAAGGCACTTCGAGATTTAGGATACCTAAAAGTTAGCGAACCATTTACTAAGTTGTTTAATCAAGGAATGCTTCATGGTGAAGATGGGTTCGTCATGTCTAAATCTAGGGGTAACGGGGTAGATCCTCTTGATGTTAGTAAAAAATATGGTGCAGATACATTAAGGTTATTTTTAATGAGTGTTGCTTCACCGGATAAAGATTTTACCTGGAGCACTACTGGCGTTGAATCTATGTATAAATTTGTTAGTCGCGTTTGGGATTATTCTCATAAGGTAAATTTTGGAAAATCTTCTGCTAGGGTCAAACACAAGTTGAATAAAGGAATTATTCAGATTGGAGAAGATATAAAAAATATTAATTACAATATGGCTGTAATCAAATTACGTTCTTTATTTGACAGTTTTGAAGAAGAGATCGATAAAAGTGACTTTGCCACTTATTTGCAGCTTCTTTCTCCTTTTGCACCTCATATTGCTGAAGAGTTGTGGCATTCTGTTTTAGGGTATAAAACATTTGTAAGCTCTAGTGATTGGCCTATTGCAGATAAGGGTAAGATAAATGATTTGATTGATAAGGTTGAAGAGAGTTTTGAAAAAACTGTAGCTGACATACAGAATATATTAAGAATTATCAAGGAAAAAGATGGCAAGGATGCTAAACACATCTACCTTTATGCTATTCCTCCTGAAGTAAAGAACTTTGATAAAGAAATATTATCTAAAAGACTTGGAATTGAGGTAAGTATATTTGCAGTTAATGATCTTAAAAAATATGATCCTTCTGGCAAGGCTTCTAAGGCAAAGATGGGAAAACCTGCCATTTACGTGGAATAAAGACTGTAAGATTTAAAAAATGAGTTTATTATTTTTGTTCTCATGAAAATTTATCTTATACAACCTGGTGAAAATGACTTGAAAAATCTTACCGATAATGGTAGATCTGATATTAATTCTCTTGTTAGAAGGTTTAACAATGATAAAATTAAGGTAAATAGGATTTATGTCAATGGACATAGTATTTCTAGGCAAACAGGAGTTATGTTGAGTAAGGCTTTTGAAGTTCCAATTATAAGTGATGAAAGATTCTCTGAAATAGGAATGGATTTTATTTTAGGTAATTTTAATGAGTTTGATTTTGAGAACTTACAAAATGTAAATTTGTTTCTTGATGAAATTGTTACTCGAAAAAATGATGTTATAATTACAATAGGTGCAGGAATTCATAGGGCTATAATTAGTAGGTTAACTGGTATGCCCTTACAAGAAACAAGACACTTTTCTCTCAAGCCTGCAGGAATTTCTACATTACATTATGATAATAGTACTGGAAGGTGGAGAATTAACTCTCTTAACGATGTAAATCATTTAAGACTTCCTTAGTTACATCTTTTTGTCTTTTTTTGGTGAAACTGTTTATAAAGTGGTTAATTGTTACTAAAAAGTTATTTGCTATTTAATGATAAATATTCAATGAAAGATATATTATTGTTTGTTGTTTCTATATAAAGAAATTCTATCTCTAAATAATTAATGGAGGTGATAGGATGGCTAATTTAAACGGACTTAAAGACAGGAGAGTTGTGGCTTTAGTTGAGAAACTTGAAGCTGTAGATTCTTTCTACGGTATAACTCCTGAAGAAAGAAATGTCCTTGATGTTATACATGGAGTCTCTGATTTCGCTGAAGAATCTGAAGAATAGGTATTTTTATTAACTTTATTTTTTTTTAGGCTTTATGGATATTTCATTTTTGATTTTAGCTTTGGTCCAGGGAATCCTTGAATGGTTTCCTGTTTCAAGTTCCGGACATATGGCAATTACGGAAATGTTTCTTGGAATTTCAAGCGGTCTTGAATTTGAAATAGCCTTACATTTTGGAACTTTAATGGCAGTTTTTGTTTATTTCAGAAAAGATATAGTCTCCATTATAAGAGATTTATTAAATTTTAAATTCAAGACACCTAATGCTCGCCTTGGTTTGTTGATTTTAATTGCCAGTATCCCTGTAGGGTTTTTAGGTTTTATTTTTAGATCTTATTTTGAGTTATCTTCTAGTCTAATAATTTTAGGCTTTGGATGGGTAGTGACTAGTTTAGCTTTATTTGCTGGAAGTTTTTCAAATAATAAATTAAAAAATTCTTCTTTTTTGAGTTACCCTAAGGCATTAGTTGTAGGTTTTGCTCAATTTTTATCTTTAATTCCAGGAGTTTCAAGAAGTGGTATGACTATTTCTTCAGGTTTATTATTTGGATTAAATGAAAAAGAAGCTATTAAATTTTCTTATTTGCTTTCAATTCCTGCGATAATCGGGGCCAATTTGGTTACTTTTGGAAATAAAGCTATTCCTTTTGAATTTTTATTTCCTGCAATTATTTGTTTTGGTTCAGGGTTAATTTTTATGCACATTTCATTTAATTATGTTTTAAATAACAGAAAGAATTTGAGATGGTTTGGAGTTTATACTTTAATCTTAGGAATTATTGTGATTATCTCTACTTTAATTCTTTAGATATATATATATATATAATTTTTAAAGTGATTATGAATTCAGATAAGGCCCTAAATATTTTAATTACCTCATTCTTAGTTATTTTTGCAGGGATTATTGCTTTTGATATTTATACAAGCGCTTCATTTTATAATTCTATTAATTCTTTGGGTTTAGCTCCTGCTGAATTTAATTCTGGCAAAAATGTTGAGAAAGTCTGTGCGTGTGCTATTATTAGCGGGACAATTATTGTGGATACCAATAATCCTTATCTGAAATATAAAGCTTATGACTTTTCGACTTGTCCATTGACGCTAGACCCTTTTCTTTGTACCGATGGGGAGAAAACTTGTACTATTGAATGGCGCATCCAACCTGTAGCTTCTCCTTCAGTCATGTGTTCTGGTCTTTTCTATTCATTGGGCAGTACCTCCCATAGACTTGCTTGCGACCAACATTCGATTGCTTTTAAAATTTATATGACTAATCCTTTTGGTTCATACAAAAAAGATTATTATTGTGGGATGGCACCTTATCAGATTCTTTAATCTTCAACAATTGCTTTAATTCTTCTTATGCCTGCCGAGACGCTTGATTGTTCTATTATCTTAATTTTACCTATTTCTTTTGTGTTTTTTACATGTGGTCCAGTACATATTTCTCTACTGAAGTAACCTTTAGGTTCTTCTTTATCGATTACAGTATAGACACTTACTCTTTCTGGATATTTGTGTCCAAATTCTCCTTTAGCTCCCGACTCTATTGCTTTTTTATAGGGTAGCTCTTCTGATTTTACTTCTAATGCTTTTTTCACTACTTTATTTACAGTGTTTTCTATTTTTTCTACTTCTTCATCTGTTAATTTTCTCGTAAAAACAAAGTCAAACCTTGTTCTTTCTGGGGTAATATTGCTTCCACGTTGTGCTACTTCTGGGCCTAAGACTCGAGACAATGCTTCATTTAATAAGTGTGTAGTGGTATGCAATCTAGTAGTTTTTTCAGAATGGTCTGCAAGGCCAGATTTGAATGCCCCAGCAGACGTAGTACGGGACAATTCTTGATGCTTTTGATACTCTTCATCAAATCCTTTTTTATCTACTTTGACACTCATTTCATCTCCCATTTCTAACGTCATTTCTATGGGGAATCCAAATGATTGAAATAACAAAAATGCCTCCTTTCCTGAAATGTTTTTGTTCTCTCTTGCAAGTTTTTCGAATTGTCTGGTTCCTTTTTCAATAGTTTTTCTAAATTTATTTTCTTCCTCTTCTAATTTTATGATAATATTATCTTCGCTATTCTCTAATTCTTTATAATCACTATATGTTTCAAAAATTGGTTTTATTATCTCTTTTGTAAAATTTGTTTCTATTCCCAATATTTTACCATATCTTATTGCTCTTCGAATCAATCTTCTTAATATGTAGCCTTGTCCAGTATTTGAAGGATAGATTCCATCAGCAATTATGAATGCTGAAGCTTTTAAGTGGTCTGCAATTATCCTCATCTCTTTCTTATGATCTAAATATTTCTTTTTAGAAATAATCTCTATTTTTTTTATTATTGGAGCCCATATTTCTGTTAGGTAATTATCATCTAACTCGTTTAAGGCAGCAAGGGTTCTTTCTAAACCCATTCCTGTATCTACATTTTTTTGTTTTAATTGAATATATTTTCCCTCAGGAGTCTTATCATATTGCATGAAAACATCATTCCATATTTCTACCCATTTTTGATCTTCTGGGTCAAATGTTTTTGGAGTTTTTTTCCCACTGTAAAAAAACATTTCAGTGTCTGGCCCACATGGGCCTGTATTTCCCGCTGGACCCCACCAATTATTTTTTTTCGGAAGAAATGCTATCCTTTCCTTAGGAATTCCTAATGAAACCCAAGTTTCATAAGATTCTATATCTTTATCTGCATCTTTATCTCCAATAAAACAGGTTACGGCTAATTTTTCTAATGGTATTTTTAAGATCTTTGTTAAAAACTCGAACGAATATTTTATTGCATCAACTTTAAAGTATTCTCCAAGGGACCAATTTCCAAGCATTTCAAAGAAAGTATGGTGGGTAGTATCTCCTACTTCTTCTATATCGTCTGTTCTTACGCATCTCTGCACATTTACTAATCTTTTACCTAAGGGGTGTTTTTGCCCTACTAGATAAGGGACTAGCGGGTGCATTCCTGCAGTCGTAAATAAAACTGTCGGATCATTTACTGGAATTAATGAAGAATTTGGAATTTCTTTGTGAGCTTTTGACTTAAAAAAATCAATATATCTGCGAATTAGTTCTTGTCTACTTATCATTTACTTGAACAGATTATGCTGTTTTTAAAAATATTGATTATGCTCCTAGCATCGCAATTTTCTTTCTTATATTTTGAATTTCTTGTTCTAGTGAATCTCTTTTACCTGGAACCGTCTTTATTAGTTCTGCGCTGGTGTCTTTAATTTTTATATTTGGAACATACTGGGTTATTGTTTCCATTTCTTTTTTCATGTCTATAATTACTTTTTTTAGAAGGCTTTTAAGAGCTAGTTCCTCTTTTCTTAATTTTTTATAATTGTTATATTTCTTTAAACATGTAAGAACTTCCATTTCTGCATAAAGGAGGTGTTTTTTTCCAGCAACGACATGTGGTTTTTCTAAACCAACGAATTGTTCTTCAGTAGGCATTTTCAAATATCTCTTTATTGATAAAGAGTATTCTTGCTTTTATGCTCTCGATATCTTTTTCCCAGCTAGTTATTTCTTCATCTTCTTTTGCTTTCAAATCTTTTATCATCCTTAATAATTCATCCATTTGGTCTAATTTTTCAGATATTTTAAGCAATGAATCTCTTGCTTCTTTGAACTTTTCAAGTTTAACAAATAATGGTCTTTTATCGCTTACCTGGCTATTAGGAGCAGTCATTCTTAATGCATCCGCCATTGTAGGTCTTTGTGCCATTGTAGGAGGCATAGAGGGCTTAGAAGACCATTCATCTAATTCCATAGTTCTCATTGGTTTCATTTGAATTGGCTCTGCATTCCATTCAGGTAATTCAGGTAAGTTTTTATCTTCATCTTCAACTGCGCTCTTTATCATGCTTTGGCTAAATCCTTTATTCATTAGGGAATCTGGGAATGAAGGTAATCCATGCACTTCTTCTTGAGCAGATTCTATTGGAGGTAACATAGATCGTTGGTAGTCTCTCATTGAGGCAGGACCAGACATAGGCAAATCAGGTAATTCTCCTTCAGAATCTTTCTTTTTTCCAAACATATTTTCATATATTTAGAAGTTTATTTATATAGGTTTATCTTAATTGTGAAGTGGTTACATATTTTCTCTTAATTTTTATCTCTCTGAATTGGTTTATTTAATAAAAAATTTCATTAGTTTTTCAATAGAAAGGTTTTTATTGTTAGATTGATGAAAGTTTTTCATGCTTGAGAAGTTTTTGAAAGAATATGTTTCTATCGTCGCTGGTTCAGGTACAGATAAAATTGTTGATGTTTTATTTAATAAAAAAAATGTTAATGAATTTTTAATTGCTAAGAAGCTCAATTTAACTATAAATCAGACTAGAAATATTCTTTACAAACTTGCGGATAGCGGTCTTGTTCGTTTTATGAGGAAAAAGGATCTAAAGAGTGGAGGATGGTACACTTATTTTTGGACTCTTGATGAATACAAATGTCTTGTAAATTATCGTACTTCTATAAATAATGAAATTGCTATTCAGGAAAACGTTCTTGCAGCTAGAAAGACTAAACAATTTTATATTTGTAAAAACTGTAATATTGAAGTTTCTGATGAGCATGCATTATTGAATGAATTTACTTGTCCTGAGTGTGGAGAAGTTTATTCTTTGAAAGATTCTATTGAGGGAATAAAAGAAATTGAAAAAATTGTTCAAAAATTGATGGATAGATCTGCTCAAATATTGGTTGAAATTGAAAAGCTTAACGTTGAAAGGGCTCCTAAACCAGTTAAGAAAGAGAAAATTAAGAAAACCAAGGCTGCTTCTAAGTCTAAGGTAAAATCAAAATCCGTTAAAAAAGAAAAGAAAATCGCTAAGAAACCTATCAAGAAGAGGAAAAAGAAATAACGAAATGGTTTATAGGAGAGATTACAGACGTTCTAAAACTTCTGTTAAAAAAAGAAAAATATTCAGTTTGACTACTTCAATTATAGTTGTAAATGTAATATTATTTTTTTTATTTTCGATTACTTCTTTATTTTATCCTAATTTTATTAATTTTTTTGCTGTTAAGCCTTCTTCAGTTTTATCCGGGAATTATATTTGGACAATTTTTACTAGCATGTTTATGCACGGGAGTTTCTTTCACTTATTTGTGAATATGCTTTCGCTGTTTTTTTTAGGAAGTTTAACTGAGCAAATAATAGGTAGAAAGAGATTTTTCTGGTTTTATCTTCTTGCAGGGATAGTTGGAGGCTTATTCTTTGTTTTGTTTGCATATCTAGGAAGCTTTTTTCCAAGAGGAGATTTTATTTTTGGAGGAGTTGATGATTTTGCGGTTGGTGCAAGTGGAGCTATCTTTGGCTTATTAGGGATACTTGCAACATTATTGCCTAGAAAGAAAGTATATCTTATTGTTGGACCTTTAATCGTAATTGTTCTTCAGGTTTTAATCTCTGGCTTAATTCCTTCGATATCTGGACTAGTAGATATATTTGGGGGAATTTTAATTTTCTTAATGATCTTTTCTATCTTTTCGCCTAATCCTTTATTTAGAAGAGTTGCTCTTCCGTTAAGTTTACCATTTTGGCTTGCACCTATAATTGCTATTGTTCCTTTATTAGTCATTGGGTTTTTTGTTAAACTCCCTATTGGAAATATGGCTCACTTAGGGGGTTTAGTGGTTGGTTTAATTTACGGCTATTATTTGAAAAATAAATATAAGCAAAAGGTTAAATTGTTAAATAAGATTATTAGATGATGAAAAAAAATAAACTTTCTTGGAAAAAAGAATTTGCTGATTCTTTTAATGAATCTTTAAAATATATTTCTTTAATTAAAAATTATATTTATTTAGTAATAGTTGTTTTTTTTGCTAGTTCTATATTTGGATATTTTAATTCAAGTCAACTCGTTTTTATTGATGAGGCTATTAAAGATATTTTATCTAAAACTCAAGGGCTTGATGTTCTTGAGCTTTTGTGGTTTATATTTAGTAATAATGTAACTAGCGCAATTTCTTCATTGTTTTTAGGGTTATTACTCGGAGTTTTTCCAATACTTAATGCAGTATTCAATGGTGCTATACTTGGATATGTTTATTCTAAGGCCGTTCCTATTGCTGGTTTCGGAGTAATATGGAGAGTATTGCCTCATGGAATATTTGAGCTACCTGCTATTTTTATTTCCCTAGGGCTTGGGATACATTTAGGTATGTCCTTTTTTACAAAATATAAATTAAAAACTGTTAAGGAGAGATTTATTGGCTCGCTTAAGGCTTTCTTGGCAGTTGTTGTCCCATTACTCATGTTAGCCGCAATAATTGAGAGTTTTTTGATCTTTTTTGTTGGCTGAAATGTTTTTAAATTGCATTCGGGTTAAACTTTAATGGAAGATAAGGGATTTGTGGGAAATGTTGCTGAACTTGATGAAGCTCGCGAAGTAGATAATATCCGTAAGGTAGAAGCAGCTCTTTTTGTTTCTGGAAAATTTATGAATTTAAAAGAACTTGTAGCTTTGACTGATGTTAATCCTTTATTATTAAGGGATATTCTTAGGACATTAGAAGAAAAATATAAGGGAAAGGGAGTTGAAATAATTCGCAGGGAAGATTTGTGGAAAATGGACGTTCACCCGGATTTTGTATACATGGTTAATAGGCTAGCTACTGGTAACTCTGAGTTTACTAAAGCAGAACAAGAAACTTTGGCAATTATTGCTTACAAACAGCCAATGAAACAGTCTATTTTAATCAAAATTAGAGGAAATAAAGCCTATGATCATATTGCTAAGTTCGTTGAGATGGGTTTAATAAACAAAAAAAAAGTTGGGCATACTGCAGAAATTTCTTTGAGTGAAACTTTCTATAATTACTTTAATGTTTCTGGAGATGAAAAAAATAAATTTCCTTTAGCAGAAGAAGTTGAGGAAAAGGCAGAAAATTAATATGTTTAATTTTGTAGAGGTTGTATTTTACATATATCTTTTTGTTGGTTTGTATATGACTAGTCTTCTTATTTTTATATGGTTTCCAAATAGGAAGAGGCTTTTTTATCATCCGGCAGGAAAACCCGTTCCTGTTAGCATTGTTATGCCTTGTTATAACGAATCTGCAACTGTAGCCAGTGCTTTGGATTCATTGCTTAAAATGGAATATCCTCAAGATATGATTGAAATAATTGTAGTTGACGATATGTCAAAAGACAATTCTGTAGAAATAGTTAGAGAATATGTAAAAAAGTATCCTGGTAAGATAAAACTTATTGTGAATTCGAGAAATTCCGGTGGTGCTGCTGAACCTACAAATATAGGGGTTAGGGCTGCAAGGTATGATTTTATTGCAGTAACTGATGCAGATTCAACTCCCCAATCTGACGCTTTAATAAAAATGATCGGTTTTTTACAAGAAGATGAAAGGGTTGCAGCAGTTACTTGTGCTGTTATGGCGCATGGTGCAAGTACATTCATGCAAAAGTTACAAATGATAGAATATTCAATTATTTCATGGTCAAGAAAACTTCTTGATTGCGTAGATGCAGTTTATGTTACTCCCGGCCCATTTGCGATATATAGGAAAAAAAATCTTTTAGAAGTTGGGCTTTTTGATACAAAAAATATGACTCAAGATATAGAAATTGTTTGGAGATTAAGATCTCACGGATACTTAGCCAGAATGTGTCTTTCAGCGAGAGTTTATTCAGTAACCCCTAATAAATTTTCAAAATGGTGGAAGCAAAGAATAAGGTGGAATATAGGAGGAACACAATGTCTTTTTAAGTATAAATCTTATATTTTTAAGAATGGGATGCTTGGAGGATTCATAATTCCTTTTTTTAGTTTCTCTCTATTTCTTGGACTTTTTGGGCTGGGATTATTTATTTATCTATTTTTGAAAAGAATCGTGATAAATTTCTTAGCTACGAAATATTCCATTTATGGTGGAACTACTCTCTTTAGGCTTCAAGATTTGAGTTTACACCCCACCGTCCTCAATTTTTTTGGAATAGTTTTGTTCATTTGGTCTTTTATTTTTGTATTAATTGGTTTAAGTTTAATGGATATGAGGGGTAAAAAAGAAACTAACTGGTTTAACATATTCTTTTATCAGTTAATTTATCTTGCAATATATCCTTTTATCATGATAACAGCTTTGTACAAATATTTAAGAGGAAAATATTCATGGTAATAATTGAGGAAAATAAAAATGAGTAAACATGCTTTTTGGCAGGCCTTTGTATTTACAGTAATTGTATTTTCTTTGGGAATACTTTTGGGTTTCTTTTTAGAGCTTGGTCAATCTCAATCAGCATATTCTAATCTTGTTAATTCTGAATTAAATATTCTTGATGAACAAATTCGTCAAAGAGTCATTTCAGATAATAATGTTTCATGCGAACTTGGTAAGGAAAGTCTTTTTTTATTTGCAGATAAAATATATGATGATGCAATAGAACTTGAAGAAATTGATGGTACTGGCAGGATAGGAGACCTTACAGTATTACATAAAAGATATGACTTACTTAGAACTTTACTTCTTTTAGAAGCTGAAAAATTGAAACAAAGATGCGAACAGGATTTTCATATTTTAACATATCTTTATTATTATAATGCTGATGATATCCAAACTTCTTCTGAACAAAACTATCTTTCAAGATTAGTTTTTGATTTTAAAACTAATAATCCCGAGTCTGTTATTCTTATTCCTATTGCTATTGATACCGGTGTTGCATCTGTAGATTTGTTAGTTAAATCTTTGAATTCAGATCAATATCCTGCAATTATAGTTAACAAAAATCTTGTTATTACAGAAATGGTTAGTTTAGAAGAATTGTCTGAATTGGTATTAAATGAAAGTAGTATTTATTCACCATAAATGATTTAAAGAGGTTTTTTGTGTCCTTTTTATGGATTACATGGGTTTAAAGCATGATGATGGAAATTATGTAGAAGCAATAAAAGATGGAGAGATTGTAAGAGTAGAGGAGAGAATTGCCATTTTAGAAGATTTGTTTATATTAAGAAAAATTGGTGGATCTCAAAATTCAAGTTCTGTTTCTCCACCTTTGCAAAGTTCGGCTATTAAATCAAAGGAGCCTATCCTTAAGAATAATTCTATTATGTCTGATTGGAAACATGGAAAGTTTGGGGGTAAGAAAAATAATGCGGCTCAGGATTTGATTTCCAACTTCAATTGGGAAATTTCTAAAAATAGAAAGGCTAAAAATATGACTCGGTTAAAACTGGCTCAAATGATAAATGCTACTGAAGATCAAGTGAAAATGCTTGAACTTGGAGAGTTACCTGCAGATGATTTTGTTTTGATTTCCAGGATAGAACAGGTATTCGGGATAAATCTTAGAAAAAATCCGGGTTCTATTGCTCATGTTAGTCTAGCAGATCTACAAAAGAGAAATGAGGAAAAAAGACATGAAAAGTCTCAAGCTAATGTCTTTAAAGATTCTACTAATTTGGCTGGAAACGATATTGAAATTTTAGATTAAAATTTCAAATATTAATTTGTTACTAAACCATATATTGAACTTTTAGGTTAGGCATATCGAAGGCTTTAAAAACCGTTATTTCTGATGATTAGCATGAATGTTGAAATAATCTCTGAGGAAAACGATCTTATTGAGCTTAGAGTGGATAACTTGACCGTTGCAGAGGTTTTGAGAGTATATCTTAATGATCAAGGTATTAAATTTGCAGCTTGGAGAAGAGATCATTTAACAAAACCAGTTATATTTAGAATTGAATCTTCTGGAAAGAGTGTTAAAAAAGCTATAAGTGAAGCCATAAACGCTGTTAACAAAGATTTAACCGCTCTTTCAAAAATACCTTCTAAGTAATTAGTTAATAGACAGATTTATTAATGATTTTTAACTACTTTTATTGGATGAAAGGAGGTTGGTATGAATTGTAAATGCAATTGGGTTGAAACTATTCTTGCGATAATCATAATAGTATTTGCTTACATGGGAAGTCCTTCTTCTCGATGGGTGATTATTATTGCAGCGGTTATCTTGTTGTTACATGCTTTGATGTGTAAAAAATGCAAAATGTGTGAAGAACCTATGATGGTTGAATCTAAGCACAAAAAGAGGCGCAGATAATTCTGCTTTTTTTATTTTAGTTATTTTTTGTAATTATTCTTTTATACTGTTCTTTTCTTTTATCTTTATGGGAAAAGTTTCGGCTGGAAATTATGATTTGAATGTCTGGTTAAAGGGGGGATATGACTCTGGAATTGTAACTACTTTTTATGGTGGCCCTGGTTCTGGGAAAACTAATCTTTGTATGATTGCAGCTGTTTCTCAAGCAAAAAAAGGAAATAAAGTAATCTTTATAGATACGGAAGGAGGATTTTCGTCAGAAAGAGTCAAACAACTATTCTCTTCAAGATCTGCTAATGGTGATGAAAAAAATCTAAATGTAAACGAGGTTTTAGAAAATATTCTTGTATTAAAACCTACAAATTTTAAAGAACAACAACAGTCTTTTGATCAATTGCTCAAGCACGTGAAAGAACAGGTTTCTTTAATCATAGTTGATGGAATGACTATGCTTTATAGGTTAGATTTTGCAGATGCTCGCTCTAGTGAAAAAGATATAGAAAATATGCAAATTGTAAATGCTGCATTAACCAAACAAATGAGGCTTCTTGTAGAAATTGCTAGGAAAAATGATATTCCTGTTTTAGTTACAAATCAAACATATAATTGGGATAATGAGGTTAGGATGGTTGCTGGAGACATAATAAGATATTGGAGTAAGTGTTTGATAGAACTTACAAATGAATCTGGTAAAAAGACTGCTTTTTTAGTTAAGCATAGGTCTATTGGAGAGAAGTCGTTAGCTTTTCAAATTTATGATGAAGGTATAAGAAAGAGAGGATGGTTATAATTCTTAAAATATAGGTTTATTTATAAAGTTGATTTCCAAGGAATTTTATGAGGAATTACTTATTATTTGCATGTTTACTAGTTTTATTTGGCGCTGGTTTGGGCATTTCCACAGCATTTCCAAATCAGGATTATTTTGGGTTTCTTGATTACACCCCACATTTTAATGTCACTTATCTTTTCCACATAGATTCAAATTATAGCACTATTAGTTTTAAGGGGATAAATGATAGCAATTTAGTTCATTATGTTTTATTTCCTCTGGACTCTTCAAATTCATTCACTCAAAGAATAAATTATGTTTGGTATTATGGTTTATTTAATGAAACTCACTTAATGGTTAATTCTTATGTTCCTGCAGAAATCTTTTATGTAGGAAATTTTACTAAAATTTCTGAAGATATATACTCTTCTTACTTTTCTTTAAATAATTCTTTTTTTGATTTTGGAAATTCTTCTTTTAATGTTACTTTGGACCTTAATTCTAATCTAAGTATTATTGAATCTAATGATTCTTCTCTTAATAGTTCTGTTTCTTCGTTACTTTATGCTCCGGATTTTAGAATGGCTGCACACATACAAAATCAGGGAATAATTGAAACAAGACTAGTTCAAAATCAAACTGTCGAATCATTAGAAGTTCATTTATGGGTAAAGGAAGATTTATTTAGAAATGGTCTTGAGTACCAATGGGTAAATCCAATTTATCCAGTAAATAACTTTAGTTTTGAATTAACTTCTCCTTCAAATAATCAGACGTTATTTACGGAAAATAATTTTATTAATGTTCAATTCGAGTTTTTGACAAATAGTACTTATCCATTTATTGCACCTCTTTGTTCGGTAAATGTTAGTTCAAATAATTTTAGTATCTTTTTGAATTCTAGTTTAAATGGAAGCTATAATTCTGCGAGTTATAATTTGTCTTTAGGAAGTTATGAGTGGTCAGCTTCATGTAGTTTTGAAAGTCTAAACTGGATTAGCGATAAAAGCTTTTTCACCATTCAGCAAAAAATTTCAGAACCTGAAGTTATAAGGTTAAGTTCTGATTCTGAAGAGGGGGGTAGAAGAAGAAATAACTTACCTCTTGAAAACTTGAGTTTTAACCCTTTGACTCTTGAAGAAAATGATTCTGACAATTCAATAATCTCTTTAATTACAGGGGCAGTAGTTGGAGTTTTAGGAAAGAAAGGTCTTCTCGGATTTGGAATTTTATTATTATTTGCAGGACTAATTGCCTTTTTAACATATAATCGACAGAGATTGGGAATTGTTAAAAAATCTAAACCATAAGGTTTAAGATTAAATTCCTCTCTTTATTTTAGATGTTATACTCCGAATTTGTCCAACTATATGAAAAATTATCTTTAACTACTAAAAAACTAGAAAAAATAGAGCTCTTAGCTTTCTTTTTACCCAAGTTAAAAAGTGACGAAGATCTTATCTATTTACTAAGGGGTAAAGTATTCCCGGATTATGATGTAAGAGAGCTTGGAATTTCTACTCAATTGGTAATTAAATCTATAAGTATTGCTTCTGGTTTTTCAATTTCAGAGGTGAATTCTAAGTTTAAATTAATTGGAGATTTGGGAGATGTATCTGTTGAACTTTTGAAAATCAAAAAACAAAACTCTCTTTTTTCTAAAAAACTAACGGCTAGACACGTTATTGAGAGTTTGAAAAAAATTTCTTCTATATCGGGTACTGGCGCAATAGATAAAAAAATTGCAATAATCTCAGAGTTACTCATAGAATCTACTTCTCGTGAAGCTTGTTATATTCTAAGGACTTTACTCGGAGATTTACGTATTGGTGTAGCTGATGCAGTTTTATTAGGGGCAATAAATAAAGCTTTTTTTGAAGGCGAAAATATGCTCGATAAAATAGAAAAGACTTATGATTTAATTAATGATTTTGCGCAATTATTAAAATTGTCTATTTCAGGAAAAGAAGCTTTTGAACATGTATCTTTGATTCCTGGAAGGCCTCTTAATGTTATGCTTGCTACTAAAGTTTCTAGTATTCAAGAAGCCTTTGAAGTTTGTGGAAAACCTGCGGCATTTGAGCATAAGTATGATGGATTTAGAGTAATAATAAGTTATGATGGTAAAAAAATAAAATTATTTACTAGAAGACTTGAAGAAGTAACAAACCAATTTCCAGATATAGTCGAGATTATTTCAAAACATGTTAAAGCTAAAAGTTTTATCTTGGATGCAGAAGCCGTTGGTTTTGATTCTATTAAAAATAAATATCTTCCCTTTGAAGCAATCAGCCAGAGAATAAAACGTAAATATGATATTGACGAACTTGCTTCTAAAATGCCTATTGAAGTCAAAGTTTTTGATATCCTTTATTTGAATGGACAAAATAAGCTTGAATCTCCATTTATTGAGAGGAGAAAGTTAATTGAGGATATTGTAGAAAATGTTCCTTGGAAAATTTCGATTTCTACTCAGATAATTACAGACTCTGAAAAAGAAGTTCAAAAATTTTATCAAGAGGCATTGAAGATTGGAGAAGAAGGAATTATGATAAAAAATCTAAAATCTTCTTATATCTCAGGACGTTATGTTGGAAATCTTGCTAAATTGAAACCTGATGTTTCTGATTTAGACTTAGTAATTGTTGGCGCAGAATACGGTACTGGAAAAAGAGCAGGAGGCCTTACTAGTTTTATAGTTGCTTGTAAATCAGGAGATAAATTTCTAGAGGTTGGAAAAGTTTCTTCGGGGCTGAAAGAAAAAGAAGGAGAAGGTACTACTTATAACGAAATCAACTCTCTTTTACAACCTTTAATTATTGGGGAAGATGATTCTTCTGTAAAGGTAAAGCCTAAAATTGTCGTTTCAGTCACTTATCAAAATATTCAACCAAGCCCTACTTACTCTTCTGGATTTGCATTACGTTTTCCAAGGATTACTCATTATAGGCCTGAACGAGGAATACACGATGTAGCTACACTAGAAGATATTAAGAAAGAAGTTAATAAGACTTTTAGAAGATTAAATAAAAAAGGCCAGTAAACTATTTTTTCTAAAAACTAAGGTTTATAAAGCCCCCTATTTAAATACCAATAAGATGTCTGACGTAAAATCAAATTTGACGGTTCAGAATATTGTTGCGACAGCTTCTCTAGGTAAGGAAGTTTCATTAACTAAACTTGCTAAGATGCAAAGTAACACAGAATATAATCCTGAACAGTTTCCTGGGCTTGTTTTAAGAGTTAAGAAACCTAAATCTGCAGTTCTTGTATTTTCTAGCGGTAACTTGGTCTGTACAGGTACAAAAAGTATCGCTCAAGTTAAAGAAGTGGTGGATCAAGTAATCAAACAACTTGCTAAAATAGGGGTTAGAATAACTACTAAACCAAAAATAACAGTTCAGAATATTGTTGCGTCTGGTAGTATTGATGTTGATTTAAATTTAAACATTCTAGCATTGGAATTAGAAAACACAGAATATGAGCCTGAACAGTTTCCCGGTTTAGTGTATAAATTAGGCACTCCAAATGCAACTTTCTTGCTCTTTTCTAACGGTAAACTTGTTTGTACTGGAACTAAGAATAAGAATGAATTAGATGATTCTATGGTCCAATTGAATAAGAATGTAAAAGATGTTCTTAAGAGATTAAAGAAAGAGAATGAATGATGATTGGGAATATATTTTTACAAGCCTTAGCAGTTGACAGTAGTGATGCTCCTCCTTTAGTGCTTCTTATAGCATTAATTGCTGCTTTAGGAGTTTTCATATTTTTCTTCGTTCTTTTAATTGCTTATATCTATTTGTCTTTTGCCTATTCTGCTGTTGGTAAAAGGGCTAAAGTGAAGTCTTCTGGTCTTGCTTGGATTCCGGTGTTGGACCTTTAATCATTGCCTATAAAGCTTCTAAAATGCCTTGGTGGCCATGGCTTTTGATTGTGGCTATGTTTATACCAGTAATCGGATTTATTGCAAACATTGCTTTTCTTGTATTTACAGTAATTTGGCATTGGAAAATGTTTGAATCTGTAAAAAGACCTGGATGGTTTAGCATTTTAATGTTAATTCCAATAGTTAATTTTGTAATAATAGGTATTACTGCTTGGGGTAAACCTCAAAAGAAGTGATTTAGTTTACTTTGAGATTTTTTTATTTTTAATATTGCTGATTTTTCTGTATAATTTGAAACTGGCTGTTTTAACCTCGTTTGAATATCTTGCAACGCTTCATTTAAGGTGTTAAATAATTTAGGTTTATTTTTGAATGCTTCTCTGCTTACCTCTCTTAAAATTCCTACTCCACAAGGCGCATAATATTGAGGTCTTATTTCTCTGAATACTAAGCAAGTTGCTTGACGTTTTATTGATTCTAAATATTCTGTTAATGCTAACCTGTTTGCATAATAGGCTCCTGTAACCTTATCTGCATATTTTTTTCTTGAAAATATAGTTTCATAATCTTGCCATACTGCTTGCAAAAATGGATTTTTTATGCTAATCTCTATTACTTCAAAAGCGAAAGAATCCGGAATTAAAAGAAATTCATAATGATTTCCTAAATATTCTGAATGAAATAATTGATATTCACTAATCTCTTGATAGTGTTTTATTTTTTCCAGTTTATTTTTTGATAACGTGTCATCAACTGCTGTTATGCTCCATCTTGTAGGCACTAGTTTTCTATTCTTTTTTAACCCTAAAATTCCTGCTGAAAGTATCTTTATTATTGTGGATGTTTGAACGTTTGCTTTATGGAGCTCTTGAATTGCTACTGAAGATTTTGTTTCTTTATCGTTTACTAAATAATCTACTTTTGGCTTGACAGGAGCATTTTCTTGTAGTTCAGCCTTTTCTATTTCTGCTGATTTTGGAATAAGTGGGCTTCTATCATCCTGCTCTTTATTTGCTGTTACTGGTCTTTTAAGATGGAACTCTGTTGCAATTGACTTATGAGTCATAGCAACTTCTTTCATTACAGATAAAAATTTTGTTTCTAGTTTTTTTATGTTACTTTGAGTTCGACCGTAAATTAATTGGTTTCTGTAACCCATTATATCTGAAATAGCTAATTTATTCTTGTGCCACTCTTCCGGAGAAGACATTATACTTGTATCTCCAGTTTCTTGAGGTGCTAGAATTCCCGTATAAACATTAGGATAATTCCACTTCCCTACAAATATTTCTGGTGGGGTTGAACCTGAAAAATTTTGTAGTTTTATTGATTTTCCTATAAAGAAATTATGCCTATCGCATTCTTCTTCACCGCATGTTTTGCAAATCACTTCTTATTTTATTTGTAAGTCTTTATAGAAATTATTATTCTTCAGCTTCTAACTTTATCCTGCTTTTATGTAATTTATATTCTATTAATCCTATTATTCCTAAAATAAAGCCTCCTATAATTGTAGCCATTCCTACTTTTAACATTGAATTATTTTGATTAGAAAACTGTATTAATGCAAAACCTAGGATTAAAGCTGAAAATGTAGTTCTAATGTAAGATAGAAGAGTTCTTTCATTAGCTAATAGGGCGCTTTCCTCTTCTAATTTTAGTTTATTCTTCCTTTTATATTTCATAGTTGTAAAAGGAGAGTTTTGTTCTTAAAGATTACTCTTTTAATTTTTCAAGTCAGAAATACCTAGAAGTATGAAAAGAGCACCAATCATTGTCACGAGCCAGAACAATCCACCTTTAAAGAATTCTCCTGCAGCGTTCCAAAAATTCCATGCTCCCCAGTTCTGTGAATAGTATGCAACAAGTATTGCACCTACTACTAGGATAAGACCAACAAGAAGTTCGGACCATTTATTCATATTATTCTTTAATAATTTGGGTATTTAAAGATTCTTGTAATTAAAAAGTTCCTTTATAGAAGATTCAAAAGACTAAGCCTAGGGAATATTAATCCATTTCCGGGATCTGTAGTTTGGATCTGAGATTTCATTAAGAACCTGTTTATTTTTAATGTTCCAGTTAGGTTTCTCGGGAATTTGTTATAATGTTTTTGTCTAATTAACACAACTGCTCCAGCAACGTGTGCTGCTGCTTGGGATGTTCCTTTACAAGGTCCTGTTCCTATTGCTGCTCCTGCTCCGCAAACTGTTCCATTTGAAGCTGCAGTAGAAGTTATTGTAGCTCCTGGAGCTACTACTTTTAGATTATTTCCAGTATTTGACGCACATGCGACTTTATCTACAACTGCCAATTCTTGACATACTCCTAACCAGCTTGTATTGAAAGGACCTACTGTTTTATCATAGGTGGCTCCAACAGATGTTGCATTTGGAGAACATGCTGGATAAGATATTCCATTCTTATATCCTTGATTACCTGAGGAGACTATTACTGGAATTCCTTTTGAAACTGCGGTGTTTATTCCATTGTCCATCCAAGTAGGGCAAGTACCTGAAATACTACTATAGCTTTGTCCATCACCTATGCTCATAGATACAACGCTGAGTTTTTTATAACCTATTGTTGTTAAGCAATGGTCTAGCCCTGCAATCATATTGACGTTTGAACAAGAACCTAATGAATTGCATACTTTTTCTGCAATGATTAGTGCATCTGGAGCTACTCCTTTAATGGTTTGATTGTTTGAATTTACTCCATTTGCTGCAATTATTCCTGCTAGGTGAGTTCCATGACCATTATCATCCATCGGGTTTGAATCGTTGTTTACAAAGTCCCAACCTCCAATTACTTTAGTACCCCATCCAGCTCCAAGGGCATTGTGATTATAATCTACTCCTGTATCTATTAAACATACTATTTGGCCTGATCCTGTTAGGTTTGTTGTTTGAGATCCATAAGGAATTTGAACATTCCAAGCGTTTGTAGCATTTATCACTTGAAGGCTTTCTTGCAATTGTATTTCTAATGTTTTTTCTGCAAAAATTTCTTCTACAAATTTGCTATCTTTGAGAGCTTCTATTGTTTTCTTATCGGCTTCAATTGCTAGCGAGTTTAAAGCTTCATATTTGTAAATTATTTTTAATTCTTCTCCTTGTTTTTCAGAAAATTCTTTTGACAATGCTTCTATGTTATTCTTTGAATTTTTGATTGTCCTAGTTATTTCTTCAGAATCAAAGTTTTTTCTTAAGTTTACAATTACTCTTACTTTCTCATTATTTTCTACTTGTTTGTAAATTTCAGATTCTACTTTAACATTAAAACTTTCATCTGATTGTGCAATTGAAAATGTGTTGAAATATATGGTTAATAATATGGAAAATACTGCTAAAATTACTATACTTAACTTGATGCTTTTCATGATGAATGTTTAACTATTAAGTAGTATATAAATCTTTGTATGTTCGTTTAATTTTTCATTTGTTCAAATGAAATTGAAGCTTAAATGAGGTTTAAATATTAGGTAAAGTTCTATCTGGAATGGATAAAAGTATTAGTATAGACTTAGGAGATCCCAGGACTGGATTAGTGGCTGAGGCTTTGTCTAACAAGACCTGCGTTAAGATTTTAGATTTATTGGCTGCTCAGGAATTAACTGCAAGTGATATTGCTTCTAAATTAAGTATTCCTTTAAACACTACAGGGTATAATTTAGAAAAATTGATTAAAGCTGGTTTAGTTGAGAAATCTAGTAACTTTTTTTGGAGTGTTAAAGGTAAGAAGACTCCAGTTTACAGAGTAGCAAATAAAAAGATAGTTATTTCTCCAAAAAGAATGGTTGCTAAAGTAGTTCCTTTTGTTCTGGTTGCAGGAGTTTTAATTTTACTTGCTGTTTCTTTCATGTTTAATAGCCCTAGTTCTACTCAAGGAAGTTTGTCTGGTAATTTAGAACAATTTGAATCATACGAAGAGCTTAGTGAATATGTAGAAAAATCTAGGTCTTCAGAGAGCGGGAACTCTTATGGTTTATTCGGAAGGCAGGAAGCTGCGGTTTCTTCTGAAGACTCAATGGTTGCAGCTCCAGCTTTAGGCGAAGCAGGCACAAAATCCTCTGTTGGTGGAAGTGGGGCTAGCGATTACTCAGAAACTAACATTCAAGTTTTAGGTGTTGATGAAGCTGATACTGTGAAAAACGATGGGAAATATATTTACACAGTAAGTTCTAACAAAGTGATCATTGTAGAGGCTTATCCTGCGGACTCTATGGAAATTATTTCAGAATTGGAGTTTGATAATTATGTTAATGGAATATTCCTTTATGGTAATAAATTGGTTATTTTGGAATCTTCCTATGGGTATTCCTTATACGGTGGATCAGTTTTGGATAAGGTTGCTGGAACAAGTATTCGTGCACCTGACTATTCAAGAAATGAAGTAAATGTGCATGTTTATGATGTGAGTTCTGATAAAATTTCAAAGCCTGAAAAGATACAGACTTTTGTAGTTGATGGTAGTTACCATACTGCTAGAATAATTAATGGTCACATTTATCTTATAGCTAATAAATACATTGATTCTTCACCGATTATCCCATATTTTAGGGCTGGAGATCAAGTTGAAACAGTATCTGCTGATAAAGTGTATTACTCTGGATACTATGATTCAAGTCTTATATTTACTTCAGTTATGGCAATTAACTTGGATAACTTAGAATATAGCGGAGATGTATTTCTTTTAGGAAGCAGCAGTTCTGTATATGTATCTGAAAATGCAATTTATTTGACCAGTAGTAAAACATACGATTATCAAATGGTTCAAGAAGGAGCTTTAAAAATTATTTTGGAAGTCTTACCTGGTAAGTTTGGGTCTGACGCTGAAAAAGTTATTTCTTCTGATGATGAGTATTATATTAAATCTGACAAGATCTCATTTATTGTTCAAGAATATTTCAATTCTTTGAGTATTGATGAAAAGAAAGAATTTGAAAATGCCCTTACAGAGGCAGGAAATGAATATTACTCTGAAGTTTCAAAAGAATATGAAAAAACTTTAGTTCATAGAATTGATTTAGATGGTTTAGATATATCTTATTCTAGTTCTGGGGAGGTTCCAGGTTATGTTCTCAACCAGTTTTCTATGGATGAATTCGATGGATACTTTAGAATTGCGACGACTACAGGAAATGGATTTGGATCTTTTGAAAACTCTCTTAATCATCTATATATCTTAAATGAAGATTTAGAAATAGTAGGTAGTGTTGAAGATTTAGCAGAGGGTGAAAGAATTTATTCTGCTAGATTTGTAGGCGATAAAGCATACTTAGTTACATTCAGACAAATCGATCCTCTTTACGTAATTGATTTATCTGATGCTAAAAGTCCAAAGGTAATGGGTTATTTGAAAGTGACTGGATTTTCTAATTATCTTCATCCTATTAAAGATAATTTGCTTTTAGGTATTGGAAGAGAAACAACTGAAGAAGGAAGGTCTGAGGGGTTGAAGATATCTCTTTTTGATGTTTCTGATTTTGAAAATCCTAAAGAATTGGATAAATATGTTGTTGATAGTGACTGGTCTTATTCTGAGGCTGAATACGAACATAAAGCTGTTTTGTTTGACGATGCTCGTGATTTACTAGTTATTCCAGTAACATATTCTCAACAATTAGGTAACAATTGGGAATATTGGCAAGGAGCTTTTGCATTTACAATTACAGATAATGATATCTCATTAAAGGGAAAGATATCTCATGATGTGAAAGAACAGAAAACTGAGGAATATTACGGTTCTCAAGGATATGTTTCGAGATCCATATTTATGGATGAAGTATTATATACTATTTCTAACTTAATGATCAAGGCTAATTCTGTTAGTGACTTGAAACATATTAATGAAATCAGCTTACCATTTGATGAGCCTGTTTACTATGCATTTTAGCTTTTTAACAAATGTTAAAAACCCAGTTTTGCCTGTTTTATTGAATTAATATGTTAACAAAAAAACAACTTTCTGAAATTAGGGAACATCTTGAAAAAGCTCAAAATCCGATATTTCTTTATGATAATGATGTCGATGGGCTTTCTAGTTATATTTTACTTAGGAAGTTTAGTGGAAGAGGTAAAGGTGTCGCAGTTAAGTCTCATCCAAATATAGATTCAAATTATGCTAAAAGGGTTCAGGAATTAGGGGGAGATTATGTTTTTGTTTTAGATAGGCATTCATTGGGAAACGATTTTGTTAATGAAATAGCCATGTTACAAATACCAATTGTTTGGATAGATCATCATGATGTTTCTAATGAAAAATTTTCTTATCCTCTGTTGCATAGGTATAACCCTATGAAAAATAAGAAAAAAAGTGCTGAACCAACAACTTATCTATGTTATAGTGCAACTCAAAGAAAGGAAGATATTTGGTTAGTGGTTATTGGGAGCATAGCAGACCATTATATGCCTGATAAGGAAATTGTTAACGAATTTATTGAAAGATATTCTAATTTGTGGGGAAAGGACATTAAAGAACCATTTCAAGCACTTTATTCCACTGGAATAGGAAGGATTGCAAGATCTATGAGTTTTGGACTGAAAGATTCAGTTAGCCATGTAGTTGAACTTCAAAACTTCCTTATTAATTGTGATGGGCCTTACAGAGTAGAAACTGAACTGGATACTAACAGCGCTTTCGCTTTAAAATATAAGGAAATTATAAAAAAATATTCCGCTTTAATTGAAGATGCTAAAAAGAATGGGGAAGAAAAACTAATATTCTATAATTATAGCGGCCAACTAAGTATAAGTTCAGATTTATCTAATGAGCTTTCTTATTTATTTCCGAAAAGTTATGTATGTGTTTGTTATAGTTCTGGACCTATAACTAATGTTTCATTCAGGGGAGATAATGTAAAAAAGATACTTTCCGAGATATTGCCTTTATTAGATGGTGCAACTGGTGGAGGGCATAGAGATGCAGTAGGAGCTAGGATTAATACCTTAGATTTAGATAAATTCAGAAGGGAGATAGAAAATAGAATTTAAAAACTAAATTCTTAAGTCTTTCAAATGATTAATAAAAAAATACCCTTACATATCGGAATTATTCCTGATGGGAATAGGAGATGGGCTGTTTCTAAAGGTTTAGAAAATGTAAAAGGATACTCTAAAGTAGATTATGCTCATATTGAAAGTTTGCTTCTTGAAGCTAAAAAATTAGGCTCTAAATATGTTAGTTTATGGTTGTTTTCTACGGAAAATTGGAAACGTCCAAAATATGAAATTAATTTTTTATTTGATCATTTTTCTAAAAATTTAGATTTGATGTTACAAGGATCTTTAAAAAATAAGATAAGAATTATTCATTTGGGTAGAAAAGATAGGTTGCCTAAAAAAGTTGTTGATGGTTTGGAATTATTAGAATCGGAAACCTCAAAATTTGAAGATTTTACGGCATTATTATGTATGGACTACGGGGGACGAGACGAAATAATTAGAGCAGTGAATAAAATGTTAGAATCTGGTCAATCTAATATTAATGAAGATGATTTCAAAAAATATCTTGACTCTTCAGATATTCCTGATCCAGATTTAGTTATAAGGACATCTGGTGAAAAGAGGTTAAGTGGGTTTATGCCTTTTCAAACTACATATAGTGAATTTTATTTTACAGATTTACATTTTCCAGATTTTGGAGTTAAAGAATTTAGGCAAGCTATTGAAGATTATTCTAAAAGAAAGAGAAATATGGGTAAGTGATTAACTTAATATATTGCTTATTTTTGATTACATTATGAGTAAATTAAAATGTGGACTCGAGATACACACTTATCTTTTAACTAATGAAAAACTCTTTTGTAGGTGTAAGGCATCTCGTGAAAGAGGATTAGAACCTAATACTTTGATATGTCCAACTTGTACTGGGCAACCTGGCGCTAAACCTATGTCTCCTAATTTGGCTGCTGTGGAAAAAGCCACTCAAATTGCTTTAATGCTTGGATGTAAGGTTAATGATACGATGCCTTGGATGAGGAAGCATTATGATTGGCCTGATTTGCCCAAGGGGTACCAAAATACTATGAGCGGGGCTCATGCTACTCCTCTTGGGTCAAACGGTAAATTTGAAGGAATTACTATTGAAAGCATGCATTTAGAAGAGGATCCTGCTAGTTGGGACCCAAAAACTGGAGGCGTTGATTACAATAGGAGCGGTTTGCCTTTAGTTGAAATTGTAACTGCGCCTGAATTTACTTCTGCAGATGAGGTTTATTACTGGGTTAACAAATTAGTTCATGCTTTGAATTATTTGAAAGCAATTGATACTAATGCTGGAGTTAAAGCAGACGTGAATGTTTCAGTAGTTGATGATAAAGGTAAACAAAGAACTGAAAGGGTTGAAATCAAAAATATTACTTCTATTGAAGCCATGAAAGCGGCTGTACTTTATGAATTTGATAGGCAAATGAAAGAAGGCAGTGTTCGTGAGACTAGAAGATATGATGAGGCTAAAGGTGTTACAATGAGGATGAGGGGGAAAGAAAAAGAAGATGACTATCGATTCATAGTAGATCCGGATTTAATGTCTGTAAATTTGAAGAAGTCATTTATAGATGAACAAAAAAAATTAATCCCTGAATTACCAAGCGTTAAACTTGAGAAATTGATTAAGAAGTATAAAATAGATTCTAATAATGCTTTAGTTTTAGCTAAGGACGTAGATATAGTTTCTTTCTTTGAGAAGGTTGCTGAAAAGGCAGATGGTAAATTTGCCTTACCGTGGGTTACAGTAGAATTGCTTAGGGTTTTGAATTACAATAATAAAAAATTGTCTGAAGTTTCTATTTTAGTAGAGCATTTTGTTAAATTGCTTCACATGATTAAAGACAAGAAAATAACAGAATTACAAGCTAAACAAGTGCTTAACAAATTTGTGCCTGAGAGCTTTGATCCTTCTAAGACAGAAGGAAAGATCGATAGCGATAAAGAGCTTGAACCTATTATCCAGAAAGTAATAAGGGAACACAATAAAGTTGTTGCAGATTACTTAAATGGTGATATTAAATCATTTAATTATTTGATTGGAGAAGTTATGCGAGCAACAAATAGACGCGCTGACTCAAACATGGTAAGAAAACTTCTTGAAAAATTGATTAAAAAATAAAAATGGACCCACGAGGAATCGAACCTCGATCACAGGATCCGAAGTCCCGTATTCTGATCCATTAAACTATGGGTCCACAAGAAAGCGAAGGTAATTGTTTTTTAAAACTATTGTATTAATAATTTTTTAGAAATTCTTTGTTTTTTTCAATGAATTTTAGATTTTGGTCCAATGTTTCAAATGCATTTGTTTCAGTCATTTTAAGATTGACAGGATGTTTTTCCATAAATCTTTTTACAGCATCTTTTCCTTCTTTTGTTGTCTGAGATATAATTAATGATTCAAGTATGGTTCTCATGATATAATGGTTATCTTCATATTTTTTTAGTTTATTCCAGTTTTTATTATACCACTTGAGGGCTACTTTTTTTATTAAGGGATTAATTGCAACATGGCCAAATACATAAAGTAAATCTTGTTGTCTCACTTTATCAGTCATTGAATAATCTAGGGCCTTTTCAACTATTTTTTCATCTAAAAAGTAATACATACTTGTTAGTAATTTTACTTTGTTCTCATGATCTGTTTCTTTTTCATATTTTTTCATTAACTCGTTAAATGTTTCTATATTTCCGTTTCTTGCAATTGTTGTATAAATTGCATTTGCTATATCCATAGAAAACTTATTTTTATTATATTCCTCTTTTATCTTAGTTAATACTATTTTATCGTTTGCAAAACCACAGAAACTTATACATAAAGCCCTCATTAATCTATCTTCTGGAGTATCTTCTTTTTTGTTTTCCCAACCTAATTTTTCTAATTTGATTTTGTAGTTCTGTAACATAATTTTAACTATTTTTTCCTTTGTTTTAGTCCACCAAGATTCTCCATAAAATAGTCTATCTAGCTTTCTTATGCTTCCTGAAATTTCTGCTAAAATATAATATGCTGTTTCATTTTGATAATTTCTGATAAATTCTATATAATTTTCTAGACTTTCTTCTGAAAGATTGCAAAGTGCCCACATGTCATTATTAATGCCCCATCTGTCCTCTTCCCCTAGTTTTTTTTCCTTAACTGATGCCCCAATATTTTCTAATAGTTCTTTAGAATATTTTGTTCTATAAAATCCAAAATGTCTGTGGTTTGCTTTGATTTGACTTTCTTTTATAGGGTAAGTTTCTTCTTCTTTTTCTAATAAATTATTATAGGTGGTTTTTCCTGCTAGTATTGAAAGTGGTATTGGCCAAAGTTGTTTTGTGTTTTTATTACACCTTTTTTGTGAAACTTTTATTCCTGAAGATGTTTTTTCGATTTCTATTAAGGGATAACCTTCTTGAGATAACCAAGCTTTCATGAAAGAAGGTATTTTTTTCTCTTTATTTATTTCATTTAAACATTCCCAGAAATCAGAGGAAGTTGCATTTGTATAGGAATATTTCTTTAGGTAATTTGATACCCCAATTCTGAAATGTTCTTCACCCATATAATTTTCTAACATTCTTAGAACAGACCCACCCTTTTGATAACTTATTTCATCGAATATTTCTCCTATCTCCTCTGGACTGTTTACTTCTACTTCAATTGGATGAGTTGTTTTTAGGGAGTCCTTAGCTAATCCTACTGCCAAATCTCCAGATAGATAATCTTCCCAAGTTTTCCATTCTGGATTGTAATGATCTACAGCTTTAAACGCCATATAATTAGCAAAGCTCTCGTTCAACCATAAATCATTCCACCATTTCATTGTTACTAAATCTCCAGACCATTGGTGCCAGATTTCATGCGAGATTACTTCTGCTGAAACTTTTTTCCTCATCATAGATGTTTTTTCCTCATCAACTAACAAAACTACATCTCTAAACGTAATTGCTCCCCAGTTTTCCATTCCACTTACCGTAAAATCCGGAATAGCTATTAAATCTAATTTTTCTAATGGGTATTTTACATCTGAATAATCTTCAAAATATTTAAGATATTTTTTTGCATGTTCTAATGCAAAATTTGCATTTTTTACCTTACCTGGAGTTGCTGCTACCCTTATCAAGATATTTCTATACTTAGTTTCTGCAAATTCAAAATTTCCTATTCCTAAGTAGAATAGATATGAAGACATTTTAGGACTTGTCTTAAATTTTACAACTTTTTTACCATTTTCTATTTTTTCAGATTTTGGTAGGGTATTGCTTATCGCCTTGAGATTTTTTTCTACTATTGCAGTTACATCAAAAGTAGCTTTCTTATCTGGCTCATCAAAACAAGGAAATATCCTTCTTGCGTATGGAGATTCACATTGAGTAGTTATTAGATATTCTTTTTTATCTTTATATTCATAAGTGCTTTTGTATATGCCCGCTAAATCTTCAGTAATAATTCCGTCGAATTCTATATGGACCTCTATATCTCCGGAGATCTCTTTTTGAACTTCTAAATTAATTGTTTCTGAATCTTTATCTTCAATTACTTTTGGGAGGAGACATTGAGTACCTACGCAGATGGTTACAGTTTTAATTTTAGAATTCTTTGAATGTAATCTTATTTTTTTTGTGGGTTTTGTTATTTTTGCTTTAATTTGAACGCTTCCTAAGTAAGAGTTCATATCTTTTGATGGCTCTATTGTAATTGTGTAATGTTCTGGATTCACAAAATCTTGTAACCTAATCACTTCTTTTTTACTCATATTTGTATTTGGAGATAAGCTTTAATAAGTGTTATCCTTCATTTTTGTTATGGTAGATAGCAAAGGTTTAACGGTCAAAAAGGCTGAAAATTTTAGTGATTGGTTTACTGAAGTTGTACAAAAAGCAGAATTAGCAGATTATTCCCCTGTTAGAGGTTTTATGATAATACGACCTCGCGCTTATGCTTTATGGGAAAATATTCAGGCAGACTTCAATAAAACTTTGAAAAGTAAGGGCGTAGCAAATGCTTATTTTCCTTTACTTATCCCAGATTCTTTTTTTAAGAAGGAAGCTGAACACGCAGAAGGTTTTGCGCCTGAACTTGCATATATTGAACAGAAAGATGATGAGCAGAAATTGGCTATAAGGCCTACTAGTGAGACTATAATGTATGATTCCTACTCAAAGTGGATTAGATCTCACAGAGACTTGCCTTTGAAATTAAATCAGTGGTGTAATGTTTTAAGGTGGGAAGTTAAACAGACCAAGCCATTTGTACGCACTCGTGAATTTTTATGGCAGGAAGGACATTGTGCTTTTGCAACTAAGGAAGACGCAGAAAATAACATGGTTGAAATGATGGGTGCTTATCAACAACTTGTTGAAGATTTACTTGCCATCCCAGTTATAGTTGGTCGTAAGTCTAAACTTGAGAAATTTGCAGGGGCTATGACTACACTTACAATGGAAGCGATTATGCCTGACGGCAAGGCATTACAAATGGGGACCTCTCATAATTTAGGGCAGAATTTTGCAAAATCCTTTAATGTGATGTTTAAAGATAAAAACGAAGAAGATCAATATGTTTGGCAAACTTCATGGGGGTTCTCTACTAGGCTAATAGGTGCATTGACAATGGTTCATGGAGATGATAAAGGATTAATTATTCCTCCTAAAGTCGCTACTAATAAAATTGTAATTGTACCTATATTGTTCGAAGATTCGAGAGATAAAGTTCTTGAACATTGTAAGAACATTGCAAATCATTTGAAAGAATATGGTGCTTTTGTTGATGAAAGCGATAAAAGTCCTGGCTGGAAATTTAGCGAGTGGGAGATGAAAGGAGTTCCATTACGTATTGAAGTTGGACCTAAGGATCTTGAAAAGAAACAAGTTATTTTTGTTAGAAGAGATAATAACAAGAAAGAAATTATTGCTGATAAAGATATTTTGAATACCGTTCAAAAAACACTGGATGAAATTCAGAAAGATTTGTATTTGAACGCTCGCAAGATGCTTGAAAGTAAAATGGATTCTGCTAGGGATGTTAAACAATTGATTAAGAAACTTGATGAGGGTAAGCTTGTAAAAGTCTTTATGATTGATGATAAAAAAGTTGAAGAAAAACTTAAAGAAGAAACTGGAGCAAACTCAAGAATTGTAGAAGAAGATAGTGCTGAAGGTGAATGTATTATTACAGGAAATAAAACTAAAACAGTGGCTTATGTTGCTAGGAATTATTGATTTTTATGGTTGAATTTAATTTCAATTTTGGGGACATGGTTAAAATACGACTTGCTCGAGAGGAAGTTGAAGGAATAGTTTTAGAGAGTTACGATAAGGATGTGGTTTTATTGAAACTGAAGTCTGGATATAATATTGGAATCCCTAAGGAAAATATTCTTGACTTAGATATCATTGAAGAGTTTAAAGAAAAAATAAAGGGTGAAAATGCTGTTGTTTCAAAGAGCAAAGATAAACCTTCTATTGGATTAGTTATTACTGGGGGAACAATTGCAGCTAAACTTGATTCTCGCACTGGAGGAGTTTCTTGGTTAACGGATATTAATGAATTTGCTAAATTTTATCCTAAAGTTTTTGAAAAAGCAAATGTAAAAAAAATTAGCGTTCCTTTTATGGTTGCTTCTGAGAACATGACTAGCGAACACTGGATAACTATTGCTGAACATGTTAAAGAAATGCTAAATGATCCTGAAATAAAAGGGGTAATTGTAACTCATGGTACTGATACATTGCACTACACTTCTTCCGCTCTTTCTTTCTTTTTGAGAGATTTGAAAAAACCTGTTGTTCTTACTTTTTCACAGAGATCAATTGATAGAGCTTCTAGCGATGCAGAACTTAATTTGGAATGTGCTGTTGAAATGGCTTTGAGTAATTGTGCTGAAGTTATGCTTGTTGGGCATGCGACTGAAAACGATGATTATTGTTTAGCTTTACGCGGAACAAAGGTACGAAAAATGCATTCTTCTAGAAGAGATACTTTCAAAGCAATTAATTGTGAGCCAATTGCCAAGATTTTTTCTAGTAAGATTGAATTTTTTTCAAAATATAATGCTTGTTCGGATGGACTAACAAAACTTGATGCTCAATATAGTGATAAAGTTGGTTTGATTCATTATTATCCTGGACAGGATCCTAGTATATTGGATTATTATTTGGTCCAGGGATATAAGGGAATAGTTGTTGCTGCTACTGGTTTTGGCCATGTAGCTACAGGGGACGTAGATCACTCTTGGATTCCAACTCTTAAGAGAATGATTAAACAAGGAGTTGTTATTTGTTTTGCTCCTCAAACTTTTTATGGTAGGCTCAATTCTAAGGTTTACTCTCCAGGTCGTGAGCTTGAAAATCTTGGAGTAATATACTTAGATGATATGCTGCCTGAAACTGCTCTTGTAAAGTTGGGTTGGGTTTTAGGACACAAAAATTGGAAGGGCTTGGTTCGTGAAAAGATGCTTGAGAATGTCAGTGGTGAATTTAATGAACTTCTTACAGAATAGTTGTAACTCTATGGGGGTTACAGATAGAAAGGTTTAAAAGGTGTTTTGAAGAGTTTATTTTATGAAAAATAGAAGAACTGTAGTGCATAGCGTGCCATATGAATTTCCTTTAGATAGGCATCTTTTTGGCCAGACATTTGTTATTGCAGATCATGTAAGGCATTCACAAAATAACACTGCAGTTTTTACTCAGTCACCTTATAATCTTCATGACTCCAATTTTGGTAATCTTCAAAGAAGAGTTGCTCGTGATAAACTTAGCACAGATTTGGTGTTTTCTCAAGACTTAACTGTTCAAACACCTAAAAGGGCATATGATGTTTCAAGAACTGCTTTGTTCCCTTATCTTGAAAGTCGTCTAGCTGAAGGACCTGTTGCTTACGATGCCCATTATTTTAGAGATGGAAAATATCCGGAATTTGAACAGTTAAAACAAAGGTTTGGAGATGATGTAGGTTTCTTCATTCATTTACATTGTTTGTCTACATTATTCCTAGGAGACTTAAATGTTCCAGAACTAAAAAATAAACCTAAAAAAGTTAGAGAAGAACTGCTTAAAGCTTTAGATAGGTATAATCCTAAAATAATTGCAGTTTCTAATGCTGTAAGAGATTCATTTTATCAACACGGAATATTACCTAATGGTAGTGTAGAAGTTGTTCATAACGGGGTTGAAACTGATTTATATCGTAGGGCTAGTGAAAAAGAAAAAGAAGATTTTCGCAGAGAGCTTGGAATAAATGCTTCAAAACTTGTAGGTTATGTTGGGCGCATAGAGGATGTTAAGGGAGCAGATACTCTTTTAGGAATACTTGGTAGACATCAGGATTTAGGAAGAGATGTTGGTTTTGTTATTGCTACGACAGATGGAAGAAAAGCAGAGTACTTTTTAGGAAAGGTTAGAAAAGATTTACCTGAATTGGTTGAAGATAATAGGCTTAAACTTTGTATTGATGCTTCTAAGTTAACTGCTGGATTTTACAAAAGAGATAGTGAGGTTTGCATGTATTTTGACAAATTGGCTCAGAATCTTGGCTTTGGAAGATCTTTTGGAGATGTTTTGACTAGACCTCTACATCCACATCTAGATGTTTATGTTCAGCCTTCAAATAGCGAGGCTTTAGGTTTATCAGTTGTTGAAGCAGGAATGAGCGAAGTTCCGGTCGTAGCTTCAGAAATAGGAGGAATACCAGAGGTTGTTAATGTAAACGTTGGAACTTTAGTTCCAATAAAGGATCGTAAACGCGAGGATATAGTTGATGATTTTACTTTTGCAATAAAACATCATCTCTACTCACCTGCTAATCCTGTTGTTTCAGCTAATAATCGTGCAAATCTTATAAGGAAAGGATTTGATGCTAGAACTATGGCATCAAGACTAGATGATTTATATTTCGATAATAAGTAATAATCTTTAATAATGCGTTTCTTGTTTGTTGATTATGCATAAGTATAATGAATTGGGGTTCAAGGCTGGTTTAGAGATACATCAAC
>CAYRCZ010000002.1:0-2684 GCA_964423055.1 Candidatus Woesearchaeota archaeon
CAAGAAAATCTTCTGAAGATAAATGATCTAGTGCTGTAGCTAAACGACTATGTGCTCTTAACTGATCTAGTGAATTTACTCTTGAATTGTAATCCATTGGGAAATTCCTTCAGAAAAATTGATTTATAAACCTATCATTTTTAATTTGAAATTAAAATTATTTAAAGAACTGAGAAGAATCATACAAAGTTAATTGAGGTTGACACGAATAAAACATTACTTATAACCTCAGCGCAATGTTTATATACTATATTTTAGAACACTCTTCATTAAGATGGAACACGTTGTGAGTGTCTTACGTTATAGCGTCGGGGTTCATCTCCCGGCAAATGCAAAGTAAGATATGAGGTATGCAATCGGTTAATTTAGTATTTCAAAGCTTTATTTTTTGGAGCGAGTGCGAATTAACTTTCTATATACGAAAGGTAAAAGTTATCATAATAATTAATGCAATCTTGCCAGATGCATACGAGATCGATAGATTTTCTGAAATTTTATTTCATAAATCCAGTTGATCCCGCTGGCGGTTGCGGCTATCTGGTTTGACTTAGACATGCAAGTTTTTCCGTAAGGAAAGCGAACTGCTCAGTAACACGTAGATAACCTGCCCTATCGCCTGTGATATCCTCGGGAAACTGAGGTTAAGAACGGATAGGCGCCGACTACTGGAATGTGTTGGCGCTCAAAATTTGCGATAGACTGGGTCTGCGGTGGATTAGGTTGTTGGCGGAGTAATAGCCCACCAAGCCGATGATCCATACGGGTTTTTAGCGAAAGGGCCCGGAGAGGGAGTCTGAGACACTACTCCCAGCCCTACGGGGTGCAGCAGTCGGGTATTTTCTGCAATGTACGAAAGTATGACAGGGCGAGCCAGAGTGATTTTCTATATTTGAAAATCTTTTGTGACATGTAAACAGTGTTACGAATAAGGACCGGGCAAGACTGGTGCCAGTCGCCGCGGTAATCCCAGCGGTCCAAGTCGCAACCACAATTATTGGGTCTAAAACATCCGTAGCTTGCTTGATAAGTCTCTTGTGAAATCCGGCCTCTTAAGGGTCGAAGAGCGAGAGATACTGTCGGGCTAGAGACCGGGAGAGGTAAGAAGTACGGTCGGGGTACCGGTAAAATGGGTTGATCCCGTCTGGACTAACAACAGCGAAGGCATCTTACCAGCACGGATCTGACAGTAAGGGATGAAGGCTAGGGGCGCAAAAGGGATTAGATACCCCTGTAGTCCTAGCAGTAAACACTGCACACTAAACATTGGGGCCTCTTCGAGAGGTTTCAGTGCTGTAGCGAAGGCGTAGAGTGTGCTACCTGGGAAGTATAGTCGCAAGACCGAAACTTAAAGGAATAGGCGGGGGAGTACTACAACGAGTGACGCGTACGGTTCAATTAGATTCTACACCGTGAACCTCACCAGAGCCGACAGCAGAATGAAGGTCAGTCTGAAGGGCTTACCTGACACGCTGAGAGGAGATGCATGGCCGACGTCAGCCTGTGTCGTGAGATGACCTGTTAAATCAGGTAACAGGCGAGACCCATATGTATATTTAATTTTTCAATATACAGACTGCCTGGGCAACCAGGAGGAAGGTGTGGGCTACGTTAGGTGAGTACGTCCCAAATGCTCTGGGCTACACGCGCGCGGCAATGCTGCACTCAAAGGGTCGCAACGCCGAAAGGCGAAGCTAATCTCATAAACTGCAGCTTAGTTCAGATTGGGGGTTGCAACTCACCCCCATGACGCTGGAATTCGTAGTAATCGGGCGTTAGCAACACCCGGTGAATATGTCAATGCTCCTTGCACTCACCGCCCGTCAAACCAACCGAGTTATGCATTGATGAGGCCCGTTAGGGACGAGTCTTTGTATGTCGAGGTAGGTTAAGTCGTCACAAGGTATCCGTAGGGGAACCTGCGGATGGATCACCTCCTAATTTATATTATAAATGAATGAAGTTAAACTGAAATTCAAAGTTATCCGATTGTAAACGTGTTCCAATCTTTTTTTTAGATAAGTTTAAAAAACATTTTTTAATTTCTTTTTTATGTCTTTAGACGAATTAGACCCTATAACTGAAACCTATATTTTGGAAGTAAAACCTGATGTTAAGGGAAATTTTTCTATGAGGGGTAGAAATTACAGTGTAAATTGTGTGAAACGTCCTTCGAATGGCGATGAAAATCTAATCTATGATATGATTAATGGTTGCGTTATAAGATTGGATTTTGCATATCTTCAAAGAGACAAAAAAACAAAAAAAGTTGTTGCAAAAGTATTTAGCGGGTTTAAAGACACATTTTATAGTTTTGAATAGTATTTAATAAAATCATTACTTTAAATTAAAAGTGGTTAAAAGATTAGAAGAGGTTACTTCTGGAGGAGGATTATATATTTATTACATTTATCAAAATGTTTTTGGAAAATTAGATTTTGAATGTGCAGGTTTTAATTCTAAATGGAGAAATGTGCCTCCGGGACCAGATCAAGAGATAATTGAGAGAATTGAGAAAAGAGGGTCAATTGAAACTCGAAATTACATTTCTAAAACTAAAAAACTTCCATTGATTATAAGATTTAGTTATATTGAAGGAATTGATCAAATCATAATGAAAATAGATAATTTAGATTATGAATTTCTTAAATGATTTTCTATTGATTTTGAAATTGAATAGTGAGGTT
>CAYRCZ010000002.1:2784-7549 GCA_964423055.1 Candidatus Woesearchaeota archaeon
GATTATGAATTTCTTAAATGATTTTCTATTGATTTTGAAATTGAATAGTGAGGTTTATATAAGATAGAAATTTTTGAAGCTTCCCTAAAAATGATTAAACAAAATAATCCAGATTATGAAATTACTTTAGTTAGAGATTCTACTAGTAGATACTTAATCGGTGGCCAAGGTTACGGAGCAGGATTAGATGCCAGAAATATTCCTGAGAGAATCAGATTTGATTTGAGAGAAGCAGGAATTGAAGCTGGAAGACAACATTATACTCATATGTCTAAACTTCCAGGACAAATAAAGGTAAGAAAAGTTGGAAGAAATATTGAAGTAATTATAGAATAAGTTTATTAATTGAAATTAAGTTATTTCTATATGGAAAAGAGGAAACATATTTTTTGGGAATTATTATTACTGATTGCTAGTGTTTTTGTTTTTAGAGGACTATGGTTAATACTTGACAAGACTTTGTGGTTTAATACGATTGAATTGTTGTGGCTCTCATTTATTGGTGGGTCTATTATATTTGGAATTGCATTGTGGAAGATTGTTCATGCAGATAAGAACAAGTCAAAGTACCACTAAAGGTTTAAAGAGTAAGCCCTTAATTGTGTTTTATGGGTTTTAAGAGAAAAATTTCACTTTTTTTAGCAGGTTGTTTTGTAGGAGGATTTCTTGCAAAAAATATTTGTGAAAATGTAAATGAGAGTTTAATACATGGGTATTCTATGTATCCAACAATAGCGGATAAAGATTATGTTTATGATGAAAGTCTTCCATTTTTAAAACATAGATTGGATAGATATAATATTGTCATAGTAAGAGATCCAGAGAACAATCAGAGATTAATAAAAAGAATAATTGGGTTACCAGGAGAATTCTATACTGATGAAAGGGGAATTAAATATGAAATCCCTGAGGGAAAATATTTTGTTATGGGAGATAACCGAAGAATTTCTATAGATAGTAGAAATTTTGGACCTGCAAGTGTTGAATCAAAAGTACAAATTGTTGTAAAGACAAATTCTAAATTAAATTTAAATGAATTTTTAGAGGCTATTGCTATAACAAACACAAGACAAAAAGATAATTTCTCACTTTTAGAAAAATAATATGGACTCGCCGACACCGTAACGCAGAGCATTACGGATGCATTCAACTTTTCAGATTGAATGGGAACGAACTCTCCGAGTTCGATTTACAATTATAATTAAAATGGACTCGCCGAGGATCGAACTCGGGACCCCCCGGTGCAAGCGGGGCGTTTTACCACTAGACTACGAGCCCATAATTTAGATGATAAAAAGATGATTTTTAAGTCTATCTAAATCTTAAATTTAGCCAATAAGGTTTTTGTTGCTCTTTCTAGTAAAGCTGCATCAGAATCTAGTTGTGCCCAATCTAACCCTAACAACTTTATTTTTGAACTTGGAGATGATTTTTTTACAAATGCATAGGGCCTAGGCATTAGATCTGCCACCTTATCTACTTCTTCGCAAAGTCTTTGGTTTGCGACTGCTTCCCCTAAGTAAAAATCTAAAGTTTCTGAATTAAATCCTGGTGCATACCATATAAGTGGAATCTTTCCGTAATTTTGTTCTGAATTCATAATTATCTCGGCAATGGTTCATTTTTAAATGTTAAGGTTATGCTTTAAAAAAATTAAGTTTAAATATTAAAATTTACTTTTGAGATTATGAGGTTTCACTCTCAACCTAAAACTCCTATTGGGCTTACAATACTGGCCATCAGCGGAGTCTTAGGATTAGCTTATTTTAATCAAAATTTTACAGAACCTCAAAGAATAAGAGAATTAAATAAAGACCTTTATTCTTTAGTTGAAGGTAGTGATGGGGTGCAAAGTGTTGAAGAGAAGAGAAAAGCACTTAGAGGATTAGGTTTTGGAGATTATAATTTTGAAAAGGCTGAATCTATAAAATTTGTACCAAATGAAATTAGACATGAAGTTGAAATTTATATTAATTCTAAAGAGGGAGATAGATATTTAGGAGTTAAAGGAATAGAAGAATTAGAAACTTATTTTGCTTCAGTAAAAAGATAAGATTTTATTTAACCCTATAATTTTCTATTAACCTACCAAAATCATCATGAGAAAAAGAAAAATTATCGATATCTCTTCCTAATTGTTGCCAATCTGACCCATTCCAAATGTAACTTGCTCTTGATCCAAAGAGACCATAATAGACTTTTATATTGTAGCCAGAGGCTCTTAGAATTTCTATTTTTTCTTCATAATCTATTTTTCCATCATTTGTCCAACGAACAACATCGTTTGACAATTTTTCAAGATTTTTTGAAGGGAAGTAAATATGAGAGATTTCTTGATTTACTTGTTGTTTTTGAGATTCTTGATTGCAACTTACTCCTAAAAGACTGAGTGCTAATAAACAAGACCTCATGGTTTTTATTAGTAATTTTTCTTTATAAAATATAGTCACTAATTAAAGTAGTAAATATAGTAGTTTCATATCGATAACCGGAAGCTTTTTAAAGACTATAACGCTCGGAGACACTAGATGTTACGCAACCGAAATTCACACTTAATTACCGACGAATTTATCGACGGCAATTAGGTTTTTTCTTTTGTGTACCATCTCAATGTGGGTGCGCAATCAATGGTTGCGTTATCTTGCAGAGTTGATATTCAATGACGCGCGTACGCAGGAAACAAGCAAATCTAATTCCAATACAGAAATTTATTTCTGTACATAAGGATAAAAAATTTGTGAGTTTAGAAGAATACACAACGTATTTTTTAATAGAATTCTGATCGAAAACAATTTCGACATTAACAATAGTTAATGTTTTACTATGCTAGTTAACGGATAGCTTGGCTTGAATTGTTATGAAGGACGTGGCAAGCTGCGATAAGCTTTGGGGAAGTGCATGCGACTTTTGATCCAAAGATCTCCGAATATGACAACAGACACTTTTAGTGTATGCTGAGAAGCAAATGAAACGCTGGGAATTGAAACATCTTAGTACCAGCAGGAAAAGAAAGAATTATCGATTCCCCCATTAGTGGCGAACGAAAAGGGAACAGGGCAAACCGAATCTCCTTGCGAAAGCGAGGCAGAGATGTGGTGGAGTATAATGGCTGCGATACCGAGCAAGAGTCTTCTGGAACGAAGCGCCTTAGAGGGTGATAGCCCCGTATGCAAAGGTATTATGTCGTGCTCCGACAGAGTAGGGCTCCTTGGATAAGGAGTCTGAATACCGGTGGATTAACACCGAACCCTAAACATAGATTCAAGTCCGATAGAGAACTTAGTACCGCGAGGGAAAGCTGAAAAGTACCCATAACCGGGTGTGAAAAGACTTGAAATTGACTAGCGACAGCTGGTTACGGCTCTTAGGAGTCGTAACGTACGTTTTGAAAAACGAGCCAAGGAGTTCGACTAAGTGGCAAGGTTAGCGCAAGCGAGCCATAGCGAAAGCGAGTCTGAAAGGGCGTGAGTCACTTGGTTGATACCCGAAGCCGGATGATTTACTCGTGACCAGGCCGAAGTTCTCCGAAAGGAGGATGGAGGGCCGAACTGGTGTTATGTGCATGTACTCAAATGAGTTACGAGTAGGGGTGAAAAGCCTATCTAATTCGGCGATGGCTGGTTCCTGTCGAAATATGCCTCAGTATAGTCTCTTGCAGCTATGGTGGCGTGGTAAAGTACGGATATGGTCCGCAGGGTCGAAAGATCACGGGACTCTTTCCAACTCTAAACATGTCATCGGCGTAACAAGGGAATGGGGGCCGGTGCGTAAGGTACCGTTCCGAGACCCGAACAAGGGAGACTGGAGTTAAGGTCCCAAAATGTATATTAAGTGTATCAAAAGGAGTCTTGATCCTGAGACAGTGGGGATGTAGGCTTAGAAGCAGCCACCATTTAAAGAAAGCGTAATAGCTCACCCATCGAGGCTCGAGGCCCTGAAAATGGACGGGGCTAAATATACTACCGATACTCCAGAGGCGCTCAGTTGAGCGTTCTGGTAGGCAGGCGTCTATGTTGCGCAGAAGTATTTCCGTGAGGAGATATGGAGCGACATGGAATGCAGATCTTGGTGCTAGTAAGATCAGATTGTCCTGAGAACGGACAGCGCCGTAAGAGCAAGGTTTCCTTGGCACTATCGATTAACCAAGGGTTAGTCGGCACCTAAGTCACCCCTTAGCTGGAGGTGGCGAATGGAAATCCGGTTAATATTCCGGAACACAATTCTCTTTGGCATAGAATAACTTGGGGATAGGCTGGTACTCGAAAGAGTGCTTACTGAATAAAACTGATGGATCGTTATGATACGAAGTCAGTCAAACTTAGTAGCGAAAGCAGTTGACTCCTTGAGTCCATGAAAATATCTATGTCGCGTGGGAGAGTTGGGCCGTACCAAGAATCGACACTGATGCTCTGGCTGAGTAGGCTAAGGCGTGCAAGGGATACGTTGGGTAAGGGAACTCGGCATATTGGCCCTTTAGCTTCGGTATAAGGGGTGTCTATAATCGTCTTTGACATTAGAAGGCGATGGTAGATCTCAGTAACAAGGACTGTCCGACTGTTTATCAAAAACGTAGCTGGTTGCTAATCTGAAAAGATGTGTATAACCGGTGAGATCTGCCCAGTGGCGGTGTTTCAAAGCTCGGTTCAACGGGCCTAAGACCCGCTAAACGGCGGGCCTAACTATGAGGCTCTTAAGGTTGAATGGAAAAACCAAACTGCCTTACACTTTTTTGTAAAGTGCTCTAGGCTTCATACTTTAGGAGATA
>CAYRCZ010000002.1:7649-11558 GCA_964423055.1 Candidatus Woesearchaeota archaeon
AAGTCAAATATGCGAGAAAAAGAAATAGAGAAAATTTAGCTATATGCTGGAACATCTCAAAGAAGCTTTGTAGTAAATTATTTTAGCAATAAATTAATTATCTAAAAATCAAAGTGGAGAGACAATCAGCAGGAAAGATTTCTTAGAAATAAGAAAAATCCTCAGAGACTACACGCTAAAGATAATTAATAATTATTAAGATATAGTCCGATCCTTATAGTGATATAAGGTGTTGTTAATTTTATAATAAATTGGATTAACGACAGTAAAACATTGTTGAGCGTAATGCCTTGTCGTCTGAATGGCGACGTGCATGAATGGTTTAACGAGATAGTCACTGTCCCTACCCAATACCTTCTGAACTCACTTACCGGTGAAAATGCCGGTGACGCCTTGTGGGAAGCGGAGACCTTGTGGACCTTTACTGCAACTTGTTGCTGTACTATTATGATGAGTGCATAGAATAAGTAGGAGCGTCGAAACTGGCTTTTTGGAGCCATGGAGCGAAATATGTAATACTACTCATTTGTTGTGCTAGTGCTCACCTCGCGAGAGGGACACCAGCAGGCGGGCAGTTTGGCTGGGGCGGCACCCTGGAGAAAAGATATCTCTAGGGCCTAACGACAAGCTCATCCGGGTTGGAAATCTGGAGTTGAGTGCGAAGGCAAAAGCTTGTCTGACTGTATTCCGAACGGCAAGGGATGCAGAGATGAAAGTCGGGCTTAGCGACCCCACGTAGTTTCTTAATAGGACTCGTGTGTGACAGAAAAGGTACCCCAAGGATAACAGGCTTGTCGCGCCCGATAGTCCATATTGACGGCGCGGTTTGGTACATCGCTGTCGGCTCTTCCTATCCTGGCCGTGCACAGGCGGCCAAGGGTGTCGGAGTTCACGCATTAAAAGGGATCGTTAGCTGGGTTAAGAACGTAAACAAAAACTAACGAATATATCCCGTACCAAAAATTAATTGTTATTGATAGAAACTCACTCTAGAAATAGAGTACTGTTAAAAAGAGCTATTGAAATAACATGAAAATTTATTTACCGCAACTATCAAAATTACGGCGTTCCGTTTGAGTGATCAAACGAAAAAAATAAATCAGCTCATATCGGTGAATTCTTTCCCGCAAAAGGGAATGAGAATACCGAGGGAAGTTTGCTCAATGAAGCATAACCCCGTAGAGACTTTAGCTTTTCTGAAATGAATAAACATCGTCAAGTGTTGACAAGGCTAGGAATAATTCGTGTGGATTGATCTCCACGAAAGACGTAACATCTTAGAATTATTAAAACGCTGATCTCTCATTAATTTGAGATGAAGGTATAGTCCATACTAATCAAAAATATTAAGATTAGAGTATATACGTGAGACAGTTTGTATGATATCTGCAAGGCGCGTTGTTGTTTGAGTGGAACGAGGATTTAGTACGAGAGGAACGATCCTCGGATGCCTCTGGTAAACGGTTGTTATGAAGCAGGCCGTGTAGCTACGCATTGTTTGGATAAGTGCTGAAAGCATCTAAGCACGAAGCCATCCGCAAGACGAAACAACTAAGGCCGTCATAGAAGATGACGTTGATAGAGCTGGTGTGTACGCCCTAAGGCAACGAGGGGTTCAGCATACAGCTACTAATAGCCTCAAATAATTGTTTAGAAGATTAGAATTTTATAATAGACTCACAAATGGTTAATTTACTTGTTTCCTAGCGTACGCGCGTCTATGATTTATCGATAAATCATTTCTATAGATTTAAATATAGTTCTTTTGTAAGATTTTTATGGGGATTAAAAATCACTTCAAAACATTTTCACCTGCTTATTTGTCACTAGCTGTAATTTCGATGTGTACTTATGGAGTTGGAAAGTCATTTAGCCACGTTATTGAAATAGATAATTTAGAAAGTACTGCTTTAGTGCAAAGAGATAGCTTGTATGGTTTTGATGATACTAAAGATGGTAAAATAGATAGAATAGAAGAGAGAAGATATTTTATTGCTAATGCGGTTCAAGGAGCTATTGGCTTAGTAAAAAATACATTTAAAGATGGAGATAAAGAATTTGACTCCAAATTAGAAATTCTTCTAAAATAAATATGAATTACACACTTAGAAATTTTGCAAGAAATGTTAGAACTTCTGGAATAAGAGAAGCATTAAATGAAGATATTCGAAGAACTGCTGATAATTATGTTGACTTTGCAGTTCAATTAAGAGATAATGGAAGCCTTTTGGGGTGTTTACTTATGATCCCTATAGAAATGGCTTATTCGATAGTAGACAGAGAAAAGATATAATTAATTATTTTTTATATAATTTAATGAAATAGAAAAATGTGTAGATTAAAGCTAACAAAATTCCAATTGACATAAAGATTGTTGTGTAATTACCTTGGAATTTCCTTGTTAATGCATACGCTACTGAAATTATTCCTGCGACGCTTAGAAAAGCTCCAAGATATCTATTACTTGCAGTTATGAATCTAGTCCAAATTAAATAGAGGGTAATTACAATTCCTGCAATTAGAGCAAAAATCATCTCTTTTGAACCATAAGCTGAACCAGTTTTTATATTTAGAAAATAAAAAAATACTTCGCAAAGTAATACAAAAAATATTCCTGTAAATATAGTAAATTTATCTAATAAAAATCTGCGATCTTCATCATCTGAATCTTCTTCATAATCATCTCTTTTTACCATATTATTTTTTGTTTTTAAGTTTTATATATCTTTAGCAAGTTTTCTTTTATTAATTTTATAGATCACCCATGCATAAAGAGCATATAGAGATGAGCCAAGAATACCGAATGATAAATCAATTATTGTGTCCGTTAAAGGATTAAGCAATAAATTAAATTTATCTAAACCTGTAATATCTCTAATATAAACTCCTTGAAGTTTCCAACTAAAGAATGAGTCTAAAATATATTCTAATATCTCAAATATCCCTAAAAACGCTACAACTGACAAAACTGTGAAAGTTAACTTCCACTTCATGGCTAATTTTAATTTATTTACCATGTAGAATGTGATTGAACAAAGAAGCATAGGAATCAGGAAATGCTGTATCTTATCATATTGAGGATATACAAAATAAAGTGGACTCATCATTAAGGTCGCAACTCCTATAATGAATATGAAAATATAATGTTTGAATTCTAACCTTACATCAAATAAATGATCTATCAAATATGAAACTAATATTACTCCTAAAAATGTAGAGTACCTAAGAGTTATAGATGAAGAATCTTTGAATAAATAAATTGCAACTAATAATAGAATTGAAATTATTCCAACTACTAATCTTTTATGATGATATGCTTTTCTGATTTCTTCTCTTAATTTATTTTTTAATCTAAACCTTAATTCAGACTTATCTTTCTTTGAAATTTTTTCCATAATCTATTATGGTCAGATAGCTTTAAATATAGTTCTCTTGGTTTATTTTTGTGAGTCGGGCAGCTAACTTACGAGAAGTGTCATTCGATTGACAAAAACTGAAAAATGAGTTTTCTTCTTGAGGAAGGTCCGGACATCAATTAAGGCGAGTGCCTGAAAGGGCAACTATCGTGAGGTAGAGCTCCGCAACAGAAACGACACAGTCAATCCTGAACTAGGAACCGTGAGGGGAGTTACGACGGATTGGATTTGATGAAACGGGCGACTTCGCTGATGCAACCACCATAAGCCGTGGGCTTAGAAAGATGTTAGCACGAATGGTTCGTGAAAACGACATTCGACAAAATCTGGCCTATGCCTGACTCACTTTTCTTTTTTGATAAGGTTTAAAACCGCTCTTTTTATTGTGTTATTGTAAGCTTTTCATGTAATGAAAAGGGCGGGTAGCTCAGTGGGAGAGCACACGACTGAAGCTCGTGGTGTCGGGGGTTCGATTCCCTCTCCGCCCATTAAA
>CAYRCZ010000002.1:11658-14211 GCA_964423055.1 Candidatus Woesearchaeota archaeon
TTAGGAATATTTATAAACATCGGTTAGTTTTTGTTTCAATGAAGAAAGAGATGGTTGATAAGGAAATTAAACATCATGACAATAGTTCTGGTGTTGTAGGAATTATATTTGGTATAATGTCTATATTGTCCGGAGTACCAGGAATTTTACTTGGATTAATAGGATTTTTATTTGCATGGAATCAACATAAACATTCTAAAAATAAGTGGTCAAAGTGGGGACTTATACTTAATGCAATAGGATTTGTTCTTGGAATAATATTTGCAATTTACATATCTATGTATGTAAGTGGTGCTGTTGCTGATTTACAAGGCCTTTCAGACTTAAGCAACTATGGCCAATAAAAACAGGGAAGGAGCACTTGAACTTTCTATAGGGACTATTGTAGTTATTGTTATTGGAATGAGTATGTTGATTTTAGGATTAGTTTTAGTAAGAACAATATTTTCTGGATCTACGAGCACAGTTGATGACTTGAATGAGCAAGTTCAAAGTGAAATATTAAATTTGTTTGGAGATAGCACAGGTAACGTTGTAGTGAAATTAGGTTCTGCTGATACTGCTAAAGTTAAGCCTGGAGATAGATTTAATGTTGCAGTAGGCGCTCAACACCCTGATGGAGCTTCAATAACTAGAGATAGTTTACAATATAGAATTTCTCTTGCTGATGACAGCAATGAAAATTGTTTGAGATTATTAGGAAAAGAAAGAGCTGAAGGACTTTTTGTTACAAGAGTTAATACATGGAATAATTTTGACCAATTTTCTGGATCAACTGCTTTCGGACTTGTTGAGATTGATGTTCCAAGTGGAACTGCTAGATGTACTCAAAAAGTAAACATAGATATGAAATTAAAAGAAGAACAACAAGCAAGTAGTGGAGATGCATTTATTTTAGAAGTAACTAGAGAAGGAATTTTGTAATTTATTCCCAAACGCCCATAATATTGTCTTCTTTTAAGACTAATAATGCTAAAAAGCTGGGATCTTCATTTTCCCTTATGTGATTTGGAACAACTTTAAGGTAATTTTGAACTGATGCCCTAAATTCTTCTCCTAAAGATACAGTTTGTTCGTAATTTCCAGATTTATCTAAATCATCTGAAGCTTTGTATACTCTAGCTCTTGCTGATTCTATTAATTCTAAAGGTGTTGGAATTGATCTTTTCATGGGAAATTTGTCTGAAATGAGCCTATTTAAATTATAGCTTCTAAAAGATTTATAAAACCTTTAACCTTTAGTAGGGAATGGAAAAGAAGGTTGAATGGTATTTGGAATTTGTAGATAATAAATACAAACCTAAAAAAGATGAATTAGTAGCTTTATTTTATTTTGAGCCTGCTAAGGGGGTTAATGCAAATGAGGCTATAGGAAGAATTGCTTCTGAAAGTTCTACTGGGACTTGGACAACTCTATTCAAAATGCCTCAAAGAATGAGGAATTTGATGGCTCACCCATATCATAGAGATGGAAATTATGTGAAAGTAGCATATCCTTTGGCTTTATGGGAAAAAGGAAATTTACCCCAACTTCTTAGCGGAATAGGCGGGAATATTTTTGGAATGAAAGCTCTTGAGAATTTGAGATTACTAGATATCCAATTCCCTAAAGAATATTTGAAAAGTTTTCCAGGCCCTAGACATGGAATGCATGGAATAAGAAAGATGATGAATGTTTACAATAGACCTTTACTTGGGTCAGTTCCAAAACCTAAAATAGGATTTTCAGATAAAGAACATGCTGAAATAGGTTTTGAAACTTGGATGGGTGGATTTGACTTTGTTAAAGATGATGAAAATTTGACATCTACTTCTTTTAATAATTTTGACAAGAGGGTCAAGTACCTTGCTTCTTTGAGGGATAAAGCAGAAAAATTAACAGGAGACACAAAAGATGCTTACATCAACATTACTGCAGAGACTGATGAAATGAAAAGACGTGCTAAATTATTACATAATTATGGTTTCAAACATGCAATGATTGACGTCGTAGTTGTAGGTAATGCAGGAGTTCAAACTTTAAGAAATACTCTCGGAGATTATGGGATGGCAATTCACGCACATAGAGCAATGCATGCAATGTTTGACAGAAATCCAAAGCATGGTATGAGCATGTATATGCTTGCTAAACTAATGAGAATGGCTGGAGTTGACCAAATACACGCTGGAACAGCCGTAGGAAAACTTTCAGGAACTGCAGAAGAAGTTAGAAATGTTTCAGATACTCTAAGAGAGAATAAAGTTTCTGAAATTAAGAACTTGAGATTGTCTCAAGATTGGTTTGGTTTGAAACAAGCTTTCCCAGTTTCTTCAGGAGGAGTTCACCCTGGACTTTTACCAGATTTAATGAAATTATTTGGAGATGAATGCGTTATTTTGGTTAGTGGTGGAATACATGGACATCCTAAAGGAACTAGAGCTGGAGCAATGGCTTCTCGTCAAGCTATTGATGCATTCCATGAAGGAGAAACTCTAGTAGAACACGCAAAGTATAATCCAGAATTGAAACAAGCCCTTGATAAATGGGGCGGAATGAGACCAGTTTGATTAAAA
>CAYRCZ010000002.1:14311-57430 GCA_964423055.1 Candidatus Woesearchaeota archaeon
AGAATTGAAACAAGCCCTTGATAAATGGGGCGGAATGAGACCAGTTTGATTAAAATAAAAAATTATTTAGCAGAAGTAGCTAACTCTTCTAAAGCTTGAGGAATTGTTTTGTATGGGACAACATTACCTAAAATCCCAACTTGACTCATTATATTATGAACGTAAGGGGATGTAGGATTAATTAAGAAATGTTTGATAGGCGGACGGTTTCTACTAAGATCCTTACCGGCTAAAATTATTGCACCTAAGGCAGTAGAATTCATGAAGGGTATTTTGGAAAAATCATAACCAATCGTTCTTGGAGAGATATGCTCTGATACAGCTCTTACCCTGGAAGAAAAAATAGGAGCATAAAATGTGTCGAATGGGCCTTCTCCTTTAATTACAACTAAATCGTTTTCTGCGTATTGAAGATCTAATGAAAATTTCATGATTTTTTATCAAATAGCGCAGTTATAAAGATTACTGCGAAGAGTTAATATACCAAAATGCCATCTAATTACATGATTGATTATAAAAAATACAAATGGTTTTTTACTAAGTCAGGAAAGCTAGTTGTTGGAGGTAAAAGCGCTGAGAGCAATGATGCTCTTCTTACGGAGTTAAAGGGTATGCGCAAGGAATTAATTGTGATGCATACAAAGTCCCCTGGAAGTCCTTTTTGTGCGATTATTGCGCCTGTAAATACTATTTCTAAAGAAGATTTGGATGAATGTGCAATATTTACCGGATGCTTTTCGAAAGCTTGGAAAGAGGGAAAGAAATCTACTGCAGTCCACTCTTTCAAATTATCACAATTAAGTAAATATAATAGTATGAAAGAAGGAACTTGGTCAGTTTCTGGAAGAATTAATGATTTTAAGGTTGACTTAAAATTAGCTGTAACATATCAGAATGAAGTCGTTAGAGCGGTGCCAGTTACTTCTGTTTCAGAAGATGAAGTAATTATTTTCGCCGTTCCAGGGAAAATTGATAAGACAAAGGTTAAAATAGGCAGTTTAAAAATTAATAGAGAACAACTCAACTCAGCTTTACCTGCTGGTGGAGTTAAATTTATACAATGAAAGCAGACACATTAGCATTTCAAATTGGAAAAAATGGTTTAACTAAAACTGGGATAGAACACTTAGCAAGTGCTTTCAAAACTCGCAGAGTGATAAAAGTTCAACTTTTGAAGAGCGCAGCTTCAAGTAGAGAAAAAATTGAGGAAATTGCACAAACGCTTATTGCTGAATTGCCTGGTAAATTTAATTATAGAGTAATCGGGTTTACAATCATATTAATGAAAAGAAGTAATAGGGGTTAATTTCTAAATATTTATTAACCTGTAGAACTTGCATTTATTATGGTTAGAAGATTATCATCTAAGCCTAGAAGGGGAGGGTATCATACGTCTCCTAAACCATCTAATTCTAATAAAGAGCCTAAAATTGAAGAATTTGATAGGACATTATTTTCACCTAATCCCATGCAACAGGAAGAAGAGTCTGAAAGAGCCGTGACAGACTACTTAAGGAATCACAATTATGGAAGATCATTACCTCGGCAAGATTATATTGAATAATACTGAAGTAAAGAGGCTTATTGGGAAGTTTTATAAAGCGTGTTTTTTAGTGATAATTCATGAATGCTGTTAAATCAATTCAGTCTGCAAAGTACAACCAGTTGTTAGCTGAAGCATTAAAAGAACATGAAGAATTTAAGGCTCCTGAATGGCTATTTTTTGTTAAAAGCGGACATGGTAAACAAAGGCCTATTGAAAATGAAGATTTCTGGCATATGAGGGCTGCTAGTATTTTAAGGCAAATTTATTTACGAGGCACAGTTGGAGTTGAAAGATTAAGATCAAGATATGGAAATAGAAAGAATAGGGGAAAACAACCTGCTAGATTCGTTAAGTCAAGCGGAAAAATTTTGAGAATGATTTTACAGCAAGGAGAAGCTGCAGAGTTATTAACTAAGTCTGAAACAAATAAGAAGGGAAGAATGTTAACTGAGAAAGGTAAGAAATTACTTGAAAGTATTAAGGAGAAAAATTAAATGTCCGAATATCATAAAAAAATAGTTTTAGGAACACACACTAAAAGAACAAAGTGGGCACCTGTTTGGGCAGTAGTTCGTAGATTTGGTAAAGGTAAAAGAGTTCATCCTTCTGCAATAACTGCGGTTAGAAGAAATTGGAGAAGAACTAAATTAAAGATCAAGCCAAGACGCGCGGCTAAGAAACACCTAGGTTAAAATGGCTGAACCACAATCAAACAAACTTGAAAGAGAATATACAATTCCTCTTAGAAGGGAATGGACTAAAGTTCCTTCTTACAAGAGAACTGCTAAGAGCGTTAAAGCAATTAAGGAATTTATTGCTAAGCATATGAAAGTTCCAAATAGAAATCTTGATTTAGTAAAAATTGATTCTTATCTTAATAATGAAGTTTGGTACAGAGGAAGCGCTACTCCTCCAGCTAACGTAACAGTTAAAGCAATTAAAACTGGAGATGAAGTTAAAGTTACATTTGTTACTGACCCTGCACACGTAAAATTCGCTAGAGAAAGACATGCAAGAAGAAATGTTAAGATTGAAAGAAAGGTAACAGCTCCTTCAGTTGCAAAAGAAGAGAAAACAGAAGAACAAAAGAAAATAGAAAGCGAAAAGGAACAATCTGCAGCTATCGCTAATGAGAAAATGGCTGAAACAAAAGCTAAAGAGACTAAACATGTTCCTAAAGATAACATGGCTAATAAGAAAGAACCTAATCACAGAAGAAGAACAATTGCTTCTAACTAATTTTATTTTTAGAATTTTTAATTACAAATCTCGTGCTTGTAATGTCCTACGGCCATTTGCTTTTGCCCTTTCTGCAGCCTTATCTAGAATTTCTTTTACTTTTTTGTTTAATGCATCTGGAACTTCTCCTGCTACGCTAAGATCTGGAACAGCAGACTTAATTTTACTTTTTATTACTAAGTCTATTTCTTCACTCATTTTTTATCCTCTTTTGATGGTTTCATAAGAGGGAAAATAACTGTCTCTCTTAGAGGCTTGCCCTCAAAAAATGCAAATAATCTTTCAGATAATCCAAAACCACAGGTTGGAGGCATACCATATTTTAGAGCTTCAACAAAATCTTTATCATGTTCTTGAGCTTCATTGTCTCCTGCGTCTTTCATTTCTTGTTGCTCTATAAAACGCCCTTCTTGATCTATAGGATCATTCAATTCAGAATAACCGTTACCCACTTCACTGCCACCTAGGATGATTTGGAATCTTTCTACTTTTCTTTCATCTTTTGGATCACGTTTTGCTAAAGGAGAGACTTCTACTGGATGACCTATTAAGAATGCTGGCCCAGATATCTTTTTTCTACAATATTTCCATAATCCATCAATAAGATTTTGTTTCGATTGGTTTGGTTCTATAGATCCATTTAATTCTTTAATTTTTTTCTCCATTTCTTTTTCGGATGCTTTGAAAATATCAATTCCTGTTTCCTTTTTGACCTCTGTTGCATAGTCTATCTTTTTCCACGGTTTCGATAAATCAAAAGTATGATCTCCCACTGTGAACTTTGTTTTACCATAAACTTCTTTTGCTAATTTTTTATACATCTCTTCTACTAGATCCATGCCCATCTCATAATTAGCATATCCCCAATAAAATTCCATTTGAGTATAATCTTGTAAATGTTCTGCATCCATTCCTTCGTTTCTAAATTGACGACCAATCTCAAAAGTTTTATCATATCCTGCAACCATTAGTTTTTTCTGCCACAATTCTCCCATTGAGATTCTTAAATATACATCGAGATCTAGAGCATTATGGTGCGTTTTGAAAGGGGTTGCGGCTGCTCCTCCTGCCGAAGTTTCTAAAACAGGAGTTTCTACCTCCAAGAATCCTTTTTCTGCTAAAAATAACCTAATGGTATTCCAGAATTTTGCCTTTCTTACAAACATTTCTTTTGTTTCTGAGTCTGTTAAAATATCTAAATATCTTTTACGTAACCTTTCTTCATCATCTTTAAGGCCATGATGTTTATCTGGTAGAGGTAAAATAGATTTTGTTAAAATTGTAATTTTATTTGCTAGAACTGACAATTCTCCCCTCTCTGTTCTAATTATTGTACCCTCAACTCCTAAAAAATCTCCTGCATCTATGTATTTTGAAAAAAGTTCTCTTTGTTTTTCAGGAGTTTCGTCCTTTTGAACATTAATCTGTATTTTTCCAGAAGAATCTTGTATTACTGCGAAAGCGATTTTACCAAAATCTCGAATGCTCATTACTCTCCCTGCAATAGATACTTTGCTTGTTGATTTAGCACCATTTTTTAGAGATTTATGTTTTTCTATTAATTCAGATGCATAGTGTGTTCTTTCAAACTTGTTTGGATAAGGATTAAACCCATTTGCTTTTAATGCGTGAAGTTTTTTTAGCCTTTCTTCTATAATTAATTCTTCTCGACCCATATTAATTTGTAGAATATTTGATTTATATGCATTACTATTCGTAAAATTTATAAACTTAAAGTATAAATTTCTCCAATGGCAAAAGAGTTCGAAGAAGACGATTTTGAGGAAGACGCAGAAGACAAAGATGAAGAGGAAGAAGAAGACGAAGAATTTTGATTTTTATTAAAAATCCATTGTTTTAAAGTCTTTAAATCCCTGAAATTTTTCTTCTTTTTCTTGAGTGTTTCTAATCATAGAATGTTGAGGTCCTGTTTTACAGGCCATAACCATTGAATTTACATCATTCATATTTCCTTCAATAAATATCTCCACTATTCCATCCCCTTTATTTCTTACAAAACCTCTTATTGAATACTTTTCTGCAGTTTCCCTTATAAATTTATTAAAAAATACTGGTTGAATAGAACCTTGTATAGTTAGCCTAACACTCTTTTTCATATTATGTTATAAAATATCCTCTTAATATTACTTACTATCTGGAAGCTTCCCTACTAAATGATCCACTCCTTCTACTTTAGGAGCTTGAGAGAAACTTTCATCAATTAACCTTATATGAGGCACATTATTCCAATCCAAACCAAATAATTTTGTGGTTTGCTTATCCATATCCAATGGCTTACCTGTAATTATGAATCCTTTATCTCCTGCATCAATTATCGCTAAATCAGGCATCTTACATTTCAAGATATCGTGTATTTGGTATTTAGTTGGATGTTCTCTCAACTTCTTTTTGGTGCTTGAAAAGAATCCCCTGTATTTGTAACCTGGAAAAGCCCCTAACATCGTATCCAGAGAGGCGGATAACCCAAGTTCCTCATTTAATCTTGCCGGAGTTGCAGTAATTACAAAGCTATTCAATAGCAACTCAGGATAATGAATAGACTTGAATCTTAAAAATTCAGGGTTCTGTACTTCAACTGAAGAAGATTCATTTAAGTCTATTAATCCAAGGCTATACCTTTCTGCAAGCCTTGTGAAACCAAATTCATCAAAAAGGTCTCTTGTTTCTGCACCATCACATCCTTCCGCCAGGATTATATCTGAACCAGGATTCTTATTAGCTACGCAAAACTGAACTAAAGGTTCTAAAAATTCTATTTTTGTTGAATTTTGTGGCTGACCTGGGACTAAATGGAGTTTAATAACAATATTCTTATGTTTCTTTAATTCTTCTGATAACTTGATTAAATTTAGAACCTTAGGAATTGTTTCATCATAAGACTTTAATCTGACCGCTAAACCTTTGACCATATCAATTTCTCAAGACAAGAGTTTTTAACCATTATTGTGGTTTGATGTAGTTATTGGTTCTCTTCTTTCAAATTCCTCGTCTATCTAATTCGTTATTTACTATTGCGACTGTGTGAGAAGCGAAATACTCTTTATTACCTATAGATACCGGAGTTGCTATTTTTTTTAGGCGTTTGTATTCTTTGTCTGGTAAACCTCTGTGATCTCCTAAAATAAATACGGGATTTTCTTTTATTTCAGCCTCACGAATATCTTCTCCATCCGGATCTAGAATAAATACTTGTTTACCTTCATCGATTAATTCATTAACTAATTCCATGAAATTTTTCTTTTCAATCCAGTAACCTGGAAAAACTTCATTTTTCTGACCTTGCTTATATTTGTAAAGCATTTTTTTAATTATGTCTTGAACATTTTTCTTACTTAAGTAAATTTTATCTATTCCGGTAATTCCTTCCATTACAGGTTTTAATTCTAAATGTTTAACTGGATCTGGAGGACCTGCAAACAATAAATGGAGCTTTACATCAGTCCTCATCTTATGGCTTAAAAAGAAAGCTGCAATTACGGAATGAATTGCAATGTCTAATCTACCAGATTTCATTAAGTCTTCTTTAATTACATGTCCTGCCGTTGGAGCAGTTCTCGAATAATAAATAAATTCCCTCATGTTTAATTTAATACAAACTCCGGTTTAGCTATTAAGTCTTTTGAATTTATGAATTCATAAACTCCTACAAATTTTTCCCCACAATAAACAACTATTTTACTCCCTTTTTCGATTTTATCAATATTTTGTTCTTTTTCTAAAAATGATTTGAATATTGGACTACCTGTATAAAGTTTTTTTAAAACATCTTTTCTTATATTAACTCTAGGAAACATTTCTTTGACTATTTCTCCAGAGATTAGAATTTTTCTTAGAGGCTCTTCATTTCCATTTTTATATTCTTTCATAATTTTATCAAAATCATATAGTGTTATTGCTGATGATTCATTGAATATTCCAGCATCTGTTCTTCGAAGTTCAAGCATATGAGCTCCACCTATTTTTTCACCTAAATCACTACAAAGTTTTCTAATATATGTTCCAGCTTGAACCTTTGTAATAAAAAGAAAATCTTTACCATTTTCTTCAAGAATATCAAATGATTTTATTTCTCTTTCACGAACTGCCCTTTTAACTGATGAACGGACAGGAGGAAGTTGGATTATTTTCCCAATAAAATTTTTTGCTTCTTGCCTTAACTTTTCTAAAGAAATTTCCTTATGAACTCTAATTATACCAACATAGGTTTTATCTTTGTGCATTAAATATTCATTAAGCCTGCAAGCTCTGTCTAGAGCTACTGGTAAAACTCCTGAGACTTGAGGGTCTAAAGTACCTAGGTGGGAAGTTTTCTTTATCCTAAGAGATTTTGAAACATACTGAGAAACTGTAAAGCTTGTAGGACCTGAAGGCTTATCGATATTAATTATTGAGAACTTTAAGAGTTCTTTAATTGGTTTTTCCATCATTAATTGAGAAAACCTTGCTTTTTAAGTCTTAGACTTTAGTAGATCTTAAAAAGATAAAGGGTTTTTGAGATTTATGTCAAATAAGGCGAAGGGTTCTAGGGCAGAAAGAGAATTATTAGACAAGTTTACGGAAAATGGGTGGAGGTGCGCTCGCGTTGCAGGTTCAGGAACTAATGAAAATACATTTTGTGATTTAATTGCAGGTAAAGTTAACTATAGAGCTTATGCAATTGAAGCTAAATCAAGTAAGAGCCCCAGAATTTATATTACTAAAGAGCAGATCGATGAGTTTATGCAATTCTCACTTATAATGGGTTTAACCCCCGTCGTAGCAGTAAGATTTAATCGTGAAGGATGGTTATTTCTAAAACCAGAACAACTTGAGGATTCTGGAGTAAATTGGGTAGTCAATTTAAAAAATGCTAAAATTGTCGGGAAAAGATTTGGACAATTTTTTGAAGAAAGTTCTATGAATGAAATTATTTAAGATTTTTAGAAATGTATTCGTATGCTGAGAATGCTGCAGTACAACCTTCTGCTACACCAGTGATTAATTGCTTAAACGGTTTATCTCCGACATCTCCTGCTCCAAAAACACCCTTGACACTTGTTTCACTTGTTCTATGATCTAAAACTATTTCTCCTTTCTCATTTGTCTTTACACCTAAAGATTTTGCTAAATCTGAAAGAATTATGTGCCCTATTGCTACAAAAACTCCTTGTAACTCTAATTCCTTACTTCCATTGTAAGGTTTATCTAAAACTACACTATCGACAAATTGTTTTCCTTTTACTTCGAGGATATTAGTGTTGTTTATTATTTCTATTTTTTTATTTTTCATTATTCTTTCATAATTTATAGGCTCTGGGCGAATTTTTTCACCCCTATAGATTATGTAGACTTTCTTTGCATGCTCTGCTAAAACCATTGCATCTTTTGCAGCAGAATCACTACCACCAACAACTGCTACCACTTTATTTTTGAATAACGGAGCATCACATAGAGCGCAATAAGCAACTCCTTTGTTTTCATATTCTTTACTACCTTTACACTCTAATTTTCTCCATTTTGTTCCTGTTGCAAACAAAATTGTCTTACCTTCATAAGAGCCTTCTGAAGTTTTTACCTTAAACCTATCTCCTTCTTTTTTTACAGATTCAACTTTTTCTTCTTTCAAAGTTACTTCTGGGTAAGACTCTGCGTGCTCTCTTATTTTATCTGCTATTTCAGTACCAGTTAATCTTATGAAACCAGGATAATTTTCAACAACATTTGTAGTCGTTATAACTCCTCCTAAAGGCAATTCAGTTCCATGTGATGAACCAAAGCAAATAGTTTTCATACCTAGTCTTGCTCCGTACATTGCTGCAGCTAACCCTGCACCACCTGCACCAACTATTATAAAATCATATTCTGAATTTTCTTTTTTCATTTTAAATTTAGAGCTTTTTTTATTGCAGATTCATCAAAACCAACAATAATATTTCCATTTATGTCTATGACTGGAACTCCTTGTTGACCTGACTTTTTAATCATCTCCTTCGCAGCTTTTTGATCTTCAACATTAACATCTTTGAACGCTACTTTTTTAGATTTTAGGAAGTCTCTAGCCTTATGACACCATGGGCAGCTAGAAGTTCCGTATAAAATTACAGCCATTATACCTCGCAGATAATCCGAGTTAAACTTATATAAACTTATGTCTAATTTTCTAGATATGAAGAAGGGATGGTTTTTTGTTTTAGGAATAATTGTTCTTGTAGCAATTTTAGGTTTTTTTATTATGGATAAAGAAATAGATAAAGTCTGTTTTGAGAAAGAATGCTTTATAGTTGAAGTTGTTGATACACCTCAGGCTAGGCAAACAGGCCTTATGTATAGAGAAGAACTAGAGGAGAATAAAGGAATGTTTTTTATTTTTGATTCTGAAGGAAGCTATCCTTTCTGGATGAAGAATACTTTAATCCCCCTTGACATAATATGGATAGATTCTTCTGGAAAGATAATTGATATTAGGGAAGCCGAACCTTGTGAGAAAGACCCTTGCCCTGTAATCCCTCATGCCGGATCTGCAAAGTATGTCTTAGAGATAAATAAAGGACTAAGTTCTCAACTTGGAATTAAAGTTGGACAAATGGCTAACTTTCAGTTAACAAATAATGAATAAAAAAGCTTCATTTATTTTGGCTGCAATGATTACTTTAGTAATAGCAGGAAATTATATATTTTTCACAGATCAAGGAGTGGTTAGAGAAAATGTGGAAATATTAAGAGTTCTTGATGGGGATACTGTTGAGCTTTCCGATGGTAGAAAAATAAGATTATTAAATATAAACACTCCTGAAAAAGGGTTGGCTTATTCTGAACTTGGAAAGGAATACCTTTCTACTTTTTCCAATGTTGAATTAGAAATTAGAGGATTAGATATATATGATAGAATACTTGGAAGATTATATTATGGGCAATCTTACTTGAATCTTGAAATCGTAAAAAGAGGTTTTGCCCATAGTTATTTGGTTGATGAGTCTGAAGAAAAATTATTTGAAAATTCTGAGAATTATGCTAGAGAAAATGAACTAGGTTTGTGGACCAAGTCTGAATTTTATGGATGCTTAAAAGTAGAAATAAATAAATATGAAGAATATCTAGATATTACAGATTCGTGCGATATAAATTTTATATCATGGAATATAAAAGATGAAAGCACAAAGAGCTATAGATTTGAAAAGGACGTTGGTGAAAGATTTAGATTGTACTCTGCAAAAGGACAAGATGGAATTGCCGAACTATACTGGGGTAGAGAAAATATCTGGAATGATGGCCATGATGAAATTTTCATTCGCGACTCTAATGGGCTTCTCGCTTATTATGATTCTTATGGCTAATACTTCTGCCTTAAGAATTAATGAAATAGAATCTAACCCTTCTGGTGAAGATTCTGGATTTGAATGGGTTGAACTCTATTCGGAAGATACCATAAATTTAGAAGGTCATTATTTAGAAAATGGCGATGGTGGAAAATACAACTTGAGTGGTAGTTTTTCTGGTTACTTAATAATTAATTTTTCAGGTAGGTGGTTAGATAATCAAAATGAAACAGTTTATTTGAAATTAAATGGAAACACAATCGATGAATCTGAAAATTTTGATGATTCTAAAAATAACGATTTAGCATATAGCTTTTGTAATAATGAATGGTTATTTATAGCTTCGACTAAAAACGGAGAAAATAATTGTGGGACTACCACTCAAAGTACAAATAATGAGAACAATAATAATGAAGAAATTGAAGAAAATGAAGTTATTGTTGAAGAAATCTCTAAAAATAACGAGGTCAAAAAAACAGATAATCTAGTTGAAGAAATTGTCGAATTGGCTGAAACAAAAAAATCAAAAATATCTCTTGCTAAAAATGAAAATAAAGTTAATTATGAGATTACAAGGACTTACAAAACTAGAAGCATTGTCATTTATTCATTTATTGGTTTTTGCGTTTTACTTGTAATTCTTATCGCTTTGAAGAAAATTTAACTAACAGGAAGAAATTGAAAATAATTCTGGTAGGCATCTGTTTATCGCAGTAGCTATTTGATCTTGCAAGACAACCGTGCCTTGAGGGCTTAGATAAATAGTCTTTTTACCATTTTCATCTACTAAATTACAAGAACCACACATCTGTCCGCACGCGAATGATTCGCCTTTGAAATTAATATCTAAATAAGATATTTTTTCGCCTAAACCTGTATCTAAACTAAGTTCTATTTTACCATCAGAATTCAAACAAGCACCATTTATTTTGGATTTCTGAGAAATACAATCCACTGTAGGAGATAATTGATTTTCAAAATCGTTAGATAAATCTGAAACATACCCCCAAACTAAAGAAAGAGCTAATACACTAAGAAAAGTTAGAAGAGTTACTTGTAGAACTGAGGAAAAACCTTTTTTATTTAAACTCTGCATGCTGTGACTCCCGCTTCCGCCGTATTTATAGTACCTATTAATTGGTCGTCGAAGGTTATTTCTACAATTGGGTTTTCAGTATTTTTTTCTACATATAGGCTTAAAGGTACTTCCGGGTTAAGATATGTTTCTCCATTTAATGTTTCATCACTAATTTCTTGGGCATCTGTAAAAAGAACATTGATATTACAAATATTTCCTACACATAGTGCGCCTGATAGACCCTTATCAGGAATACAAATTTCTTCTAAGGAATTATCTGTTTTAATATCAAAACCATTTTCTGATTGAAAGATCTTTATTTCTTGAGCCTTTTTTGCACACAAGCTACCTTCAAAAATCTGATTTCCGGTGATTGAACTAGTTTTAGGTTTATTTTTTTCAAGAAGTTCAGTCAATAAAGCAACATCATAAACGCCATAATTATCTGTTATTAAAGACCTCATCACTCCTGTTGGAATTGACCTATAATGAGATGAGGTGGAACACTCTTGAACACATGAATCTACTTCTCCATCAAATTTATTACATTGAGATTGACAATTTTTTGAACCGGGAGGTATTTTTGCACCACCATATTCTTCTGCAAAATTACCAATTGCGTGACCCAATTCATGAATTAAAACCGAATCTTCATGAACTTTGTTTATGCTTACAACCTTGCCGTAAGCTGAGCTTCTTATTTGTCTTTCATCTTCTTTTAACACGATTAAGTAATCATGCTCGCATTTTTTGGCTAAGTCTAAAACTTGATCCGTATAGCATAAAAGAGCTATGTCTTTGTAATGTTCACACTCTACTTCTTCATCTAAAAATTGAACATTAAAATAATTCCTATAAGTTTTGTATGGTTCTACGGTAAACAGGTAATCTGTATAATGCTTTGCATCTTCAGAAGAAGAGATAAATAATAAGTCAATACGATCTTCTCCATTATATTCTATACTCTTACATTCACTTACCGATTCAATATTTGGAGCAAGAGAAGAAGCTTGTTGGATATTAAGATAACCGAAAACTAAGATTATTCCTAAAATCGGAATTGCAGTAAATAGAAAAATTTTGTTTTCCATATTAGGTTATATAATTAGGGCTTAAATAAATTGCGTAGCAACATTTAAAATAGTGTTTCTTTTTTATAAAGAATGGTTGCTTTGAAGGCTAAATTTATAATTGAAATTCTTGGAAGACCTGTGGAACACCTTGAAAAGACACTATCTGATTTAATAGATAAACTAGGTACTGAAAAGGGAGTTTCATTACTTCATAAAGAAGTAAATAAAGCAAAAAAAGTTGAAAAGGCAGAAAACTTATGGACTGCTTTTGCAGATATAGATTTAGGATTTGAAAGTCTACCAATTTTTATGAATACGGTTGTTACATATATGCCTGCACATGTAGAAATTTATGAACCCGAAGGTTTCAAGATGAATGCTTTTGAAATGAATGAATTTGTAAATTTTGTAGTTTCAAGATTGCATAATTATGATGCGCTTGCAAAAAGAATGATGGGAGAACGAGAAATATTGATAAGTAAATTAGAATATATTCGTAAAGGTGGAGACCCAAAGGAGGTTTTCAAACCAGCTCAGCAACCTATGCCTCAACCATCTCAAAAAGAACAGAAAAAAGAGAAACCTAAGAAAAAGAAAAAATCAAAAAATTAAACAGGTCTTTTGAGTACGGAGTTTATTGCTAGATTTTTTGGTTTAGGAAGTTTTGCTTTTTTATATCTTAAATAAATGAAGATAATAACTACTAAGACTAATATTGCTAATATATAGATTATCCAGTTAGTACTTGACTTTTCTTCTAAACTACATGAACCTACGCAACATAAACCATCTAATGATTGGATAGATTGACCTGAACATACTTCCGTGGCAGAACAAAAACTACCTCCTAACTCAGAACAATAATATTCTGGGTTTGAACTATTAGTTACCTGACTATCATTTTGAGTAAAAGATATTTGAAATGTAATGTTAGCAACCATATCATTTCCAGACGCTATAGAAATTATTTCATTAAAGTTTTGGCTTGAATTTTTTAGAGTAACTGATAAATTAATAGACTCATTAACGCTTAATGAAAAAGATTCCTTGTCTAAAGAAAAAATTTCTTGATTATAAGCAAAATAAAGGTCTGTTAGGGATTGGTTCCCATTATTTAAAATTGAAAAATTATAAGACTTTAAAGAATTTAATTTTAGAACTTCTTTAACGAATTTAGGAAAGACAGAGATTGAAAAGTCTGATTGACTAGACTCTGATTTAATTACTTGAATAGGAACCTTATATTTACCAATTGTTGCTAGGTAAAATCCTGAAGATTTAGACGAGACATCAAAATTTAAAGGGTTATTTCCAGGATTAATTGTTAAACTCATTTCTTCTGGAAAATCTGAAGATATTGTTGTTTGTTGATCCAAATTAGATTTTATAGTTAAAGAAAAATCTTGATTTGTAATTATCAAACCTGGGTTGATCGAATAGTCTGTTAAATTTCCTGAAACTTCGAAAGTCTGATTAAAATCCACCATCTGATTTTGACCGTTTAGAGTTGTGGATATCCCATTTATGAATAAAGTATAATTATTAGGATTCAAAGGAACTTGAGCATAAAGATAATATTTATCTAAAACTCTCTTAATATCATAATCTACTGCGATTGCAACATGAGCTCTTCTGAAAACAACGTCAGACCTATCTATAGGACTTAGAATATTCCCTTGAACTTCTACGATCATTGTTTCTCCAGGTTGATAAACTGGAAGCATATTGGTACTTATTGCTGAAGATAGGGGAATGAACACTAATAAAAAAAATAGTAATAATTTCTTCATTTTTACTTACTCATTTCTTTGAGTTTTGCCATTGTTTCTTCCATTTCTTTATCTTTATTTGTAGAAGGCCTTCTCATTTGCTGAGTAGAAGAAGGTTGTATGACTCTAGGCTGCGCTCTTGGATAAGGCATAGGGCCTCTAAATGGAGGGAACGGAGGTCTTGAACCAGGAGGCATTGGCCTTGTAGGACCACTAGAAGATGGACCTTTATTTCTAGATTTGAATAAAATCATTTTTAATTTATTTCTCATCAGTATTCCCGCCACTACTAAAGCAATCAAAATAACTAATAATGTAACCCACAAACCTAAATTACTAGAAGATTCGGATTGGCTAGTTTTTTGCTTACAACAAACTTCACCTGATACTGAACATGTAACCGAAGAAACTTGTTCTTCACTATCTAGACAAGAAGAGAAACAACCTGTTCCTCCAACTGCTTTACATGCATCCTGCTGTGTTTCTTGAGCGCAAGTTCCAAGACAACATGTACCTTCAGAAGATTTTGAAGAAGATCCTGAACAAACTTGCCCTGATGAACAGATTATTCCAGCCTGTGCAGAACAAGATTCTAATACTGGAGACTCAGAACAACAGACCTTTGTCCCTGGGCAAGAATACTCTCCTAGAGCCTCACCTTCTAAGCCTTCGCAAGTTAATAATGAAGTGCAAGTAAACCCTCCAGCTTCACATGTTTGAGCGTTCCCTGAACCACCACTAGAGCCAGAACCTTGAGAAACCGCTCTAGACCATCCTGCATAAAGCAAGAATCCTGTATCTCTTATATTGTTGTTATTCCAACAACCTTGAGGAGTTGTTATAGTCTCGAAATAAGCTTTTGAATTTGATTCTTCTATAGAATTTACCCCTTGTAAAGATAATATTGCTAGCGCGGAATCATAATATCTATTATAAGGTGTATTTGGTGCCTGCCAAAACTTAGACTGTTGTTGTTCTTGAACTAGCTCGCTATATTGATCTTGACCATCTGTTAAGATGTGTAAGAAACTACTAGGCAAGAATCTTTTATTAGATTCAGAGAGAGCAAGCAAATAAGGTAAATACTCTCTTGTTGAAACGCCTAATTTGTCTAATGCTATAGCTGCCCATAGAGTGCCTTCATAATCACAAGATGTTGATGCAGAAGAAAGACACTTAGAGTTAATCTTTTCAGTTGTAGTTCCAAGAGCTGCAGTAGAATGGGCTACTGGAGAAACAAATATTGTTGAAGATCCCGTTCTTTGATATAATGTTGAAGTTGTGAAGTCTTTATCACAAGAAATTGTGTAATTGTAGTCTATACATGTGTTTGATACCCTAAGCCAAAATCCGGATGCAGCTATAGATAGACATGAGCCTGGATTTCCTGAAAGAGTCATGTCTTCATTTACATTAACAGTTCTTTGCTGTTCATTACTATAACTTATAGTGCACTGTGAAGACTCATGATTGTCTATATCTATTTCTATAAACCAGGTCAAATCTGTAGCTGCTTTGCTTTTTGAAAGAGTCCAATTCTTTATATCGTTAGTATTTTTTCCAATCCTATTGTAAGCTAACATTGCCTGCGCTGTGTCTTTAAGAGGGTTTGAAGTCTCTTCCCAATGATTATTTGTTTTTATTTTACCTTCAATTACTGAAACTAATTTTGAATTGCTCCCTAATGCTAAAACTCCAAAAACTGCTTCTTGCAATGAAATTGTGTTTTGAGCTTTAGCTTCAACTTCTGATTGAAGACATTGATACGCTTTTGAAATTATATTTGCGCTACCCGAAGTTGTAGAGGGAACTGAAGCATTTTGCGCTAACGCAAACGAAACTAAAAAGATAGATAATAAAATTATAAGAACACCTTTTTTTTGCATAAACTATTAGAGGAGAAAGTGTTTATAAAGATTCTTAAAAAAATATAACAAAAGGTAATGTTTAAAATTAAAGAGGTTCTAAGTCTTACATGTTAAAGAAGAGGAATGCATTATTTGGAATAATATTATTTTTACTTGTTCTAAGTTTTGTAAACGCGGAAATATTTGAAGATAAAGATTCTAGCAACTTTTTACAAGGAAATTTTAGCAGGACTTTTTACAATTCTTCAGGTTTTGTTCAATTAAATATATCTCAAGGTTTTATTTTAGGTAACTTTTCCTCTAGGATTTTTGATGCAGGGATAAATTCAACTTGGAATAACATATCTTGGACAAGCGAATTATGTTATGGTTGTGAATTAGTAGATAACAATGCAGTAGAACAAGGTAACTTTCTCAGACCTTTAAACATGACTGGAAATATTCTACTTACCCATATGAATGAACAAAGTGGAAATATAATAGACTCCTCTGGAAATTCAAATCACGGATTACCTAGGCTTTTTGAAGGAAATGAATACGGGGTTGCAGGAAGATTCAATGCAAGCATAGATTTTGAAAATGGAGTTGGATCAAATGGAGAATACATAAATTTCACAACACCTTCTTTAATGAATAGTCTTGAAAATCAATTAACTTTAGAGACTTGGATTAGACCAGAGAGCTTTCCTAATGACCCAACTATAATTGATAAGGGGCCTTCATTACTTTCTCTTTATGTATCTTCTGGAGCAAACAACCTTTTGACATTCATATTAGATACAAGTTCTGGTGCAGCTACAACTTATACTGCCGATACGGATATGTCTCCAGGAGAATGGTACCACGTTGTTGCAACATATAATGGTTCTCAAGTTAGACTTTACTTAAACGGAGCATTAGATGACACTCCTGTTGCAAGAACAGGAACAGTTTCAACAAATAATCTTGATCTTGTTGTAGGGTCTGGTTGGAGCGGAACAAACCCTAATGCATTTCCATTTGATGGATTAATTGATGAAGTTGCTATTTACAATAGATCCTTAAGTGCTCAAGAGATTTCTGATAGATATTCTAGGGGAGCTTTGAGATTGAATTTGAGTGCCAGAGTATGTAATGATTCCCTATGTTCAGGAGAATCTTATTCATTGATTAATGGAACATCTCCTCAGAATATAAATTTGATAAGTGATAGATATTTCCAATACAAGTTTGAATTTAGTACAGAAGATACAGACTTTACTCCAAGATTATATAATATTTCAATAGATTATTTGACTGCTAATGCTCCCCCACTTGTAAGCATAGTTTATCCCTTAAACAATACTAATTATACCATACTTCAAAATAATCTTAATTTTAGTGCCATAGATAATGACTTGGATAGCTGTTGGTATACTTTAGATTTAGGTCAGACAAACAATAGTGCTGTTTGTGGATCAAACTTAACTAGTTTAACAAGTAACCAGGGAACAAACATTTGGAGAGTTTATGTTAATGATACTACGGGAGAAACGGTGTCTAGTACTGCTTCATTCTTCATAGATAGTCTTGGACCAAATATTTCCATAATAAACCCTTTAAACAATTCATTATTAACTAATCGAACTGTCCGAGTTAACTATACTATATTTGATAACGGGGTTGGATTAAGCAGATGTTGGTGGACAAATTCTAGCGGAACAATAAATAACACAATTACATGCGGAACAAACTTTACATTTACTGGTAGTGAAGGAAATAACCTTATAAGAATATATTCAAATGATACTTTTGGAAACCTAAACTCTCAAACAAATACTTTTTTAATAAATACTCAAGCTCCTAGTGTAAATATAGTCTATCCTTCAACAAGTTCGGTTGTTGGAAATCAAACAAATATTGCATTAAACTTTAGTGTCATAGATCCTGCATTGAATGCATGTTGGTATACACTTACAGAAGGATTTGTAAATACAACCACTCCTTCAATTTGTCAAAATACAACATTTAGCGTAAATGGTGATGGGCTATATGAGATTTTTGTTTATGCTAATGATAGCACTGGAAACATAGGATTTGATTCTAATACTTTTATTGTAAGTGTTAACCCTCCAAGCGTAGACCTAGTAAATCCTCTAGGAAGTTATTTTGGAAATGCTTCATCTCAAAAAATTAATTTTACCTATGAGCCACAGGATCGGGATTTGCAGTCTTGTAGGTTGTGGACAAATACTACCGGAGTTTTTATAGTAAACCAGACAAATAATACGGTTACTTCAGATAATCAAAATTCTTTCTTCCTAAATCTTAGTAACCATAATGAAGGAGCTTATTCTTGGAGCATTTCATGTAATGATACTTTAGGACATAATTACATGGCAGATAACCAAACATTCTATATAGACAGAACAAAACCTAACGTTACCTTAAGTGAACCTAGCGGGACATATACGAGCCTTTCAAATATTCCAATATCTGTTTCATATATTGATTTGAGCCCAGTTCAATGCTTTTACAATGTTACATTTGCGGCAACCGGAAACACAGTTATAGCAAATACAGAATTACCAAGTTGCTCTTCTACAACATTTACTTTAGACACTGAGTCTAGTTATTTCTTTTATATGAGTTTAATAGATTCTGCAGGAAATACAAATACTACTCGTAAGAGTTTCACATTATCTGTTCCGCCTAGCGGATCGTCTGGAGGAAGTTCTTCTGGAGGCGGCGGAGGAGGCGGTGGTGGAGGAAGCTCAGGAGGAGGAAGCGTAAGTTTGAGACAAAGCTTTAGCGCCGAACTTGAAAACATTGAAAAACTTAAAATAAGAAGAGGACAATCTGATTCAATAGAATTACCGGTAAAAAATAATGGTTTAAGATTTTTGAACAGTTGTTTCTTCACTAAAGGCGCAGGAGTTTCTGAATGGATTTCAGGAAATGATGTTTACTCATTAAGCCCAGGAGAAACTGTAAACTACATATTTTCAGTTAACGTACCGATAGATGCTGAAATAGGAGATTATTTCACAACACTAGGAGTAAAATGTCAAGAAGTCAATTCTAGTTTTACATATCAAATTGAAGTAATTGGAGGCGAGTTTGAACTAAACATCTTAAATTCTGAAAGAGTTGGAGCAGAACTTAGAGTAAATTATGCTATTGAAAACTTTGCTTCAACACCTAAAGATTTGAACATTAAATATAAATTGGTAAATTCAGATAATGAAATTGTTTCAGAAGGGTCATTCGGGCAGATAACTGTCTCGGCAAGTAATACAGATAATTTTGAAGCAAATTTTGACCTTCCTAAAAATTCCATAGGAGATTATGTTCTGATAATTGAAGCTTCTGATAATTTAGATGTAAGCCAAAAACAACAGACTGTTAGATTTACTACTGGAGGAATTTCAGGGTTTGCAATATCCGATAATAATCTAAGAACTGTTGCTTGGTTTGGAATAGTCGTCTTACTTGTTTTTGGAATGTTTATTGTAATTAAGGTAATTAGAAGTCAAATAGCACTTAGGAAAGCTAGTCAAGAAATTGAAAGACAGTTTATTACTATTGATTTGAAATAGATTTTCTTAGTTTTCTAGATACTTCTACAAGGGGATTCTTTACTTCAGGAGTTTTGTCGACTAATTTCAAATCTTTGTAGAAACTATCATTGCTATAATTTGGTGGAAGAATTTTCTTCTTTTGTTTAAAGTGCCAATCTAATTGAGACTTGACATAACCTTCTTTTAATGGTGGATCATTTTTTTTATTCCAATCATGAACTTTTTGAGAAATATAATCATCAGGATAATTTAGGCATTTCAAAAAGGTAAGAAGTACGAAAAGACCTCTCTTTCGCCCTTCTTGTAACCCTTGAAGTAATTTCTTTATTGCATGAGGGTACATCTCTTCTGTAACTCCAGTATAATCTGCAACAAACTCCTCAGAAATTCTTTTTCTTTCTTCTTTAGGTTCATTTTCTAACTTCCATTCTATCGCCCTCTTCAAAAGATCTGTAGCTTCACCAGGAATTGCATCTTTGTAGAAAGGCTTTATAGTAATCTTTAAGGGGTTTGCATTTGCTGGAGTAAATGAATCTAACTCCTCTTTATCAATAACAACACTTGCTAAAGAAGTTTTTTCATGTAATGAATATGGCATCCTAAAAAGATGCCTTGGAGCAACCAAAACTAAATCTAGAGGGGCTATTTCTTCAGTTTTCAAATCCTCTATAAATTCCGAAGCGTACTCTGATTTTGACTCTAAAGTTACCTTATTACGGGAATTTAAGCTTGTCTTTGTTTTGTCATGAGTAGAAAAACCGCATTTATCACAAAGAAAATATTCTTCTGACTTAACTACTTCAAAATTCCCGCTACATCTATCGTCTATACACTTTAGTTTTTTTGCAGTTATCTTATAGTCTAATCTTTCTAAATCATTTTTACAAGAATTACATTTGAAGTATACCTTTTGTTTCATGTGGGCAACACCATTACAATTAGGCTTGGGGCAATTTATAGAGGTTAAATCTTCTTTTGATAAGTTCATTCTTTCTTTTATTGCTTCAAAATTTATATCTGAACCCTTTAATTTTTTTGTGAACTTAGGTTTTATTTTTTGCATTAAATATTGGACAATTGACCTTGGCCATTCTGGAAACATAAATCTGGATTCGACTCCGTTAAAACTTTCTGGAAATGCCTTTGCTGGAATTACTATGTGCATGCCTTTGGAGCCTGAAAACTTTATCCCGTAACTTTTTATTCCAAAAGATTCTAACTCTTCAACAAGAAGTTTTGCAGCGATTTTTGAATAGTCTAAAAATGGCGAATCTATATCTATTAAGAGATCCCATGACTTTCTGACTAAAGACATTTCTTTTTGAGTCATGTCGGAGTTTATTGCTAGTGGATCAAGCCAAATTTCTTCGGAAGCGTGAAACGAAGTTGCGCCTTTATTCACTAAGCCCATGATGTCTGAATTATATTGTAAAGTGTCAGGCCTCTTGCCAAACCCTTCAAAGTACCTTGGAACAACTTCGCGGTCTTTTGCAAATTCAAGTAAGCATTGTTGAACTTTTGGATTTGAATAATATAACCTTGTGATAGCCCTTATCCTTTTTTCTTTTTCTGAGACCTCTTCCATAACTTTGAAGTATTTGTTAGATTTATATGAATTGCTATGTCAAAGTGTATCCTTATATGAGCCATTAAGTGCTAGATTTATTTTTTCTTATTCTTCTTAGCACCATAATGCTTAAAAGTAAAATATAGCCCTAAATAACATGAGGTTAAAACTAGAGGATCCTAGAATTTTATCACACCTGATAAGTATAATTTCTGAACTTGTTACGGAAGTTAGAATTAAAGTCACTAAGGAGGGTATGAGTTTGACTGCACTAGACCCTGCTAACGTTGCTATGTGTTATTTTAACATACCATCTGAGTTATTTTCAGAGTTTAATGTTGAAAAAGATGAAACTTTAGGAGTTAACTTAGAAAATCTTAACTCCATAATGCGTAGAGTAAAAATGGGAAGTTCTCTCGTAATTGAAAGAGAAGATAGTTCTTTGAAAATTATAATCAATGATAAAATAAAAAGAGAGTTTTCGTTAGCACTAATAGAAGTTGAAGGGGACGATAAACAAATGCCTGCATGGGAATTTAAGAGCGTAGTAAAAATAGATGCTCAGGCTTTCGTGGACGCTATTGAAGACTGTGCAGTTGTTGCAGATGCATGCACTTTTATTGCTGCACCAGATAAATTCATTATTGAATCTAGTAACTTACATTCAGCAAAAACAGAATTTTCATCAGACGAGGCTCAAATATTTTCAGACGCCAGTTCTGCAAGATTTTCACTTGAATACCTAAGCAAATTTGTGAAGGGTGCTAAAATAGCTAACAGAGCAGAAATTAATTTTTCAGACAATCACCCTATGAGACTTAACTTTCCTAGTGGGAAAGTAATGCTTTCTTTTGTCCTTGCACCAAGAGTAGAACAGGACGATTAACATAGCATATAAAAACGAATAATCTCTAGTAAAAAGGTGATGATAAATAAAAAAGGGCAAGTTACAGCTTTTGTTATTGTTGCTTTAATTATAGTTGCAGTGATTTTTGTAGTTATGATGATAAATAGAGATACAGTTAGTTTGAGAGAACAGGATTTTGATGATCCTCAAGCTTATTTGAGTGTGTGTATTAATGAACGCGCAAGAGTAATTTTAGATAATATGTTTTCTAATGCAGGGCTTTTATCTGCACAAGATAAAGTTTTGTATAATACTAAAGAAATTCCTTACTTATGCAAAAATATAAACAATTTCGAACCTTGCATAAACCAATTCCCTCTTTATGTATCTAATCTAGAAAAGGAATTTGATGAGGCAATACAAGAAGACGCCGAACAATGTTTTTCTTCTTTAATTTCTGAATTAGAAAGTAGAAATTATGAGATATCTAGCTCTGGAAATGTAAATGTTGAAGCTAGTCTTAAACCAGAAGTGGTAGAAATTAGTTTTGAAAATGAATTTACTATGACTAAGTCTGGCGAATCTAAGAAATTTTCAAAATTTGATACTTTTGTATTTACTAAACTTCAAAGCATAGGGTTTGTAGTTAATGAGATAGTTACTCAAGAGGCTAAATGGTGTTATTTTAGCACAGATGGATTTATGATTCTCTACCCTGAATATGATATACGAGTTTATATGATGGAAGATACAACAAAGATTTATACTATTAAAAATAAGAAATCTGGTGAGAGGATCGAATTTGCTACAAGGGGGTGTGCATTGCCTGCAGGATGGTTCTAAGTAAAAAGTTTATCGGATTATTTGAAATAAGTTTGATATTATTAAGTGGTATTGCCCTTGCACATAATATCGCACAAACAAATGATTTAGATTATTATAACACTCATAAAGAATCTAAGTTTATTTCTTTTATTAGAGAAAAAGCATTAAACTATTTGGCTCATGGACTTGTTTCTGCTCAATCTACATCGATTCAAACTTGTTTATTAGATAATGATGGAAGTTATTGTCAAGAATATGCTTCAGAAGTTTGTAACTCTGAATGTACTTCTTCTTGTTTTCCTGGAAGAAGAACTGACTTTTCACAATGCCAACTTGGAACTTGTTATGATACTGAATTTGGAATTTGTAGCGCTGGATCTCCTAGGGCATCATGTGAAAATTCAGGAGGAGCTTGGTACGCTCAGGCCCCAGTACAATGTAATAGAGGGTGCTGTTTAGTTTCTCCTGATGGTTCTGGAGGAGCAGCACAAGCAAAACTATCCACTAGTCAAGAATGTAACAATTTAGGACAAACTTTGGGTGCTCCAGTGAACTGGGATTCCCAAACAACTGGAGAGGTCCAATGCTTACAAAAAGTTAGAACTCAAAGAGAAGGTGCTTGTGTACTAGAATTTTTAGATACCGAACAAAAATACAACTGCCAATTTAGTAGTGAAGTTAAATGCCTTACTAATGGTGGAGAATTTTATCCAAATCAATTATGTACAAACCCTCAACTAAACACTAAATGTGAGAAAACTGAAAATGCTCAATGTTTCGATGATGAAGATGGTTTATATTTTGTAGATACTTGTGGAAATAAGGCTAATGTTTATGATTATGATAAAAGAAATGTTGCTTCTTATTGGAATTCAGTTGTACCTGTAGAACAAAGTTGCTCTTTAACAAAGGATAGTAATGGAAGAATAACTAATGAACAAAGATGCGGAAATTGTGATTATTTGCAAGGAAGTATTTGTGGAAGTACGAGAGCTAGTATAGATACTAGCCCATTAAATGGTGGACAATATGTATGTAGAGATTTAACTTGTGTCGATGAAACAGATAACAATAAAGTAAGAAAGCACGGAGAAAGTTGGTGTGCTTTTGATTCTTGGACCGGGTTAGATGGGGCAGAAGGAACAAACGAAGAACGAGCAGTTGATGTACCTGGAAGCAGACATTATAGAAAACTATGTTTTGAAGGAGAAATAAGAACAGAACCTTGTGCAGAATACCGAAATGGGGTTTGTGTTGAACAAGACGTCACTAATGGATTCACAAATGCTCAATGTAGAGTTAATACTGGTTCTTTGTGCATGACCTATAATGAAAATGCCGATAAGCTTTCTCAATGCGAAGAAAGCCCGGACTGTTATTTGAAACATGTAGAGATTGATAAATTCAAGTTTGATGTTTGCTTACCAAAATATCCTACAGGATTTGAATTAACTGATGAACCTCAACCTGATTCTGAGGCAATATGTAAGGCTGCAACACAAACTTGCACATATTATGAAAAAAAGAATATTGAGGGAAGATGGGAATGTAAAATAAACTGCCAATGTAAGGATGCGGAATTTGCCCAAACTATGAATAACCTTTGTATGAGTTTAGGAGATTGTGGTTCTCATGTTAACTTAGCTGGGGAACTTGGAGATGGTTATTCAACATCTGGAAATAGACAACCAGATATTACCGATTCTTATATTGAAGAGTTAAAGAAATATATCACTCCAAAACAAGGGCAAAGAGTAGATGGATTTACTCAAGAACAGATAGAGGCTGCAACAGGATTAGACTTTAGTTTAGAACCTGACGCTCTTGCTGGCCAAATCGCTCAATTAGGATTGGGCGCAGCAGCAACAATAGCAATATCAGAAGGAACTCTTCTTGCCCCAAGCACTTTTGCATTTGGAGGGTATGCTGGAGCGGCTAATGGAGCACTAGTAGGTGCAGGAATAGGATACATAATAGGTTTAGCATTTGGTTTTGAAGGGGATAAACTAACAACAGCCATTGTCATCGGGGCTGCTATAGGTGCTGCAATTTATGCAGGAGCTTTAGAGCTTATTGCAGGTGTAGCAATCGCACCAGTTGTAGGTTGGATTGCTGCAATAGTAGTCGCAGTAATTGTAGTAGTATTATCTATTGCAGGAGTTGGAGAGTACAGAGAAAGAAAAGTTGAATTTAGTTGTTTGCCTTGGCAACCTCCAAGTGGAGGAGATAATTGTTCTAAGTGTTCTGAACTTGGAGTAGAATGTACTGCTTACAAATGTGCTTCACTAGGAAAAACTTGTGAATTGATAAATCCTGAAACTGAAAATGAGGCTTGTATAAACATAAATCCAAATGATGTAACTGCGCCTGACATTTCATTTAATTCTACATCATTACCTTCTGGATACAGTTTTGTTGAATCTGATAACGGTGTTGAAATTAAGTCTTCTGCTAGTGATGGAGCAATTCAAGAGTATACTGCAGTCACTTTTGGAATATTAACTAATGAACCAAGTCAATGTAAAATCTCTCCTGTAAGACCTGAAAACGGTTATGATAATATGGAAAATACTTATTTTGATAGCAGTTTGAATGCTTATGTTTCAGATCATACTGATAACCGGGCAATGGAAACCTTAGATGAGCTTGGAGCATCTGGTTCTAGTTCGGACCCTAACCGACGTGCAGACTATAATTTGTATGTATTGTGTGAAGATAAAAGCGGAAACGGCAATAGTGTTGAATATAATATTAGATTCAAAGTTTCTCCTGCTAACGATGTTACAGCTCCAGTAATAACTAAATTTATTCCAGAAAGTCCCGGGGTTACTGGATTAATTTCAACTACTTTTAACATGCAATTTTATACCAATGAACCTGCAACCTGTAGATTTAGTTCTCAAGATGTAGCCTATGAAATTATGGAAGGTGAAGCTAATTGTAATAACGATTTAACTCAATCCACATTGAATGGTTGGCAATGTAGCTCAACACTTCCAGTTACTGGAGACAATAGCAAATATTATTTCAGGTGTGCAGATCAGCCATGGCTTGGAGAAGAGGTTGGACAATCTGGAATTACCTTAGAAGAAGGAAGAAATGCAAATACTCAAAGCCAGCCTCAAAATGGTTATGAAATTAGAAAGACAACTATTCCTTTGACAATTTCATCTGTGACTCCAAATGGAAATACAATATTATCTGCTACCGAACCTGTTTCAGTGAATCTTGAAATAGTTACTTCTGGAGGAATAGATACTGGAAAATCATTCTGTGAATATTCTTTTGATGGGGTAAATTATGTTGACTTTTTCACAACTGGTTTGAGCAATCATAAACAAGTGTTTACTACATTATTTGCTGGAAATTATGATATTAGATTAAACTGTACTGACAGAGCTGGAAACACTGCTAGCGGAAACTCTCAATTTACTATCCAAGTGGATAACAAAGGGCCATTGATAACTAGAGTTTACAACTCAGGAAATTCATTAACTGTGATAACTAATGAAGCATCTGTTTGCGAATATTCTTTAGACTCTTGCAATTTTGAATTTGAAGAAGGAACTGCACTATCTGGGGCAAGTAAAGTACACACAATGCCTTATCAGAATGGAAATGTTTACAAAATTAAGTGTAAAGATAGCTTTGAAAATGTTGGAAGTTGTTTGACTGTAAGCCAGGGATACTAACTAGCAATTATTTATAAACAAAATAAGTGTTTGTAATGTATGATAAAAGAGAGGTCTGGTCAAGTAACAATTTTTGTTATTCTTGCATTACTTGTTATCGCAGTTGTTGTTATAATCTTTGCATTCCCTTCAGCTAATGTTTTCTCTTCAAGTGTAAACCCTAGTTCTTATTTGAAAACTTGTATAGAACCTGAAATTGAAAATATAAAAAGCACTTTAAGCATTCAAGGAGGTTATACTACGCCAAATAATTATGCAATGTACCAAGATTTGAAGTTACAATATTTATGTTATACTTCTCAATATTATACTCCTTGCTCTGTTCAACAACCTCTTTTACTTAGACACATTCAAGAAGAAATGAAAAAACATATTGAACCTCGCGCTAAACAATGCTTTGAAGATTTGAAAGACCAATACGAATCTAGAGGGTATGATGTAACTTCTGGACCTACTGAAATTTCCGTGGGGATTGTTCCAGGAAATATATATGTAGATTTCATTGCACCATTAACATTAAGCCGAGAAGATACTCAAACATTCCAGAAGTTCTCTGTTATTGTAGACTCTGAATGGTACACTCTAATAAACACGGCGGTAAATATAATTCAATATGAGTCAACTTTTGGAGACTCTGAAACAAGTTTATATATTTCATATTATCCTAATTTATTAATTGAAAAAACAAGGCGTGATGATGGAAGTACAATTTATCAGCTCAGCGATGTTACAACAGAAGATAAATTTGCTTTCGCCACAAGAAGTCTTGTTTGGCCTCAGGGACTCGCATGAAAAATAAAAAGATAGTTTTGATTTTAGGGATTATTTTACTAGCAGGCTTAGCTTTTGCACAACAGTCTGGTACACCTAACAATCCAAACCTTGGAAATCAAGTCGCAACAGTTTGTTGTGAACAAACAAACACTGGAGCATTTTGTCAAAATGTACCTTCAAGCGAATGTAAACCAGGAAGCAGACAAGTAGCAACAAGTTGTGAGTCCACAAGTTATTGTAAAGCTGGGACTTGTTATGATTCTACGGAAGGTACTTGTTTAGATAATACTCCTCAATTAGTTTGTAATGCTAACGGGGGAGTTTGGTCGCAAGAAGAACCACCTCAATGTTCATTGGGATGTTGTGTATTAGGGGATCAATCAGCTTATGTTTCACTCGTGCGATGTAAAAGACTGAGTTCTTATTTAGGGCTAGAAACAAATTATGACACTTCTGTAACTAGCGAACTAGCCTGTATCGAAAAAGTTCAGCAACAAGAAGTTGGAGCTTGCGTATACGAATTTGAATTTGAAAAAACTTGTAAGTTTGGAACTCGTGCAGAATGTAACACTCAAACTGGAAATGCTTCTCTAGTAGGAGGAACATTCTATGCTGGAAAATTATGTTCTGCAGAAGAACTAGGAACCATATGTGGGCCTAGCACTAAAACAACTTGCGTTGATGGAAAAGATGGAGTTTATTTTGTAGACACTTGTGGAAACCCTGCTAATATTTATGATGCTTCAAAATTAGAAGATCAATTATATTGGAGCACAGTTATTTCTCCAGATGAAGCTTGTTCTCCTGGAAGCACTAATGCTGGAAGCTCTTCATGTGGAAATTGTGATTATTTGCAAGGAAGTATTTGCCGTAGTGAAAATGATGCTGGAAAGTCTCCCACTTACGGAGATTATATTTGTGCAGACTTAAATTGTAGAAACACCCAAAATGGTAATAGCTACAAACATGGAGAAAGTTGGTGTGTCAATAGCGATGCTGGTGGCCAAGGTAACTCAGATAACACTGTCGGAAGCAGATTCTACAAACATATTTGCATAAATGGAGAAGAAGTTTTAGAACAGTGTGAAGATTATAGGGCAGAGGAATGCATTGAAGATAAAATAGGAGATTTCTCTCAAGCAGCTTGTAAAGTAAACAGATGGCAAGATTGCGTTAATCAGCAAGATCAAAGATCTTGTGAAAATGAAGATGTTCGCGATTGTAATTGGGAAGAAGGAGTATTATTACAAAGCTTAAGCGGAAATAACTCTGCGTCAGGAAATGTTGTAACAGGCACATGTTTTCCAGAGAATAAACCTGGATTTAATTTCTGGGAAGATACTGAATCTTCAAAATTATGTGCTTTAGCTAGTGAGACTTGCATCGTTAAATTTGAAGAAGACTTATTTGGAGGACAACAAAAAATAGTTTCCGGAGAAGAATGTTGGGACAGAAATAAAGATGGAGTAAGCGATGGATGGGTTAAAAAGAAACTAGCAATATGTGAGAAATTAGGAGATTGTGGAAATAGTTTGAATTGGATAGGACAAGAGGGATACAAAGGCGGATATAGCCTTCTTGTAGATAACAAGGAAACTAATCAATAAGTCTTATAAATAATAAAATGTTATTGAATTCATGAATTATATTTTGATTTTACCTCTTGCAATAAGCCTAATAGTTGTTTTTACTTTAATGCCTTGGTGGATCCGCAAAGTAAGATCGATAGGTTTAGTTTGGGAGGATATGAATAAAGCAAAGGGGGAAAAAGTATCTGGATCTGGAGGAGTAATTGTTTTACTTGCATTTCTTTTAAGTGTATTAAGCTATGTGGCCTACAGAGTTTTTATTCTTGAAAATCAAAATGGATTTTTGTTAGAGATATTCGTTATATTAACGATGGTAGTTTTCATGGGATTTATCGGATTCATAGACGATTTGTTTGGTTGGCGTAAAGGTGGATTGTCTGCAAGATCTAGAATTTTAATAGTATTATTTGGATCAATCCCATTAATTGCCATAAAAGCAGGAGATAGTATAATGAATTTTCCAATATTTGGAGCAGTGGATTTAGGTTTAATTTATCCACTATTTTTCATACCATTAGGCGTTGTTGCTACAACCACTACATTTAACATGCTAGCAGGGTTTAATGGATTAGAGGCAGGACAAGGAATAATACTTCTTTCTGGATTGTCTTTAGTTTCTTATTTAACCGGTAACGCATGGTTAGCAGTTGTTTGTTTATGCATGGTTCTTGCATTAATTGGATTCTTTACCTACAATAAATTCCCTGCACGAGTATTTCCCGGGGATGTAATGACTTATGCTATTGGGGTAATGATTGCAACTATTGCAATACTTGGAAATTTTGAAAAAATAGCTACGTTCTTTTACATCCCTTATATGCTGGAAGTAATACTAAAATCTAGAGGAAGATTAAAGAAAAGTTCATTCGGTAAACCGATGAAAGATGGAACTATTGAAAACCAATACAATAAAGTGTACAGTTTGAACCATCTTTCAATTTTAGTTTTGAAAAAAATAGGTTTCAAATCCACTGAACAGAATGCAGTTAGATTAATTTGGATTTTCCAGATATTTATAATAATTTTAGGGATATCTTTATCAATGAACACCTTGTTCTAAATGTTGTAACTAGACAGTAATAGTAAAGTTTAAATATTCGTTTAATCTAGTTAAATTATCAAGATGAAATCTAGGACTAAAAATCTAGGCTTGGCGGGGTTGATCTTAGGATCTTCTGTATTTTCTGGTTGTGCTGTGAATGATAGTAGCCTTTTAGGAATGGGGCTTAGTGCTCTTGGAGTTCATAAAGGAAACCCGGTTGCTCAAGCTGTTGGTTCACAATTGGCCAATTATGGAGCTTCTCAAGCTGGCGCTAATAGTACTAATGTTTATGTTAATGATGAAAATGCTATGGTTCCTATGGTAGAAAGCTTTGTTTGTAATTATATGAGGGATTTTAATGGTGATGGTGTAGTATGTCCAGTAACTGAATCTGTTGGAAGAGGAAAAGTAATTTTTGAAGCTGATGAAACTATAACTTACGCTGTCAATCAAAATGGCTGTAAAGGTAGAACTTTAAGACTTTATAATCAAAAAACTCCCGACTCTCCTTTAGAAATAGCAATGGTTATGCAAATACAAAAAGATAATTCGGTTCCTCAAACATTTGCTATCCCACTTAATGACAAAGCTCCTGGAGTTTATAGGGTTTATTGGACATTAGATGGTGCGAAGGTTGGCGAACACCTAATTGAAGTTAAACCAAAAAGAAATTAAATAATTTTTATATAATTTCTCAACATTTATAAACAATTATCCCATTAAGATTTTATGTTTTTCCGAAGAGATGATGATAAAAAAGCGTATGCTATTTCTCAAATTTCTATTTTAATTTTAGCAAGTTTTAGTTTTGCATTTTTAATTGCTGGGAGTTCGAGCGTTAGTGCACAAGGAGAGCTCATATTGCCTGGTGGGGAAAGGGTTGTTGGTGGGAAAGTTGTTGAGTCTTCTGCTGTAGGTACTGGAAGCAACATACAATTACCTCCACTAGGAGGTGCAGAACCTTCCGGTCCTGCCGCCGCTGCTAGTAAGGCTAAAGCTGGAACAGAACCAACATTTCTTGAAGGATTGTTCGGGCCAAATCCAATAAAAGGAACTGAAGGAACTGCGACTGCAAATCAATGGCCTGTTGGAAATGCTCTCGCATCTGGAGTAATATGGGGAGCTGTTGCTTACGGAGTAGTTTATTTTGTCGGAGATTTTTTAGGACTTGATGATAACCAAAAACAAGCTGCTGCTTCTGCGGCTGCTGCAGGAGTATTTGTAGGAAGAACAGGATATTTACTTGCAGATAACAGCGCATTTATTGGAGAAACACTAGGATTTGGAACTGTTCCCGCTCTCTGGGCAGTAGGAGTTGCAGTTGTAGTTTACGTCGCGCTTTACAGAAAAGAAAGTCAGAAAGTAATAAACTTCCAATGTTTACCTTATGAAGCTCCTGTCGGAGGAAGAAATTGTGAAGAATGTAACGGAGACCCTATGAGGCCTTGTTCCGAATACAGATGTCGTGCCCTTGGACAAGCATGTGAATTAGTTAACACTGGCACAACTGAAGAAAAATGCGTTTGGGTTAATCCAAATGATGCGGCTTCTCCTACAATAACTCCTTGGGAAGAACCTTTAACAGAAAATCACAGATATACCAATCACGAAACTAGACCAACTTCTTTAGGAACAAAGATTGTTTACAACAATAATGCAGACGGATGTTTGCAAGCATTTACACCTTTAGCATTTGGAATTACTACTAACGAGCCAGCTCAATGTAAAATAGATATAGATCACAAAGACACGTTTGATGAAATGCAATATTTCTTTGGAAATACAAACTTGTATATTTACAACCACACTCAACAATTTAGTCTTCCTTCTCCAGATGCTATAAATGCTGAAGCGCCTGAACTATTAACAGACGGTAAATATGATTTCTTTGTAAGATGTAGAGATAAAAATGGAAATGAAAATGTTGACGAGTATGCAATACAATTGTGTGTGGACCCAAGCCCAGACACTACCGCTCCAGTAATTGTTGACACTTCGATACCTAGCGAAAGTTATGTTAAATTTGGAGTCCAATCAGTACCAGTTTCATTTTATGTTAATGAGCCATCTACTTGTAAATGGAGCACTCAAGATAAAGAATATTCTGTAATGGAAAATACAATGTCTTGTGCTACAAGCCTTACTCAGGTCAACGCTCGTGAACTTTACACTTGCGCTACAAGCCTTACTGGAATTGTAGATAGACAAGTAAACAACTTCTTTGTAAGATGTAAAGATCAACCTCAAAAGCCTGAAGAAGATAGAAATGTTAATGTTGTAAGTTACAAATATAACTTACGAGGCTCTCAACCACTAAACATTATTTTCACCTCGCCTAATGGGACAGTTACAGGGAATACAAATACCATCCCTGTTGAATTAAAAGTTACTACTGATGACGGCGCCAATGAGGGAATAGCTATATGTTCTTTCAGCCCTACTGGCCTACCTGATAGCTATGTTTTAATGTTTGAGACTGATAGTGTTGAACACACTCAAAGATTAGACTTACCTACTGGAAACTATAATTACAGATTTAGATGTGTAGATTATGGTGGAAACGCTGTTGAAGCTGAAACTGGATTTTCAGTAGTTGTAGATACATTTGCTCCTTTAGTAACTAGAGCTTATAGGGATTCATCTGAAGATGCGTTAAAAATAGTTACAAATGAAGATGCAGCTTGTGCTTACTCTTTGAATAGTTGTAACTTTAACTTTGATGAGGGAATTGAAATGCTTTACATATCTAGTTCAAACAAGAAGAGCCATTATTCCGAATGGAAACCTAATGTGGCTTATTACATAAAGTGTAGAGATGTATTCAATAATGAACCTGGACCTAATACTTGCTCTTTAGTGGCTAGTGCCACAAATATACAATGAGAAAGGGATCTATAGAAATATCATTTGGGATGATTTTTTCAGTAATAATTATTATTGCACTAATAGGTGTGGCAGTTTACGGAATAACTATTTTTCTACAGGTAGGTAAATCTGCCGAGATAGGATTGTTTTATGAAGATTTTCAAAATTCAGTGAATGAAATATGGTCGAGCGCAACAACTAATAGAGTAATTAATTTCTCAGTTCCTAGTTCTATAAAATTTGTTTGCTTTGGTTCTATCGAAAATAATATCGATGCAGGTAGATATTCCTTACAATTCCAAGAATTAAGGCAATTTTCTTCAGGTTTTCAACAACAAAGTACAAACACTTTCCTTTATCCTCCGCAAAAGGCAGGAGATTTAGCATTCAAAAAAATAGATAAAATTGATACATCTCCTTTGGGAAGTTTTGATTGCTTTGAAGCAAGAAATAGAAAGGTAAGCATAAAATTATCTAAAGGTGAATTTGACTCTCTTGTAAAAGTAGGAAGAGCTTAAGATGGATAGGAAAGGAGTAGATTTTACATTTTCATGGATTTTTGCAATTATTGCTGGCGCTGCAATTCTTGGAGCTGCCATATACATAACCACTCAATTAATAGATTCGAGCGATACTCAAAGAGATACTTTAGTTGCTGGAGAGATTGCTAATCTTCTAAACCCAATAGAAACAAATCTTGAAGACAATAAATATTCAGAAATAGATTTTGCTACAGATACTAGATTGTATAATGAATGCTCTACTCAAGGAGCTTTTGGAGTTCAAAGACTAAGCACTGCCTCTAAAACTAGAAATGAATGGTCTAGTGAAAGCGTTAGAAAATCAGTTTATAACAAATATCTTTTTTCTAGAGAAATTGAAGAAACTGAAAGTAAAAAACTACACATAATGGTTAATCCGTTACATGCTCCGTTTAAGGTTGGAGATATAATCTCAATTTATGGAGCCAAATATTGTTTTGTTAATCCATCAGGAAGTGTTGAAGATTTAATTAATGATTTATCGATTGATGGACAACAGGACATTGGGATAAACATAAGCTCTAATTCAAATTCATGTCCTTTGAATTATACAAAAGTTTGCTTTGATAAGGTAGGTTGCGAGATCAATGTAAACACTCAATTACAAACAGTTACTAAAGATGGTAAAGATATGTACTATGAAGGAGATAGCTTAATGCTAGCGGCAATATTTTCAGACTATGAAATTTATGAGTGTCAACTTAAGAGATTAATGAAAAGAGCTTCTGAATTGGGAGTTATTTATTCAAAAAAATCAATATATCTTGAAGGAAATGGATGCTCAAATAACCTTGTTTCTGATTTACAGAGTTTTATCTTAATTACTAATATATCTAGCTCAAGAGATTTTGCTAGACAAGTAATGCCTATAGCAGAAGAATTAGACAGGAGGAACAATGAACTTGGATCTTGTAAAATATTCTAAAGGGCAATCAATTGCAAAGCAGTTAATGGAACGTAAGGGTCAATTTAAGATACAACAAATGGTATTCATAATAGTTGCAATAATAATTCTTTTTGGAATAGTATCTGTTTTCTTTGTATCCATAAGATTCGGTTCGCTTAGAGGGGATGTTGAAGACTTGAGAAAAGAAGCAGTTTTAACCCAAGTAAGAAAGATGACTGGTACTCCTGAATTTTCATGGATTGCGTCTGACGACTGTAGCTCATGCGTTGACCTAGATAAAATATTTTTGCTTAAAGAAAGAAATGCTTACAAGGGTTTCTGGACAGATGTTTCATTACTTAGAGTTAGTAGAGTTTATCCTTTAGAAGAAGGAATAGAATGCACTACAGAAAGCTATCCTCGATGCAACCAAATAACTTTAGTTAATACTGGAGAATTTGAAGCATACGAGTCTTTCGTATCTCTTTGTAGATTTGATGAGGGCCTAAAACAAAACAAGTGTGAACTTGGAAAAATAATAATGGGGTTTGAAGGGGTATGAGTTCAGATAAAAAAAGAAAAGGTCAGGAAGAGATAGTAGGTTTTGTCTTAATAGTTGTTATTTTAGCAATTGCTTTAGTTATCTTTTTAGGGATAAAATTACGTAACCCTGAACCAGTTCAAAAAGATAGCGAAATTATATACCAATTTATAGAAAGTTCAATGGAACAAACAACTGAATGTGTAGTTAGACAGAATGGTAAAAATGTAGCAATGAATGAATTGATTAAGGAATGTCATTCTTTTGACAATAATTGCTTGAATGGAAAAAGTTCTTGCGAAGTTGCTAAAGAAACAATGGATGAAATGTTAAAGGCGACCTGGAAAGTTGGAGATGAATACCCTTACAAAGGATATGAAGTTTTAGCAGAATATAACACAAACTCATCTGCAAGCGAAGAGATATTTCTAATAAAGGCTGGAAATTGTAGCAATAATTATGTAGGAAACTCTTATTTCTTACCTCAATTTCCAGGTAACATAGTCGTAGAAACTAAACTTTGTTCTTAATTAGAGGATTATATCGATCTTTAAATGATCTATTACTATTATAGGCCTTAACCTTTCTCGTTTGCCGGTAGACTCTTTTATCAAATCTATGAATCCAAATTCCTCTAAAAGCTTGATATCTTCTGAAACTGACTTAAAATCCCTATTTACTAGCTTTGCTACATCATATATAGATTTGGGATTTCTGGACTTAATTACATGAATAATTCTAGCTTTTTCATTAGATAATAAAGACCTTAAAGAGGCTAATCCTTTGAAATCTAAGTCAGATTTATCTGAAGAAAACTTCTTAAAAAAGGAAGAAAAGGTACCCCTATCCTCGGTTATAGTTATCTCCTTTATACGTGTTTTTTGGGCCATTTTACTAAGTTTAATAGTGAGATCTATTTATATGTTTTTCCATACCATATATTCTAAAAATACCCTATATTTATAGGGATAACAACGGTATATTTGTTTAATCATCCGGTAGTGACAAGCAAAGCTTTATATATCAACCCATAAGTCTATGTTTCATAGTATATAATAAACGAACAGGTACAGAAAGCTTTTTAAAGAGGTTTTGAGTAGACTACTTAACGCTCTTCGGGGCGCATAACTAAAATGATGAGACCGATACAAAACGATAAAAAGTTATTGAACGGCTCACTTGGCGGGTCGCTGATTAAACATGCGACTTCCTTGATGAGGGACTCTGCGGAGTTGCCACGCGAGATAGTTGAAAGGAGGTTTATATAAATAATAATGAAATTTAATTTTAGGAAAATTACATCCGCTATGGCTTCAACAGCTATGTTAGGATTAACAGTTGCAACAGCTGCAGCTGCTAACTTCCCAGCTCCATTCGTTCAGAATGGTAACGCTGACGTTGCTATAGTATATGGTAGTAACCTAGATTTACCTGCTGTAACTGATATATCTACAGCTTTGAGCTCTGCTCTTGCTGGAGGGTCAAGTGGTGCACCTGCTGGAAACGATGCTTATCCATTGTTTACAACATCTACACCTCTTCAAATGAATAATTCATTGAACTCTGTTAGAACAACAGTTACTGAAGGAAGCTTACCATCAGTATTAGGAGACACAGACTTTTCAGGAAACGTTGATGCTGAAGCACAATTCCAAATAACCTTAGGATCAAACCCAAGAGTTATATTTGCTAAGGAACCTACAACAAGTAGCGACCCAAGCGTTGGATTATTCTTCGCAACAAGTGCTGCAAACGCACTTTACAACGCTACAGTTACATTTGACGAACAAGTCAACTTTACCGTAGAAGATTCTGAAGGAGAAAGTATCACCTTATTCGGACAAGACTTTACTGTCTCATCCGCTACTGATTCTGACTCGTTAGTATTATTCAGATCTGCTGAAACATTATTCTTGAGTGTAGGAGCTGCAAGCTCTACTCCATCTCAAACTGTTGAAGTTGAGGGAAGTACATACACAATAGAATTAGTTGCTGCATCTGATACAAGCGCTACTGTTAAAGTTACAAACTCAGCTGGTCAATCAGACCAGAAGGAGATTAACGAAGCTGCTTCTAAGAAAATCTTAGGAGTTGAAGTAGCAGTTAATACTGCAGACGAATCAACAGCTACAAACGTTATTCAAGCTGAAATCTTAGTTGGAGCTAATCGCCTTACACTTGAAAATGGTGAAGAGGTTAAGATTGGTACTGACAATGATGCTATCGACGGAACAAATGTTGTATTCAACACCGGAAACCCGGCTGGACTTACACAGTTCACAATACAAGTATTTGCTGAAGATGGTAGTCATGATTTCTTAGCAGCTGGAGGTGAACTAGTAGACCCTGTCTTCGGTTCATTCAGATTGCTATTTGAAGGACTTGCTGTTGACTTAGATGATTCTGAGGAGAGAGAAGAAATTCTTATCAAACCATCAGGAACTGATATGGCTGCAATAACTTTCACTAGTTGGCAAGGTCAAACCTTGAATAACTGGGAGTTTTTGAACAACAAATCAGGCGGTTATGCATCTTCATTCCTTGGAGATGATAATGACTGGCCTCTAGTTGTTAGAGAACTTGGACAAGTTAACGAATCTGCTTTCACAATAGTAGGTAATGAAGACGAAGGAGTTTTGGTAGAATTAACTACCTTAACAAACGGAACAACTGGTTTCTCTGATGATGCGGTTGAATTTACAAACGTAATCTCAGGAGACAAGTATTCTGGATCAGTAACAGCTGAAGGAGTAGGAACAATCAACATTGAAGGTGGTTCTTACACATTCACCTACCTTGATAACAAGGCAGGAGATAACTCTCAACATGTTAGACTGAACTTCCCAGATTCATCAACCGCTGGTAATCTAGTAGTTTTCCCAACAATAGAAACAGAGAAGGGTGCAAACCTTGCATTTTATGAACCTATGACAATCCCATTATCCAACGTGGACGGTGCTGGCCAAGACGCTACATCATTCAAATTGCCTGATGGAGACGGTTATACAGACGTAACAATTGCAGATGCATCTAACGCTACAACTCCTGCAATGTGGAACATTACATTTGGTTCAACAAGAACTACTGTAAACTCATCCAACACTGCATCTAGCGCTTCAGGCGCTATAGGAGCATTAACTTACAACATTACAGGATCTGGAACTGTTAACTCCACAACAATCTACTTAGTAGAAGGTGGTGCTAACGTTGTTAGACCTGGAGTTGTTTTGTTCGAAGAACAAGACGAATCTGATGTCTACCATGCAGTCATAGTAGAATCATCAGGTGCTGGAGTTAGTGACAACGGAGTAAGTATCAGTGAAGTTTCCTTCACATGGAATGGAGACGCTGATATGAAGAATAGCGCTTACGGCTCAGGATTTGAACTTGAATCAGCAGACGACATGTTCGTTAAGCTTGACCAATGGGGAACATTATCCACAATTGACCAGACAGACTCTGATCAAAACCACGTGGCATTGAGTTACCCAGATGAGCAAGCAGTTGCTATGATATACATAGACAGCTTAGCTGAAGGATCAGGAACAAATACTTTAGGAGACGTTAAGGTTATGGACGACGAGCTTGCGAGCTCTGGAATGTCCTCAAAGAACCTTATCGTAGTTGGAGGTAGCTGCGTAAACTCAGCTGCATCAACATTGCTTGGAAACGCTGGTTGTGGTTCATCATGGACTGCAGCAACAGGCGCTGGAAGCGGTGACTGGATTATCCAGACATTTGCTAACCCATGGGCAAACTCTAAGGTTGCTACTCTAGTTGCTGGTTGGGAACAAGGTGACACTGCTAACGCAGCTACATACTTGACAACACAGGAACCAATTACTAACGTAGGCCATAAATTGACAGGAACAACTGCAACTGCAGCTACTGTCGTTACAGCCTAATTAGGTGAAAAAATATTCTTTCTTTTTTTTATTTTTTTTCTTTTTTATTCTCTTTAGAGACTGAAGTCTAAAGACTAAGTTTTTAAAGAGGTTTTTTCTCTCAATATTATGAGCAGAATAAAAAGTTTAGGAGAAATTAGTAGAAAAGAAGAAAGAACAAAAAGAATTTCAGGAATAGTTATAATCTCTTTACTTTTACTCAGCACTATTGGATTTGCCTTAAGTATGGTAAATTTCGGAGCAAATCCTACAATAGAAGAAGAAATACAAGGATTCAGTAACAATGGTCAATATTGGATTTATACCGTTGGAAGTCAGAAATATTACTTTACCCATCACGTTGATGAATTGAACTTATCTCTTTTTAACATAACTAAGAATCTGGCAGACTTTGGAGGCAAACAAATTTATGTAGACTCAGAATTAACTGGAGGATTACAAGAAATATACAATAGTTTAGGATTGTACTTAGGAAAAATAAATGAAGCTTGTTATGGCACTTGCGACAGAGACTTACCTGAATTAGATTGTTCTATTGAACCATTAATTGTTATAAGAGAAAGTACAGTTGAAAGTATAACTGAAGAACAAAGTTGCATATTCATAAATGGAAATATGAAGACATTAGACAGCTTTTTGTATAAAGTTTTAGGGATTACAAATTGATTAATTTTAAAAAAGGAGAATATTCTTATATAATATGGCTAAAACTTTAACAAAAACTAAAGAAAGAAAACTAGAAAGAGAATTACTAGGAGTATTATTATTTCTGGGAGTAATAATGGTAGTATTTCTTTTAGCAAGCGCATATTTTAAGAGTTTGAATAGTTTTGAGTACGAAGGATTAACATTTTCTAAGAAAAGAGTTGGAGAAATAGAAGTATTCCACCATAGCTATTATGTACAACTCAAACCTGGATCCCTAGCACTATATAATTTCTATATTAGAACTGACCCTAGAGAAAATGAAGTCCCAATAGTAGGAAAATCAAATTTAATGAATCCAGGCTCAGTAGTTTACCTTTCAGTTAACAGCGATGGTTTAGCTGAGTGTAGATACAGCCCTTTAGCTGTCGGGAGCTTGTCTAGTTTCATAACTGACAACCAAATGAAAGTTATAGCCGGCAACTTAGACTTTTGGGATGCTGGATCTAGAAAAGATTTATGGGCTACTTGTGAAAATAAACCTGGAAACAGAGTAATTGAAATATTAAAAGCAAATGAAACAAAAGTCACGATTAGTGGTAACTGTTATAGGATAGAAGTTGCGAACTGCGAGATCTTAGAAGCTACTGAAAAACTAGAAGTCCAATCAATTATAGATGCTAAAAAAATAATTGTTTAATTAGTTTTTGATTTCTTTTTGAAATATAAATAAGCTATTAAGATTATACCCACTAAGATTAAAGTGATTAAAGTTGCTGTGCCTAAAAATGAATCTATGCTATCTTTATTATTACCATACAAAACTCCGACGTAAATAAGTATTGCAGACCATATTCCACTGCCTAGTGCAGTATAAAGAGCAAACTTTCCCAGAGGCATTTTAGCAAAACCTGCAGGAATAGAAATTAATTGTCTTATTGCAGGAATTAGTCTTCCAGTGAATGTTGTTATGCTCCCATGATTTTTGAAATAGTAATCAGATTTATCTAAAGAAGACTTACTAAGAAGCATAAACTTTCCATATTTTTCCACTAGATGATTAACAACTCTTCTTCCAAAATACAGACTTAAAAAATAATTAAGAAATGCTCCTAACAAGCTTCCAATTATTGCTGAAAACAAAACTAAAGCGAATGACATTTCTCCTCTCGCTACTAAAACTCCTGCAGGCGGAAGAACTAATTCGCTAGGAAAAGGAATAAAAGAGCTTTCGATAAACATCCCTAATATAATTCCTAGATAACCTAGATCTCCTACGATTGAAACTATCGACTCTATTAGATTTGATAAAAAACTCATTTTTTAATTTGATTTAAGATTAATTTAATATCTGTATATATTGGAATTTCTCTTATTTTAAATATTAATACGTTGGAGAACCATATTACTAATACTAAGATCGTGCTTCCAAAATACCATGAAGCTGTATGGGCTATATTGAATATTTCGTAGTGCTTACTTGCGAATATTAAAGCGAAGGCAAATATTCTTGCGATATTCAGAATTAGAAACAAGATTAATATGAAAGATAAGCTCTTTATTCTCGTTTTTAGGCCCATAGGAGTGCTTAAATTGAGAATTAGAAGCAAGTAATAAGCTGAACCTGCAATGCATGCAGGAATGATACTTGCAAAATAATCTTTAAAGAATATTGTTGTGTCCATACAGGCTAGACTTTCTAGAAAGGTTCCTTCTAGCAATTCACAGACGCCTGTATATGTTCCTTGAAGGAGAGTGGCTTCATTAGAAGAGCCTATAAGCCAAAAAACAGGGTAAACTGTTAAGGGTGTAAAAATTAAATAAAATATGAATAAATTACCTAAGCCCAAAATCAAAAGCAAAAAATATCTTAAGACTATTGAAAAAAAAGACTTTTCCATCAACAAATAAAGAATTAAAGCTTAAAAATATACTCTTATCTACGAGACATTCTTACTGCAACTACAATGATCAAGATTATAAGCAACAGGTTAACTGCGCCAATTATCCAGATTAGTGAATTGTCTGAACTGAATATTCCGCTAGAGCTTGAAGATAATTCAACTTCAATTTCTTGTATTTGAACTCTTGAACCTTCAGATACTTGCATTTCAAAGTTTTGGGTTCCTGAAGCGCCATTATTTACAAGCATTTTCAAAGTAACTTCTTTGCTTTCTCCAGCATCAACTGAAATTGTTCCTGGTGAAATATCTGTCAAATCTGCCCAAGAAGAATATCCTCTTGCTGATATGCTGTATTCTGCATCTTCAGTCCCAGTGTTTGTAATTGTTGCAACAATAACTAATTCTTCTCCAGCTTTTGCATCTGAAGCAAGATCAGCATCTATTGCTATGTTTGTCAAACCACCGTTGTTATTACCTGTGTTTTGAGTGCTACAGCCAATAACTTCGAATGAAGCATCGAATGAATTTTCAGATTCTTCTCTGTAAACTCCATTTCTGTAATCATATTCTGTTATGAATTCTAATACATAGTTCCCATTTCTTGCTGTTGCAGGAACTGTGAATGAAAAGTCTAAAGCTTCATCTTCGCCTTGATCAACATCTGAAGTTATTTCTCTAACTAAGTTTATTCCAAGATTTTGGTTTCTGATTACCACTCTAATTCTTTCTTGGTCGTCTTCTCCGATATTGTAGACTGTAAATTCTCCTGAAACTGTTTCACCGCATGAAACTTGAGTGTCTAATTGAATATCATCTACAACTACGAAACGACCTTCATCTGAAGTTTCTTCAACTTTAATTGATTGGAAGAAACTGTTATCAAATTGACTTACATTGTCATCGCAATCCTTGTTTTGACCATTGTCATCGTTATATGCTTTGATTGCAAGTTTGTAATCTCCAGGGTTGAAATCTGCAGGTACTCTAAATATCCATGTAACTGTTTCCTCATCATCATCGTCTATGTTTACTTCAATTTCTTCATCGCTACCATCTGATTCTGCAGTAAAGAATAAGTCATCAGCAACATTGTTACCTGAAGAGTCGAATAAACCTAATTCTACAACAACATCAACATCATCGTCGTTATTGTTATTCTTAATTTCTACTTCTACTTCTACTTCATCTAATAATTCCCAGCTATCTTCGTCTCCCTCTCCGTTATTTTCCCAGTTAACTTCACTTATAGTTACGTTTCCTGGAACTGTTCCTGCTGAACAGAATGTCTTTCTAACATCAAAGTTTTGAACTCTTGATTGAGATGAAGCATCTGCTTTGATTGAAACTGTGTGAGTTCCGAATTTGATATTTGTAGGGTTTGTAAATCTAGCATTTACTTCTTGAGCATTTGAACCCAAATTAGCTAAGATTGATGGTGTGAAAATCATTCCAAAGCCTGATGTTTCAGACATTGTAACTGTTGATAATGAACCGATAGAGTTTGAAACTGATAGAGTCAAGTTACTGAAAACGCTAACTGGTTGTGGTTGTGTTGTTGATATAGATATAGTAGAAGATGATGTTTGAGTACCGTCAAGTCTAACATTATCAATATAGCAAAGTTCATCTTGAGAACTTGTAATGCATTGTAACCTTATCTTAAGATTAGGGTTATTATTAGCTGAAGAGTTAAGATTTATTGTTTCACCTACAAAGTTAGCATTTGTTGCTCCAGTGTATGTAGCTATTTGAAAGAAAGTGGAACCATCATATGATGCAAATACTCTTAATTCATCCCCTGATTCAAATTGATTGTTTCCTGCATCCACTAATCTTCTATCAAAAAATAATGTAATGCTGTTAAAGTTTGAAGTTGAAGAATCTCTTGTTCCTATTGAGTTAACTCCTCCTGTTTGACCTCCAGCCTGTATGAAGCCTGATGCATTTAGAGACCATGTTCCTACATTCCAAGAACTTGGAACTGAATTGAAATCATCTAAAAATATTGTAGCTGCGCTTGCAAAACCTAGAGCTAAAACTGCTAATGCAACAACTGCAAACAATGAA
>CAYRCZ010000002.1:57530-67391 GCA_964423055.1 Candidatus Woesearchaeota archaeon
TGCGCTTGCAAAACCTAGAGCTAAAACTGCTAATGCAACAACTGCAAACAATGAAGTTAATTTTGCGAATTTCATTTTGTGTTGAAAGTGACCAAGATTTTGGCTATTTAAATATTTCGGTGTTAAACGAACTCTTAGAATCTTTATGTATCTTAAAAGTAGGAAAAATTTATATTAAGTACTATATATTATAGTACATGGCTATAAGGTCTCGCGAAAATGTTGTTAGTGCATGGGCTTTTCTTATAGGGATAGTCCTAGCAGTTTTTGGGGGAGTATTAAGCGCTTTATTTGGAAACCTTAACCCTTTCTTTCTTGGAATACTGCTTATTGTTGGATTAGTGATTGGATTTATTGGGGTAGCTCCTAATGATATCAATAAGTTCATGACTTCTTCTGTATCTTTAGTAATAGTTAGTTTCGCAGGAAGTGCAGGAGTAAGAAACATAGAATTCTTGAATTGGGAGATAGGAAATATAGTCTCTTCAACTTTGGGAGCATTATTAGTCTTACTTGTGCCTGCAACTATTGTAGTAGCAGTTAGAAGCTTATTTTCAATATCTCAGGGTTAACTAAACCTTGAAGGATCATAATGACTACCTCTTCTTCCTAAGGCATAACGCCTGTTAGTTTCATCGTCTGCTAAGTCTAAAATCATTACTCCTTGTCTAAACCTTAAAGAGCAAACTGTCCTCTTCAATTCTCCCTTTGGAATTTTAAGACCTTTTACTTCTATATCTAAACCATTCCTTGAGGCTAATTCGGATAATCCCTTGGAATTTTCTCTAAAAAACTCCCCTGGTCTACCTTCTACAAATTTAGAGGGCTTAAAAACTCCAAACATTTTATTATCAAATCTGTAGACTCCTTTAGGATTAGAGGGTAAAACTGGAGATTTTGTTTCTGAACCTTGAATAAAACTATCTAAGTTCTGCCCTAGTCCAAATGTGTCGTCTTTTAATGAAAAAGAATCTCCGGTCCAGTATACATTTGTGTATCCCCAAATACCATGATCTGATATTGCAGATCTTACTAATGATCTGGCAGCCTGAAAACGACTGCTTCTTGAAGAAAGAAATAAAGTTATCCCTCTAAGAATTTCTTCAAAGGAAACTAATTTATTTCCAGAATCTACTAACTGTTTTCCTGCAGTAGCATAGCTCATAGGCTCACTTGTAAATCTTTGAGGTCTTTCTTCTTCCATTAAAAACTTAAAAATTGTCCTCTTTTAAAACTAACGAATCAAGTAAAAAATAATTATTCTAAATTACATTAAAGAATCTTCTTTTGGAGCTGCTTGAGCTTGACCTGATGGCCCTCTGTAAATTTCAGCGAAATCAGGAGAAGCAATTATTGCTTGGTCTCCGAAACCAGCAATTGAACCTTCCATTGCGTCCACTGTCTTCTTGATTTTTGTTAAAGCTCTCTTAAGTTCAATTATATCCTTACTCTTTAACTTTCGAATATCAATAAATGCGATTGTATATCCTTCTCTAAGAGCAGCAAGAATTTCATTAATATCATCATACTTCGTTAAAGTAAATTGACGAATCTTTATTTTCTCTTTACGAGCCTTTGACTGATTTAAATCAAGTTCTACGTAATCATCTGCAGGTTGAGATTTATTGAAAACCCCTTTGAAACCAAACACCATATTGTCTCATAAATTGTTCAGTATATAAACATTATCGTTTTTTAAAATAGACTATACGGTTTACTTTTCCGACGGAGATTTCTTTTCTAGAATTTGTCTTATTTCTTTTTGTAAGTCATTTGCTCTCGACTCTATTGACTTTTCTTGCTTCTCTATTGAAGCATTTCTCAATTCAAGTAATTTCTTTTTTTCTTCTAATTCAGAGATAGTTTTTGCTTTATCAACTGAAACTATAATTGAACCAACCATCTTGTAAACTGAATCATTTGTTTTCATAATTTCAGCTAGAGCATTAGAAGCTTCACTCATTTCTATTGAAACGTTTTGCTTTTGCATTAAAAGAGATTGTAGATTTTGTTCTAAAACTTGTAAATCTTGGATTTTTTGCCTTGCTTTTTCATCCATATTAAATTGCCTTTATCTTAACTACGTGTGTTCTAGGCTTGTAGAATATCTTTGAATTGCAATTAGGACAATTGAAAACTTTGTCAAGAACTTTATTAGTTAAAGGTTTTGAGCATCTGAAGCATTTGTATTGAGCCATGTTTAGTTTTGTTTTTGTGTGTTTTTAAAATTATTTATTTAGTGTGTATGCGTGACCTGCGAATTGAACTCCGCATTTTTCACAGTGCCATATTCCTGCAGCTAATCTCTTTACTCCTGATTTCTTGCAGTGAGGGCAAACTTGTTTTTTTCTTTGAAGTGTTTCAACAGCATTCAATCTATTTCTTAAAGATGTACCGTATCCGGCGCCAAAACGGCCTGCTGCCTTTACTTTTTTTGTTTTAACCATATTTGATATTTCCAGAGTGTGTTTTTAAATATTGCTATGTATATCTAGAGCCTGAAGTCTACCTGAAAATAAAGATCTTAAGTTTTCCAGATCATTTTCCATATCTTCAATTGGCCCTTTTAATTGAGTGAATATGGGATTAGAATGATCAACAAAGAAATTTTTGTAGTCTGCTATGTCCTGAGCTAATGCTTCTGCTAAACGAACCCCTTCCATAATCTCGCCAGATGATTCCCGATATCTCTCTTTATTTGCATTCAATGCGGCATACATACCAGTAATCTTTCCAAATTGACTTATGAGAAAAGCTATTTTTCTATCTGCGCTTTCTTGCATTAGGTCTGGATCTCTTGAGCTCCTTTCACCTAATTTATCCAATAGATCAAACCATTCATAACCAAGTTTATTTTCTATTGAAAGTTTAGGTTTACTTTTCTGCACACCTTTGCCTGAAATAATCTCCGGTGAAGAGCTATCTTGGTCGATGGGGTTTACTGTTACACCTAACAACCCACCAATTGATTCGTAAGAAACTCTATGCTGTATACAAGACCTCAAATAATCGGACTGCTCTTCTGTAAAAGCTCCAGATCTTTTCACTTCAACACCATAAACTCCGTGAGCAACGGCAAGAATATCTTCAAGAGGGACATTTGTATCTTTAGATAATCCTACTACATCTTCTCCCGAAGTTATTCTTTCACCTAATTTAGCAATTAAACTTTTTTTAATTGGGGCCATTTTCTTTTTTAGAAAACATCATTTAAAAAGATAGTTAGTAAAATTGAATTAATATTTTTAGATAAAATGGGGATACCCGGATTTGAACCGGGGTCGCGAAGTCCCAAACCTCGAAGGCTAACCAAACTACCCCATATCCCCTATAATGGATTTTGTAAAGAGGCGTATATAAATTTGTTCTTTAAAGAAAATAAAACAAAAAATAAAATAAATTTTACTTCTTCTTTTCTGCTGCAGGTGCTTTTGCTGCCGGAGCTTTTGCTGCTTCTGCTGCTGCAGGTGCTGTAGCTCCAGGTGTCGCTGCAGGTGCTGCTGCGCCAGCAGCTGTTGTAGCTGCTGCTTTTGCTGCTTCTGCTGCTGCAGCTGCTTCTGCTTCTGCTTTAGCACGAGATTCTTGTTGAGCTTTTACCTTGATAAAGTAACTATCTAATTCTGCTTTTTTAACAGGAGATACACTTGTCTTTGGTTGCTTAATTTCAGAATCATATCTTCCAGCATTAACTTCTGCAATTACCTCTACAGGAGATTTGTTTTCAACTAATATTCCCAGAGATACGCAAGAACCTAAAACAAGTTTAACTGCGTTCTTCAAATCACGTGCCAACATATTAGGCAACTTTGTTTGAGCAATATTGATTATATGTTCTATTCCAGCATTAGCTATCTTGATTTTTCCAGCTTGTCCAGAACCTTTCTCTAAACCAAGTTCTTTCTTGAGTAATTCCGCAACTGGTGGAGAGAACACTTTAATTTCATAAGTCTTTGATTTTTCATTAACATCTAATTCTACAGGAACTTTAACACCTTTGAAGTTAACAGTTGCCTTGTTTATATCATCTATAACTTTTCCAATGTTAATCCCTTTAGGGCCTAGTTGCTGAGCTATTGTTGGGCCAGGTTTCATTGCCCCACCGTCTACTATTAGTTTAATTACTGCCATGATTGTTCTTCCTTTTCTTCTTTCGCTTCGTTTGACTCAGAATCACGCCTTATAACCTTTACGTTATCCATTTTTACGGTAACTGGGATAGGAACTGCTGCACCTAATAACGAAACAACAATTTCTTGCTTCTTCTTATCAATACGCATAACCTTACCTTTTTCGTTCTTGAAGTGGTCTGCAATCATTTCAACGATGTCTCCTACTTCAATGTGGAAGTCTTGAACTTCTGGTTTGATCATGTTCTTTACTTCTTCGTATGTAACTGTTTTACCAATTATTCCTTTTACATAAGGTAAGTTGAAAGCTGCTTCTTCAATAGTATCTCTGTCAGCTGCTTCGATAATTAAATAACCTTTAAGACCGTGAGGACGAGTAACTGCATAAACTTGAAGAGATTTAGAAATAGCTCTTTCATGGATCATTTCCATTGCTCTTTCTTCTTTGTTTGTGGTTACTTTTAGGATGAAAATCATTTTGATTAGTTCCGACTACGACTTGATAACAAGAAGTAGTATCTATTGAGATTTTGTACTATATTTAAATGTTTTTGTCAAAAAGAATTTAGAAAATTTAACCAAAAATTCTCATTAATATTCCTATAACAAACCCAACTAAACCAAGTGCAAGAATTCCAATTGCAGATATTTTGGATATTGATGAAAATTCTTGACGAGAAGGTTTCTTAAGAACTGTCCAAACTCTTCTGCACTGTGCAAAAAATGATTTTATCTTTTCCATGATATTGTTGAGATTAAAGCGTTTAAAAAACTATTCTTCGCCAATAAAGTTTATTCCTAATTCCGTACTTAGAGAAGTATTATCGCCTTTTGTTTTAAATTCTGAACCAGAACCAATTATCTGAGGACTCTTTACTCCTGTGACTATAAGAAGTACTTTGATATTCTTTTCCATATCTGGAGAGATTTTTGCTCCTGAAATTATTTTAGCATCTGGAGCTACTTTAGAACTTACTCTTTCCATAACTCTTCTGTATTCATCTAAAGACATATCTGGACCACCAATAATATTTACTAGCGCCCCTTTTGCAGATTCAATATTTACATCTAATAAAGGATTATGCATTGCCCTCTCAACTGCTTCAATTGCTCTATCATTAACATTATCAGATTCTCCTATTCCTATTAATGAAACTCCTCCATTGGACATTACAGCTTTAACGTCTGCAAAATCAAGATTTACTAGACCTGCAGAAGTAATTAATTCTGCAATTCCCTTTACGGCATTAGTTAGAATTTCATCTGCGACTTTGAAAGCTGTTTGTATTGGAAGTTCTGGAGCTAATTCTAAAAGTTTATCGTTAGGAACTACGATTAATGTATCTGCTATTTGTTCCAACCTTTCTAAACCATATTGAGCATTTTCAATTCTTTTTTGACCTTCTACAGTGAAAGGTAAAGTTACTACACCTATTACTAGAGCTCCAGCTTTCTTTGCAATATCTGCGACGACTGGTGCCGAACCTGTACCTGTTCCTCCACCTAAACCACATGTAATGAAAACCAAATCTGAATTTGCTAATCTTTTTTTTATTTCTGATTCTGATTCTTTTGCCGCCTCTTCTCCTATTTTAGGATTACTTCCTGCACCTAATCCTCCAGTTAACTCACGACCAATTAATATTTTAACGTCTGCATTTGCATACAATAAATCTTGTGCATCTGTGTTTATTGCGATTACTTCGCAGCCTTTGATACCTATTTCTCTCATTCTTGAAACTGAATTTCCTCCACCACCACCACAACCAATTACTTTTACCCTAGTACCTTGTTTTTTTACTAGTTGCTCAAGCTCTTTATCGATAGAAGATACGCTCCTAAGTTCAGAATCAGAATTGTCATAATCATCAGCCATATTTTAGCAAATCGCAGTTAATTTATAAGGATTGTTATTCTTTTTGCGCTGGTTCTTCTTTCTTTGTTTCTACTTCTTTGAAAGCAACTTCTTTGCCTAAAAATTCTTTGAATTTGTCTTGAGTTTGTTTGATGAAGTTTTCAAGTATCTTTGGACCATTTATGGTCACTTGATCATTTTCTACTGAAATTTCTGGAACATACCTGAAAACTAATTTACAAACAGTTTCGGCTTTTTCTTTCAAGTCTTCAACTTTTCTTGAAATTTTGAATTTGTAAGTAATATCTTTTCCAGATAAGGGATTATTGAAGTCAGTTATTACTCTTGCTCCAGATATTGTGATTACTTTTGCTAATTGATTATCAAAAACAAATGACATTCCAGGTCGAGGGTTTAACCTTTGTTGATGAAATACCTTAAGAGGAATTATTCTTACTAATTCTGTTTTTCTTGAACCGAATGCATCTTTTGGAGGCAATGTAACTTCATAATCCTTATTCAATTCTTTTCCCTCTAGAAAATGATCAAAACCCTTAACTACCATTTTTTGACCAACTATTACTATTGTTTTTTCTGGAGCAGCCTTATCATGTACTTGTTTGAGATCTTCTGAGATATTAGAATCAAATACTTTCCCATCTACAAAACCTGTGAACTTTAGTTCTACAAAGTCTCCTTTCTTTATACTTGCTGAATTTTCCATTGTCTGATAGTTAAAGACAAGCTTTAAAAAACTTTCATTTCTTAATAGGATATAGTCCAGAGACAAATATTTATAAACGCTCTTTGGAAAAAACAAATATGGTACTCAAATTAATATCCGCTACAACAGCTAAACCAGGTACAACTGTACTATGGGATGGAGTTGCATGCGTTGTTAGATCAAATGATCAAAGTAAGACCGGAAAACACGGAAGTATGAAGTGTAGAATGGAAGTTGTTGGATTATTTGACCATAAGAAAAGAATTGGAGTATTACCTGGAAGTGAATCTCTTGAAGTTCCTAGTGTTGAAAAAAAGAGAGCTCAAGTCTTAAGCGTTGATGGTGAAATGGTAAGCATTATGGATTTAGAGAATTTTGAGAATTTCAGCATACCTTATGATGATGAATTAAAGGATCAATTAGCGCCTGAACAGCAAGTAGAATACTGGGATGTTGAAGGCAAGAGAGTTGTAATGAGGATATTCACATAATGGGTACAAAACTTCCTGCAGCTCAAACTAGACTTTTCAAGAATATGTTTGTTTGTAAAAACTGCAATCAAAAAATGCGTTCAGAATCTCTGAAGGTAATTTCTAAGACAATCAAGTGTAGAAAATGTGGAAAACATGCATTCCGCACTTTGAGAATGAAGAAGACTAAATGAGGATTGATGAATGGCTAGTTTTATAGTATACGATTTAATATTCTTAATTTTATTTAGTATTTTTGCATTTGTAATGCTTCACCGAGATAGAAAGAATTTGAAAAGACAAGGATGGATGTTTTTGTACCACACTAAGGTTGGAATCGAATTGATGAAGTGGGGCGCATCTAAATTTGGAAAGATCTTAAGACCTTTAAGCTACGTAGTAATTGCTTCAGGATATATCTTGATGTTTAGCATTTTGTGGTTGATTTCAAGGACTGTTTGGACATATGTTACATTACCAATTCCTGAGCAACTGAAAAACTTACCTCCAATTGCTCCTTTGATACCATACTTCCCTAAACTGTTTAATTTGGAATCTGTTTTCCCACCTCTTTACTTTACATATTTCTTAGTGGCTATCGCAATCGTGACTATTTCTCATGAGTTTGCTCACGGATTATTTGCTAAACTTTGGAATATAAAAGTTAAGACAACAGGGCTTGCATTCTTTGGACCTTTCTTCGGAGCTTTTGTAGAACCAGATGAGAAGAAAATGGGTAAAGCACCTAAAAAACATCAGCTTTCAATTTTAGCGGCTGGAACTTTCGCTAACGTGGTAATGTTTGTACTATTTGGATTAATATTATGGGCATTCTTTGCATTTAGTTTCTCGGCTGATGGAGTAATATTCAATGCCTATGCTCAAAGCGCAGTTAATGTAACTGACATAACTCATATTGGAAACGTTTCAGTAGCATCTATTGCTTTGATACCTTCTGTTGTTTCTGAAGGCCTAAATAGGGTTACAGCTGACGGAAAAACATATTATGCTCCTAAAGAGATTTTGACTGCTGAAGTTTTAGAAAATAATGAACAAATAATTATGTTTGATGATGCTCCTGCAATAAGAGAAAATTTAGTAGGTGCAATTACTTCTATAGGTGGAAAGGAAGTTAACACACAGGCAGATTTGTCTGAAGCATTAAATTCTGTAAGCCCTGGACAAACAGTATCTGTAACTACAATTGATTCTGAAAAAGTACCTCATTCATATGAAATAACAATGGGTGAGAAAAATGATAAGGCTTACTTAGGAATTGGATTTTATTCAACTCAAGGAGAAGGATTTAGAGGATTAGTTGCTAAAGGAATTGCTAAGGTCAGAGATCCTAATGTTTACTATTCGCCAACATGGGATGGAGAATTTGCTCAATTCATATATGATATGTTGTGGTGGGTCGTAATAATTAACATTTTAGTTGCTTTGATGAACATGCTTCCTGTTTCAATACTTGATGGTGGAAGATTCTTTTATCTGACAATATTAGGTATAACTGGAAGCGTTAAGTGGGCTAGAAGATTATATGGATTCATGGGCTGGTTTATATTAGCATTATTAGCAATAATGATGGGCAAATGGTTTGTGAATTTATTCTAAACTTTAATTAAACTTATAATCTTTAGATGTTTTAGAAATCAATGGTGCTTGATGACCATTCTTTAGTTTCTTGGAAAAAGAGATTAGAAAGAAGAGGCATGGATGATTGTTTTCTTTGCATTGAGAAGGCTACATTAATTTTTCAAAGAGGGAATCCGATCGAAGAAATATATGTAGGGGGAATTTTAAACGGAGACATTTGGTATTCATACGGCTTGGATGAAAAAGGAAGATTAATGCCCCACATAGAAAGACTACCAGTGCATTTAATATCTGATTATAGAACAATTAATTAATAATTTCTACGCCGTTCTTTGTAAATACAACTAGGCGGATTCCAACTGGAACTGAAAGTAATGCTGAAATTAAAGCCATGTGTTCTTTTCCTGTTCCAGATGCAATTGAAACATGCGCATCAAAACCTACAAACTTACTTCGTAATTTACTAACAATATCTTCTTTTAATTCGACTAGAGGTTTAGAAGTGTCTACTTTAACGATATCTGCAGGTTTTGGAGAGTTATATTCTTCGGATGATTTTGATTTAACAAGAATAATCTTTTCCCACTCGCCATGATTGATTAAACCAGTTACTTGTCCCCAAGTTTCTCTATCGTCTCCTAAAAATGCAACTAATTCCATTTTACAACTTTATGATTTGAAAGATTACATTTATAATGATTATGGTTATTGTATGATTATGGCTCGAGATGTACCTTTACACGAAATTACGTTAAGAAAATATGAGAAACCTTATGATTCTTCAAAGAGAGAAATAATTAGAAAAATATGTTTGTCTTTAGGCTTATTACAACCTGGAGATAGCCGAGACATTGTTGTAGATATTTTACTAGCCCTTGAGGAAGCTCGCAAGGATAAAAAAGAATTAACAAGTTTTGAAGTTAGAGATATTGTTACGCAAATGCGAACAGATAACTCTCTTGAAGGAAAGGGAATTGCAGAGAGTAATATTCGCAGACAATTAAAACGCTTGAGAGATATTATGCTTGTTGAAAAGAAGAATAATCTTTACAGAGTTAGCGAATTTGCAAGTTTGCACGATTTGTT
>CAYRCZ010000002.1:67491-110616 GCA_964423055.1 Candidatus Woesearchaeota archaeon
AAAGTCATTAAACTACATCTTTGACTACCTGAAATTCTGGGAGTTGAAGCAGACTGTAGAAGACAAAAAAACACACAAAATGGAATTGAAAGAAGCATTAAAGCAATTGAGAACAAGCGAAGAACGCAAGTTTGATCAAACTGTTGACTTAATTGTAAATCTAAAGGGAATGGATTTCCGTAAAACTAATTTATCATTTGTAGTTGACGTGCCTAACAAATTCAAGGAAAAAACAGTATGTGCATTCTTGAATGAAAAGAGTGAACTTGTTTCTACAATAACTAAGCCAGAATTTGCTAGATTTGCAACTGATAAGAAAGCTCTTAAGGGACTTGTAAAGAAATATGACTTTTTCATTGCTCATGGTTCACTGATGCCCTCAGTAGCTAGCACTTTTGGTAAGATCTTAGGACCTACTGGAAAAATGCCAACTCCTGCTCTGGGCGTTATGATGAAGGACGGAGCTGAAGAAATCAAGAACATGATAGTTAAAATTTCAAAATCTGCTAAAATAAGGGTAAAGGATGCGAGCATCAAGATTGCAGTAGGTAAATTAAGTATGGATGATGCCAAAATAATGGAAAATGCAAAATCGATCTATGAGGGAATAGTTAATGCATTGCCTCAAAAATCAGATAACGTTAAGAAAGCTCTTGTTAAGTTGACAATGAGTAAACCTGTAGAGGTGCAGATCAAATAATGGCTCCAAATAATTCTGAGAAAAAATTTGTATCTGTAGTATCTGAAGAAAAGAAACAAGCAGTAAAAGATTTAGCTCATTTGATGAAGATGAATAGAACAATTATGATTGCATCATCTAGAGGATTGCCTGGAAGACAATTCAACGAGATAAAGAAGAAACTTAGAGGAATGGCTGAATTAAGAGTTGCAAAGAAAAGTGCTGTAACAAAAGCTATTGAATCTACTGAAAAAGGTGGAGTTCAAAATTTAAAACAACACATTGATGCAGACATTGTAATATTATTCTCAGATACTGAACCCTTTGAATTATCAAGCATTTTAATGGATTTCCAAAGCTCTAGGAGAGCTAAAACTGGAGATATTGCCCCTAGCGATATCGAAGTTGAACCTGGCCCAACAGACTTAGTTGCTGGTCCTGCAATTTCAGAATTATCTGGAGTAGGTTTGAAAGTAAAAGTTACAGATGGAAAATTAGAAATCATAAAGGGAGCTATTGTTGCTAAACAAGGAGAACCTATCAAAGCAAATGTAGCTTCAGTTCTTTCAAAGTTAAATGTAAGCCCAATGAAAGTTGGATTCATACCTGTTGTTGCTTACGATTCTAAAGAAGACAAAGTATATGCTAACTTAGTCATTGATAAAGTTGGAACTCTTGAAAGCTTAAGAGATTGTGTTGCAAAAGCACTTGGATTTGCTATTAATATCAAGTTCCCAACTGAGAAGACTATTGGATACTTCATTACTAAGGCTGGACGCGAAGAAAAAGCCCTTCTAAAACTTATAACCACAAAGGAGGGTCAATAAATGGAATACATCTACGGAGCTTTGTTATTGCATAAGCTTGGACATGCTGTTACAGAAGAATCTTTGAAAAAAGTTATTCATGCTACAGGAAGCCAAGTTGATGAATCAAAGCTTAAAGCATTAATTGCTAGCTTGCATGGCGTTGATATTAGCGCTGAACTTGCAAATGCAAATGTTGCTGTGGCTGCACCTTCTGCTGGCGCTGCATCTGCTGCACCTGCTAAGGAAGAGAAGAAAGAAGAGAAACCTTCTGAATCTGCAGCTGGATTAGCATCATTATTCGGTTAAATTTTTTATTTTATTTAGTTAGCCGGATAAAGTTTTCCTAGTAAGACTTGCATGATTGGAAGGTTAGTTTTACTGAGGATAGAATGAAGAACAGAATCTTATTTTAGTTATCTTTAAATAAGAATAAAAAAGAGATATTTGTAAGCCGACATGGCACAATGGTACTGCGCTGGTCTTGAGAACCAGTTTCCTTCGGGATATCCCGGTTCGATTCCGGGTGTCGGCGTTCTTGCGGAATCGAAGTCCTCACAAATTGATATTTGTGGTCCCTCAAACTTTTACAAGTGTTGAGGATTCTGAATATCTTATTAAATTAGAATTAGTTACCAAAAAAACGAGAGAAGAAACCTTTCTTCTTTTCTACTTCAGGCATAATAGGCTCTATTCTTGGAGCAGGTACTGTGGACTGCATACGTCTTACAGCTTCAGCAGATTCATTAGCTATTTCTTTTTCAGCTTGAACAAATGCTTTTTCTACTTCTGACCTAGAAGTGCCTTGATTTACTAACATCCACTTTAAAGATTCCTTGTTATAACCTTTCTTTAGATTCCTTTTTATATAATTTACAGTGTTCGTTAAATATGTTTCATCTTTTTTCATAATGAATTGATTAGATTTTGATATAAAAACATTATGTTGCTCATGTGTTATTGATTAAGTAATAACAATTGGCTTTTGTTTGATGAAAAATTTGACTGCTTCCTTTAATTTTATTTTGGATTCTGAAAAAATAGTTATTAATTTTTCTCCTTTTGAAATTTTTTCACCGACATGCTTGTAAATGAACAATCCCGATGCTTTATCTACAGGACAACCAGCAATCCTAGCGATATAATTTATATTTTGGTTGCTTATTTTTTTGATCGTTCCAATATGGCTCGATATGATAGTATGGTGGAATTTTGCTTCTGGAAGCCAGGATTTTACATCTCCTCCTTGAGCAGATATTATTTCTGAAAATTTCTTGTATGCTTTACCAGAATAAAGGGCTTCCTTTGCTTTAATTATACCCTTGCCAGTTTTGGCTTTTCCAGCCATTTCAATTATATTTCCTGCAAGTAAAAGCGCTTTTTCTTCTAGATCTTTTGGAGAATTATCTTGTTTTAAAACTCTTAGAACATCTTTCATCTCCAATATTGGACCTATTCCTTGACCTATTGGTTCTTTACCTTCAGTCAAAATAGTTTTTACTTTAATCCCTAACTTTCCTCCAATTAAAGCAAACAATTTACTTAACTTTTCTCCCCTTTCCTTGGATACTTTTGCTCCTTCGCCATATGGGATATCGATCAGTACATGCGTACTTCCTACTGAAATTTTCTTAGCTAGAATTGAAGCAATTAATTGAGATTCTGGATCTACTCGAAGGATTTTTTCAACTCTTATTAATTTATCATCTGCTGGGGCAAGACCTAATGAACCCCCCCATACTAAACAAGCTCCAGTTTTTTTTACAACTTTTTTCAAATTAGAAATTGAGAGATTTACAGGAGCAATTGATTCGATTGTATCCGCAGTTCCTGCAGCGGAAATTATAGCTCTTGAAGAAGTCTTAGGCATTATTATTCCAAGAGATGCACAAATTGATACGACGATAGGAGTAGTTCTATTCCCGGGTATACCTCCAATACAGTGTTTATCTGCAACTATCTTGTAAGGCCAAGAAAGTTTATTTCCAGTGTTTACTATTGCCTTAGTTAAGTTAATGGTTTCTTGAAGAGAAGGGTTACAATGAACCATTGTAGAAATGAAATAAGCTATTTCTGCTTCAGTTAGAAGATTATTCACTATATCAGACATTATTTTTTCTAATTCCTTTAATGTATACTCTCGACAACCTTTTTGATTTTGTAAGATGAAAGAACTTTCTGCAACTTCTGAAGGGAGGATTTCAACATAACCTTTATGCTTAATATTAGAAGCTAGCTCTTCTGAAATAGCTGCTTCATTTTTTTTAATTAAACCTCTTGCTAAATCTGCAACTGCAATTAATGTATCGCCATTCCACTTTATTGCAACTCGGTCTCCTGTATGGATCCCCATCTTTTTGGCTGCAGATTCATGTAAAAATATTACAGGCTTACCTGCAGAAATCTTTAGAAGTTTTAATTTCAGCCTCATTTGCATTCTAAAGCCTAGTATGTTTAAAAATTATTCCGCTGGAGAGAACATATCTGAAAGAGTCCCATCTTTGTATGCTTTCAAGAATAATATCAAATATGCTAGGATTAATGGGCCTAAAATAAGCCCTAGTATATTGAAAACGAATAATCCTCCAATCATACCCACTAAAACAATAACTGATGAGACTCCCGCTTTTCTTGATACTATGTATGGTCTGAGGATATTATCTATTGTAGATACAAAGAAACCGCAATAAACTGCAAAAGCTAAAGCAACGCCTACGTTTCCTGCCACTAACATCGTTACTGCGACCGGGATCCAAATAAACCATGGACCTACCATTGGAAGCATGGATGCAAAAATTCCTAAGATTGTTAAAGTAAGGGCTTTAGGAACTCCAAATATTAATAACCCTAGACCCAGTGCAAGACCTTGAATTATACCTACTATAATGTATCCATAGATAATAGACGAGGTAATGTCTTTGAATCTTGTAACAAGAACTGTTTCTTTATCTTTTCTAAATGGGGAGATTCCTGTAATAAATTCACGTAATCCTTCTTGGTCTCTTAGTGCAAAGAAGAATACAAAGAGGATAACTGCTAAATTTAATAGGACAGTGGGAAGACTTTGTAAAAGCCCTATAAAGTAATTGAATATTGTCGAGGCCAAATTACCTGTAAACTGGATTATAATAGTGGTTAACTTTTCATTAAATTCTGCATTTCCAGAAGGAAAGAGTTTAGTAACAACTTGAGAGAAATCAATATTTTGGCTTAAATTAAATAAATCAAAAATTTGCTGAATGATAATTGGAATTGTAAACCATAAAGGAACTATTATTATTAGAAGGACTAGAAGACACATTATTGTTGCAGAAATATTTCTAGCGTGAATTGTCCTATAAACTATTTTGTAAAGAGGTGAAAAAATATAAGCTAAAATTAATCCGCCGAATATAGAAAGCACAATTGGCCTTATTATTAAGAAAGCTGCTACTGCCAAAAGTAAGAGAACCGCTGAAACAAATATGCGCCTAATATCCTTATTTGACAATGCCATAGTTTTCCGACGGTTTTTCTATATATAAATTTTCGTAAGACTTCAGAAACGATCGAAAAATTATTTTTGAAAAATTTATAAAGGAAGTTTTACAGGATAGACTATGGATTTTTTCATTCAGAAGCTATGTTCTGGTAAAACAGACGAACTTGCCCATTTACAATTTGAAAAGTATAGTAGAGGCTTGTTTAAAAATAAGGCAATAGTTCAAGCAAAATACTCAAAAGAAAATTATTCATTTGTAACAACTAGTGAATATGCTTCTGAATTTGTAAGGGCTTGTGCTGAAGAACTTGGACACTCAAAAGCAAAGATTGAAGGAGTGATCATATCAACTAAAGCTCTTCCTGAAAATATCAAATATGGAGATATCTCTCAATTTATGGGTGTAAAGAAATATTCGATTTCTGGTGAAATGACTGGAAATGAAATAATTTCTATTTGCGATTCTGTACCAAGAGCTTTTATTGCACTTTCTTTTTCTACACCTAAAAGTGAATTAAAAATAAAACCTAAAGCACCTAAATCTGCTAAACCAGGGACAAATGATGAGGATGTTAAAGTAGACTTTTGTAAATTAAAAACAACTAACGCAGAATTTGCTAAAAAATTGTTTTTTGATATTCCTGAATTCAAAAAAGCTGAGGCAAGACATGATTTTAATATCTTAGATATTGAAGTTCCTAAAGATGAAAAAGATCCAGTAAAAATGAGAGAAAAAGCAATAAGGAAAGGAAAAATAATAAGAAAATTGACAGTTAATGATTCTGAAAGCCAAAAAGAATATGTTTTTTCAGCATAATTGAAAACTTTATATAGTTCTTAAAATTATTTTGTTTGGGAGGTTTTTATGAATACTAAAAATATTGCATTAGTAAATCGCATACTTCTTGGACTTGTTATGCTTGTCCCTGGGCTGTTGAAATTATTCGGTGGCGCAGATGGAGTTTCCGGAATGTTATCTGGAATTGCATTATTCTCTTGGGCTCCAGGTTTCTGGGCTTGGGTATTAATCATTTCAGAAATTGTTTTCGGTATAGCGATTTTAGCTAACTGGAGATTGCATTATACAGTTTGGCCGCCTATAGTAATTATGCTAGTGGCAGGATTGACTGTTAACTGGGGTAAGTGGCCATCAGTGCTTATGCATCTAGTTATTGCATCAAACTATTTGATGCTTAGAAAATCAAAGTAATTTGATTTTTTCTTTTTTATTTTCTTTTTTATTACTATAATAAGAGATTAGGACAAGAGTTCTAGGTAAGGTTTAAATACTATCAATTAAGAAAAAAGAGGTAGAAGTTGAATCGAATGTCAAGCGGTTGCTAACGCGACGACATTTAAATCGGAAGAGTTGCTCCATAAACACAATGGAACATGAAAATATCAAGACCAAGGTATGGAAGTTTGCAATTTTGGCCTCGTAAAAGGGCTGAAAGATTTTTACCTAGTGTAAACTGGGATGCAATAAAAGGAGAGGGTTTCTTAGGATTTATATCATACAAAGCTGGAATGGCTACTGCTATTGTAAAAGATGCTACTCCTAAATCAATGACTCCTGGAAAGAAAATGGCAGTTCCAGTTACATTCTTAGAAATGCCCCCTATGAGGATATATTCAGTAAGATTCTATAAGAATGGTAAAGTCATGACCGAAGTTGTTGTTTCTAATGATCGTGAATTAAAGAGAATCGTTAAAGTTTCGAAGAACTTAACAAAAAATGTTGACTCTATTGAGGGATATGATGATGTAAGAGTTATTGCATATTCAGTTCCTAAAGAAATCGGGTTAAAAAAAACACCCGATATGATTGAAATTGGTATCGGTGGAAAAGATAAGTTGAATTTTGTTAAGAATTATATTGGAAAAGATATAACAGTTGCAGATTTGAAAGGAGATTTATTTGATGTTAGAGGATTAACAAAGGGTAAGGGATTATCAGGACCAGTACATAGATTTGGAATTAGCTTGAAACAGCACAAATCTGAAAAGGGAGTTAGAAAACCAGGTAGTTTGGGTCCATGGCACCCGGCTAGAGTTATATTCAGAGTACCATTGTCCGGACAGTTAGGTATGTTTTCAAGACCTCATTACAACTTGAAAGTTTTAGCTTCAAGTTCAATGGCTTCAGACAAAGTAAAATTAAAATCATTCAGAAATTATGGAGAAATAAAATCTAATTACGTTATGCTTCACGGAAGCGTACAGGGTCCTGCAAAGAGACAAATCTTATTGACTAGCCCTTTAAGGCCTTCATTAAAACAAACAAGAAAGAAACTTGAGATGATAGAGGTACACATATGAAAGCAATATCTTACGACTTGAAGACTCAAAAGAATTCCGAAGTTAGTTTACCAAGTATATTTGCTTCAAAAATAAGGGAAGATATAGTCTTGAAATATTATGAAGCGGATAAGGAATTCCACCCTTATGCACCATCACCACTTGCTGGAAGAAAACACTCTGCTTCTGGAACAATAAGTCACAGAAGACACGAATGGAAAGGACATTATGGTAAGGGTATTTCAAGAAACCCTAGAAAGGCTATGTGGAGACGTGGAACTCAATTTTATTGGGTTGGTGCTGAAGTTAACATGGCAAGGGGCGGAAGAGCAGTTCATACTCCTAAAATATTATACAGAGAGAGAAAAATAAATGAAAATGAAATGAAAATAGCAATGCACTCTGCGATTGCTTCAACTGCTAAAAAAGAATTTGTTTCTAAAAGATATCAAAGATTGAATGATTTCAAAGGAGAAATTCCTATGATTATATCTAATGCTGAAAAAATGAAGACAAAACAATTAATCGAGATATTAAAGAAAATGCTTGGAGATAAGTATGAAGTAGCATTACAGGTTAAAGATGTAAGAAGCGGTAAAGGAAAAATGAGAAATAGAAAATACAAGTCAAGTGCAGGATTATTATTTGTTAAAGCCAAAGATGAGAAAATATCTTTGAAAGGTGTTAATGTCGTAAATGCAAATGACTTAAAAATTGCAGATTTATACCCTCTAGGAAGACTTACAATATACACAGAACAATCACTCAAGGAGATAAAATAAAATGTTAAAACCAATTACCTCTGAAAAAGCAGTAAAATTAATAGACTTAGAGAATACTTTATTATTTGAAACAGATAGAAGAGAAAGTAAAGACATAATTGCAAAAGAAGTTGAAAGCATTTTCAAAGTAAAAGTTGCAAAAGTAAGAACATTAACTCGCGGAAATAAAAAGTACGCTTATGTTAAATTAGCTAAAGAAAATCCGGCAATTGATGTCGCGACTAAACTAGGAATGATCTAATATGGGTAAAAGAATTATTTCACAGGCAAGAGGTAAGGGAAGTTTATCTTACCAAGCACGTAAACAAGCATTCATTTATAGAATTGGATATCCGAGCGATGTTGCATCAGGTAATGCTGAAGTTATCAAGATATTGCACTCTGCAGCTCACTCTGCCCCATTGATCAAATTAAAACTTGGAAGAAGTATATTCTATAATGTTGCATTTAATGGAGTTATGCGTGGACAAAATATTGTTCTTGGAGGAGTAGACCCTAAGCTTGGAAACGTAATTGCCTTGAAAGAAATACCAGTATCTACAAAGATTTACAATATTGAATTGAACCCTGGAGACGGAGGAAAAATGATAAGAACTTCTGGAAGTAGCGCTCAACTTTACAAGAAATATGATGATGGAAAAATAGGAGTTTTAATGCCTAACAGAAATGAATTGAAACTTGATGGAGAATGTAGAGCTACTATTGGAGTTGTTGCTGGCGACGGAAGAAAACAGAAACCATTTATGAAAGCTGGAGCTGTACACTACAAAGCTCACGCTAGAAACAAACTATGGCCTCGCACTTCAGCATTAAAGACAAACGCTGTAGATCACCCATTCGGTTCAGGAAGAGGTAAGAGACCTAAATCAAAGACTGCTAAGAGAAACTCTCCTCCGGGTAGAAGAGTAGGACACTTAGCTCCAAGAAGAACAGGAAGGACAAAGCGTTAAAATGGTAAAAGAAGTAATAAAAATGCGCGAGAAGAAATTTTACGGTCTTACTCTTGAGCAGTTGAAAGAACTTTCACTAAAGGATGTAACGAATTACATGTCTGCTAGAAGTAGACGTTCAATTATGAGACATCCTGAAATGGTTGAAAAGTTTGTAAAATCAGCTGAAGAAAAATTATCAAGAAAGAAGAAAGTTAGAACTCATTTGCGTGATTTGATAATCGTACCTAAAATGGTTGGAATGAATATTCAAATTTATAATGGTAAAACATTTGAAGATGTTGCTATCGACATTGAAATGATAGGACACAGACTTGGAGAATTTGCATTGACAAGACAGAAAGTAAATCACTCTGCTGCTGGTATAGGAGCAACTAGAGGAAGTAAGGCGGCTAAGAAGTAAAATGACTGAAAATAAAAAAACAACAATGAAAGAAGAAAAAACTCAAGTTACTCATAGTCATGAGCATAAAGAAGAAGTTAAACATGACCACAAGCATGAGGATAAAAAGACAGAACACAAGCACGAAGAAAAGAAAGAAGTTAAGCCTGAAGTAAAGAGGGTTAAGAAAGATCATGCAATAGTTAGAAACGATAGCGTACATATTTCAAAGAGACATGGAATTTATATTTGTTCGTTCATAAAAGGAAAGACAATTGACGTAGCACTAAAACAACTTGAAGAAGTAATTATGTTAAAGAGAGCAGTACCTTTCAAAGGAGAAATCCCTCACAGAAAAGGAGATATTATGTCTGGACGTTATCCTGTTGCTGCATCTAAAATATTTATCCCTATGCTTAAGAACTTAAAGGGAGCTGTTTTGTACAACGGTATGGACATAACAAAAACAAGAATATCTGCTGCATATACTAACTTTGCACCTAGACCTCAAAGAAGAGGCGGCATGAAAGGAAAGAGAGCATCTGTATTCATAGAAGCACGTGAAATTGGAGCAAATAAATAAAATGGAAGAAAAAAAATTCGTAAAATTCAAACAAGATGAACTTGGAATTAAAGAGTATGTAAAACACTCTTTAGGAAAAGGAAGAATCAGCGATGTAAATATTGAGTATACCCCTGTAGGAGAAAAAATAATTATTTCTACAAACAGACCGGGACTTGTTATTGGAAAAAGAGGAGAAAAAATAGAAGAATTAACATCTGTCCTTAGGAAAAGATTTGCACTAGACAACCCACACATTGACATAAAAGAAATTTCAAACGAAGCACTTGACGCACAACTAGTTGCTGACTCAATTGCAATACAGCTTGAAAGAAAAGGATCTTTGAAATTCAAAATAATTGCTTACAAAGCACTGGACAGTATAATGAAAGCTGGGGCCCTTGGAGTAGAATTAGCACTTTCCGGTAAATTGCCTAGTGAAAGAGCTAAGACTTGGAGATTCACTCAAGGATACCTTAAGAAAACTGGAGATCCTTCAAAAGTAGTTCACAAAGCAACTGCTCAGGCAAGAACCCAAATGGGAGTTATAGGAATAAAAGTAAGTATACTTCCTCCTGGTGCTCACATACATGACCAGATTAAAGTAAATGATGCTTTGATGCATTTAATACAGCAAAATAAAATTGCTGAAGCTGAAAGAGTCCATGCTAAAAAACCTAGAAAGAAGAAGGAGGCCAGTGAATAATGGCAATAGTAAAAGCAAAGGATGCTGCTAAAATGGATGCAAAATCCAGAAATGAAAGGCTTAATGAATTAAGATTAGAATTAATGAAATCTCAGGCAGGAGCTCAAAAATCTGCTGGTAAAACCAAAGAGATAAAAAGGGCTATTGCGCGCTTAAAAACATTCAACTCAGCTAAGAAGCTTGAGGAGAAGAGAAAGTAAATGGAAATAGACCCAAGAACAGGATTACCGGTCACGGCAATTGCTTGGGAAGATTTGGCTAAAGGCCAACAAAAAATAAAGATAGCGACTGAAAAACGTCGTTATGGCAAGGTTATCACCCTTGTTTCAGGCTTTGACAAAGGCATTGATTTAAAAGCCACCGCGAAATCCCTTAAAGAAGGATTAGCTTGTGGAGGCACAATAAGAGATCAAACCATTGAACTTCAAGGCGACCACAAAAGACAAGTTAGAGTAATCTTAGTAAAGATTGGATTCTCTGATGAGTCTATCGAGGAATAAAATGACAAACAAAAAAACAGAAATAAAAACACAAGAAAAGAAAAAAACAATTGTAGTTGGAACTCGCGGAAGAATATTTGAAGGAACAGTAGTAAAGAAATTTGACAATAGAGCAGTTATAGAATTTGACAGAACTGTAAAGATTGCAAAGTACGAAAGATTCATGAGAAAAACTACAAGAGTACATTCGAGAATACCTGAAGGTATGAATGTTAATGTAGGAGATTATGTTAAAGTTCAAGAATGTAGACCATTAAGCAAGATGATTCATTCAGTAGTTATTCAAATAATTAGATCTGCTAATGCAGTAGGAGTTGCACAATGAAAGCAGTACCAGCACGCGTAACACGTGGATTAAATGTTGGAAGCGTCGTTGTTGCTTCAGATAATAGTGGAGCGCGCCTAGTAAGAATTGTAGGAGTTAAGAAAGGAAAAACAGGAAAAGGAACTCAGCAGTATGCAAAAATGGGAGATTATGTTAAAGTTTCAGTTAGAGCTGGAAAACCTGACATGAAAGGTCAAGTATTTGATGCTATAATTATAAGACAAAAGAAACCATATAAAAGAAATACTGGAGAGAGAGTAATGTTTGAAGATAATGCTGTTTGCTTATTGAAAGATGAAAAAGGAAACCCTAAAGGCACCTTTATCAAAGGACCAATAAGTAAGGAAGTTTTTGAAAGGTGGAAAGCTGTTGCAAAAATAGCTCAATTCGTACTATGAGAACACAATTTTCAACTTCATGGAAGGAAAGTCATCAACCTAGAAAACAGAGAAAATATAGATATGAAGCTCCACTACACATAAAGCATAAGTTTTTAAGCGCACCTTTATCAAAAGAATTACGCAAAAAACACGGAATACGTTCATTACCTGTTAGATCAGGAGATGAAGTTAACATTATGCGCGGAACATTTGCTGGCAAAAAAGCCAAAGTAATGAATGTTGAAGTCAACAAGTCAAGAGTAACTCTTGAAAACATTACTAGAAAAAAAGCAGATGGAACAAAATTAAATGTGTATTTCAACCCAAGTAAACTGCAAATAATTGCGTTGAAACTGGATGATTCGCGCAGACTTCCTGCAAAAGGAAAAACTGGCGAAACAAAGAAATCCGAGGAAAAAAACAATGCACCAAACACGAAGTGAAGTTATCAAAGCGTTACCGCTAGCTAGAAAAGGAACAAAATACGTAGCTCGCGCGATGAGAAATAGTTCTAATTCTGTACCACTAGTAATTGCAATAAGAGATATGTTGAATTTAGCTAGTACAAGTAAAGAAGTGAAGGGAATGCTACACAATAAAAAACTTAAAATTAATGGAAAAATTGCTAAAACTTTAACAGACCCTATATCTTTATTCTCAAGAATCGAAGCAGATAAAAATTATTTATTGACTATGCTTCCTACTGGAAGATTTTCTTTCGTTGAAACAAAAGATAATGAAAGAAAACTTAAAATTAATGGAAAGAGATTAGTTAGAGGGAAAAAATTACAATACTCATTACATGATGGAACAACAGTAATTTCAGACAAAGAATTTTCTGTTGGAGACACATTAATAATAAACGATGAAAACAAAATTATCAAACATATTTCATTTGATAAAGGAAAAGAAGTTTTTGCATTTAAGGGAAGTTATATTGGAAGAGAAGGAAAAGTTCAAAGCATTTCTGGAGAAAAAGTAACTGTTAAGTTTGACAAGGAGGAAGCTGTGGTTGAAAGATCACATGTAATTGCAATATGACTAACGTTATGAGAATCCCTAAAATCACAAGAGTTGTTCTTAGTGCTGGGGCTGTGGATAAAGATTTAGAAAAAGCAAAGAAATTGTTAGAAATAGTTTCTGAAAAGAAAGCTCAAATAACAAAGTCTGGAGCTAGAGCTAGAATTCCTGCTTTTGGAGTTAAACCTAAAATGGAATTAGGTACAAGTGTTACACTAAGAAATCAAGATGCTGTTGAAATGTTGAGAAAGTTATTAGGAGCAATAGATAATAAATTAAAAATTTCATCAATTGATAAAAATAACTTTTCCTTTGGTATTCCTGAATATATTAACATACCAGGAATAAAATATTTGAGAGAAATAGGTATTAGAGGATTTAATGTAACTGTAGTTTTTGAAAGAGCTGGAATTAGAGTTAAGAAGAGAAGGATTAAAACAGGCAAGGTTCCTAGTAGACAGCACGTTACACCTGAGGAAATAGCAGACTATATGAAAGATAACTTTAAAACGGAGATAATAGATTAAAATGACTGCAAGCGATTGGAATAAAGTATTGAAACAGATCAAGAACAAACCAGCAATGGCTAAGAAATTCTTGAAATTCAATAAACCAAAAGATAGAAAAACTGGAATTGCAGCTCAAAAATGTAAACGCTGCGGCAGATTTGGCGCTCACTTAAATCAATATGAATTGCACCTCTGCAGACATTGCTTCAGAGAAATTGCGCAAGACATAGGTTTCAAAAAATACTCATGAGTCAAGACATTGTATCAGACGGTTTAAATCGAATAATGAATGCTAAAGTTAGTGGGCAAACAAGTGTTACGCTGAAACATCACTCTAAGTTTTTACAGAATATTTTGGCAATAGGTAAATTGAAAAATTATATCTCGGAATATTCAGTAACTCCTAAAGGACTATATGTTGAATTTAAGAATTTGAATAAGTGTAAAGCTGTAAAACCACGTTATATTGTTAAAGTTAAAGACATAGACAAATATGTAAGAAGATATTTGCCTGCTCGTGGAATAGGAACAATAATTATTTCTACAAGTATGGGCTTAGTAACTCACCAAACTGCAATGGATAAAGGAATCGGAGGAAGCATTGTTGCTTACTTTTACTAATGAAACAATTATATGAGACTACAGTGGAAATTCCTACAGGAGTTAATTGTACATCTTCTGGAAGTACTATCAATTGCTCTAAGGGAAACACTCAATTAGTTAAAAATTTCCAAACTCACACTTTAACAATTTTGGTAAAGGGAAATGAGATTGTTTTGACTTGCAAAAGAGCAAATAAAAAAGGAGTTGCAAATGTTAACGCTGTTGCTGCCCACATAAGAAACTTATTTAGTGGATTGAATGAAAGATTTGTTTACGAGATGGAAATTTGTAACGTTCACTTCCCTATGACTGTTAAAGCGGATAAAGATAGTTTTGTAATCACAAACTTCCTAGGAGAAAAAGTACCTAGAGTAGCTAAAATACTTCCTGGAGTTGAAGTTAAAGTTAATGGAACCAAAGTAACTATTTCTAGCGCAGATATTGAAAAAGCTGGACAAACTGCTGCAAATATTGAAAAGGCATCTACAGTTACAAAGAAAGATAGAAGAATTTTTCAAGATGGAATATTTATAACTAAAAAACCTGGAGCAGACCAATGAAATCCGTAGTTAGAAGAAGCACATTAAAACACTCAAGAATGGGTCTTGGAAGACGTAAGTTGCACAGATGGAGAGCTGCAGTAGGAAGACATAGTAAAATAAGAAAGAATAGATTCGGATATACAAAGTCTCCTAGAATAGGGTTCAAATCACCAAAAAGCGAGTCAGGAAAGATTAATGGGAAAATGCCTATAGTAATAACAAATATGAGTGAATTATCTAAAGCTAACAAAGACAACATTTTGATTATCGCAAGAGTAGTTGGAGCTAGAAAGAGAATAGAAATGATAAAGAAAGCAAATGAAATGAAAATAGAAATATTGAACGTTAAATCATCTGGAGGACAAAATGGATCTAACTAAGAAAAAACAACTTGCAGCTAGGACATTAGGGGTTGGAGTTGGAAGAATAAGATTTAATTCAAATAACATTAATGAAATAAAAGAAGCAATTACAAAACAAGACATAAGAGATTTAGTTGTAGCTAAAGCTATTTTAGTTAACCCTATAAAGGGAAGAAAAGCTAATTCCCCTAGGAAGAGAAGAAGAGCTGGAAGTATTAGAATGAGACCTAATAGCAGAAAGCATGAATACATGATATTGACTAGAAAGTTAAGAGCTTACTTATCTGAAATAAGAAAACAAGGAAAAATTACAGATGAAGAGTTTATAACCCTTAGAAAGGGAGTTAGAAGTAAAACTTTCAAGAATAAGAATAACCTAAAGGAGCATATACAACTTATGCAAGGAAGTAAATAAAATGCAAGGCGTACAAAAAACAATAAGGAAAAGAAGATATGAAGGAAGAACAGACTACAAGGCTAGGTTTTTCCTCCTTAAATCTGGAAAACCTAGAGTAGTATTTAGAAAAACAAATAGATATTTACTAGCTCAAGTGGTTGTTTCTGAAATTGCTAAAGATAAAGTTCTTGTAAATGTAAGCACAAAAGACTTGTTAAGCTATGGTTGGCCTGAGAAATTATCTGGAAGTCTTAAGAGCTTACCTGCTGCTTACTTAATGGGATATTTACTTGCTAAAAAATCAAAAATAAATAGCGGGGTTTTAGATATTGGACTTTTGAGCCACGTTCCAAAGTCTAGAATTTATGCATTTGTTAAAGGAATGAAAGATGCTGGATTTGATATTCCTGTAAAGGAAGAAGTTATCCCTGATGAAGAAATGATTAATCGTAATGAAAAAACAGCAAAACTTATTAATCAACTTAAGGAGAAGCTGAAATGAATGCCGAAGTAAAACAAGAAGAAATTGGAATAAAACTTGAAGTTCCTGCAACTGAAGAAGAATTATTACTTGAAGAAACAAAGAAGGAAGAACAAACACCTATTCAAGCTTGGCATCCTAAAACTCAGATTGGTAAAGATGTTAAACATGGAAAAATAAAAGATATTGATGAGATATTATCCAGCGGTAAAAAAATACTTGAGCCAGAAATTGTAGATAGTCTGATAAGTTTGGAAAAAGATTTGCTTCTTGTTGGACAGTCTAAAGGTAAATTCGGCGGAGGAAAGAGAAGAGCCTGGAGACAAACTCAAAAGAAAACAATGGAAGGAAATGTACTTACATTCTCATCATTGGCAGTCGTTGGAGATAAAAATGGTCATGTAGGTCTTGGCCTTGGAAAATCAAAAGAAACATTACCTTCAAGAGAAAAAGCAGTTAGACTTGCTAAACTGAATGTAATAAAGGTTACAAGAGGATGCGGTCACTTTGACTGTTCATGTTCTGAACCTCACAGCATCCCATTTGCAGTTGAAGGTAAATGTGGAAGCGTAGTCGTAAAATTAATTCCTGCACCTCAGGGAACTGGCTTAGTAGTGGGGGATGAAGTAAAGAAGATTTTAAGATTAGCAGGAATAAGAGATATTTACTCATACACTAAAGGGTATGGCAGATCAACTATTAATTTCGCTAACGCATGTCTTGAAGCCTTAAAGAAGACAGGGAAATTATCATGATTATAGCAATAAGAATATCTGGAATGGTGGATGTACCTCACACAGTTAACCACTTATTAGATAACATAAACTTGAGAAGAAAGTATGCTGCTATTTTAGTTGAGGAAACTCCTGAAAACATGAAAATGTTAAATCAAATAAGAAGTTTTGTTGCTTTCGGAAAAATCACAAATGAAAACCTAGTTAAATTAATTTCAATGCGAGGAGAAAGATCTGATAAAAAGAAAATTGAAGCTGAAACAGTAGTTAAAAATCTAGATAAAAAATCTTTGAGAGAACAAGGATTGAAACCATTTTTCAGATTACACCCACCTAGAAAAGGAATCGAAAGCAAGAAACACTTTGGAATAGGCAAGGGAGTTCTTGGAGACAACAAAGAACACATAAATAAACTATTGGAGAGAATGTTATGAGTAAAGTAAAAACAGCTTGGGAATGTGATTGCGGAGCAATTGCATATGGAAAATTACCTCCTACAGAATGCAAGCGTTGTGGTGAGGAAGATACTTATGTTGAAGCTGATGAAGATCATTTAGCAGAACTTGCTGATGAGAACTTAATGGAAGAAATAAGGGCTAAAGATTGGGGAGAGGAAGAATAATATGGGAATGAAATATAAGAAGAGAAGAAAGTCAAGCAAATTCAGAGGTAGTCATACTCACGGTAGAGGTGGAAAGAAAAAAGCTCGTGGTTCAGGACACCGAGGAGGATTTGGTATGGCTGGTTCAGGTAAAAGAGGAGACCAGAAAAAAACAAAGATACTTGACCTTAAAATGGATGTTTACTTTGGTAAAAGACAGACTAAAATGCGTTTTGGTAAGCCAAGATTAAAGACTCTTAACCTTGACAGAATTTCAGACAGTATCAAAGATGGAGCAGACCTTTCAGATTACAAAGTAGTTGGAAAGCTTAGTAAAAATATCAAATTGAATATTATTGCAGCAGCAGCTTCTCCTGGTGCATTGAAATCTGTCGAGAAACACGGCGGAAAAATTACATTAAAGTAATTTTTTACATTTTTATTTAAAATAATTTATTTATCCAACTAGGTTTTTTACTAAAATTCCAAATAGAAAAGAGATTACTGAAACTGTTAAAGTTATTGCAAGCATTTCGAAGAATTTTGACTTGAAACTTTCTTTATGCATTTTTGAATCGTATTTTGTAAATCCTGCGATTATTAATATTACTGAGCCAAACATGACTGCTGTTGCTTGATATACGTTATCTAGCACGAAATAAGGGAACACTAAGGCTAAAACTGCTAAGATATAGGCTATTCCAGTGTATGTCGCTGCCTTAACTGGTTGTTTGTTTTTTTCTTCTTTCACAGATAAATATTCAGAAGCAGCCATTGAAAGAGCAGCTGCAAAACCAGTAATTAATCCGACGGTAGCTATAGTTTTTGATTCGGATAGCGCAAAAGATAAACCTACTAAAGCCCCGGATAATTCAACTAAGGCATCATTCAAACCAAGAACTATTGCCCCGCTATAGTTAGCATTTTCTTTAACCATCTTCTTTTTATTCATACCTACCTTAAAACTTGAACATTTAAAAAACAATGCTTGTTTTTGGGATATTCAACTTTAAATCGATAAAGAAAATAAAAGTTGAACATTTAAAAACCTGTATTTTATGATTATATCATGGTATTAAAACAAATTATTCAATTTTTACCTGAAGTAAAAAAACCTGCTGAAAAGAAAATCTCATTTAATGAAAAGCTGAAGTGGACATTAACCGTTTTAGGATTTTTCTTTGTAATGTATAATATTAAGTTGTATGGACTATCAAGAAACGCTTTGGAAAGATTTGATTTCTTATCCACCATATTAGGAACTGATTTTGGAGCAATAATTAGTTTAGGTATTGGACCAATAGTGACTTCTTCCATTATCTTACAGTTATTAGTTGGAAGCGGAATAATTGGATTGAATACTAAGACGGAAGAAGGAAAAAGGATGTTCCAAGGAATACAGAAACTCGGAACCTTATTTTTCATAGTATTTGAAGCATGTATCTTTGTACTTATGAAAGGTCTTGAAGCAAACCCTGGATATGAATCAATTGTAATATTCCAATTAATACTGGGTGGATTAGCTATAATGTTTATGGATGAAGTTGTTTCTAAATGGGGATTTGGTTCAGGAGTTTCATTGTTTATAGTTGCTGGAGTTGCTTTGCAAATATTCATAGGATTATTCCAATTTATAGGAGCTGATGGAAGTAATTGTTTAGTTAATTTTGGAGAAACTCCTTGTTCAGGAAGAATTCTTGTAATAATACAATCAATTATTAACGGAGATGCTACAGGAGCATTACTTGCTGCCGCAGTTATTGCGGTAACAGCATTAATATTTTTAGGAGTAGTTTGGGCCCAAAGTTTGAAAGTTGAAGTTCCTCTAAGTTATGACCGATTAAGAGGATACGGAGTTAAGTGGCCTCTGCAATTCTTTTATGCTTCCACTCTTCCAGTTATATTAGTTGCAGCTTTATCTGCTAACTTGCAATTATTTGGAAGTTTATTTGAATCTTGGCTTGGACACCCTACATTCTTAGGAGGATTTCAAAATGGGCAAGCAGTATCTGGACTTGCATTTTGGATTGGAACACCTAATTTATTACAAGCTATATTGACCGGAAGTTTATTGACTTCGCAGATATTCCAAGGAATATTCCACATATTATTTTATGTAGTATTTTCAGTAATATTCTCTATATTTTGGGTTAAGACTACTGGAATGGATCCAGCTGGACAAGCTAAAAATATTGCAAACTCAGGATTACAGGTTGCAGGATTTAGAAAAGACCCTAGAATAATCGAGAGCATATTAAGTAGGTACATATTCCCTCTTACAATAATGGGTGGATTTGCGATAGGATTACTAGCTTCATTTGCAGACCTATTAGGAGCTTTAACAAGTGGAACATCAATACTGTTAGCAGTAATGATATTGTACCAGCTTTACCAAAATATTGCTCAGCAACATTCACTAGATATGTCCCCTGGATTAAGAAAGATGATGGGTGGATAATTTTAGAAAATTCAATACAATTTAAAAAGAGTAAAATATAGTAGACTTTAACATGAAAGGCATGGGTTTAATATTCTTAGTGATGATTGTTTCTTTAGGAGTTGCTACGCTTTGGGATAAAGTCCCAATAATTGGAGAAAGTGTTCATGCAGCTTTTGATCCTACCTTGGGAAGTTTACTTGATTGGAATGTAACTCTTGGGTTGATAATAATGACGATTATTTTGAATTTGATCACTACATTGATACACAAAAATGTAACAGATCAAGACATGTTAAAAATGATAAAGGAAGAACAAAAACTTGTGAATGAAGAAATGAAGCTTTACAAGGATAACCCTAACAAAACTATGGAACTTTCCAAAAAATCAATGGAACTTGCATTTAAGACATTCCCTATAACAATGAGACCTGTTGTTTATACTGCAATACCATTCATTATTCTTTTTAGGTGGATTACAGACTACTTCACTCAAAACCCTGTTAAAGTTTTGGGGTTTATGTCAGGATTTTGGGCATATTTTGTATTCTTTATTATTTCTTCAATAATCTGGAGAAAAATATTGAAAGTACATTAATAGGAAGATTTTTATAAGATATTTTTAGACAATCAAGATGGATAATGAAAAAATAGAAATTTTGAATAGCTTGAATGCTAGATATGAAATGCTTACAGAGCAACTTAGACTTGTTGAGCAACAAGTTTTAGAACTTTCAATTTTTGGGGAAGAACTTGACGTAATAAAGGCCAACAAAAATGCCGAAATCTTTGCACCTATAGGTAAATCTGTTTTTGCACCTGTCAAAGTAAATAGCGATAAAAAATTACTTGTAGAAGTTGGTTCTGGATTTCTTATTCACAAAGATATTACTGAAACAAAGGAAGTAATTTCCGAACAAAAGCAAAGACTTGAATCTTTCAAAATACAAATATCTTCAGAATTAGATAATTTGACTAATGAACTTCAGAGTTTAATCATTTAATAATTCTTTAAAGACTTTTTAGCTTGTTTAATGAATTCATTATGCGTTAGTATTCCTAATTCAGAGATTATATATGAAATATGGCTTTTTGGAACAAGCTCGAATGCAGGATTATCTATATTGACTTTCTTTGGAGAGTTTTTCCAAATTTCTTTCCAAGACCTTTTTTCTATATTTACTTTCTTTGGAGAATATTTCCAAGAGTCAGTTACAATATATAGAGGTTTTTTTAGATCTTTAGCAATTTTAGAAATAAGTCCTGAACCAATTTTATTTAAAACACCTTTTTTTGTAATTGCATCTGCACCAATCATAATAATATCTGATTTTTTTATATCTTCTAGAATTGCAGAATCGATTGACATCGAAACTTTTATTCCTGCTTTTGATAATTGTTTAGATGTTAGATGCCCTTGATAAAGAGGCCTTGTTTCCGTATTTATTACTGAAAATCTTTTTTTATTTTTATGAGACTCTATTAAAGCCTTAGCTAACGTGTTTGAATGACAATGGGTAAAAATGACTTGGTTATTTTGAATGGTTTTTTGAACATAGTGGTTTATGAACTCTTGAGCATTTTCAAAATGATTCAATACGTTTTCGATAGATGACTTTCTAACAACATTTAAAGCGTTAAAGAGCATCGGTTCTGTTGGCCTTAATTTTGAAAGGATCTTTATTGAACTTTTATTTGGACGAATACAATAAGCTTCAACTCCCGCTCTAGCAACATTAGTCGCACCTTGTATTTTAATAGACTTTATATCTGAACATATTTTGGAAAACTTATCCATTAACCTATAGAGACAACATATATAAAAAGGTAGTTGGTTTTTTGATTTTGTGATGATTCATGTTTGAGATGCTTATTAATCCGGCTAAGGCTGAAAGAAAACCTTGGGAGATGTTTTTTGTAGGGGTTTTTTATGCCAGCATATCTATTCTTCTTGTTGAATGGATCTTCAAAAATGATCCAGTCTTGAGTGGCGCTGGAGGAATATTAGTGGTTACGTTTACCGTTATGTTTTCTATCCCTTTTATGTTTTATATGTTTAGAATCGAAGAGACCAAATCTTCGCAAGATGGATCTAGCGCTTTTCAAATGATAAAAGACCATAGAAAAGCAATATGGGCATTTATGTGGTTGTTTGTAGGTTTTGTAATAGGGTTCTCTTTCTGGTATATACTTTTACCAACTACTGGGACCCTAGAACAACAACTAGATACATTTTGCAATATAAATAGGCCAAATGATCCAAATTGCAAAAATACAGTTTTAGTTAGAGATCCCAATACAAGCCCTACTGCTTTCGCCACAAATAAAGAGAGGATGTTTTTAATTTTTGCAAATAATACTTATGTTTTGATATTCACACTGATATTTTCGTTACTTTTCGGAGCAGGAGTAGTATTCATACTTGCTTGGAACGCTAGTGTAATAGCTGCCGCAATTGCCATATTTACTAAATCAGATTTGAGTTACTTACCCGTTGCTATGCTTCGATATTTTGTACATGGTTTGCCTGAAATAGGATCTTATTTCATAGCAGCATTAGCTGGAGGTATGATCTCTTTTGCAGTTATTAGAAGAGAAATAGGTACTGAAAGGTTCTGGAAAGTTTTACAAGATTCATTGAATTTGATAATCCTTGCAATAATCCTACTATTCGTATCTGCACTGATAGAAGTGTTTATTACGCCTTTATTTTTTAGATAAACATATTTAATATATCAAAACTGTTTCAATTAACATATGGCAGTAGACATTATAACTGGAAGAAGTAAATTTATACAGGCCATTATAAGCTTAATACCTAAGAGATTAAGACTTAGATTGAACCCTAGAAGGTATTCTATTGAAAATTTTGTTCAAGATTGCGCAAAAAAAGTAAAATCGAATGAATTAGTACTCGATGCAGGGGCAGGCCCATGTCCCTATAAGAAATTCTTTAAACACTCTAAATATGAAGCCACGGACTTTTTTGATAAATATAATTGCCTTGATTTTGTATGTAATCTTGAAAATATTCCTAAAAAAGGAAATAATTATGACGCCTTATTAAACACGGAGGTTTTAGAACATGTAGAAAATCCTCAAAAAGTAATAAATGAATTTTTTAGAGTTTTAAAGGTTGGAGGAAAACTTTTTCTAACTACTCCTCAATCTTGGAGAATACATCAAGCCCCTTATAATTACTTTTATTTTACACGTTATGGTTTGAAGAGCCTACTAGAAAAGGCAGGATTCTCTAAAATAAAAATAAAAAGCCAGGGAGGGTATTTTTGGTTTTTAGCAGATGTGATAAGGTTCAATAACCTGATAGAACCTTTGAAGAAAAAGCCATTTTTTTATTATCCTTTAGCAATTATAGGTTATCCATTTACTCAAATAATAATCCCATTTTTGCTATTTCATTTAGATTTTTTGGATAAAAAAAGAGATTGGACAATGGGATATAATGTCGAGGCAGTAAAATAATAGATTTAAATAAGATAGTTTACAGCTTATTTTATGGAACGTATTAATTTAAACAACGTTGCTTTACAGAGGATAAAAAAAGTATTAAGTTTTTTTGCTAGAAAGGTTGATTGGTTGGTTTATGTTTTACTAGCATTTGTGGTTTACTTGGCTGTTTGGATACGTACTCTAAATACTCCCGGCCTTAGAGATATCACTACCGGTGGTTGGACTCTTGGACCTGATTTAGATCCTTTTCTTTTCCTTAGATGGGCCAAATATATCGTTGAAAATGGTAGCTTATTTTCAATAGATGCAATGAGGTATGTTCCATTAGGGTTTAATACAGGTTTAGAATATCCCTTATTATCAAACCTTATTGCAATATTCCATAAGGTGGCAATTTTATTCGGAAGCGTTTCAGTAGAACAATCTGCAGTTTATTTTCCAGTTTTTATGTTCGCGATAACAGTTGTCGCTTTCTTCTTAATGACTAGAGAAGCTTTCTTAGAAACTGCTGGAAAAAGAAATGCAGGATATATTGCAGTTGTTGCATCATTTTTCTTATCTGTAATACCTGTATTCATACCTCGAACTATCGCTGGAATTCCTGAAAAAGAATCTGCAGCATTCTTCTTCTTATTTATGGGATTCTATCTACTTATTAAAGGATGGACCTCTAAAGGAAAGAAGGGGTACATTTTATGTTTATTAGGCGGTATCTTTGCAGGAACAATGGGCCTTATTTGGGGAGGGTATGCTTATGTACTTCTTATTCTAAATACCACGATACTGATATTATTTTTCTTAGATAATTTGACAAATGAAGGTAAACTAAGATATGTTATTTTCTTATTTTTTGCAGAAATTATGCCATTTACATTCTTTTCTGAAAGATTTGATATTTTAAGTCATGCGGCAAGCGTTGAGGGAATGACTGCAGCGGTGACTCTGTTTGTGCTTCTTTGTGATTTTGTAGTGCATGGAAAACTAGCCCACTATATTCCAAATAAACTTAAACCATATAAAAAACTCACTTCAATAATCGCTGCTGGAATTGTAATCCCCCTACTCGGAACAATATTTTTAGGTCATGAATATATTTTAAGCCAAATATCTAATCTTTATCATCAGCTTGTACGACCTGCTACTTCAAGACTTATTCAAACTGTTGCGGAAAATAGACAACCATTCTTTGTTGAATGGGCTAGAAATTTTGGACCTTACTTTGGCTCAATACCTATCCTTTTAGTAATCTTCTTCGGCTCTGCATTAACTTTAATATTTAATTCTCTTAAAAATTCTGAAATTTCGAGTAAACATAAAGCAATAATACTAAGCTCTTTCGCATTTTTCGCTTTCGCAATCGTTATGACAAGATATTCTTCAGAAGGCCTTTTCAATGGATCTAATTTCATAAGCGTAGCAACATATTTCCTTGGAGCAATTTTACTCTTCTTATCATTTAGTTATGTTCAATTAAAGAATAAAGAAAATAAAGAATTATTCAAAAAAATACCTTTTGGAGTAGTTTTAATTATCGCATTTTTCATCATTGGAGTTATATCTTCTAGGGCGTTCATAAGACTAGTTTTAATGCTTGTTCCTCCTGCTTCGATGTTGATAGGTTATATTTTCGTACTTTCTATAAATAAGATGCACCATTCAATAATTAAAAAAGATTTATTTAACTGGAAGAGCCTTGTAAGTATATTACTAATAATTTCAATAATATTTTCTGGATATTATCACCTTCAAGGAAGCAAGGAGCTATCAAGAAATTATGTCCCTTCAAGTTACACCCAACAATGGCAAAAAGCTATGCAATGGGTAAGAGAAAGTACTCCTTCAAATGCTGTTTTTGGTCATTGGTGGGACTATGGTTACTGGGTGCAAACAATGGGGGAGAGAGCCACAGTTCTTGATGGGGGAAACTTATTAGGCTACTGGAACCATTTGATGGGAAGATATGCTTTGACAGAGACAGACTTTAGTAAAACTCTGGACTTTCTTTATAGTCACAATGTAACTCATTTCCTAATTGACTCAACAGATATTGGAAAATATAGTGCATTTTCAACAATAGGTTCTGATGCAACATACGACCGAACTAGTTGGATCCCTACATTGATAAGAGATAATACGCAAACATCTCAGAAAAAAAATTCAACTGTTTTTGTATACCCTGGTGGTTCTATGATCGATGAAGATATAATTTATGAGGTTAATGGAACTGAAATATTCTTACCTTCTGAAAAGACTTATGTTGCAGCGATAATTGTTGAAGTTGATAGCAATGATTTGATTTCTGATGTTCAAGCAATATATTACTTCCAAGATAAAACTTATCAGGTGCCATTAAGGTACTATTGGGATCAAAAAGTTGGACTTGTAGATCGAGGGGAAGGTATCTCTGCGGGCGCATTCTTCTTCCCTAAGGTAAACTTGAATAATCAAGGTGGGGGAGATATAGAGCCTAGAGGTGCGTCATTATACTTAAGTCCTAGAACTGTAATGAGCAATGTGGCGAGATTCTATCTTTATGGTGCAGAATCAAACAGTTTCAAGTTGGCCCACTCCGAACCAGATCAATTTGTAGAGTTACTTAAATCTCAGAACGTAATACAAGGAGATTTTGTATTCTTGAATGAATTTAGAGGACCAATAAAAATATGGGAGTTAAACTACCCATCCGATATGAAAGTTAATGAAGATTTCCTTCAAACAGAATATCCAGAAGAAATCTTATATAGCTAGAGTTAATTTAAAAATAAGCAAATACAATACAATTTATGAAATCTAATATTTTTAAAGGAAGTTTAATTCTCCTTATAGGATTTGGAATTTTTAACCTATTAAATTTAGTGTATCAATTTTCTATGGCTAGATTATTAACGCTTTCCGAACTCAGTATACTTGCTACTTTATTCAGTTTAGTTTATATTTTTGCAATATTTTCTGAATCAATACAGACTGTAGTAGCGAAGTATACGGTTTTAGCAGGAAGTAATGATGGAAAACTAAAAGGCTTACTCCAAAGATTTTTCAGAAAAAGTAAAAAATTTGCAAAAACTGCTATTCTTTTTTATTTAATAATTGCAATTTTATTTTATTGGTTTCTTGAAATAAATTACTTGCTACTTGCACTTACTGGAGTAATTCTTTATTTTATGTTTCTTTTACCAATTACTAGAGGTGCGATTCAGGGTCGCAAGCAATTTGTAAGTCTTAGTGCAAACTTAGTTTTAGAATCTGGATTAAAACTGTTCTTTAGCATCTTGCTAGTTTTGATTGGTTTTGAAATTTATGGAGCTATGATAGGGTTCATACTTGGAGCTTCTATTGCATTTTTGTTTTCATTTAAACCATTAAAGAAAATTTACAAATCCAATGAAGAGCCTATGGATGTTGGAGGCATATTTAATTATGCTATGAAGAATAGTTCCATAATTGCAGGAGTTATTTTATTTTATAGTATTGATGTAGTTTTTGCTCGTTGGTTGTTTTTACCTGAAATTGCAGGGACTTATGCAGTTGCATCATTACTAGGTAAAATCATATTGTGGGCATCAATCCCAGTTTCTAAAGCGATGTTCCCTTTAGCTGCTGAAACGGTCAAAGGAGACAGAGAAGGTAAAAAGATTTTAAGAAACTCAATAATTATTTTATTGTTTTTGATATTTTTGTGTGTAGGGATGACAATATTTTCTGAAGAAGTAATAACTTTGTTCTATGGAAGCGAATTAACAGGTGCTGTGGAAGTCTTGCCTTACCTAGTAGTCGCATTTAGTTTAATAGCATTATCAAATATGATTTTATTATATAAAATATCTAAAGAAACTCTCAACCGAAAATATTCAATAAGTATATCCCTATTAGTTTTGATAGAAGCAGTCCTTTTTTATTATAATAGATCCAACACCCTATCATTTGCAAAAAGCTTCTTATTAGTATCTGGAATTCTCATGGCAATAGCCATATTTTCTTTGAGATCAACTAAAAACCGACATATTTAAAATAAGAGTATCTAAGGCTAAATATGTCAGAATTAGCAATTGTGATACCTGCTTATAATGAGGAAAAAAGGATAGAAAAAACCCTTAAAGCTTATTTATTATATTTTAGAAAATTACCAAAAAAAAACCTGAAAAATTTTAAAATAATAGTGGTTTTGAATAATTGTTCTGATGGTACTGAAAAAATAGTTAAAAAAAATATTTGTAAAAATATAGAAATGTTAAATTTTAAGAAAGGAGGAAAGGGATTTGCAGTTATTGAAGGATTTAAGCATGCCTTAAGAGGAAATTATACCCATATAGGTTTTGTTGATGCAGATATGTCCACTTCCCCTGAAGAATATTACAGATTGTATTCAAAAATTGAAAATAATGATGGAGTTATTGCTAGTAGATACCTTAAAGGTGCTAAGTTAAGCCCTTCAAATACATTGCCAAGAATATTAGCCTCAAGAGTTTATAATTCCCTGATAAGGGCAACCCTTCAAATACCTTATAGGGATACCCAGTGTGGAGCAAAAATATTTAGGAGAAAAACAATTTACCAGATAATAAATAAAATGGGAATGACTTCTTGGGCATTTGATATTGAAATGCTTTACTTAATGAATAAAAATAAATTTAAAATAATTGAAGTTCCGACAATCTGGTCAAATAGAGACTATTCTAAAATAAACTTTTGGAAATCTGGGCCTTGGATGGCCATGTCTGTTTTAAGGTTTAGACTTATTAATTCACCATTAAAAAAAATGATTAGGATTTATGATAAGTTTATTAGGTTTTTCAAACCTTCAATGTAAAATGGATAAGAATATTGCAATAATAACATCTCAAGGAGGACATTTAGGTCAAATGAAGTTACTATTTTCCGAAAAAACATTAGGCAACCATAAATGCATATTATTAACTGAAGATCTTAAACCAAGAGTAAAATTAAAATCATTTTTGGGAAAATATACTACATACTACTTAGAAAAGGATGTATTACTAAAACCAAATCCCATAACCTATGTTAGAACTTTGTTCAAATTAATTAAAATATTAAAAAAGGAAAAAATAAATTTGATATTTACAAATGGTGCTCAAATATCCATCCCTGCAGTTATCGCTGGAAGGATTCTTGGAATAAAAAGCATTTTTATTGATACAGTAATAAGAGTTAAGACCCCAAATTGGTCTGCTAAAGCATCCTATCCTTTTGCTAATGAATTTTGGGTCCAACATCAAAATATGGCCAAAAAATATGGCAAGAAAGCAAAATATGTCGGAGGAATAGTATGATATTTGTAACAATAGGGACTCACCCTGATCAATTTGATAGGCTTATAAGAAGGATTGATGAAATTGCCCCGCAAATCAAAGAAAAGATAGTAGTTCAGAGAGGATTTACTAAATATAAACCAAAGAATGTAGAATATTTTGATTTTACAGATAATATTGACAAATATTACAGAGATTCAAGAATAGTAATAGCCCAGTCGGCAACTTCCCTAATAGAATTTATATTAAAATATGGTAAACCTGTTATTACTGTTCCTCGAGAATCTAAATATAAAGAACATATTAATGACCACCAGGTTGAATTCGGAGAGTATTTTGCTAAGAGAGCTAATGTCTTAATGATTAGAGATATGAAGGATCTAACTCCAAAATTGTTAATTAATTATAAGAAAAAACCAAAAATAAACTTAGATGGATTGCATAAGTTGCAAAATAAAATAATGAGGGCTATAGAAGAGTTATGAAATTTGCAGATAATAGGACAGATTTTGTAATAAATCTTTCAGAAATAAAAAAAGACGATTCTGTTTTAACTGTTGGAGTTGCACATATACCCGAAATAGAACAATTAATAGAGCTCAAAACTAAAAAATCTAATTGTATAGATATTGATTCAAATAAAATAGAACACGCTAAAAAATATGCTAAAAAAACAAATTTTATCAAAGGAGATATAACTAAACAAAATATAAAATTAGCCAATAAATTTGATACTATAATTATGCTTGAAGTTTTAGAACATTTAAAAAACGATCATTTAGCATTGAAAAATATAAGAAATATGCTTAGAAAAAACGGAAAGCTAATAATTTCTGTACCAAATAAACATCCATTACATTTCTTAAATCCTTTATTATATACGCAGCATGAAAGACATTATAACTTGCAAGAATTATTGGAAATCTTAAAAAAATCAGGTTTTAAAATAAAATACTATAATACTGTGGAATCTCCAAAATTAATATTTGATTTATATGTTCACTTATTTTGTAAATATATCTTAAGAAAAAGCGTTAGGTTTGCAATACTGACTGGAAAAAAAGATAAAACTTACTTAAAAAATAACTCTGTTTCTAAAGGTCTTGATTCTTTAGTTGTCGCATTGAAAAATTAGAGATATTTAACAAAATTTTTTATCTTTGATAATGTAATAAATCCATAAATTAGAGTAAGAAAAAAGACGTAGAATGGGTGAAGAATCCAAAAAAACTGCCTTGAGTTAACCATCTTATGAGCTACTGACAAAAATGGAATTATAAAAGTTAAATTTGTTAAAACCATTAAGAAAAATCTTAACGTACTGGGAGGACTACCTACTTTTGACCATTGGAATTTTTTAGAAGCATATTCTTTATCCATGAAACGATAAAAATATGTGCCCTTCTTCTTTAGAAAAGATAACATATTGTTTGAAGTCTTGTGGTATACCTTGGATTTCTTAGAAACTGCTACCCTCATATTCTTGCTAGCCATTGATGCAGATACATCCACATCACGAGTATAACCTTTAATTTTTTTAAAAACTGATTTTCTAAATGCGCAACCATTTGCTCCAAAAAATAAGACATTATCTTCTGAAAGATCAAAAATATAATAATTTCCAACAGACTTAAATTTAGATTCATTAAGAACAATTTGGGCCACTAATGAATATGGAGTAGCAAATGGGTCCTCTACACCTAAAGAGTTTACATATTTAAGAAAATTAGTATCTTTTTTTCTCGGAGAGGTTAAAGATTGTGAAGCCATAACAGAGGAATCATTAAATGGCTCAAGAATATTTTTTATCCAATTTTTATCAGTTAAAATATTATCATGGTCTAGAAAAATTATAACTTCCCCTTTAGACTTAGAGACCCCTTGATCTTTGGCCATTCCCTTACCCTCAGATAACTTATAGGGGTTATGGAACAATTTAATGTTTCTTTCCTTTTTTTGGTAATTTTTTATAATCTCTAATGTTTTATCTGTAGATCCACCATCTACTATAATTATTTCATAATCTTCTTTAGGATAATCTTGCATCAAAATTGAATTCAGACATTCACTTAGAGTACTACTTGCATTTAATATTCCTAAGACATAACTGACTTTTACCATTAAACAATCACCTTTTTTAGATCCATTTTATCTATGTAAATCTTATACCATAATTCCAGATTTAGAAGAGTCCATAACTTATGGTCATTTCGATATTTTGTGGGATTCTTAATCAATTTGTCTATTTCAGAGACATGAAATAAGCCTCTTTTCTTAAGGTCTTCAATATGAGGACTTACTCTGCTTAAGAAATCTCCATTAGTAAACCATGTTGAAATTGGAAGACTAAAACCTTGTTTTTTACGATTAACAATTGCCTTAGGAAGATGAGGAGAAACTGTCTGTCTAAATAAGGATTTGTTAATTTTATATTTTCTCTTAAGAGGAAGAATAGTTTCAATGAGATCTTTATCTAAAAATGGCGCTCTTACTTCCAATCCACTAGCCATACTCATTTTGTCCACTTTCATCAAAAGATCATTAGGCAACCACTCAGAAAAATAAAATTTAACGGATGTTTTGTAAAGATCTTTCTCTTTATAGTCATCAATAATATCTGGAATATCTTTTCCTGAAAAAAGCTTCATTTCATCAGCATTAAAAGGGAAATAATACAATTTCTTATAAGCCTCATAAATATCCTTGCTTTTTGCAATCTCTGCACCAAATAGGTAGATTTGTTTCTTAGGATATTTATTAAAAGATGAAATAAAGCTCATCGCTTTAGCTGCGAAATTTTTTAGCAATTTACTTTTTTTATCTAATTTCTTCAATAATTCAAGCCTATTCACCGTATCATAACCTCCGAATACTTCATCTCCTCCTTCTCCTGAAAGTGCTACCTTGACCCTTTTACTTACTTCCTTACATAGTAAATAGGTTGGAAGTGATGCTGGGTCTGAAATAGGTTCATCCATGTGGTAAATAACTTCTGGAAGATACGACAGTATATCTTTCTCTAAAATTATTTCTGTGTGTTCTGTCTTAAAATGATTTGCAACAAGTCTTGCATACTTTGATTCGTCCATTCCTTCTTTGAAACCTACTGAAAAAGTTTTAATTTTGTCAGTTTTGCGCTTCATATAAGAAACAATTGCGCTCGAATCTAAACCTCCTGAAAGAAGAACACCTACTGGAACGTCTGAAATAAGCCTTTTTTCTACAGCATTTTCTAATAATATGTCTACTTCTTTTGTGGAAGCATCATTTTTTTCCTTAAGTAATGGTAATGACCAATAATTAGATATTTTTAATTTGCCTGACTTGAATAACGCATATGAAGAAGGAGGCAGTTTTTTAATATTCGAAAAAACAGTCTTATTTCCTGGAGAAAATCTAGACATTACAGTTTTTAGTAAGATATCTTTATCTACTGAATTACTAACTCCTGCCTTTAGGATAGACTTTATTTCTGAAGAAAAAACAAGCTTCCCATCATTTATAGAATAGTATAATGGTTTTTTGCCAATCCTATCTCTTGCTAAAAATAATTCCTTAGACTTTTTATCCCATATAGCAAATGCAAACATCCCATCTAATTTAGAGCATATTTTCTCGCCATATTCACTATAACCTGCTAAGATAACTTCCGTATCACTTCCACTACTAAACTTATGACCTTTATTTTCAAGAACTGACTTTAAATCTTTAAAATTATATATCTCTCCGTTAAAAACTATGGCCAGATTATTATCTTCACTAAACATAGGTTGATTTCCATTTGAAGATAGGTCGATTATTGCTAGCCTTCTATGCCCTAAAGAAATATCCTTATCTGTGAAATAACCTTTTGAATCTGGCCCCCTATGAGAGATGCAATCAGTTATTTTCCTAATAAGGTGAGTGTCTTCCCATGAAAAACCAGATATTCCGCACATTATGATTTGTATTCTATTTTATAGACCAAAACTCCATTATATTCATTTGGTATTACAGGATAAAATAGAGTAAATTCTGCAAATTCATTTGAAATCTTATTCTTGACATCATATTGGACTAACTGGCCTTGTGGAGAGATTATTATAGACGAATTAAAATATGGGAAAAGAGTTCCTTGATAACCTTCTTCATTTGAAACTTGTTGTAACGCCCAAGGTGGGTGATGAGGTTCCCATAAAGAGACCATCATAAAACTAGGTCTTTGTTCATGGAGGATTTTAGTAAAGTTCTCTAAAGGCATATCCGAATAAGTTATTACTTCTCTCTCAGAATAAGCAGTTACTTGAGTATAAGAAATACTTAATATTTTTTCAGAAGGATTTGAATTTTCTTTTATTAGTAATGAAGAATCTTTTATTGGATAATATGTGTCTTTCTTACTTTTTATCAAATTATTTGCATGACTAATTTGAGAAAATAAGAATAAAGCAATAACTAAAAATAAGAACAAAAGAGAAAAAATCTTTGAATGATCTTTTATTTTATTTTTAATATAAATAATTGATTCTCCTGCGAAAAAGAAAATAAACGGGATTATGATGAAAACCCATCTGTCTTCTATAGTCCCCCTTATATAAAATAAATAAAATGCAGATACAACTAATAATACAATAAATGAGAATGTTTGCCCGTCAGACCTTAGAGCCTTATCTTTTAATACAAGATCAAATGAAATTAACTTTTTAGATAAAAATATGACTATGCCAGATAAGAAAAACAAAAAGAAAAGAAGCTTAGGAAATGAATAAGATGCGTCTTTGAAACTGTAAAAAAAGTTAAAGATCATCCAACCTAATGATCTGCCTTCATTAAAATCTCCAGAATAAGTTACTCCAAATGCAAATGGATTTCCAAATTTAATCAATTGCCAAATCATGAAGGGTATTAACCCTACTAAAAATGCTCCTAAAATTACCCAATTATTTTTATCTTTGATGGTTTTCCAACCATCTTTGTAAAGCAAAAATAGACCAATGCAAAGAGGCACTAGAAGTGCTGAAATTTTAAAATAAAAACCTGCTGCACAAAATAACCCGGTATATATTGCAGCCTTACGAGAGGGTTTTTTGATAAATTTCCAGAAAAATAAAATTGCCATAATTTGTAAGGTTACTGAAAAGAAATCTGGTTGGAACCTAACGCTCCAGAATATTAAAGACCACACAAAACCTGCCCCTAGAGCCCCAATTAAAGCGATTTGTGAATTAAATAGCTCTTTCCCAAGATAGTATGTTGCTACTACTAATACCAAAGAAGGTAACAGAGATAACATGAATTTAAGTGCAGACTCACCTAGTCCAAATTTTATCAAAATAGCCCCGAGTAATTGAAATATTGGAGGTCTTTGCTCATTAAGTTGGTAAGGTACTCCTACGCCCCAATGCTTTGCTGCAGACATATATTCTGCTTCATCCCACCACATTGCTTGGTAAGTAGTTTGAGTAAAATAAATCAGCCTTACTAAGAATGCAAAGAATAAAATTACAGCTAACCAAAAATTAGGATTTTTAGACAGATTTTTCAAATTATGCCGTTGAGTGGCCATTATCTTATTATTTTCTCCAAGTTAATTAGTATTTTATCCCATTTAAATTTCTCTGCTGTCGCCCTTGCACATTTCTGAATTAGATTGACTTTGGTAAGATTAAGATCTTTTATTTTTCTTAAAACCCTTGCTAAATCTTTAGAATCGCCATTCTTAAAGATAAATCCATTTATCCCATCAATAATTAAATCCCTACTCGCCAAATTATCGCTAGCTACAACAATTTTCCCCCTACTCATGGCTTCAATAAGGGTTTGAGGCATTCCTTCAGTCTTTGATGGGAGAACAAATATGTCCATGCTATCAAGCCCCTTTATTTGTTCACCAGAGCTATATGATTCAGCATTAATTTCTTCTCTGTTCTCTAATTTACTATTTTTTATTTCTTCTTTTAACTCACTTAAATAGTCAGATTCTGCCGGACCTCTTATTTTTACAAGATAGTTAGTATCTAATAAGAATAAAAGAGCTCTGTTTAAACACTCTAATTGTTTTATTCTACTAATTCTACCCCAATAACCTATAACTCTAGGCGAATTAGATAGCAACTTTATTGGCTTGAAAAATTCTTTATCTATTCCGTTAGGCATATACTCAATCTTGGATTTTGGAACCCCTAGTTTAGTCAAATAAGGCATTTCCCATTTAGAAATTGCAATTATCTTATCAAACTTTTTTAAAAGATTCCTGCCAAAAAATAAATCGTAAAGATAAACACCTATATTTTGAATTGGATTTCTTGTATTGCTTCTTGCGAAAGGTGCGTGAGTTACTAAGAAAACTTTGCAACCAATATCTTTTGCAATCTTTAAAGCCTGTTTAGTATGGGGGTGCCTATAAGAGTGAGCAATAATTAAATCCGGGTTGAATTCTTTTGCCTCTTTTTCAAAATTCCAAACATTGTAACTTTCGCCAGCAAATAGCAATTTTTTTGCAGAAAATCTTTTTATAATTAAATCTTTTATTTTTTCAGTTGGAGGGCATATTTCTCTAGAGCCTTTCTTATAATTTGTTGAAAATACGACAACTTTGTGCCCTTTATCTGAAAGTAATTTTGACTCTTTTAATACCCTCATACCTACACCACAACCTCCTGCAGTGTAATTAGTTACCTCTAAAATCCTCATTATAATCTCAAAATGAGGACTTTTATAAATATGCTTGGTCAACTATTTTTATGGATGTTTCTATAGTGATGCCTATACATAAACCGGATAAAAAAATAATGAATCAAATTATTAATTCATTAAAAAAACAAAAATTTAATGGAAAATATGAATTATTATTGGAATCGAGTGGAGGATTGGCTGAAAACATAAATAAAGGCATAAGAAAATCAAAAAATGAAATTGTTATAACCTTGCACCAAGATTGCATCCCTGTAGGAACAAATTGGATTTCAAAATTAATAGCTCCTTTAAAAAATAAGGGATATGTTGCAAGTGTTTCAGATGTTGAATTACCCTATAAGCTATGGAATAAATTTGATAATATTGCAAAGATATTAAGTTCTAAAGAACAAAAAGTAATAACACCTTTACTTGATGAAAAAGGCTGTGCTTATAAAAAAGAAGCACTAAAAAAAGTAGGTTTATTTGATGAAATCAATTTTAGGACTGCCGGAGAAGATTTTGATATATACTTAAAATTAAAGGCTATTGGTAAAATTGCATACCCTCATACTAAAGTTATGCATCACAATCCCTACTCTACAAGAAGTAGATTAAAAAAAGAATACCAACTATCTGAGGGTTTTGGAACACTGGTTAGAATATACGGCACTAACTTACCTGGATGGTATCTAGGAATCCTGAAATCAATTCCTATTTTAGGCTTACCTTTTTTCTTTAGAGGGATTATGAAATTAAATCCTAAAAAGCTAATACTAATTTCACCATTTGCATTTTTGCTTGCCCATGTTAAATATATTCAAGGTTTTTGGAAAGGTTTTTTAATGGGGAGACAAAGAGCTTAAGGTATGAATAAACTAAAACTTCTAACTGGTTTAGTTAGAACATATCATATTGACCAGCTCTTAAGCTATTATTTATTTAATAAAAATAAATGGCACCTTTTCAACCTAAAAAATAATAAAAATTACCTAGTCAGGGTCAAATCAAGAGATTTTAATACGATAAATGAAAATGAAATTGAAGAAAATTATAATAAATACTTAAAGGCTATAAAAAATCCAAAGGTCGTAATTGATATTGGGGCAAATATAGGGTGCTTTTCCATAGACTGTTCTAAAAATTTTAAAGATTGTAAAATTTACGCCTATGAACCATTTAAAGAATCATTTGACTTGATGAACATTAATCTAAAATTAAACAAAATAAATAATGTATCTCTGGAATGTGCAGCCATAACTAACAAAAATGGATTTGTTGATCTTGGAATATATGATGGAATGTTTGAAGGAAACTCAATTGGACAGATTTGGGGTAAAGCAACAACTGTAGAGAAAGTTAAATCTTTAAAACTTAAGGAAGTTTTTTCTAAAAACAGTATAAAACATTGCGATTTACTAAAATTAGATTGTGAAGGTTCAGAGTATGAGATATTAGAAAATCTTGATAGTAAGATTTTTGACAAAATTCAAAATATTCTTATGGAGTACCACTCAGGAAGGGAAGAAGTCTTAAGACAGATCTTAGAAAATAACGGATTTAAGGTAGTAATTGATAGGTTAAGCCATAAAACCGGGCTATTAATAGCTTCTAAAAAAGCGAATTAAAAAGGTTTTAATATGGACTAATTTGTCTAAATAAATGAAATCTTCTAAAAGTAAGACTTCTAAAGTCAAGAAACCCCTTGTCGCAATAGTAATTGTTAATTGGAATGGTGGTCAAACAATAATTAACTGCATAAAAAGTCTAGCAATGACTGATTATCCAAATTACAAAGTGATTCTTGTAGATAATGGGTCTAGTGATGGTTCTCTTGAAAAAATAATAAAAATAAACCCTGAAATGGAAGTAATAAAATTGGACAAAAATTACGGATATACTATAGCTACTAATGTCGGTTGGAGATTTGGCCTAAAAAAACTTAAAGCAGACTACATATGCGCAATGGATAGTGACATAGTTACAGTTCAAAGAAATTGGTTAAGTTTAGAGATTAATGAACTTGAAAAATCAAATGAAAGAGGAATAGGCTGCGGTAAATTAACTTTCCCTGATGGAAGAGTTCAGCTACTTTACTTTGAAAGAGAACACTCACAGTATCTTGAAAAGGACGTTGGACAATATGACTTTGTTAGGGAGACTAAAGCTGTTGGAGGAGCTTGCATAATCATCAAGAAAGAAGTTATTCAAAAAATAGGTTATTATGATGAACATTTCTTTTATGGGCCTAATGACATTGATTATTGTTTTAGAGCAAATAAGGCTGGATTTAAAGTCATATATAATGGATATGCAAAATCAATCCATGTAGGTAGTTTTTCAGGAAGATCTGGCGCGAAGGACTTTATTTACGGACATCAAAGTTATGGACAAATCGTATTCTGGTTTAGACATGGAAAATGGTTTAATAAAATAAATACTGTAAAGGAACAATTTATCAGAGCATTTATTACAAGGGTAGACCCTTACAAGGCAAAGAGCTTACATAATACTCTTTTTCATGTAACTTTCTATAAAAGAGTTGGAAGTTTCTTTAAATCATGGTGGAAGGCAGCAAGAGATTACAAAAAAATCTTTAATGAAACTTCTGCCAAATTGAGCAAATGATAAAAAAAATTCTTATAACTGGTTGTGGTGGAATGCTTGGTAGTTCAGTATACCCGTATCTTAAATCGAAAGGTTATGATGTGATGGCTACAGACATAGACTTGGACGAGAATTGGTTAAGCCACCTAGATGTAAGAAATTTGGATGAAGCAACACAAGTAGCCACTAAATTCAAACCAGATATAATTTTACATCTTGCGGCATTGACTAACTTAGAATATTGCGAAAACAATAAGGAAGATGCTCATAAAACTAACTATCTTGGTACTAGAAACATGGCCATTATATCTAAAAAACTTAATATCCCGATGGTGTACATAAGCACTGCAGGAGTATTTGATGGGAAAGATGAAAGATATTCGGAAGAAGATTTTCCTAATCCAATTAATGTTTATGGAAAGACAAAGCTTTACGCAGAAATTGCAGTTCAGAATTTGCTAGAAAAATACTTTGTTGTAAGGGCTGGGTGGATGGTTGGGGGTGGAAAGAAAGACAAGAAATTTGTTTCATACATGCTTTCACAGATTAAAGAAGGGAGACAAAAATTCAAAGTAGTAAACGACACTTATGGAACAATAACTTATACACTTGACTTTGCTAAAAACTTAGAGAAATTATTCAATACAAAGCACTATGGGCTTTATCATATGGCTTGTCATGGAGACACTACAAGGCACGAAATGATGAAGCACATACTTACACTTTTAGAAAAAGATACAAATGCTATCGAACCTGTTTCAAGCGAATTTTTTAAAAAAGACTTTCCAGTGCAAAGAGCTACTTCAGAAAGAATGGTAAATAAAAAACTGCAGTCCATAAACCTAGATAATATGGGTCACTGGAAGGATTCCTTAAAACATTATATTGAAAATGAATGGACTGAATTATATGAAAAAAGATAAATTAAACATAGGTTCAGGTAGAGATATAAAAAAGGATTATGTAAACTTAGATTCTGTTAAACTACCTGGAGTTGATGTAGTTCATAACTTAAACAAATTTCCGTGGCCTTTCAAAGATAACGAATTTTCTTTAGTTTACTCTTCACATGTTTTAGAGCACCTAGATGAAATCATAAAGCCAATGGAGGAAATTTGGAGAATAACTAAAAAAGGTGGGAAAATAATGATTGAGGTACCCATATTCCCAAGTGTTGGGGCTATGGCGGACCCCACCCATAAATCATTTTATACATATCAGACATTCAACTACTTTAGACCAAATGATGGATTAAACTACTATAGTAAAGCTAGATTTAGAATCGTTAAACGAAAAATAGTTTTTTCTAGATTATTACCATTTTTTACATGGTTTTTCAATTTAAGCCAAAAAATGCAGAAATTATATGTCTATTTCCTTAGTTTCTTAATTCCGGCTGAAGTTTTAAAGGTCGAATTAGAAACAATAAAATGACTTACTCTTTGGGAGATATTTCCGTAGTAATGGTGACTTATAAAAGAGAAAAAGATTTGGAGATAACTATAAAATCTTTTAATGAGAAAATTAAAGAAATTAAAGAAGTAATAGTAATTGATAATAATCCTGATGGGAAGGCTAAAAAAATAATAAATAAATTTTCAAATAGAAAGTTAAAATATTTTAGTTCTAAAAAAAACTCCTTGACATTTGCTAGAAATTTAGGAATAAGCAAAGCCGATAAAAAATCGAAGATAATTATATTTTTAGATGATGATGTATCTCTTAAAGAAAAATACTTTGAAAGTATAATAGATGTTTTCAATAAATATCCTGAAGCTAAAGGGGTTTCTGGATATTACTTCCCTATTAAAAAGATAAATAAATTCGAAAATATCTTAAGAAAAATAGTTCGTATTGAAAACTGGACTCTAAATAAAGCAAATGTTCTATCTACATTTGGTGCTTCTTACCCATATAAACTCACAAAAATAATTAGGGCAGAATGGCTTTCAGGATTTAATATGGCCTATAAAAGAACAATGTTGGAATCTGAAAAATTTGATGAGCGTTTCTTCAAATATTGTTTAGCAGAAGATTTCGAATTTAGCACAAGAATAAATAAGAAATATAATGGGAGCCTTTTTATCACACCTCATGCTAAATTGATTCATAGAACATCAGAAGCTGGTAGAACTCCAAAGCCAGAATTAATTTATATGAACCTAATCAATCACCTTTATATTCAATCAAAAAATTTGAATAATTTTGAAAATATACTATCCTTATACATTGCATTGTTAAGCATTACATCTGTAAACGTTATCAAATTTTTAATTAAACCAAATGAAATAAATAAAACAAAGTTGAAAATATATTTTAATGCAATATCTTACTCCTTAAGAAAATTAGGAAAAATAAGGAAGGGGTTTATTGATTTACCAAATAAATTCTAATACATACACTTTTTAATATAAAACACACCTTATCTTTATGGACAAACAAGAAGACAAAAATGAAGTAAATTACTACCTTAAACTATTGGTAAAATCTTCATTTTTTATATTAATTGCTTCAATAATATCTAAACTTGCAAGTTATGGGTATAAAATTCTTATTGCTAGATATTTAGGAGCCGAGATATATGGATTATTTTCTTTAGCGCTCATAGTAATAAGCCTAGTTTCATCTGTGGCAGTATTGGGCCTAGGAGACGGACTTGTAAGATATGTTTCATTTTTCAGAGGAAAAAAACAATTTGGAAAATTAAACAGGCTAATTATCAGCTCTAAAAAAATATTCATCAGCACAGGCATTATTAGTGCAATCGCATTAATTTTATTTGCACCACTAATTGCTGAAAAAATATTTCATAGTGATAAATTTGTACCAATTATAAGAGGAATGGCAATAGCCATGCCTTTCTTGCTACTTTCTAATCTCTACCTCGGAATACTCAAAGGTTTTGAAAAAATAAAAATATATTCAAGCCTGGTTAATATTTACCAGAATAGCGCAAGATTTATTTTATTAGGCCTATTATTGTTAATTGGTTTTGATTTGAAGGCAATTTCAATATCTTATGTAGCTGTATTCATAGGATTATTTTTAATATCAAGGTATTATGCAAATAAAAATTTAATCTCCTTACCTAATCAAAAAATACCTTCTTCTAAAAAAGTAATGCCTGAAGTATTAAGGTACTCTTGGCCATTAATATTTGTAGGAATACTTTACAGCATATTTTATTGGATAGACTCTTTATTTTTAGGATACCTAACTAATGCAGAAAATGTTGGATTATATAATGCAGCGGTGACTTTGGTTGCTTTGTTTAGTATAGCCCCTGACTTATTTATGCAATTATTCTTTCCATTAATAGCAGTTAAATTCTCAGAAGGAAAAAAGGAAATTATCAAAAGATTAACTCAGCAGGTAACAAAATGGATATACCTCTTAAACATCATATTATTTTTACTTTTATTTCTATTTGCAGATAAATGGATAACTATTTTATTTGGAGAGGAATTTTTAGCTTCTACAAATATTCTTAGAATTTTAGTTGTGGGAGCATTGTTTTCTGGAGTTGTAGGAATATCCACTAACTTAATATCCATTAAAGGAAAAACTAAGCTAACTCTGTTAGACTTTACAATTTTTGCATTAATTAATATAATCCTAAATATTTTATTAATTCCCCATTACGGCATGGTTGGTGCTGCGGTTGCAACTTTAATCACTCAAGTATTGTTTGCAGTTACCTTGGTTTTACAAGTAAAAAAATTATATGGTTTTAACCCAATTATATCAATTAGGAAAAGAATGAGTGCAATATTTGTAGGATTCTTAATAGCTGGAACCTACTTAGTACAAAATCAATTAAGCATACTCATGACAATATTTTTTAGCATATTGATTAGTGCATTATATTTATCTTCTTTATATTTCTTCAAATTATTTGATGAAGAAGACTTAAAAATATTCAGAAGTATAATAAATAAAATAAGAAAATAATTACTTAAATTTATTAGATATTTTTTCAAATATCTTTATTTTAGACCTTGAAAAGTCCCTTTTTATTATGTGTTTTAATAGGCGTCTATTGAATAGCAAAGAATAAATTATTATTTTATAAGGGTAAGAATTAGCCCATAATTTTCCTTGATTTTTTATTGCTAATAATTTATCGCCGTAATAAGGAAATAGAATATGTTCTATGTTCTCTATAGGAGTCAATGGGACCTTTGAAGTACTTACTAAAGGAAGAGAAGTCATAACAGTATTTTCTCTTTTAACAAGTATTCCCGGTTTCCCATTATACATATCTAAAAATTTAGATGAATTTTTTAAGAAATAATCTCTTTTTACCATTAATTGTGCAATCTTTAAATTATCATAAAAGTATTTTTTATCAAGATAGTCATAAGCATAGTGTAACGCTAGACTACTACAATCTCCTATTAAGCTTGACTTTACCAATAAATCTGAAGAACATATAGGTTTATTGGTGAATTCTAAAGCATGGACTTGAAAATAATCTTTGTAAGGTAGATTTTTGTATCTCTTTTGTTTAAAAGCGATATAATCATAACCATTTGTTTTTGTTGAAAGGTGCCCTTTCCCTTTCCTTAAATCCCTCTTGGTAAGATAGATTACTTTTTTAGAAATCTTATCTAAACCTTTTATCCTTGGACCATTTTTTTCAGCATAAGCTATAAGATTACCTAATAAGTTATGATTTGAGAAATCTTTAGTACTTCTTAAATAAGCTTTATTTGCAATGCCTTCTCTTGCCTTATCGTTTTTAAGATAGTAATTTACTTGAGATAAAAGCTCATCTTTGTTTTTGAAAGTTGCAATATCAGTGCCTTCTTTGAAAGTAGGAAAATAACCAGAAGCATGCTCTGTAAGGCAAAAAGATTTGCAAGCATTTATTTCAAAAAATCTTTCCAATATATGGGTTCCACCAAAATAATTCTGAGACAGGCAGATGTTTATTTTGCTACGGTTGATTACTTCAATAAAGCCTTTTTCATCTATTTCCCCTCCAAAATGATCTTTGAATTCAGGATATCTTTGCCATGCTGCTCCAAAAACTCTTATATTTATACCATTATTCAAAAGGTGCCTCATATAATTTACCCTTTCGCTTTTTGGAGTTCCTACAAAACTAACATCTATATCTTTCTTGGAATTATTCGGTTTAAATTTAGTGATGTCTGCACCGCAACCATAGAATGCTTTCTTGCCACCTTTATCAGCTTGGGCTATATATGGGACTTGAGTAATCATGAAGTAATCAATCATCGGAAAATAATTGATAGTGTAATTATCGAATTTATAATCGTCATCCCCATTATAACAGAAAACAATACTATTTGGAAGAATCTTCTTTATTTTAATGAGCGTATCTAAATCAAATTCATGATACATTAACCATAGAAAAATATAATCTGGTTTTTCCTTTCTTAAGACTTCTAAAAACCTCTTATTCATTTCATCCTTACCATATTTGTAAAAGATCTCTTGCGGGTCAAAAGTAATAACTTTTTGAAATTTATCTCTTATCGGTTGATCCCATAACTGATAAGTATGCCATTTCTTATTATGACATGCCCATGCTGCATTTAGGACTTTTTTGTTAAGCTTTTT
>CAYRCZ010000003.1:0-1461 GCA_964423055.1 Candidatus Woesearchaeota archaeon
TGAAGTCTGTTTAAGCCACCGCCTAAGAAAACTCCAGGCCCACATCTAGGACAGAATTTACCCTCTCTCTTTACAGAATCTCCAGAAACCTTGTACATCTTATACTTTTCACTAGTAGGCTTATTCACATGTTTCTTCTTTCCGCCACCTGCTTTATCTGCCATTAGTTAGCTCCTTCCTTCTTAACTTTAGGTTTAGGTTCTATTTCAGATAATTTTTCTGCAGAATCATAAACGCGAGCTTCAATGATAAATTCACTACTTCCAAAACTTCCTTTTACAGACTTAACAGCGACACAATCTGCAGTTTTTTTAAAATGCTTAGCTATATCTTCCTTAACAACGTTATAACCTGGATTAGAATCGTAAGACTTCTTAGCAATAATATCGTGTCTATGCAATAAAGAATTATAAGAATTTAAGGTAAACTTCATCTTAACCTCACCGCAAAAACTCCTTTACCTTTTAGCCCTAAGTTTTTAGCAATTTCAGAGTTCTCTGGATCTATGACAGTTATTTTACCTTTGAAACCATCTACGCCCTCGGAATGTTGACAATTAGGGCAACTAGAACCCTCATAGATCATTTTACAATTCTTGCAAGCTTTTTCCTTAGCCATTATTCTTTCTTACCACCCTTTTTCTTTCCGCTTTTTTCAGCGTTTTCAGCTTTCTTAGCAGCAAAAGCAGCTTTCTTTTTAGCCTCATCAAGCCATTCTACCTTTCCTAGTCCCTGTTGCCTCATAGTTAATCCGATTTTAGGTTCTCCTGCCTTGTAAGAAATAGCTACAATTCTAGCCAAACATGAGTCTCCAACATTAAGAGACCTCTTAGTCATCTTTCCTTGTAAGTTTCCAGTTTTACTTAAAGATACAAAATCTTCCATTGTTTGAGAAATGTGAATCATTCCTTGAGTTGGACCTATTTGCATGAAAGCTCCAAAATTAGTAATTTCTTTTATTACTCCTGGAACGAGTTCATGTAACTCAGGTCTCCAAACTAAAACTGTAAATAATGATTTATAATAAGCAGCCCCGTCTCCTGGAATAATTATTCCTTCTCCAACATCTTTTACACCGATTACTGAAATAACAAAACCTAATTCCTTATGCATTGTTTTAACATAAGATTCTTCCAATTGTTCAGCAACAGCATCCTTAGTAGCTAAGCCAAAATGCTTAGGTTCTACACGAACGTGATCTTCAACTTCAGCAACGTAAAACATATGTGTGTGAGAAAAACATGGTTTTTAAAGACTTCGATTTAAGATTTAGAACAAATCGAATGAATCAAAAACCAGTTATAAATTAACTATCAAGCTCCGGATTCAACGCCCACCCTATTTTGAGCCTTAAATATCACTATTTTCTTAGGTATTCTCTTTTTTATGCCATTATCTAAGGTAGCGATGAATATCCCTTCCTGACCCTTCCTTATCAAAAATTCATCAACTTTTCCTTCAC
>CAYRCZ010000003.1:1561-5806 GCA_964423055.1 Candidatus Woesearchaeota archaeon
ATGAATATCCCTTCCTGACCCTTCCTTATCAAAAATTCATCAACTTTTCCTTCACCAAGAGTAGTTTTCTTAACCTTTTTTTTCTCTAATATTTCAAGAGCAACGTCCACTGCTAATCTATCCTCGCGAGAAGCCCGGTTACTAGTTCGTAAATCTTTCATCTCTTGAAAAACTTCTCTTGGAACAACAGGAGTAAATCCCTGTTCTTCTAATTGTGTAAGAAAATCTATTCTCTCTCTAACACAAGAGATAATAAAACTGCTATCTAAAATCACCTGCATAACTAGGTAAAATAAGCAAGGTATATTAATCTATCGAGACAAATAATATGATGGAAGAGGTGACTCATGTCTTAGAAGTTCTTACAAGAGCCCGTTACGCATTAGAACAAGAGGATACTAAACAATTAAGAGAATTATCTGACAGAACAATCCATTCAGCATCAGTATATCAACACACAGATTATATTTTAGTGGCTACAATAATATATGCCTTAAGTAAAATAGTTGAAAGAAAAGATAAAATAAACATTAAGAACTGGAACCAATTTCTAAAAGAAATTAGCAATTTATTATCCTTATCTATAACTGCTTTACAAATGGGAAAACATTCCCAATTCATAAAATTTCTTAGTAAAACAAAATATTATATGGAAAATATTTCGCAAGATATTAAACCATTCATAGAAGAGTTACTAAGAAAAGCTTCAATAAATAAAGCTTCAAAAGTATATGAACATGGAATATCATTAGCAAAAACAACAAAACTTCTAGGAGTAACTCCTTGGGAACTCTCAGAATATATAGGAGAAAAAGAGAGTCCACAAATTAGATTAAATAAAACAATTGATGCAAAAACAAGAGTTCAAATTGCAATGGAGTTTTTTAAATGAAGAAAGTTCTAATTTTAGATGCGGGTCCAATAATAAATCTTTCAATGAATGGGTTACTAGAAATATTTGAGAAAATACATCAAAGCGGAATAACCATAGCAATAACTAATTATGTCTATCAAGAAGTAGTTGATAGGCCTTCTCACATTCCACGATTTGAACTCGGAGCATTAAGAATAAAAGAGTTAGTAGAAAATGGAGTGATAAAGTTTGCAACTGATCTAGGCCTAGCTCAAGCAGAGATAGAAAGTGAAACTCAGAGATGGTTAAAAATTGCAAATTCGGCAATCAGTTCTGAAAATCACTTTATCGAAGTAGTTAGCATAGCAGAAATATCCTGTATAGCAGTAAGCTCATTATTAAATAAAAGAAATATAGAGAATATAATAGGCATAGATGAAAGAACAACGAGAGTATTATTTGAAAAGCCAGAAAATCTTAGAGAATTAATGAGCAGTAAATTACATAGAAACATAACTCTTCATACAAAAGAATTAGAGAATACAAGACAATTCAAATTTATACGTTCAAGCGAACTAGTTTTTATGGCTTATAAAAAAGGAATAATACAAATTAAAGATAAACATGCATTAGAAGCACTTCTTTATGCAACAAAATTCAAGGGTTGCGCTATAAGTTGGGAAGAAATAGAACAACTAAAGAAACTATAACTAATTTTAACCTCTCTTGTTCGACTCTCCTCAACATGCTCGGAGACTCACTGCGGAGTTCAAAATGGGCACGGAGGGAATACTTCAATTCTTTAGAATTGGAGTTACCGCCTAACATCCGTTAGCGAGTACTTCGATTCCCTTGAAAAATGGGCACGGAGGGAATCGAACCCACGTCTGCTGGGCTGGAGCCAGATATCCTACCATTGAACGACGCACCCTAATATCTAAATATCCAAGATTTAAAGTGGTTTTAAGCTTTACTCTTGATAATCTTTATAAACAACTCGCGCGTTTATAATACATGGCAAAAAGGAAGGTCGATGTAACAGTAACTAAAACTGTAGTTAAACATCACCACACTACTACTCCTAAAAGAAGGCCAAAAAGAGCACATAAAAAAAGAAACCATATTAGGCAAACAAATATTTCTAGAGGAACATTAGAAGAACAAACAATTTCGAGTTTAATAGAACTGCAAAAAGTTCATATAAATCTAGCAGAAAAATTTGAAAAATTATCTACTCAAGTAGAAAATCTTTTAGCATTATTTGAATTAGCAGCAAGAAATTTTGCAAAACAACCAAGTATGCAAAACACAGAAAAAGATAAAGAATTTTTAGACAAAATAGACAAGCTGCTAGATCAAAACAAACTGCTTGCTAAAGGACTCTCTCTGATGGAAGAAAAAATGAGGGAAAGAGTTTATGGAGTAAGCTCAAGCCCTCAAGAAATAAGGCCATCTTTTAGACCTCAAAACCAAGAAATGCAAAGGTCAATTTCGAATTCGCAAGAACTAGAAGAACTATAATGAGCGAGATAGCAGAATTATTCCTGATAGATTTTATAAGAAATATAATTGAAATTAAAGCACCAAAGACCTCTAAGCAAAATAATCAAATAGATACAGAAAGCATAAAAGATAACTCTATGCAAGTTTCAATAAATAAAGAGGAAGAAAAAGAAAAGAAGATAACTCTTCCAAAATTCAATGTTCCTCAAATAAAAAAAATAGTTCAGCCAATAGTAAGAAAACCGTCAATTAAACCAGTTCAAAGACCTAAAATAAATTATTCAATACAAAGTAACCTTTCAGCAACTGAAAAATTAAATGTTTTAATAAAAGACCCTTATGTAAATGAAATTGAATGTAACGGAGCAGATAATCCATTAATGGTAAAAAAATCTGGAATGACTCAAAACACTCAAATAAATTTGACAATTGAAGAAATCTATGAGATAGTTGCAGAATTTTCTCAAAGAACAAGAATTCCGGTAATAAGCGGGAGAATAAAGGCAGCTTTAGATAATCTGATTATAACTGCAGTACTATCGGAAACTTTAGGGCCAAGATTCATAATTCAAAAAAAGAAACCATTTCAAGAATTAATTTAAAAGTAAACATTATAAAAAAATAATTACAATAAATACTAACTAAGAGAACTTATCTTATATACTAAACTTTCATATTTAGAAGCTAAACTTTCCTTGTCTTTAGGAGAAAGTCTCTTATATTCTTCAGAAATTAGAGGTAATCTAGATTTAGCTAATTTAGGGGATTTCTTAACATCTTGCATTGCATGTTCTATCATTTTATGAACCCTAGAATAGCTTGAAAATACTCCTGAAACATTATTACTCTTAATTAAAGGAAGTAAACCATTTCTAAACTCTAAATCTACCTTACTGTTTCCAACTCTTTCTTTTATTTGTTTAAGATAATCAAGAACATCCTGTTTGATTTTAACATCCCCAGAATAATTATTAGCAAGTTCATTATAATTTTGAATAGCCATTGCATAATCTTTTCTATTTAGAGCCTTTTTTCCGGAAGAAATAAGTCTTTGATCATAAGGGGCTAGAAGATTTCCAAATAAGACGAAAGCTACAACCATCACAAAAAGAATAATCCATAAAACCCATGGAACCGAAGAAGAACTACTAACTATTTCTTCAGCCTGTTGTAAAGACATACCAGTAACATAAGAACCTTCAGATTCCCCATATAATAAATTCTGAATAAATTCTTGAAGCTTATCTTCTAATCCATTATAATCTGGAGAATTCAAAAAGTTCAAAGTTAAATGTCCATTGAGACCATAAACTATTGCCGCAACATAATTTCTCTTAGCACCTTCTAATCCATTCTGGAAGTGAATAGATATTACACTATTTCCAGGGTTTATAGTTCCAGAGCCAGTAGTTCCAGTACCTCCAGAGCCAGTAGTTCCAGTACCTCCAGAGCCAGTAGTTCCAGATGATCCTACTCCACCTGAATATCTACCATCCCTATCAAACAAACCAGGCTTAAGATAAACGCGAGATGAACCCATATAACATATTTTTCCTGAAATTGCATTATATCCAAATCCTCCGAAATCAGTAAGTTTCAAACTTGTAGCAATAATATAACTTGGAGTTAAACAAGTATCTGCAAGAGCTATACATAATTTATCCCCTCTACAAGCATCTATAAGATCCAATTCAGAACCAGTCCCTGTAGAAGTTCCTGTTGTTCCAGGAATAACTGATCCAGTAGAACTTCCTCCAGAAGAACCACCACTACTGCCGCCACTTGAGCCTCCAGATCCTATTTGAGTGCCAGGGACACTTATGCAAGTACTCTCATATTCATCACAATCAGCCTGGACAATACAATTGTAAATATATTCAGGGCAACTA
>CAYRCZ010000003.1:5906-24354 GCA_964423055.1 Candidatus Woesearchaeota archaeon
TTTATATCAAATCCTTTGTTTTGCCCGAAAGGAGTTTGAATAGTTCCAGGACTTTCAATTCTTAAGGTTACTTCAGGTTCCTGCTGCTGTTGGCCTTGCTCCCCAGGAATATCAATTTCCCCCGGAATATCAATTCTGCCCAACCTACCAAGAGAAGGCAACTTAGAAGAAAGCGCTTCAAGATCATTAAGTGAAACCTTGAGGACTTCTTTACGAGCTATTTCCCAATTTGCTTGCCCTGCCTGTGCTTCAAACCTTTCAGTAACTTGTCCAGTAAGCCTTTCATCAATATCTTTCAATTGTTTATCTATATCAGATAAACCTGTAACTATTTCCTCTTGATATTCACTTAATACATAAGAAGAATATTTATTAGAAAGATCATAAGCATCTGAATAGGATTCGCTAGCCCTCTTTCTAGCCTCTTCCAAATTAAGTTTATATCTAGTTAAATCGGCCTCTGTAAGAGGTTTTGTATCTATTATTTCTTTAACTTCAGAAGCATATTTAGCACTTTCTTTAACAGAATCTACTTTTTGTGAAACTTCTTCTACAACTTTCTCAGGGGGTTTTGTACTACCTTCAATAATCTGACCATCACTGGTTTCAGGAACATAACAAAAATCTTCAAAAACCTGACATAAAACTGGATCATGCGAATAATAACAAAGAGCTACAATACCATTACAACCAAGTCCCGCCTTACCACAAGTAGAAACATAAGCTTTACAACTAGTTGAAACAGTAAAAGGAGTATAGTAGTCTTCAACCCATTGATCAAATGCTTCTGGATCATCTATTTCTCTGTTTACAACATATTCTCCAAAAAAAGAACAACCGTGTCCTGGAGCATTATGTTCTTCTCCATTAAGTTCCATAATGCAAAAAGTTACATAATCCGGAGCAGTGCCCTCACCTGGAGACTCAGTAAAAGCACCAATTTCATCAAGATAATCTTCTGAAATCACATAGTCTCTGCTAACTAAATAGGTATTTGCAAAATCTTGATACTGCTCTCTTTCAACTACATAACCGCCGGTTATTTTAGAGCTATGCCAATCTCCATATGCGACGGAAAAAACTGTTAAAAATATGGCTACAGTTAGAAAAGAAACTGTATGCAAGTTAAAAAATCCCTCACTCTCTTTTCTCACCATAACAAATTCATGGAAAAAATACTTATTAAATCTATTCCTTGCCTAAGTTTAAATAAAGATTTTAACTAAAATACTTATGAAAGATGTGATGGTCTTAAGTTTAGGCGGTAGCCTAATAGTCCCTGAAAAAATAGATCCTTCTTGGCTAGACAAATTCAAATCAACAATACTTAGATTATCTAAAAATTATAAATTTGTAATCGTGTGCGGCGGAGGTTTTGTTGCACGCGAGTATATAACAATTTTAAAAACAGAACACAAAAATGCAAGACAGCAATCTCTTGCAGGAATAGCAGTAACTAGAATGAATGCTAGAATAATGATGCAGATATTCGGAGATCATTCAAATAAAAGCCTTCCAATGAATTTAGAACAAGTAAAAGAAAATTTAGAAAAGAAAGACATAGTCTTTTGTGGAGCGTTACGTTATGCTCCAAATCAAACTTCAGATAGTACTTCAGCGAAGGTTGCAAACTACTTAAAAACTAAATTCATCAATCTCACCAATGTAGATGGGCTTTATACCGATAACCCTCAAAAAAATAAAAATGCAAAATTTATTCCAAAAATATCTTGGAAAGATTTTGAAAAAAGAGCGTTAAGTATAAAATACAAACCAGGTCAACATTTTGTATTAGATCAAAAAGCCTCAACAATAATAAGAAAAAATAAAATCACTACTTATATAATAGGAAAAGACGTAAAAAGTCTAGAAAATCTATTAAAAAATAAAAAATTTAAGGGAACAATAATATCTGGATAAAATGATTAATAACCAAAAAATAGAAGAAGTGAAGAGATTAATCAAAAAAGAACAATCTCCTAAAATAATTCTAGCACAAAACGATGAATTCAATAGAAAAATAATAGAATATGGTAATTTTGATATATTGCTTTCTATAGAAAAAGGAAATAGGGCTAATAAAATAAGGCAAACAGATAGTGGTTTAAATCATATCCTTGCAAAAATTGCAAAAAATAAAAATGTAGCAATAGGAATAGACTTAGAAGAAATAAAGTCTTTAGAATCTAAACAAAAAGCAGAAAGACTTTCGAAAATAATTCAAAATATAAAACTATGCAGAAAATCAAAAACAAAGGTTGCAATTAAAACAAATAGTTTGGAAAAAGCTAGGGAGTTTCTTTCAGCACTAGGAGCTTCAACTCAACAAATAAAGGAAACAATAGTTTTTTAATGTATTCAAATACCAAATAATATGGATAAAATAATTGACTCATTATCTCAAATTGAAAGAGCAATAATTCCTTACCTAAACTATAAAATAGAAGATATTGAAAAAAAGTCTAATCTAGATAGAACAACTGTTCTAAGAGCGCTAGGTTTTTTAGAAAGTAAAGGACTAGTTAAAATAGAACAAAAAACAAGTAAAATTGTAGATTTATCAGTAAATGGAATACATTATAAGAAAAACCATCTTCCAGAAAGAAAATTACTCCTCACAATAGAAGAAAACAATAATAAAACTTTAGAAGAAGTAAAAAATCTAACTAAATTATCAGAAAACGAATTTAGAGCGGCCTTAGGGGCATTAAAGAAAAAAGCACTTATTTCATTAGATAATGGGAAGATAAAAATTTCAGTTTCAAAAGAAGAATGTTCTAAAAAATTTCCTGAAGAAAAATTAATAGAAAAGATACCAATTAATTTAGAAAACCTTTCTGATGAAGATAAATTAGCACTAGATTCTCTAAAAAGTAGAAAAGAGATAATAGAAATAATAGAAAATAAAGAAATTTCATTCAAATTAACTGAAACTGGAAAAGAGATAGTAGGGAAAAAAATAAGTTTAGACCTCCTAGAAGAAGTTACGCCAGAAATAATAAAGAATTGGTCTGGAAACAAAAAATTCAGAAGGTATGACTTTAACATAAAAATGCCTTCGATTTATGGAGGAAAGAAACATTTTGTAAACCAATCAATAGAGCAAGGTAAAAAAATATGGTTAGAATTAGGCTTTAAGGAGATGACTGGAGATTACACAGTAAATGGGTTTTGGAACTTCGATGCATTGTTCACTGCACAAGATCATCCAGTAAGAGAAATGCAAGATACATTCTTTATTAAAGGAGTTCAAGGAAAATTACCTAATGAAGCTTTAGTTTCAAAAGTAAAAAAAGCTCATGAAGAAGGTCTGGATAATAGTATAGGTTGGAGATATAAATGGAAAGAAGAAGAGAGTAAAAAAGTTCTCTTAAGAACACACACTACTTGTTTATCTTCAAAAAAATTAGCATCTCTAAAGAAGGAAGATTTACCAGCAAAATTCTTTTCAGTAAATAAAGTATTTAGAAATGAAACTCTGGACTGGAAACATGGATTTGAATTTAATCAAGCTGAAGGGATAGTTATAGACCCTAATGGAAATTTTAGACACTTAATAGGATATCTAAAAGAGTTCGCTGCCAAAATGGGATATAAAAAAATCAGAATACAACCAGGATATTTCCCTTATACCGAACCAAGTCTTGAAGGTTCAATTTGGAATGAAGAAAGAAAAGAATGGGTTGAAGTCTTAGCCGCAGGCATTTTCCGCCCAGAAGTAACCGTACCTCTACTAGGTACAGCAATGCCAGTTTTGGCATGGGGTCCAGGTTTTGACCGCCTTATGACTCAAGCACATAAAATAAAAGATTTAAGAGAACTATACAAAAATGATATAGACTATCTTAGAAACCATAACTTATTGATAAAATGACAAATATAATATTTTCCAGATCTGAATTTGAAAAACACATAAAGTTAACTCCAGAAATACAAGAAAAAATAACTTTATTTGGAACCCCATTAGAAAGCATATCAAAAAATGAATTGGAGATAGAAATTTTTGCAAATAGGCCGGACCTAATTTCTTTAGAAGGATATGTAAGATCTTTTAAAAAATTCCTTGGAAAAGATATAAAAAATAATGGGTATCAGTTAAAAAAAGCAGATTCAAATCTTAAATTATATGTAGATAAGTCTGTAAAAGATGTAAGGCCTTTTGTTTCTTGTGCAATAATAAGAAAACTTAATCTTAATGAAGATAAATTAAAAGATTTAATCAACCTTCAAGAAAAATTGGCATTAACTTTGGGAAGGAATAGAAAAAAAATCGCAATAGGAATATATCCGTTAGATAAAATCAATTTCCCAATTAGTTATGAAGCTCGCGATCCAAAGGAAATATCTTTCAAGCCATTAGGTTTAGACAAAGAACTAAATGCAAAAGAAATATTAGTAATGCATCCTACTGGCAGGAAATATGAATCTCTCTTAAAAGATTCTAAAAAATATCCTATATTCATAGACTCGAAAAAAGAAATCCTATCTATGCCTCCAATAATAAATTCTGAAAATTCTGGAAAAGTAGATGTAAATACCAAAGATGTGTTTATAGAGTGCACAGGTTTTGATAAAAACACTGTAGAAAAAACTCTAATAATTATTGCTACAGCATTAGCAGAGTCAGGAGCATTAATCCAACAAATAGAGATAATAGACAATTCAGTTTATCCATCTCCAAAATTAGATACTCAAAAGACAAAAATTTCGATAGATAATGTAAACAAACTACTAGGCTTAAAATTAAACGAAAACCAGATACAAAAGCTTCTTGAGAAAATGGGACATTCCTATAAAAAAGGAGTTGTAGAATCTCCCCCATATAGAATAGACATTTTACATGAAGTAGATTTGATAGAAGACATTGCAATTGCTTATGGTTACGATAATTTAACTCCAGAATTCCCAAATATTTCAACGACAGGGGAAGAATCTAATGAAAGCATAATTAAAAGAAAATTATCTGAAATTTTAATAGGCTTAGGAATTTTAGAAATTTCAACATATCATTTAATAAAACAGCAAGAAGTAGAAAACAATAACCTCAAAGAAACATTAGAATTGCTTGATTCTAAAAATGAATATAAATATTTGAGACCAAATTTATTAATTCCAACATTAAGAGTATTATCCGAAAACAAAAATTCAGAGTACCCTCAAAAAATATTTGAGATAGGAAGAGTTTTCAATAAAAACCCTCAAAAAGAAAATGGCATTGAAGAGAAAGATAATTTGATAATAAGTCTGACTCCTGCAAACGCCACTGAAATAAAAAAACACCTAGATTACTTATTCAAAATGTTAAATATAGATTATAAAATAAAAGAAATGAACAAACCTGAATTAATTGAAGGAAGGACATGCGCAATTATAGTAAATAACAAGCAAATAGGCTACTTTGGCGAAGTTCATCCAAACACATTAAGAAATAATAATCTAAATATGCCAATAGCCCTAGCAGAGATATCTTTAGAAGAAATATATAATGCTTTTAGTTAAAATAATCCCTATTCTTTTTGTTAATAACTGGTGCTGAAGTCTTCTTTAGATTTCTTTCTAATATTCCTATCAAAGACATAACTTCATCTTTCTTATTTTTCCAAACATCATTTATTCGGTTTATTAGTTTAACTTCCCCAATTTCATTTGAAAAAACGTCAAGTTTGTGAGATTCAATTTCAAGTTCTACAAATGAATTCAAAACAGAGTCTATAATTTTCTTATCTTCACTAGTTATTTCTTTTAATAACATCAATAATATAGGTGTAGCACCAGAAGGGTTAATCATTACTTCAACCAATTTGTTATAATAAACAATTTTTTCAATCATTATCCTTCTTATATCTCTTAAAATATTTCCAGAATCCCTCTTAATTTTCCCTATATCAAAACCTAAATTCAACTCTTCAAAATCAGGCAATTTATGTTTTTTCTGTAAACTCAAGTATGTCTCTTTAAAATCGCCTATATTCATAAAATATTACTAAAATTATTAGTATAAAAATCCACCTAAACCTTTAAAACACAAAATAAATATTCCTAATCAATTGCCTCCGTGGCTCAGTGGTAGAGTGCGTCCTTGGTAAGGACGAGGTCCCGAGTTCAATCCTCGGCGGAGGCTTTAAACTTACTCCGCAGTGAGTCTCCGAGCATGTTGAGGAGGATCGAGCAAGAGAGGAAGTTTATTATTATAATTTCGAAAGAATTTATTCAATCCCCGTCTCAGGAAGCCACTCATTCTTTATCACATAACTAGCAATGGATAATCCTTTCTCAAATAAATGAGTAATCCAAGAAGCATATTCAACAACAAAATGTTCCCTATTTTCAGATATTCCTAAAGCGAGACCTTGATTACTTATTATAAGCAAAGCCCCTATAACAGATATCTTCATTAAAATCAGTGCAATTTTCATTTATACCCTGTTGAGTTACCACCCGTAACATTCCAACCAAGAGTAGCCATTCCAGTTATTGAAGCAGTAGTTCTTCCAAAATTAACTAACCATGAAGTGTAAGTCCTAGCTCCTGAAACAATGCCTTCAAATGAATTCATATCAATTTCATTAGCATTAACTACATTGTAGAATGAGAATAATAAGAAAATAAACATTACAGCTAAGACTGCAATAATATAAGCCCACCATCTATCGTATCTAAAAGAAGTTATCTTAAAGAATAGAAAAAATGCTAAAAGCACTATTCCGATAAATACAAAGTTCACCATTTTTTATCAAAAAACTAAACTAAAAGAGCTATAAATATTTACTGGTTAAGCTGCGCCAGGCCCATCATCATTAGGACTATAACCACTAGAACTTGGGTTATCTAAAGAACTAAAGTATGGCCTAGCAAGAGGATACAAACTATCATTAATCGGACTTTCAACAGAAGGACTAGTTCGTTTATCAACCAATCTAGACTCCCTTAAAGCCCTAGCTCTTGCAAAGAAATCAAGTACTCCGCGAGTTTTAACTTCATCTTTCATATAAAAAATAAAAATTTACACTATTTAAGCATTTTCTTTGATAAAAAATAGTCAAAAACAAAAGCGATAAAGGCAAAGGGGTTTTAGGGATCTCTTTGCCCCTATCAGTTTTGCCTTTCAACCTTAGCTTATAAAGATAACTAATGCCCCTGCCGCGTTCTGGGCTCACTTAGCATCTTGATGTGATTTATTTTTATTAACCTAATTCCTTATTGATAATGAAAATCAATAAGCTTTTAATACTACACTGAACCAAAATTATTAAGTCGTAATCTGTTGCATTTGCAGTTTACGACTCCTCCTATTCATGAGCAAAGAAAGAACAAGTTTAGCCAAAAAAACCTTAGCTGGGGCTTTAGTTGGACAATTGGTCCACTTTAGCATTTGTCCTATGCATGGATTGCCTGCAATTCTGCTTAAGGCTGGCCTAATCAGTGGAGCTGTTGCAGCACCTTTTGTTGCAGCAAACAACTATATCGTAGATAATTTGGTAGCCCCAGTGGTTTCAACAGTCAGAGGAGATAACACAGACTATACCAATCTTCCTCTAGTTAGATACAACAGAAGAACTCAAAATACGGAATATGTGAATCCTAATAGGCAAATAGCAAGTGATATTGTCGACTACTCTGGATGGGCTTTAGCTTTAGGTATACCTTTAGTTGTTCTTAGCACCCACCTTTATAGAAAAAGAAGAAATGAGGTAACTATTCATGAAAACTGAACTTTTAGATACAATACAAAAAATAAGAAATCTTGATTCATTAAAGCCTAATCCAAAAGTGAATAATTTATTTGATCAGTTAGTGTCAATCACTTTTTCTGAAGATAATGATTCTATCTCGAACGATAAAGAAATAGAAAGACTATTACCTATTATGCAAGGAATATGCTCGAAAGCTGAAAGTTTACTCGAGGAATACTGGGCAAGAAAAATATTAGCTAGTAAATCTATAGACACATTATTACAATTCCCCTATTATGATCAATATGTCAAATTAGCAAATGCAGAATTACTCAATACTAAAGGCAGGAAAAATATATTATTTGTTGGTTCTGGTCCCCTCCCATTAAGTGCTATTCTTCTTGCTAAAGAACACCAGGTAACTTGTTTAGAAAAAGAAAAGAAAGCTTACGGTTTGTCTTTTAAATTGGTAGAAAAATTGAATCTTTCAAATAAAATAAAGATCATTAATAAAGATGCTCTATCATTTGATGACATAAAAGATTTTGAAGTAATAATTATTGCAGCATTAGCAGGAAATTCTTCAGAAGAAAAGAAAGAAATTATTGAACACCTTTCTAAAAATGTAAAAAAAGGTACTATTTTTTTGATAAGATCAGCCAATGGTCTAAAAAGATTGCTTTATCCAAAAGTTAGCCTAGAACAACATAGAAATTTAAGCAAGCATAAAGAGATTAAGCCTAATGGTGTTATTAATTCAGTGATAATAGCGGAGGCAATATGAAACCAATAGAATTAGTTATTGTAAATGGAACGTTAGGCAGTGGAAAAACCACCCTTATCAAAAACTTACTTGCAAGTCCAGAATTCAAAGATTCATGGATCATAGAAAATGAATTTGCCCCAGAAAATATTGATAGTAAGGTCTTAAGTGATAAAGAACATGATTATACATTGGAAATAAGCGGGAATTGTATATGCTGTTCAACTGGTGAAGAATTAAAGGAAGCTTTAGATTTTATTGTCAATAAAGGTACTGATAAAAGAGTAATTCTTGAAACTACCGGAGTTGCTATGGCTACTCAAGTTATACAGAAATTATTTTTGGATGACTTGTTCTTAGAGAAATTTAAATTACTACATTATGTTTATGTTTTAGACCCTTTAGAGTTTGAAGAAATATTAAAAGAAAGAACAAACGACCTTAAGTTAGCAGACTTAATTTTGATAAATAAAACAGATCTTATTAGTAAGGATAAGGTCAGTAAAATAAAGGAAGACTTAAGCAAAATAACCAAAGCTGATATAATCTTAACTATTAGAAGTGAAATTAACCCGAAGATATTGATAGAGAGACCATCAAGAGTTGAAGAAATAATAGGTGATTATTTAGATAAAGAATTAATAAAACATCAATTTAGTTCACTTATTATTTATCCTGAATCTATTGTTAAAAATGAAAATATTCTAAAAGTTCTTAATAAAATGAAAGAATTTGGAATAAAAAGGCTAAAAGGATTTTTCAATTCAGAAGATGGTTGGATGCATATTGAAGCTACACCCCACCATTACGATTTAAAGAAAATAAATAAGGCTGACAAATCTGTAATAGTAATTATTGGAAAAGAAATTAACAAATATGAGCAAAAAATAAGGAGTATGCTCTTATGAATGAAAATGAGAAAAAGTTAGATGAATTACTTAATCAATATAAAGAATATCTTAAAATAAACAATGAGTTAGAGAAAATCAAACAAAAAAAGCTAGAAGAAGCTTCTTTAATAGCTAAAAAGGAAAAATTTCCTTTAACTTTGATTTTGAAAGAAAGAAAAAAATATCCAACACTTGCTAAATTAGAAAGTGAAGAACTTAAATTAAAAGAAGAGCTAGATAATATATCCGATAGCATGTTTTATCCAAATCATATTGTTTGGATGATGTATAAGCATAAAGCATATCAGAATACACCTCAAGCTATCAATAATTGGCTTGATCTAAAGAACCACTGCTCTCCAAAAGATTATATTTGCACCAAAAGGTTTAGTTTTTTGAAGAAATATATCAAAGATAACTATGGTATGGGTATAACTGATGTAAAACATTTTCCTAATGAAACTCCTCTAAAAGAAGTTTATACTGGAAAAATTATGCTCGACCTATTAAATGATAAAAATTTCTTTGAAGCTTGGAAAAGTTATGAATACTATAAAACAGATGGAAGAGTTGCTAAATGGAAGAATTATTAGGAATAAATAGCTTTTAGGGCCAAAGAGAGCCTCTGGCAGACATAGAGATACAGAGACCTACTTTTTCCTAGAAATCTCGAATCTAGCGTCGTAAATGCAATTCCCCACCCGCCGAAATCGGGTGGCTTATTCCAGCCATTTTTCTAGCACTTTTTCCACCTCTGTTCTCTGGGTGGACTTTCCCCATTTTCTGTACAAAGGTAAATCTTCTTGGTTAGAAACTACAAACATCCACCTCTTACCATACTTACGATTAAGTGTGGTTACCTTTGCTTTTAGTTGAACTTTCTTACTCAATAGATTTCCTGTTTCAATTTCCAAAGCATAAACTTTTTTCTTAATTATAGACTTGTTTAATGTAATTTTCATTAAAATAAATAAAAAATCTTAAATATGAGATAGACAATAATGAACATTATATGAAACACAACAAACAAGAAAATGCTCATGGCGAAGTTCATTCAAGCCACTCATTTGATAATACTGAACTATTTTCTAAACGTTTTGACGCAATAGAACGTGATGAGTGGCAAAAACCTAAACAAGTTATAGACTCACTCAATTTGCCTAAAGATGCAACAGTCCTTGAAATTGGGGCAGGTACTGGATATTTCACTATCCGATTAGCAGAGTATTTGAAAAATGGCAAAGTTATTGCGCTAGAATCATCTTCTAAGATGGTAGAATATTTAAAAGCTAGAATTAAAAATTTATCTTTGTCAAATGTTAATGTTCTTTTGTCTGAAACAGTCAAATATATATCCTTAACAGAAAAATTTGATATGATCATATGCGTTGATTCATATCACCACATCACGAAAAGAGTTGATTATTTCTCAGATTTAAAAAAGATACTTAATCTTCATGGAAAGATTGTTATTATTGATCGTCCAGAAGATTCCCCTGTTGCACCACCACATAGACATCAAACTCCTCCAGAATTGATTGAAAATGAAATGAAACAGGCAGGATTAGAACTTATTCAAAAGTTTGATTTCTTATTACCTCACCAGTTTTATCTTGAGTTTAAACCAATACAAAAACACGAAAATAAAAAAGAGAGCTAATTTCAATTTAACCAAAGTTCGCCACAACAGCGAAAAACCCCATGAAGATGCTCTTAGAGCCTAATGCCCCTGCCGGGATTTGAACCCGGGTTTCCGCCGTTCTCCACTGCCGCTTGCGCGACAGCCTGAGTAATCATGTTGCTCTTGACGAGCACAGATATAGTCTCAGCGACATCACCTCACATGCTGACTTTCGCCAGTTCGAGAGGGCGGTGTCCTTGACCACTAGACTACAAGGGCAATAATAGACTCTAAATTAACCTGTTTAAAAAACTATTCAAATCAGAGAAATCTTTAGATAAGAAGAAGCAAATATATTCCTAGAGTGTTTCCCAAATAACTTATAATTCCAAACCAAGAACCCTTAACATTTGTAAAACCTGCAAGTAAAGTTACTGCAAGTTCATCAGGTAAAGGAGAAGCTATAATAAAACAGGCTAAAACATAAACTAAAAAAGCACGAAGTTTGTACGGAACTATAGTTCTAAAAAAATCCGCAATATGAGTCATTAAAGAAGTCTTTTCAAGTCTCTGAAATTCATCCATAAAAGATAATCTTACAAAAGAAAATATACCTAAATCTGAAACTAAAGCACCTAACCCACCGATCAATGCTGCAATAAACAGATTGCTAGGGTCTAAGGTTAAAAAGAACCCCATGGCCAAAGGAGTACTAAACCCTGCAGAAAAAAGTAGTCCTGCAAAAAAGATGGCTAAATAAAGCAATTCTCCAAAAGAAGATATGAAATCTTGAACTGCTTGAATTTGAAAAACAAAATATGAAGCAATTATAGCAATAACATACAAAGTAAGCTTAGGATAGGTAAAAATGAAAAACCTCTTCATTGGAGTAAAAAGAACAAACAAGTTATAAATTTATAGCCCCGCCCGGATTCGAACCGGGGTCTCGGGCGCCAGAGGCCCGAATACTTGACCACTATACTACGGGGCTTTCTAAACTAAAAACAAAAAACGCACTATTTAACCCTTTTTCTTAATATTTTCTAAAAAAACAATTAAGATTAAATATTAGTTCGAGCAAAAATTGAGGATGGAAGAAAAAAAAGAGTTTCAAACACAAATTTTAACTGAAGATCAAGAAAAAAACGGAAAGTTAAAAGCAACTGAAGAAGAAATTGATCAAGTTTTGAGAACAGTATCTCCGGGAACAAATTTTAGAAGTGCTTTGGAAGGAGTAGTACATGCAAAAAAAGGAGCACTCATAGTAGTAGAAATTGAAGGAATCTCTTCAGTTCTAGACGGCGGATTCAAAATAAACTCAAAATTCACCCCTCAAAAAATAGTAGAGTTATCAAAAATGGATGGAGCAATCATTATGTCAAAAGACATGAAAAGAATAATCCAGGCAAATGTTATGGTTTACCCAGATAAAAAAATATCTACAAGAGAAACAGGTACAAGACATAAAACTGCAGAGAGGACTGCAAAAATGCTTGGGACTTTAGTTGCTACAGTCTCTGAAAGAAGAGGAGAAATGACAGTTTACTATAAAAATTTCAGACACGTTATAAAAAATGTAAACGAATTATTAAGAAAAGTAAATGAACAAACACAAATAATAGAAAAGCAAAGAGAATTATTTGATTCTCACGTCGAGAAATTGACTCAAATGGAGCTTAGAAATTACCCTAATCTCCAGCAAGCCTCTACAGTAATACAAAAAGGAAGATTAATAGAAAAAATGGCTGAAGATGTAAAAGCTTCATTTTTAGAACTTGGAAACGAGGGAACAATAATCAAAACAAGAATCAAAGAGTTAACTGCAAACGTAGAAAAAGAAATAAATTTGGTAGTAAAGGACTATACTAAAGTAGACTTGAAAAAATCAAGAATTTTAATAAATAGTTTAAGTTATGATGAATTATTAGACTCTGAAAATATAATAAAATCACTCGCATACGGAGAGAATATAAAAGTTGATAAAATAAGAGGTTGGAGAGTTCTATCAAAAACATCGTTGGAAGAATCAGATATAGCGATGTTAACTAAAGAGCTAGCAAGTCTTGGTAAAACAATATACTCAAACTTGAATTCCTACAAGTCAATCATAGGGGAAGAAAAAGCAAATATTTTCAAACAAGAAGTAGATGAAATAAAAAGAGCTTATTTCACATAATGAAAAGAATATTATTTATCTGTAAACACAATATATTTAGAAGTAGAATCGCTGAGATGCTATTTAACAATTTTAACAAAAATAAAAATTACAAAGCAAGCAGTGCAGGCTTAATACGTTGGAAAAAAAGAGACCTGAAAGGTGTTAAAGGATTCTTAGCTGAAAAGACTGTTGCAAAAAAATACGGCCTAAATCTAAAAGTAAAGTCAAAATCTATAAATTCTTCAATTTTAAATAAAACGGACTTATTAGTAATAGTAGCAAATGATGTTCCTCCGTCAATATTCAAAAAAGAAAGATCTTTCAATGGTAAACTTATCGTTTGGAAAATAACAGATGTAAAACCAAAAGATAAAGATAAAGAATTAGTAGCAGAAAAAGCCATAAAATTCATAGAAAATAAAGTAAAAAACCTAGTAGACAATCTTTAAAAACCCAAAATCTAACACTATAGCATGAAAAGATCATCAAGAAGATGGAAAAAGAAAGGGCAAATGCGTTGGAAATGGCAACGCAAACGTCTAAAGAAAGAGAAGCGTAAAAGAAAAATGAGAAAGTCTAGCTAAAAGTTCTTAACTAGATTTATATCCGAGCATAAAAAATAGACTACTTAAACGGTTAACATATCTATAAATCTCTGGCCTAATTTTACCTTCCCTTAAGAGTTTTACTAAGTAGGTCTCTAATTCTCTGCAACGCACCCTACATTCATTAAACCATATACTTCGTTCATTAGTAAATCTAACAAATTTATTAGGAGGTTCCCCAATAGAATCTATATATTCTTCAAGTTTAGTTAAATCCAAATCTGTAATTGGGGAGATAATACATTCACCAGGGCAATTAGCAATTTCACCTGAAGCCTGCCATAATTTTCTCTGCACTTCTTGTAAAAATTGAGAGTGTTCTACGGATAAAAGCATACCCATATCAATAGCACTTTGTAAAAAATCTATTTTCCCATTGGTTAAAATTAGTAAATCATCTTTAGGCAACTCATTTCCAGCATAATCGCGAGTTATGCCGAAATCCCCTTTAGAAGTATAAACCTTAGCCACAAAAAGATCAATAATTATAAGTAATAAACATTTTGTCACCACAATGATTATATATGAAAGTCCTTGAATTCAAATAGTTAAAAAAGGAGAGATAAAAATGAGTCAAAGTGAAATATGGACAGAGAAATATAGGCCAGCATTATTTGAAGATATGGTTGGTCAGCAAGAAATAGTCAAACGTGCAAATGCTCTAGTTCAAGCTATGAATATTCCGCACATAATGTTTGCAGGCCCTTCTGGAACTGGAAAGTCCACTCTTGCGTTAATTATAGTCAAAGAATTATTTAAAGATAAATGGAAGGAAAATTATCTTGAACTTAACGCATCAGACGAACGTGGAATTGATGTGGTAAGACAAAAAGTAAAAGACTTTGCAAGAACAAAATCAATTGGAGTAGTCCCGTTCAAAGTAATTTTCTTAGATGAAGCAGATGCTTTAACTCAAGAAGCTCAACAAGCTTTACGAAGAACAATGGAAAATTACACAAATACTTGTAGATTTATTATGTCCTGCAACTATTCAAGTAAAATAATAGATCCAATTCAATCACGTTGTGTAGTATTCAGATTCAAATTATTAGAAAAAAAAGATATAATATCTGTAATAAAGAAAATAACAGATAAAGAAAAATTAAAAATTACAGATGATGCTTTAGAAACATTATATGAAATGTCTGAAGGAGATTGTCGACGCGCAATTAACTTACTTCAAGCTACAGCTTCCATTGCATTAGACATAAATTCAGAAATAGTAAAGATGATTGCGTCCTCTGCTAAACCAACAAATGTAAAAATAGTTTTAGATTATGCATTAGCGGGAGATTTTCTTAATGCACGCGAAAAACTTCTAGATATAATGTTAAAAGACAGCGTTTCAGGAACAGATATAATAAAAGCAATTCAAAAAGAAGTATGGAATTTACAAATAGAACCTCAAACAAAAGTAAAATTAACTGAAAAAACTGGAGAAGCAGAATTTAGAATTGTAGAAGGCAGTGATGAATTTGTACAATTACAAGCTCTTCTAGCTTCTTTTGTCCTGGCAGGATTAAAAGAAGAAATATAATGAAAGCATCAAATTTTGCAGAGAAGTATAGACCTTCGCTAGTTCAGGATATAATAGGTCAAGAAGCTGCGATTCTAGATACTCAAAAATTTATAAAAGAATTTCCAAAAAAGAAAGGACTAATATTACATGGACAATCAGGAACTGGTAAAACTACATTAGTTCATGCAATAGCTAAAGAACATAATCTAGATATTTTTGAGTTAAATTCTTCAGACTTAAGAAATAGGTTAAAACTAGAAGAAATCCTAAAACCCGCTAGCGAACAACATAGTTTATTCAAAACAGGCAAAATCCTACTGATGGATGAAGTCGATGGAGTTACAGGTACGGATATTGGAGGCGTTCCAGAATTAATTAGGATTTTAGAAAAAACCGCACATCCAATAATTATGACTGGAAATGATATTTGGGACAGCAAATTTTCAGAACTCCGTCCAAAATGTAAATTAGTAGAAATGAAACCACTATCCGTAGATAATGTAGTAACTGTTCTCCAAAGCATACTAAAAAAAGAAGGCGTAACTGAAAATGTGCATTATTTGAAACAAATAGCAATTAAATCTCAAGGAGATTTAAGGGCAGCAGTAAACGACCTTCAAACTTATGTATTATCAGACACTTCAAATGTTGATTTCTTAGAAGAGAGATCAAAGCAAGATACTATCTTCAATATATTAAAGAAACTTTTCCAGCAAAGAACAGATAACTTAAATCTATTTGACACAACAAAAATGTCTTTAGATGAAATATTATTATGGATAGAAGAAAATATTCCTCGGGAGTATAAAGGAAGAGCTTTAGCGAGAGCATACCTTGCCTTAGCAAAGGCGGACATTTTTAGAGGAAGAATATATAGACAACAATTCTGGCGTTTCCTAGTTTATCAAAACATCTTCCAATCAGCTGGAATAAGTTATGCAAAAGACAAACCTAAAGCCTCATTTACAAAATATGAACGTCCTCAAAGAGTTCTAAAAATATGGTTAAACAATAGAATTACAGGAAAAAAGAAAACTATATCTCAAAAATATGCAAGGTACGTTCATTGCTCAACCCATAGGGCAATGCAAGACTTCCCAGTAATTAAAAAAATAATAACAAGCAACCCAGAAATAGCAAAAAACCTTAATTTAAGCGATGAAGAAATGGACTTTATTAAGAAGTAAAATTCTCTTCAACTTTCTTCCAATTAATAAGACTCCACCAAGATTCAATAAATTCAGCCCGTCTATTTTGATATTTCAAATAATATGCATGTTCCCAAACATCAATCACAAGTAAAGGTTTCTTCCCTAAACTTAAAGGGCTATCTTGATCCTTAGTATTAATGATTTCTAATTTTCCATCAGATAAAACAAGCCAAGTGTATCCTGAACCAAAAAGAGTAGTAGCATGTTGAGTAAATTGTTTCTTAAATTCATCAAAACTGCCAAAATCCTTATTTATTTTTTCAACAACTTTTCCCTTAGGAGCAGATTTGGAATGACTAGACATACATTCCCAAAACATATTGTGGTTAACAAAGCCTCCTCCAAAATTACGAACAGCAGTTTGAATATCTTTAGGAACTTTATCCAAGTTAACTAATAATTCTTCAACTTTCTTATCAAATAAAGAAGGATGTTTCTCCAAAGCCAAATTCAATTTATCGCAATAAGTCTGATGGTGCTTAGAATAATGTATCTCAACAGTTTTTGCATCCATATAAGGCTCTAAAGCATCATAAGAGTAAGGTAACTTGGGTAATGTGTGTTTAACCATAAATAAAGCGAGTAAAAGCTCTTTATATAAATTTGTAGCCACAATGTATATAATCATAAAAAAAGTAACCTAACTATGTCTTATGATATAATATTAGGGCGTGATGCTTCAGACAAAAAGAAGTTTGGTAAAAATGGGCTAATCCACGTAGGCAAGGGCTATGTCACAATGGGAAATTATACTTCTATGTCAAATAATATCTACCTTGATGTAGCTAGGTCCCACGTAATTCTAGTAGCTGGAAAAAGAGGAAGTGGAAAATCATACACTTTAGGAGTAATCACTGAAGAAATAGCAAACTTGCCTCAAGAACTTGCAAGAAACATAGCGCCAATAATTTTTGATACAATGGGTATATTCTGGACAATGAAATTCAAAAACGAAAAAGATAAGGACATCTTAAAAGAATGGAATTTAGAAGCGAAAGAATCTCCAATAAAGGTATTTGCACCAATTGGAAAGATGGAAGAATACAAAGAAAAGGGGATTCCTGTAGATGAAGCTTTCGCTCTTAAAGCATCTGAATTAGACAGCGAAGATTGGATTATAACTTTCAACCTTGCAATGACTTCGCAAGAAGGAGTATTGATTACAAACACCATAGCAGAATTGAAAGAAAAAGAAAATAATTTTACCATTCAAGACATAATAAAGCAGATTAATCACACCCATAACGTAAGTCAAGAAACTAAGAATATTGCGTCTTCCTTATTTCAAGCAGCAGAAAGTTGGGGAATATTTTCAAAAAATAATGAAGGAACAGAAATTACAGATTTAGTTAACGCTGGAAAAACAACAATAATTGACTTATCTGTTTATTCTTCAATTGGTTCATTTAATGTTAGAGGTTTAGTCATTGGTTTAGTTAGTAAAAAATTATTCCAAGAAAGAATAAATGCAAGAAAAAAAGAAGAAATTCAATCAATCCAGCATGGGTTAGATTATGCATCGTACAATCCAACAAGAGAAAATCCACTTATTTGGCTTTTCATTGACGAAGCTCATGAATTCCTAAAAAAGAATGAGAAAACTCCTGCAACAGATTCATTAGTTCAAATCTTAAGAGAAGGCCGTCAACCAGGAATTTCCCTTGTTCTAGCAACTCAACAACCAGGTCAAATACATAATGATGTGATGACTCAGTCAGATATCGTTATTTCACACAGAGTAACCTCAAAACCAGATATTGAAGCCTTAAACCAAATAATGCAATCTTATTTGTTAGAAAGCATAAAATCTACAATGGATAAACTACCAAGCAGTAAAGGTTCTGCAATAATCTTAGATGATAATTCAGAGCGTATCTACCCTATGAGAATGCGCCCAAGACTAACGTGGCATGGTGGAGAAAGCCCTAGTGCGGTTAAAGGCGAATCTTCGATATAAAAAACAACAATAGTAAGCTTTTTAAACCACTAAATAGTGACAAATATATGA
>CAYRCZ010000003.1:24454-30026 GCA_964423055.1 Candidatus Woesearchaeota archaeon
ATAAAAAACAACAATAGTAAGCTTTTTAAACCACTAAATAGTGACAAATATATGACTCAAAAGAAACCAATAGTGTTTGGAATAGGCGGCCTTTTAGAAAAGGACGAAAATGGAAGAATTACTCAAGTACTTGAAGCACTAAGAGATAAAGGATGCATTACTTATGAAATAAGATTTTCTAAAATCTGCAGAAATGGAAATACCGTAGTTTGTCCATATTCAGATTCATGGGTGGGAGACATGTCTGCAACAATAGAAACAGGTTTACAAGATCCAATGGCTGATACAAATAAAGTTGGACTAATAGGTTCAAGTTTAGGAACCGCAATAATAGATCAATACCTAGCAAGTAATAGAACTCTTGAAGGCAGATCTTTAGCTTATGCTTCAATTGCTCCATTCTCAAGAGTACACCCTAGAATTAGACCGCTATTAGAACAAATGAGGAACGATCAAAAAGATATGCCAATTACGTCTGCGACAGACAAGCAAAGAGGAATAGAAAGAATCATACCATATTCTTCCTTACAAGATATACTGAAGATAGATTCCGTAGTAGGATTACAAAACTTAGGAAAATCATATCAAGTTACACCTTTCACAGTTTATGGGAACAAAGACGAAAGAGTAGAAGTAGATTCAATAATTGAAAGGCACAAAGTTTTAAACGGTACAAATGAAAATTTGGTAGAATATGATTGCGGCCATACTCCCCCATCGGAAAGCACTCAAAAAGCAGAAGAATTTCTTATCAGACAATTAATTGCTTAGTAATTTTATATCAGCTCTATACCTAAACTTGCGAGAGCCAATATCTCCGGCCTTTACAATTCTTAATATCTTAACTTTCTTTTTAGCTTTGCTAGCTTCAGACATAATCAACTCTTTGAGTTTACTAACTTCATCTTCTAAGTAAAATCCATAATAATGGATAATTGTTCCTTTCTTTGTAACTCTGAAAGCCACATCAAGAAAATCATCTTCTAAATTAGGCCTAGACATTACAACACGGTCAAAACTCCCCATTTTAGAAGTTATAACTCTTCTAACGTCTCCAGCAACAACATGAACCTTTCCAATTAATTTATTACGTTTGACATTTTCCAAAGCATAACGAGAAGGTTCTTTTCCAAGTTCCACGCTATAAACTTCTTTTACTTTAGAATTCTTACCTATAACAATAGAAAATGGGCCAACTCCAGCAAACATTACAAGTACGCGCTCCCCTTTCCTAACAAGTTTAGCAATATTCTTTCTTTCTTCCGATAAACGAGGAGAGAAATAACAAGTCTCTACATTAAATCTAAATTCACACCCATTCTCGCGATAAAGTGCCTCAAGAGTCTTATCCCCTGCGAGAAACTTAGTCTTAAGTGTCCTTAGTCTTCCAGAAAACTTACCGACTTTCTCAAGCACAGTTGTCACACTTTTATTTTGTTTTAAATAATCTGTAGCAAATTTCTTTTTGAAAGAAACGGATTTATCCCTATCAAATTTAATTATTGCAATATTTCCAACGACATCATAACCTATTCTCATAAATCAAATAAGTAAGAAGACTATAAAAACAATATCACTTCAAAGATTTAATTATTGAATCCCTTTGAGATTCTAAATTTTTAATCATTCTTTTACGAGGTCCGTCAGGCATTGTAGATGCATGAGCCTCTTCTATTCTTTTGTTTAATCGGTTTATATTTTCCCATTTAACATCAAGTTGACTTACCTTAATTTCATGAAGTTGCATCCACCTAGTTAACCAACCATCAATAAAGAATGCATAAATTAGAGAGGCAATTGCTCCAAATAGATAAACTTCAGCATATGATTCTAATGTAGTAGTAGACCACAATCCAAAATAGATTATTGCATACATTATCCAGGCAGCTTTGCGTATCCAGCCTTCAAATCCTTTAATGAAATACCAAAATATTAAGAAAGGCAATATTCCTGCAATAGTAATAAACAGAACTTGATACTGAACTAGTAAAGTACCCACCCAAATATAATTCAAGTTTCTAACACCAAGCAACCCAATAAGGATAGCAACAAATCTCAATATACCTTTATGTTTAAATCCTTGAAAGAAAGGTAAATTACCTAATATAACCCCTACAATAATAGAGATAAGAATAAAGAGCAAGATCTTTTCAAACAATAAATATCCGGTCCAATCATTTCCACCTAAGAGTGCTCTAAAAAGAGGCTCTAAATTTATAACTAATGAATTAACTACCTGTTCTGTGCCATACCAGAATCCTCCGCCATATTGTGCACTAACAAAAGGCACTAAAGCAAGTAAAAATAAACCTAAAAATAAACCTCTCTTCATTCGGATAATAATATAAAAGAGCTTATAAAACTTATCTTAAACTAAGATAAATCTGAAATCTTATCCATTATGCGCTTCTTAGAAGAATCATATTCTGCCTGAGTAATTATTCCTTTTCCAAAATCCTCATGAACCTCATGTAATTTTCTACGAAGATTACGTATAATTTCTTCGTTCGCCTGAGAGTATATACTTTCTATTTTTAACCTCTTTAATTCACGGTTTATCCAATTATTGGCGAAAACAGCGAAAACACAAATTACAGAACCAATTCCATAAATCCAGACTGCATCTCCAAGTTCATCTTGACGGATAAACAACAAAATGATAAAGATTGCGGCAGCAATTATCCATGCAACTTTCTGTAAAGCCTGACTTCCTATTGCATGATAAATAAAATAAGTGTATATCACTAAAGGTAGTACTGTAACTATGGCGATACCCATGGTATTGTAAGGTAAAAGTATCCCTTCTACCCATTGAGCTGAAATAAACCTCACGCTTAAAAGCGAAACTAAAACAGAAACAAGACCTGCTACTGAACCTTTATTGAAAATAGGCATTCTTTCTAAAACTGACCAGACTACTGCTAAAACTACAAAAAATAAAAGAATTTTAGCAAAAAATAATTCGCTACTTCCGGGACCTAATTCAGGACCAAGTAAAAATGAAAATAAAGGCGCTAAAATATTATCGTATAGTCCGGAAAAAAAATCCCTCGTTCTTGGAAATATTTCCTGTGCACTTACAAAAGAACTAAGAAAAACTGAAAGTAAAAATAATTGCCTCTTCATATTAATATCATCTGTATAAACTTTATAAATATAGCTCTAAATTAAAATTCATCTTTAGTAGATCTTGGTTCAACATCGTACGCCTTAAGTTCTTCTTTCTGAAGCTTATGTAACAACTTAGCTCTTGCACCTACTAACTCTCCTTCACGTTTAATTTGGCCTAATTCTCCCTTGAATATTGCTTGTCTAATTGCAGGGACAGCGAAAAACATAACAGCCCCTCCAATAAAAGCCAAAAGATAAGGGATATTAGTTGTTGATAAAAATGCTTGAGGCCCAGTTATAGTTTTATAAATAATTAAACCAAAATAATAAAGAGCATAAAATACCCACAGAGTCTGTCCTACTAAAGCGCTCTGGACTCTTACAGTGAATACTAGCATAATTATCAAAGGAATAATTGTCAAAATAGTGATGCCAAGTACCCCATATTGATCCCTTACAACAGAAATAAAATCATCAGGTATGGAGATAATAGATAAAATAGTAACAATCAAAGTAATTACGCTTGTAAAAAGCCAGTTTTTCTTAAATACTATATCCACAGTAGTATAAAGAATCATAAACAACAAAATGCCCATTAAAAATTTTGTTGCAATTTCCCTAGTACTAAATAAAAAAGACAACCCGTTAATAAAAAAGTCCTTTATATTATTAAAAAAGGTTTCCGGAGCTACTTGAGCTGAAACACTAGCTAAAAAAGGAAAAACAGACAAAAATAAAATAGACTTATTGAATTTCATAAACTATCCTTATGACAGCTTTCTTCTAGATAGTTTGCTATCATCATCTATACCTAATTCAACAGCAGCACGTTGTCTATCGAATTCCATTTGAAGCTTTCTCTCTGCTAAATATTTCCTACCTGAAGCTTCACCCTTAGCAACCTCTCCCTTAAATATAGCATATTCAAGTTCCTCACCTTTCCAAATCATACCAGCAGCTAGAAGACAACCGATAAAGTAAACAATAGAATACCATGTCCCTGCATCAGAAGTACTGGCCCCATAAAGATTGTAAATGCCTAAAATTAAAAATGAAAGGACAAAAAGCATCCAAATAGCACGCCTAAAGAAAACATTTCTTATTGTGGCATGAACAAAAGTAAACATGAATATGAAAGGAATTACAGTAATAATTACAATCCCTAATGCAGAATAAGGATTAATTGCTAAAGCCAATATTTCTCTAGGAATAAGCATTACAGAAAGAGCGGTAATTACCAACGAAATCAAAGTTCTAGGTAACCAATTCCTCTTAGCAAAAAGAGGAATTATATTTACAATGGAACCAATTACCATAAAAACCAAAAAAGAAAGTAAAACGGTAACAGTTAAGTTGTTGTTATCTGGATTTCTATAGTCTGCAAATCTTACAAAAAATTCTTTAACATCTGCAGTAATGCTTCTAAAAAAAGCATTGGGCCCGCTAGAGGTAGTTTGTGCACTAACAACAAAAGCAAAAAGACTTAAGAAAACCAATGAAGCAAAAATAATGCTTGCACTCTTTTTATTCACCATAAAAACTATTGTGGATTTCAGTATATAAATATTTCTTAACTTTTAAGATTAGATAATTAGATTTATTTGTTATAAGATAAAGTTTAAATCAAAGAGATAATCAAGAGTATAATGAAAAAAGCAGCGAGTTCAATTTTATTAGTAAGTTTATTGTTACTAACATTAGTAAGTGCAGCAGAAATAGATAATCAAATTAAGGAGAATACAGATAAGTTAGAAGGAGTAAGTGAAAATATAAGAAAAATAAGCGACAAAGATCTAAGAAATGAATTTCTACAAGAAGAAGGTTGGATTTATTTTCTGAATAAAACAAGTGCTGGAAAAATAGTTGTTGGAGCAAATGAAGGCTTAAAACAACTTAATCCATTTTGGAACTTAGTCTTAGGAGTGAACTATAACTTTTCATGGGGTTTCTGGATAGCATTTGCAATATGGTTTATATTATTCTTCTTATTACTCCCACCTTCTGAGATATTGCTAAAAAGTAAATTATATTCAATTTTAGCTTCTTTTGCAATAGCTTCATTAATAGGCTTATCTGGAATAATAAGGGAAGCCACAAATATTGCAGGAACAATAGTTACTAATTGGGTAAGTGGAGTAATGGTATTATTATTAGCATTCTTAATAGTCTTTTTATCTAAAAAATCTAACAAATTTTGGAAACAACTTAAAGAAAAAGAAGAAAAAAGAAAAGAAGAACAAAGTAGACAAGTTCTATATATTGATGCACAAACCATCAAAAAGAAAATAAAAAAATCTTCATTTGATGACAAAAACCCTTATATTGGGCGTTAGAACAAAGTACTCTGATTCTTCTTAGCCCTTAGATCGCGTAACTTAGCTATTTGATTCTCTATTCTTTCATCTGAAAATTCATGCCTTGTAACTAAAATCTCTTTAATCTTTTTCTCATCGAATTTAGG
>CAYRCZ010000003.1:30126-38642 GCA_964423055.1 Candidatus Woesearchaeota archaeon
TTTACTAGTTCAGAAGCTTGCATTTCTCCTTCCCCTGGAGCTTGAACCACTGCAATTCCCATTGCTTCAAGCAATTCCTTACTTTCAGCAATCATCTTTGCATCAAGCCTAGTAAAACCGCGAGAATATTTACCCATTCCTTCAACATCTTCTTCATCAACAGCAGATTCATATTTCTCAATCATCTTATCTTTAGCAGCCTGTCTAATTTCATGAGTCTTTCCTTTCAAAACATGATATTCTCCATCAAAAACATAAATCAAATTCAACCCTTCTGAAAGTAAAGCAATATTTCTATAAAATAAACCTGATAAATGCGAAGTAATGTTTCCAGCCGAATCCATTAAAGGAGTTCCATCTGGCTGCCTAACGGAAGACAAAAATTGGTAAATCGCATTAAATGCGTCAACTGCAATAGTTTTTCCTTTCAAATCTTTGAAAGCAACTTCTTTTCTATTAACTAAGTCACCTATTTGCAAACCCATGAATACGATTAAAATCAAGACTTAATAAGAATTATCCTCTTCTAGATCTATTTCTTCCCCAACCTCTCCAATCAAGACCAGATTCTCTTTTAGCTATTCTCTCAGCAGCATCACACCATTTTCCTGAAGAATAAACGGCATCTACCCTAGGAGTTGAATTCTCTGTAGGAATTACCCTATTTCTAAATGGTTTAAACTTTGGAGAAGAATAATTCCCGCTAGGTTGCTCCGATAATCCTAACATATAAGATTCTCTGTCTAAAGGGCTAAGCCTTCCAGAATCATAATCTGATCTTGTTATAACCATAATCCTAGAAAAATTAAAAGTATATAAATCTTACTATTTGTCTAACTTTATAGTAACAACAGTTAATTAATTTTTCTTTTACTTTTTTCCTGTAAAACCTTCGCTTTTATCTCCAAATAGAGATTAAACATTTGAGGCCCCTTTAAATCAGAAAAATCAGGAACGGGATACCCATATCTTGAAAGTCTTCCTAACCTACTGCTTATTTCTCTATCTCCTTGTAAATTGTTTTTAGGTGCCCTTGGAACAAACTTCTCTAGAACCAAGGAAATAGCTCTTAACTTAGAATCATCTAAATCTTCAAGAGTAGAAGCTTTTCTTTTTTCAAGCCTAACTTCTTCAACTTGAACCCCGGAAACAGAGTCATAAAGATCTGCATCTTCTAATGCTAAACGCGTATATCCTAGAGCATCGCAAAGAGACTTGTAAGTAAGTCCATCTCTACTATAAAGAGCCTCAATTCTTTGAGCCTCAAGTGTCGTCCTACGATCATTTGCCATAAAAAACAAAAAAATTAACTCTATTTAAAACTTATCAAAACAAGAATATTAAAAGCAGTTAAAACATCAAATAATTATGAAAGGTTACATCGTAAATATTTCATCAATAAATAATGATGAAAAAACATATATCCAAATTTTTGGAAGATTAGAAAATCAAAAGTCATTCGCAACAGTAGTACCCTTCATGCCATATTTTTACATTAGGGAAATAGATTTAGCAAAGGCAAAAAATGTTTTAGAAAAGTCAGTTATTGAAAAAACAGAGTTCTTCAATAAAAATAAAGAGAGTGTTGTAAAAATATCAAATAGTGACAAAACAGAGTTAACAAAAATTGCAAAGGCAATTCATCAAAAAGAAATTAATACCTATGAGTCAGACATAAGTCCAACTTTAAGATATTTAATAGACAATGATATTTATAGCACAATAGAAATATCAGGTGAGACTGAACCTTCTGAAAAAGTAGATGTAATTTATAAAAATGCTACAATAAAACCAGCTAAAGGAGAAATCCCTCTGAAAATAGTTTCATTAGACATAGAAACTAACAAAAAAGGAGGAGATTTGTTTTGCATAGGGCTATACGGCCATAATTATGAAAAAAATATAATTGTTAGCAATGAAGTTGTAAAAAACGCAATAAGTTGTAAAACAGAAGAAGAAGCATTAAGAAAATTCAAAACAGAAATAGAAAAATTAGACCCAGATATAATCACTGGATGGCATGTAATCGATTTTGATTTAGATTACCTAAAAAAGAAATTTGAGGAAAATAATATTTCATTTGATATAGGTAGAACAAATGAATCAGCCAGAATCAAAATAGAAAGCAATTTCTTCAGATCTTCAACTGCAAATATTCCTGGAAGACAAGTCTTAGATGGATTAAATCTAATAAAAGACCCATTTATTCAAGAAGCTCCTTCTATAAAAAATAAAGAGTTTGAGTCATACACTTTAGAAGATGTGTCTCAAGCAATGCTTGGCGAGGGAAAATTAATTTCAGGAAAAGACCGTCATGAGGAAATAGAAGTATTATACAAAAAAGATAAGGAGAAATTAGTAAAATATAACATTCAAGATTGCAAATTAGCGTATGATATTTTAACAAAAACAAAAATGTTAGATCTAGCAATAGAAAGGACAATGTTAACTGGTCTTCCATTAAACAAGCTAACTGGTTCAATTATTGCATTTGACTCACTATATATTAGAGAAGCAAGAAAAAGAGGTTTTGTTTCTCCAACACTACATTATACTAAGAAAGAAGAAAGAATCAAAGGAGGATTTGTAATGGAACCAAAACCTGGAATTTACGAAAATGTGTTAGTATTAGACTTCAAATCCCTATATCCTTCAATAATAAAGACGTTCAATATAGATCCAATATCTATGTTGGATAAAAAAGGAAAAAATTCAGTAGAATCTCCAAATAAAGCATATTTCAAAAATGAAAACGGAATTCTCCCAGATATAATTGAAAAGTTACATAATGAAAGAGAAAGAGCAAAAAAAGAAGGAAGAGAACTTTCAAGTTATGCAATTAAAATAATAATGAATTCATTCTTTGGAGTTCTAGCTTCTCCTAATTGTAGATACTTTAGTTTAGATATGGCAAATGCAATTACTCATTTTGGTCAAGAATTAATACAATTAACTGCTAAAAAAATAGAAGAAAAAAATTTAGAAATAATTTACTCAGATACAGATTCTGTTTTTGTAAAATTAAAAGCAAAAGGAAATCCTAAAGAAACAGGAGAAATTTTACAAAAATACATAAATGAATTTTATCAAGAATATATTAAAGAAAAATATGATAGGAAATCATATCTGGAATTAGAATTCAAAAAATATTACAAAGCGTTTATGCTTCCAAAAGTAAGAAATGCCAAAATAGAGACAGGTTCAAAGAAAAGATATGCTGGCCTAGTAGAAAAAGGAAATAAGGAAGAATTAGAAATAGTAGGTCTAGAAGCGATAAGAGGAGACTGGACTGAAGCTGCAAAAGACTTCCAAATAGAACTATTGAAAAAAATATTCCATAAAGAAGACCCAGTACAATTCATAAAAGATTATATCAAAAAGATAAAACAGGGAAAAATAGATCTTAAGTTAATATACAGAAAATCAATAAGAAAGGGTTTAGCAGAATATACTAAGACTACGCCCCCTCATGTTAAGGCAGCAAGATTATTAGATAATTTAGAATCTAATGTAATAGAATATTATATTACTGAAAATGGTCCAGAACCAATCCAAAAGCATAAACACAAAATAGATTATGAACATTATATAGAAAAACAAATAACACCTATCGCAAATACAATATTGCATTTCTTTAATACAACAGTCGAAGAAATTTTAAAAAGTTCAAAACAAAAAACTTTATTCTAATTATCTAAGATTACTAACAAGTCCGCTAGACATAGCAGTTTTAACACCGGACAAATTGGAAGTAAGAGTAGTTTTCTTTCTATCTTTAATAGCCTTAACAATAAGTATCGAAAGAATAATTATCATAATAGAAATTACTGCAATAAGTAACCAATAAACCATATTCCTTAATGCAACATTGGAGCTAGATTGATTACCGCTAAGAGTCTGAGTTCCTCCTGAACCGGTAGTTGTACCAAAGGAAGAATTGAAAGGAGGTATTGTTCCGCTTCCTCCGGAAGAACTTCCCCCGCTACTCCTACCACTACTTCCTCCAGAACTTCCACCACTACTTCCGCCACTTGAACCTCCAGAAGAACCAGTACCTGTACCAGTACTAGAACCAGTGGTATTGATTACACTAAAATTAACCCTTGAAGTTAATCTTGTACCGTTTGAAAAATTAGCATATGCAATAAAAGTATAGTTACCAATTGAAAGTTGGGCCTGATCATAGTCAAAGTCAAGACTATTTGTAGTATTCATAGTAGTATTTGTAGAGCCGTTGTTTAAGCTAAATTTAACAGTTCCATTTGAATTAAGTTCAACATCAAAGTTCACTGGGAAAGCATTACCATGTGAATATTGATCATTATTATCAGGTTCATTGATAACCATAGTTTGGGCTAAAACTGTTGTAGTATTAGTTGAATTAGTTGAATTTTGTAAACCAATTCCAGACCAATTAAGAGTATAATTTGTCCAGCTATTTACGTTAAATCTGTAAACTCCTTGTCCGAGATCACTAACTGTTGAACATATGTTAGTTGGACAAGATAAACTATTTCTAAAAACAGTAATATTAGTTATATTATTAATCGGTAAACCGGAGAAAGTAATTGTCGCAGACCTATTCAAGCCAGGATTCAAATGAGATTTTACCTCTGCAAAATTAAATCCGTATCTTATGTGATCAGTTAAATTATTTCCTATAGTGGTCGTAGGGGAACTAAATTCGACCATAGAAATACCATTTTGATCAGAAATCCTTAGACGAGTAGAATTAAGATTATATCTAGAAATATAACTATCAATAATATTTAAAGAAAAATTACTAATTGAAGTACCAGAAAAATAAGGAACATATAAGTCATAGAAAGAAGAATTTCCATCTAAAACAGTTACATTAGAAATCTGTAATGCGTATGAAGAGATATTTGAACTAGCCCCAGAATAAACTGACAAACCCATTACCTTAGGAGATATTATTTTCGTATCTCTAACTAAGTTACGTTCTGCTGAAATTGTATTTATTCCAGCATAAGCAGGAGAATACAGTAAACTATTCATTACCGAATTACCATCCGAAACCCAAATTAAAATAGAACTATTGGTCCCATTTATGATATTACCTTCTAAATTATTTGAATAGCTATTAAGAAGATAAATTCCAGTAGAAGAGGAATTAGTACTTTGAATCTTATTATCTTCTAATAAAGTAGAATTAGTATGATGTAAAAATATACCGAAAGCAGAATTAGAAATTAAATTGTTAGATAACAGGTGGTTTATTGCAAATTGGTTTGGAGGATTTCCTTTGACTGCAATAGCAGACTCAGACGCACTAGAAATAGAATTATCGAGTATAGTATTTTGACTCCCATAAACTAAAATTCCATTTCTAAAAATGCCGTTAGAATTATCGGATAAGTTAAATTTAGTGACGGTAACATTACTACCTGTTATATTAATAGCATTATAAGCTAGGCCAGGTAAACCAGTATTAGCTATATTTTGTAAATTTCCATCTAAAACCACATTACTCCCATTTACAATAAGACAAGCTCCTAAAGTTCCCTGAATAGTAAAATTGGTTCCCAAGGTTTGATTTACAAAATAGTAAACATTACTTTGACTTAATACCCCGCAATTACTAACATTAATAGCATTGACAGGTTGGAGAAGTAACTGAGGATAATCAATTCTAAAAAGAAAAACTAAAATCAAAAGAGCGGCAATACATACGACAAGCATAGGAATACTATAGTATAAAGGCACCTTCGGCAAAATTTCTCTTTTTTGAATCATAAAAATATCCCAACTCTCACTTTTTATAAAATACAAGGCAATTTATAAACATTGTCGGCGCAGTTCGGCGCTTCGCGCCTCACCCTTACCGAAGCAAATTTTAGTATATTTAGTAATAACCAAAAAATCAATATTGGTCTTGATACCTAGTTATTAAAATTTTTTTCCAGATTAATAAATAACTGCCAATTAATCCCAAAAAGAAAAAGAAAATTCCGAGATAAGAATTTAAGATCCCTTTATTTCCGATAACGCTTGCAGTGAAAACAGGTTCTGAAAAAAGAATTGCGAAAGTAAAAATACCTACTAAGTGCCAACCATCAAAAAATTTTGCTATTGATTTTCTAATAGGCCCAAGATGTGTCGTAGCTTTCTCAAGAGCAGCTTTATGAAGAACTTTCTTTCTTTTATCTAAAGCATCGTGATAAAGATTTTCGATATGCAGTCGATCATCCTTATACAAATTTCTATCTCTCAAAGCTTCCCCATAATGCCTAACCGCATTCCTATAATCTTCGTAAGCCTTCTGGTATTTCTTTTGATCTAAATGATTCTTACCATTAATCATATCATAGTCTCCTGTTAATTTATTTATAATAGAAAGATTTTTTGAATAACTAGGTGCACGAGCCATTTCCCTTCCTTTTTTCTTTTCAATAATCACCATTTAATTCAAAGACAAATTATATTTATAATCCTATAGTAAATTAAACTTCTAAGATTACTCCATCTCTTCCAACATTAATTACTTTAGTATTTCCGATCTTATCTTCAGTTCCAAAGGTTTCATGAATATGCCCGTGTAAAAGTAGATCGGGTTTGAATTTCTTTATAGCCTTAACAATAGAATCACTTCCTCTAAATCCTGTCGCTTCAGAAATCCCCCCGGAAGGATGCATATGAGTGAGCATTACTTTCTTCTCTATTCCTTTCAGGCCAGAATGAGCTTTTTCAAGGGTCTTTAATAATTCAGTTTCGCTTATTCCAGATCTAGGCCCTAAAGCAGTTGAAGCACTTCCAGCTCCAAAAAATCCAACACCTTCATAAATTGCGCTATATCCGTGAATATTAGTTACGTTGTAAAGTTGAGCAAGAAAATCAGTTGTAGCAAATGAATCCCAATTTCCAGGTAAAATTAAAACTTTTTGATTTTTATCTTTAAATGGTTTAATTAAATCTTTTCCATCGTGGGATCCAGTTAAATCTCCGCATAAAACTACTAAATCAACGTTTTCTTTCTCAGCGCGTATTGCGAGCCTTTTAGTAAGCTTGGAGTCTCCATGTAAGTCTGAAGCAGCAAGTATCTTAATTTTACGTGAAACCATACTTATAATAAAGATCACTAGAATATAAAATCTACTAATGAAAATAACCAAAAATAAGTGAAAGCTAATAACTACTAGATAAGATAACAATGTGGCAGAAAGACTTAAAAGCGATATACTGGTTGGAATATAGAGGTTACAAAAGATATATTCAAAAATGAGCCAAAAACCAAAAGACAGTTTTGACGTTTTCTTTAGAAGAAAACCTGCCCTAATGCTAGTTTCCCTAAAGAAACTTACAAGAGCCCGCTATGGATCAATCCTAGCAAAAGAAGTAGACTGTACTTACAGCCATGCGGTTAAAATTCTTCAAATGCTTGAAAAACTAGACCTAGTAGTATTTGAAAAGAAAGGAAGAATAAAATTAATCAAATTAACAAAACGCGGTGAAGAAGTAGCAAATAATATAGATAACATCAAAAGAATCATTTCTGGTTAAAATCTTTTTTTAAGTTAACTAATTCAATTTAATATAAATCTTATATAATATTTTCAAATTAAAATGGCCCCGAGGGGATTTGAACCCCCGACACCCGGCTTAAAAGGCCGGTGCTCTAAACCAGGCTGAGCTACGAGGCCGTAGCAATAGTTTGCAAAAACCAAAACAAAACTCCTTTTTTAAACGTTAGCAATAACTAATTATCTGTAAACTCTCCAAGTATGTTCACACTTTGTGCACTTGTAAAACTTAGTTTCAGATTCATCACTGCTTCTAGTCTGCATTGTCCAAAAGTAAGCTTCTTTATGTTTACAATCAGGACATTTAACTTCTACAATAGGAAGAGTAGTTAATTTAGACTCGTCAACAACAGCAACTCTTTCAGGAACAGCAATTTTTTCAGAAGCTTGAAGCTTTAATTTACCCTTATGACGATAACCACATTTAGCACAAACCGGAGATTTATCTCCTTCAATCATTAGCATTCCACCGCATTTAGGACAAAATTCCATTTGAGCTCAAATAATTTAACAAACCTTTGTTCAAAAGTATATTAATGTTTCGCTTCAACCCTTCCCTCTAAATCTAACTTGTTTCCCCTAAAAAGTTGAATTCCATGAACCATTGCTGCGCCAAGTGTAGCTGCCTGAATTGCAATAGGAAAAGGATATCCACTAACTAAACTTCTTCCAATTGAATCAAACCAATCAATAGAACTAGAATATTTAGTAGCAACAACAGAAACGCCTACTCCAAGTAGTGCTCCAAAACTATAATTTTTAAAACTCATAATAAAACGAATTTACTTCATTATTTAATTTTATTTATTTACAAAATCCTCTCTGATCACTAGGCCTTGCAGCTTCAAAGAATATTAATTTTATCCAGCCTAATCCAGGAACACGACCGATAGCCTTACCAACAAATTGTTCTTCCTCTATTCCAAGTTCTCCAGGTAATTGTGCAAAATTATTATCTCCTTTAGTATCATAAGG
>CAYRCZ010000003.1:38742-81688 GCA_964423055.1 Candidatus Woesearchaeota archaeon
CATCCTACATTAGGTTCGAATTGTGATAACCCTTCAAGACAATTGATGTATGTTTGCGGAGGAGGTTTCTTACCTTCTGACCCTGCATCTTCTTATTCTGGAGCAAGCCCTAATGCAAACGACTTATGGAGAATAAGAGTAGCGACAATAGACATAGCAGGAAATCCTAGTGAAATGGTAACTAGCGGAGACCCAGGATTCAATTCATTACCAGGAGATTATATACAAATTAACGAACTAAGCGCTTACAATTTAGCAACAACAGCATTAAATTGGAATTCATTAAACATAAACACGCCTAACCAAGTGGCAAGCGCTCCACTTATAGTAGAAAATTACGGAAATGTTCCATTAACAACTATAGAGATAACAGGAACTGATTTAACTGGAACTAATCCGGTAAATCCTTCTGCAGTACTAAGCGTTGATGCATTTAGTGCTTCAGGTTCTTCCGGTCAAGCATCATGTGATACTCAATCAACAGCAGCACAATTAAGAAATCAAGTTGAAGTAGCAGTACCTGGTGTTAGCATCCCATACACTGCTGCTGGACCTGCAACAGATAGAGATGAAATATATGTATGTGCATTCGAGCAACTAAGCAATGCAATATCCGGACCATCAAGTATAAGTTATGGAGGAACTTGGGACGTAGTAGCATCTTAAAATGAAAACAATAATATTATCTTCAATTTTAGCAATCTTATTACTTTCTAGTTTAACAAGCGCAGCATTAGGAATAGGATTCCCTGGAGAGATAAACCAGGAAAAAGATACAGAAGTAGAAAATATGTTAACCCTATTTACATTTGGAGATAAAAATGATCAAGCAATAATTACAGTTAAACAAGGCCAAGATTGCGTATCTTTCCCAGAAGGTACAACTGTAAACTTTGAAGGAAAAGATATGGCTTATAAAAAAATCATAACTAAAACTACAAATGATTGTAATGAAGCAGAGATAAAGATCCAATTAAGCCCGGTAACATCAGTTGCAAGTTCAGGAACAGTTGGAATGAATCTAGCAGTCGTTAAATCATTTGTAATAAAATCAGTTTCTTCTACAAGCACAGTTGCAATAATTGCAATAACTGGATTAGTACTAGCAGTTCTTTTGTTAGTAGCTGCAATGATTAAAGTTGCAAAAAAGAGAAATTAAATTCAATTTAGAATACTAGCACGATAAAGTTTAAATAGTATATACCTATCTGTATATACATAAAAGATACACATGACAGACATATTTAACAACACAATATTATGCAATGGATGCAATAAAAAGATGGAGAAAACTATAGTTCACAAAAATGGACTAGAATTAAGGGCGGTTATGTGCAAACCTTGTAATCAAACAATAATCCATCCTGCAGATTTAAACAGTATGCAAAATTTCAATAACTTAAAAGACAAAACATATAATGTCAAACTAAGAGTCATAGGAAATTCCCATGCAATAAGCATACCTAAAGAAATAGTAGAATTTATGAACCACCAAGAAAAAATGATGGATGATATGGTAAGGCTTTGTTTTGAAGATATGAATAAGTTAAGTTTAAGATTTCACACTAGGGAGGATAACTGGTAAATGGCAGAAGCACCTAAATTAATCAAATTAAAAGTCCTTGAGGCTTTGCAAGATGACGCCTATAAAGGAATTGCTAGAATTGATACTGAAGTAATGCGAGTTCTAGGACTTAACAGAGGAGATATTGTTTCAATTCAAGGAGAACGTGAAACAGTTGCAATAGTAGACAGATCATACCCTGCAGACATAGGGGAGGGTATAATTAGAATAGACGGTTTAACAAGAAAGAACGCTAAAACAGGTATTGGAGAAAAAGTTTCTATAAAAAAAGCCCAAGTTAAACCAGCAAAAAAAGTAACAATAGCTCCAGCTCAAGCAGGAATAATGGTTCAAGGAGAACCGGAAGCATTCAAGTCAGGCCTATTAGGTCGAGCCGTACAAAAAGGAGATTTAGTTTCATTAGGAGGAGCTCAAAGAAGACGCGACCTTATGCAAGACATGCAAGAAGCATTTGAAGATTTACATGATTTATTCTCTCGTGGATTAGGTGGCATGGGATTCCAAAATATAAGGTTCAAAATAATTTCTGCAACACCTAATCAAGCAGTAATAATTACAGAAGATACAGAATTAGTAATTCACCCTAAAGCAACTAATGTGGAAGAAGAAACAATTCCTGAAGTAACTTATGAAGATATTGGAGGATTAACTGAAGAGATAAGAAAAATAAGAGAAATGGTTGAGCTTCCTCTAAAACACCCAGAAGTATTTGATCGCCTTGGAATAGAACCTCCTAAAGGAGTTTTACTTCATGGCCCTCCAGGAACAGGTAAGACATTACTTGCTAAAGCAGTTGCTACAGAATCAGAAGCTAATTTCATCCTATTAAATGGTCCAGAAATAATGTCTAAATTTTATGGAGAAAGTGAAAAGAAAATAAGAGACATTTTTGAAGAAGCTGAAAAAAATGCCCCATCAATTATTTTTGTAGATGAAATAGATGCAATAGCCCCTAAGAGAGAAGAAACTCAAGGAGAAGTAGAAAGAAGAGTAGTATCTCAATTGCTTACAATGATGGACGGGTTGAATGCTCGTGGAAAAGTTATAGTTATTGGAGCAACTAATAGAATTAATTCTATCGACCCTGCATTAAGACGTCCTGGAAGGTTTGACAGAGAGTTAGAGATTTCAGTTCCAGATAAAAAAGGAAGATTGAACATTCTTAAAATCCACACTCGTGCAATGCCATTAAAGAAAGATGTTAATCTAGAAGAGTTAGCCTCAAAAACTCACGGATTTGTTGGAGCAGATTTAGAGTCCCTTGCAAAAGAAGCAGCTATGGCAGTCCTTAGAAAAGCCTTACCAGACTTAAACTTAGATGAAGATAAAGAAATTCCTCAAGAAGCCTTAGAAAAAATGATTATTGGTAAGGAAGACTTTGATATGGCTTTGAAAGTTGTAAGGCCTTCAGCAATGCGTGAAGTTTTAGTTGAAGTTCCAAATGTATCTTGGGAAGATGTTGGTGGACTAGACACTATAAAACAAGAATTAAAAGAAGCAGTTGAATGGCCTCTTAAGCATAAAGAAAGTTTTGAAAGAATGGGAATAACAGCTCCAAAAGGAATCTTGTTATATGGTCCTCCTGGAACAGGTAAGACATTACTTGCTAAAGCAGTTGCAAAAGAAAGCGAAGCTAATTTCATTAACATAAAAGGACCGTCATTATTATCTATGTGGGTAGGAAAATCAGAAGAAGGAGTTAGAAAGGTGTTTGAAAGAGCTAGACAAGTTTCTCCTTGTGTAATCTTCTTTGATGAAATAGATGCATTAGCAGGAAAACGTGGAATGGAAATGGGTTCAAAAGTTACTGAAAGAGTTCTAAATCAAATGCTTTCAGAAATGGATGGAATTGAAGATCTAAAAAACGTAGTAGTTATTGGAGCAACTAATAGACCAGACATGCTTGACAGCGCATTAATGAGGCCAGGTAGATTTGACAGAATATTGCTTGTAGATATTCCAACTGAAAAAGGAAGAGAAAAAATATTGCAAATACATACTAAACCTATGCCAATATTCCCTACTGAAAAAGAATTGAAAGAAATAGAAAACTATCTTGTAAAGGACACTAAATTGAATTTATCCACGATGTCTGAAAAGGATAAACTAATTCAATACTTAGTAAAGAAAACAGAAGGTTTTGTAGGCGCAGATATTGAAAACTTTGTTAGAGAAGCAGCTATAATTGCATTAAGAAAGAACATCAATGCTAAAACAATAATATTAGCAGACTTCGATGAAGCTCTCGCAAAAGTCAAACCAAGCGTTTCAGAAGACACAGCAAAGCGTTACAAAAAGATTGAAGAAAACTATCTTAAGAAAGCAAAGATCGGTGGTCTTGACTTAGGCCCAATTTACGCTAATTAATTTTTATTATAATTTTAATTTTATTCTCTAGTCGTAATATGCTTCTCACCATTTTCAAGAAGAAGAACTGTATGCTCAGCTTGTGCAACTTTTCCTCCAGAAACTTCAATCAACTGGGGATATTGATATAAAATACCAGCGGTTTCAAGTTGTTTCATCGCAAGCATTCCACGAGATCCAAATTGCTTATACACCCATCTAGAAGCAAAAGGCAAAGTCTTATACTCATCAGCAATCCAATTTAATACTTCTCGAGCAAAACGATCTCGAATAGCTCCTTCTCCATCTATCCTAAATATTCCGCTCCCCTTTCCATCACGGACCCTACCATTTCCGTTTGTAGCGAAAGGTTCAGTTGCATACAAACCTTCTTCCAAAGTATCAGTTTGTCCAGAATCATAATTCGGAACAGTCCAACCAGCATGAACTACAAATCTTTCAATACTGTGCCCTGACAAGTTAGCAATAGAAGTAAATCCACGTTTAGTGATTGCTTCACTTATCTTTCCACCAATATCAGTTAATTTTTTACCCAGTGAAAACTCGCTAACTGAAACATTAACTGCGTCTTCGGCTGCTTCAATTAATTTTTTATTTTCAAGATCCTTTTCCAAATCCAATGAAAAAGCAGTATCTGCAATATACCCATCAACAGAAATTCCAATGTCCACTTTAATTAAACCGTGAGCAACACCTTCATCTCCATAGGAAGGAGTATAGTGTGCTGCAACTTCATTTATACTCAAGTTAACTGGAAATGCTGGTTTAGCACCTAATTGGTGAATCTTATCATCAATTAAAGTTGCTATTTCAAATAAACTTTTTCCAGGAACAACAATCTCGCGAGCATACCTTCTAAGTTCCTGGGCAATTTTACCAGCCTTCAATATCTTATCAATAACTGTTTTTTCCATTTTAACTTCTTCTAATTCTCCTTTCTTTTGGAACAAAGTTAATTAAATGTTTTGTGTCGGATAATCCGCACCCAAATACATCGTCTCCGTGTTTAACAATCCACATTCCACGTTCAAGAGCAATATCTAAATTGTTTCCAGTCATCCATTTTTCAAGCTGTTCCCTATTTATTTCCACGACATTTTTTACAATTTGATCCTTGAATAATATTGTTCCATCGAAACCAAAACGAAGGTGACCCATTTCTTCTTTAAACAAATAAAGCCCCATAAATTCAATATTGGTTATCCTATCAAGTGCGTAAAGTTCATCAATAGTTAAGTCTCCGCTAAACCCGCGAACCTTTTCCCTACCAGTTTCAAAAAGAGTTTTAGGAATCTCTTTTATTCCAAACATACTATTAAGTTTCTCAAGTAATTCTTTTCTCTGTTTACTATTATAAAATTCAGCTTTCATTTTCCACTCCAGTATTTATTCAGAATATCTTTATGAGTAAAAGCAAGATTCATTTTTGCAATCTCATTTTTATTAAACCAGCCAATTTCAGTAACTTCCCAATTTGTTTTTACTTCTCCAGAAGTTTTAACCTCATAAACATAAACATTAGCGTGTAAATTTAACCTTTTAACAATCTCTTCTTGAACAAAAAGTAACTTGCAGTTTCCAGCCTTCAAGCCAACTTCCTCAAAAACCTCACGCTTAACCGCATCAATAGATTTTTCCCATTTATTGGTTCCTCCACCAGGTAAACACCATTTTCCACCTTCACTAAGAAGTTTAGATCTTCTAGTAAGTAATACTTTCCCATTTCGGACTATCATAGCAGCAACAGCTGATTGTATTCCTAGTAAATGTATTATTGCTCTTCTAATCATTTTATTTCCTCAAGTAGTTTAATTTTAGAAACAAAGAAACCTTCACTATTATTGTCTTGTGGGTAAATCCTACAAGTTTTAGACATCTCACTAGAGTATTCGGCTCCCTCCCAACTAACTACTCCGGGTCTGCATTTAAGCGGCAAGTTTACTTTTTCAACTGAAACTGGAAAATTCTTCAAGGCAAAGTCAACTATTTCCTCGTTTTCTTCAGGAGAATGAGTGCAAGTAGAATAAACTAAAGTTCCTCCAACTTTCAAACATTTAATAGCATTAGCAATTAATTTCTTTTGTTCCCTAGACAATTTGTCAACAACCTTTATATTCCACATTAAAAATGCCTTAGCGCTACTACGTAAAGTCCCTTCTCCTGAACAAGGAGCATCCAAGAGTATTTTATCAAACTTAAAACCATCGCGAGCAAGCCTATTACATAACCCAACACCATCATTACGAACAATAACTGAATTCATTACCCCGCACCTTTCAAGGTTAGCAGCAAGGATGCGTAACCTATCAAGTTTAACATCATTTGCAATTAAAGTTCCTGTGTTTTCCATCCTCGCAGCCATTTGAGTAGTTTTACTTCCAGGGCTGGCACAAACGTCAAGTACTCTCTCCCCTGGCTTAGGGTCTAGTGCAATAACACTCATCATACTACAGACCTCTTGAATATAATAATAGCCAAGTAAATGTTCGAGAGCATTACCCAGTTCTCCCGGTCCAAGCGCTTGATCAACGAGCATTATTTCGGGGTGTTCTTTAAATGGGCGAACAACATTCCATCTTTTTTTTAGCCTAGAAAATAAATCATCACTACTTATCTTCAAAGTATTACATCGGATATAGTTTAGAGGCTTAGTATGCACTATTTCCTTATATTTTAGAAAGTCACTTTCATCAGAGAGTAACTTTTTCATTCGTTCCTCAAAAAGAGGTTTCATTTCAGGTTTAGCCATAATAAATCTAGACAAAAGAGGGTTTTAAAGCCTATTCAAAATCTCTTTTTAGAAAGGTATTCTCTTTGTTCTCTCGTTAATGGACCTAATGTTCCAGATTGCAAATTAGCACTTAATTCTTGCGAATTGGAAAATTCAAGAATAGGTTCTACTTTGATAAATGAATCTCCGTAGACTTTAGCTAATTGACTATATTGTCTTTCAGAAAGAGGCCTAAAACTAACTAAAACAAGATTTTCAACTTCAGCAGGTGCAACCCTCTTTACTGCAGAGGCATAATGTCTTCCCCTAGATTCAAATAAAAAAAATCTGGTATCCGGAGTTTCCCCTAAGTAAGGTCTCAAAAAATCTCTAACAAAAGACTTTGCAAGATTATCTTGCAAACCATCGGTATTTCTATCGGTGGACACAATTAAAGAGTAATTCAAACTTTATATGTTTATCTAAAAATCATTATGCTGATAAAGGCGTAGTTATTTATGAAATCTAAAACCCACAAATAGTTATATACCGTCTCCTTTAGAAAATCGTATGGCCGTAGAAGCATTTCTTACCCCAACAGAAGCAAAAATAACTATAGAGAAACAAGTGAAACAAAAACCCTCGACTAAAGAATTGACAAAAATAGAAAAGCCTGGTAATTTTCAAGAAAGAGCCCCTAAAATTTCTAAAGAAAAGAAGTCAAGAGCATCTAAACCAAAAGCTTCTCCAAAAATAGAATCTCCTAATAGAGAGATTACTTTAATTGTTACAGAAAAACCTCAGGCAGCCCTAAAAATTGCATCAGCATTAGGAGATGCAAAAAAATATTCTGAAGGAAATATATCTTATTATGAGTTAGTGAGAGATAATAAAAAAATAGTTGTTGCGTCAGCAGTAGGTCACTTATTCAATCTAACTTATGCAGAAGGCCAAAGAGGATGGCCAATATTCAAATTAGATTGGATTCCATCTTATGAAAGTAAATCTGCAGGTTTTACTAAAGGGTATTATATGCTTCTAAAAAAGCTAGGTAGACGTGCAAAGGAAGTAATAATTGCAACAGACTATGATGTAGAAGGAGAATTAATTGGTTGGAATGTTCTTCGTTTTATTATTGGACAAAATGATGCTAAGAGAATGAAGTATTCCACCCTTACAAAACCAGAACTAGAAAAGTCATACGAAAACCCTATGAAAACATTAGACTGGGGTCAAGCATATGCAGGAGAGACAAGACACAAAATAGATTGGTTATACGGAATAAATTTATCGAGAGCCTTAATGTCTTCAATAAAAATGGCAGGTTCTTTTAAGATACTTTCAATTGGAAGAGTTCAAGGTCCAGCATTAAAAATAATTGTAGATAGAGACAAAGAGATCGAAAACTTCAAATCTCAACCTTATTGGCAAGTATTTGCAAAAGTCTTTGATACCGAATTAAAACATGTAAAAGATATTTTCAATAAAAATGAATTAGAAGATTTCAAAGATATTAAGTCTGGAAATGCGGAAACAACCGAAAAAGAAGAAAACTACCCTCCACCACATCCTTTTGATTTAACCACTTTACAAAGAGAAGCATATGCGCAGTTTAGAATTTCCCCATCTAGAACTCTGCAGTTAGCACAGTCCTTATATTTAGATGGAATAATTTCATATCCAAGAACTTCTTCTCAAAAAATACCTAAAGAAATAGAGCCAAAAAAAATTATATCAAAACTATCAAAAGTTTTTCCAGAAACAAAATTAGCAATAAGAGATAATCCAGTTGAAGGGGAAAAATCAGACCCTGCGCATCCTTCAATATATCCAACAGGAGAATTCAAAAAATTAAATGAAGATGAAGAAAAACTATATCTGTTAATAGTAAAAAGATTTTTGAGCTGTTTTGCGCCAGATGCAAAAGTAATTTCAAAAAGAATACAATTAATTTCAGATAATGATAAAAAATTTACAAGAAACGGGTTAACAATAATAAACAAAGGATGGATGAATATTTACCCAACATCTGTAGAAGAAGAAAATATCCCTACAATACAAGGCCAAGTAAACGTAAACAAAATTACTTTTGAAGAAAAAGAAACTCAACCTCCAAAAAGATACACTCCAGCTTCATTAATTACATTATTAGAAAAAAAGAATTTAGGAACTAAAGCAACTCGTTCAGCTATTGTAGACACGTTATTTGATAGAGGCTATTTAGATGGTAAAAGCATTCAAGCAACTCCTTTAGGAATAAAATTAATAGAAGCACTCGAAAAATATTCTCCTATAATTGTAGATGAAAATCTTACGAGAGATGTAGAAGAAAAAACAGAAGAAATCCTAGCTTCAAAATCAGGTTGGATAGAATTAGAAGAAAAAACAATAAAACAAGTAGAAAGATTAATAACCGACATTTCAAAGGAATTTAAAGCCCACGAACTATCAATTGGAAATCAAATTCTTTCAGGAGTAAAGGACCTAAGGGAACAGCAAAAAGAACAAAATACTATAATGCCTTGTCCTAAGTGTAAAGTAGGAAATCTTCAAATCCGTTTTTCAAAAAAGAGTATGAAGTCCTTTGTAGGATGTTCAAACTATCCAAATTGTAATGCTGTTTACCCTCTTCCACCTGGAATGATAAAAAAGACAGACAAAGTTTCAGAAAATGGACTTCCAATTCTTATTAGCTTAAAGAAAGGTAAAAGGCCTTGGGAATTTGAGTTCAACCCTAATTGGAAACCAGATCCAAATTACAAAAAAGAAAATTAATTAGTTAGTTTAGTTGAGTAAGCAGTTAGAAATTTTTCTCTTTCAGAATCATTTAATGGGACCCTATCATCCTCAAAAGAACTAGGTACTTCAATAAATCCGTAAACATGTCCATAAATATGGGGTTGGTTAAGAGCACTTACTAATAAATCAATGCTAGAAGAAAAAAATTTATGTTTTCCATCAGTTAATAAAAAACCATTTTTGTCCCTAAAAAGAACATAAGAAGCCATTTTAAAAATAAAATTATTTACCGCGTCTATTCCAAGCACGTAGAGAAGGTCTTACTTTCAAATAAGGAGAGTGTCCTCTTCTTGTTATCAGACCACGAGATTGTTTAGCAGCAGAGGTAAGTCCACGCTCAGCTCTTCCGTGATGATGTCCAGCATATATCCAGCTCATAGTTTTATCATTTTTAATTTCAGGTCTTTGAGGGTCCACTAAAATCACTTCAAAGAAATAATGTTTACCATCTTTTCCGATCCAATAAGAATTCAAAACTTCTAAATTGTTAAAGAACTTGCTAGCCCTCATTTCTGCAACCCATTTGTATGACATTTTCAAAGTCTTTCTAATAGTTTGTTTTCTAGTTTTTCTACCCTTAACACCAGTTCTCTTTCTTGTTCTTCCACCACGCATAACTCTTACTCTAACAATTAAAAAGCCCTTCTTTGCCTTATAACCAAGACTTCTAGCTCTGTCAAGCCTTAAAGGTCCATCAACAACTTCAATTGCAGGACTAGCACGCCATGCAATCATACGCTCACGCATAGTTGCAGTGTCAGGCTTCTTCCAAGCTTCGCGCATATAATGATACATACTTTGTGCCATGTCTATTCTTATAAAAACACCATTTTTAAAGTCTTCCATTTGGAAGAATAGAATAAAGAAAAGACAAATTGTCTAAAATCTTCTACCTAATAAAGTCTAGGTAAAACCTTTCTAGAATTTAATAAAGGCAAAAATTCAAACTGTCCTGGCTTATACAATAAAGTCCCTCTTGTTCTAGTAGGAGGAGCGTGAGTTTTGTAGACCATAACCAATTCCATAACACCCCTCCAACCATCCCAATCAATATATGCAGTGCTATTAGTATTATTTATAGAAACAAGACTAGAATTGTAAGTCTTATTAGTTGTAGGATCATAAATAACACAATCATAAATAAAAGTAGTTTGATTATTAGGGTTAGTTCCATTTCTAGGAGTTGTATTTATAGAAACAACAATTGCTGCATGAGAAGTTCTCGGATTAGCAGCAGTAGGCTCTATTATTATAGTGACTTTTTTACCTTTCTTTTTCCCATCAATAATATCATCCATGGTTGGCTTCCTGTCTTCATTCCTTACTTCGGGATTAGCTCCCGGTTTAGAATCCGCCCTGTAAGCCGGAGAACTAGTGCTAATATGTTCTATTACAATCTTACCACTTTGTTGTGCTTGAACATCCTCAGAAATCAAAACCAAAATAGACAAAAATGCAAAAACCAAAAGATAATTTTTAAAGTTCATAGTGAAGATATAAACCTCATTGCAGCCTCTATAATTATGTAAGTGTGATAAGGATAATCAGAGCTATGCCTCCTCATACTTGAATTTAATTCATTGAATATTTTAGTGGTGTTAGTTCCTATAGCCGAATCATTTAGTGAAGCAAGCATACTAGTCATGCAAGCAGCCATACAACCGAATTCTATACTACCAGCTTCTTCAGAAGAAAATGGGATGAAATTAGGATCTCCGTAAACTTCTTGAGCAGAAGTAAATGAAACAAAAAATAAACTAATAAACAAAACTAAAAATAATTTATTCATTTAGGCCCCAACTTTTCAAATTTAACTTTTCCATCGACAACCTTTGTGAAATATACCCTATCACGAGAGCCGTCAAAGGTATTAGGGTCAAAAGATCTATCTGCTATTACCAAAGAGTCCCACGATCCTCTTAAACCTGGAGAGTTTGAAATATCTGTTTGCATCGCATACCTTCCCTCGAAAACCCCTTGAGGAAGAGTATAATTATGAAGTTCTCTTAAACCTTTTTCAGCTAAACCAACAAATTCTGAATCCAAAGGAACCCCTGGAGAATAAACAGATCCTGTCGGGCCCCCTCCAAAAGGTCCAGTAGCATACATTAACTTAACTCTTTGATTTCTAAGTTCGCTAACAACATAATTATTTCCAGAATTAGAAGGTTCAGAAGGAGCAGAACATCCAAGAAGAGCAGTAAGTGCTAATGCGCCGGCATAATTTTTTGAAACCATTGCAGAGTTACGAAAGAATAGGAGTATTTATATCTTTCCAAAAAACATTCAATTCAAAAATACCGTATCATTTATACGATAAATTAAGTTATCTCCTAAAAAAATATCTCCAGTGACTTCTGAAATAGGAAGAGCCACTGCATGTTTACCCTCTTGAGCCACAACATAAACAGAATCCCCTAATATTTGAGCAGTATAATCAAATCCATTTAAATTCAAAGGCAAGAAAAAGGATCTAGAGTAGCCGTTAGCTGAATTGTGAGCTAAATTTATTTCATCTTGGACAGTAAGAGCAATTTCATTTACTGCAACAGAGACTGCTTGGTTTTGAGAGTCTGCTATTTTTCCCTGAATGAAATAAAGCAAGCCTACAAATAAAAATAAAACAGCCATAATAATTATCACAAATTCTATTGCTGACTGACCTTTAGAATTCACTTATCAATACCTCATCTTGTTGAGCCAAAACTTCTATTCTTTTAACTCCCTCAGTATGTGAAATATTTCCAAATAAAGGTACATTACTTGTAAAAGACATAGTAGTTATACCAGAACTCGTAGTAATGCTAACAACAATTTCATTTTGCATTATCTCAAAACTATTCACACCAATAGGGAGATAGCCATTTAGAGTTAATTTGGAAGGCTCTCCTGCATAAAATACAGATTCAGAGCTAGAAATTATTTTATTAGCAAAATTAGAAACTTGAGAAACTTTTATTTGATCATTTGTAATTGAAGTGTAAAAGAAAGCAACACCTAATATCCCCAATACAAGGAATGTAACAAATCCGACTACTATCAAATACTCCGTACTTACTTGACCTCTCTTAAGCATACAGTTAGTTAGCAGACAAGGTTTATAAAATAAGTGACCTATGTCTTTCATATGAAGGATAAAAGGGGTAGAGGATTAAAGATAGTCATATCTCTGATAGTTTTAGTCGCTTTAATTCATGGAACTGCCCATATAGTTTTATTTGGGACAAACTTATCTTTAGTTCAAACAATAGGAGTATCCGGTCTTGCAATAGGAGAAACAAACACAGATAATATTGAAGTCTCTGTAAAACAAAATGAGAAAATTCCCCTACCTTCAATATTAGTTATTATCGCTGAATGGGTTTTAGTATTTTCACTATTAGCCTTATCTTCAATAAAAAAACGTTTAGCTGAATCCGTACAAAAAGCAACACATATAGAACTAGTTAAAAAGAAGAATAAATCAGATACAGATATAGATTTGCTTTATGAAATGCTTAAAAAGAACAAAAGGATTTCATTATCGAAGTTAGCAGAACTATTCAAAGTAGATAAAAAAGTGGTAGAAGAATGGGGGAAAATATTAGAAGAAAATGGGTATGTCGAAGTAGATTACCCTAGATTTGGAGAAATTGAGATGAGAATAAAAGAAGATGAAGAAACACAAAAAGCATAAAATAAAAAGAGAGGTGGTAAAAAAGCATAAACATAGCAAACGCATTGAAAAAAGAAAAAAACATAAAATTCACCATAAATCAAAGTTAGAGACTAATAAAAAAAATGAACTTGAAAGATACCCTAATGAAAAAAAGAATTTGCATAAATCTCAAGTAGAGAAACATGCACTTCATTTAGTAAAAACTAATTCTAAAAGTCAAAATTACAAAAAATTAGCACCACATCAGATACATAGTCAAGAACATCAAATAAAAGCATACAAAAAAGCAGCAGAAGATAAAAAATCAACTTCTGAAACAAATTACCCAATAGAAGTAGATGGTGCAAAAGTAGAAGTTGAAATAAAAAAAGAAGAAGATACTTATGTATACAATATAAATTTACCAAAATTCAGCGTAGGAACTGAATCACTATTAAGATATGTAAAAAATGAATTGATAAGTAATGCTACAATAAACTTGCAAGAAATGTCTGAACAAGAATCATTTGTAAAAATGAAACAAAGATTTTTAGGAGAAATAACGTTAGTATTAAAAGAAAAATTACCTCATATCGATCCAGAAACAGAAAAGACCCTAGCAGGAATGTTAATGCAAGATATGTTAGGTCTTGGAGAAATAGAATTTTTAATAAATGATCCAAATTTGGAAGAAATTGTAATTCAGTCTTCAAAAGAACCAGTTAGAGTTTATTCAAAGAAATATGGCTGGCTTAAAACTAATATATTCATACCAACAGAGGATAGCATCATTAATTATGCAAATATAATTGCAAGAAGAGTGGGTCGTCAAATAACTACATTAGACCCTCTTCTTGATGCCCACTTATTAACAGGTGACCGTATTAACGCAGTACTTTATCCAATAAACTCAAAAGGTAGTACTATAATCATAAGAAAGTTTTCAAGAGACCCATATACAATTATAGATCTGATAAAAAATAAAACTTGTAGCCTTGACATTGCGGCCCTTTTGTGGTTAGCAGTGGAATACGAAATGAATATCTTAGTGTCTGGAGGAACTGCGTCTGGTAAAACCTCTTTCCTAAACGCATTCATGCCATTTATTCCACCAAATCACAGAATCATTAGCATTGAAGACACTAGAGAATTAGTCTTACCAGACTTTCTTTATTGGAACCCACTTGTAACTAGAACCCCTAATTCGGAAGGAAAAGGAAAGGTAACTATGTTAGACCTACTAATAAACTCATTACGTATGAGACCAGATAGAATTATTTTAGGAGAAATGCGTAAACACGAAGAAGCAATGGTACTTTTTGAAGCGATGCATACAGGACACTCAGTTTATGCTACGTTACACGCAGATTCGGCCCCTGAAACAATTTCAAGACTAATAAATCCCCCAATTGATATTCCAGCCAATCTTCTAAAAGCAGTAAACCTAAACGTAGTAATGTTTAGAGATAGAAAAAAAGGAATTAGAAGAATATTACAAGTTGCAGAATTTGACACTGAAGGAGATAGAGCTACTTCAAATATAATTTATCGATGGGTTCCTGAAAAAGATCAAATAATCGAACACAGAGAAAGTATGAGATTTTTTGAAGATTTAAGCAGACATACAGGTTTATCAGAAATAGAAATAAAAAAAGAATTAGCAGAAAGAAAAAGAATTTTAGATTGGTTAATCAAAAACAACTTAAGATCTATAAAAGAAGTTGGTAATGCAATAGAATTATTCTATCTAGACAAACCATCCTTGGATGAAGTAATGCGTAAAAATGAAATCAGTAAAATCAAAGAATGACATTCCACATACCATTTACAATATCTTCGTTAAATAGACTTAAAATCAAGTCTAAGAGATATGTTAAAATTTTCTCGGTAAAAAGAGACTCAAAATTAAAAGATTATTTGGCTAAAGCAGAAGTAGATATCACAAGAGAAGAATACTTAGGAATAGTTGCTAGAAGCACATTAATGTTTTCAATAATTGCCTATATCGCTTTTAGTACCGCCATATTTATACTTAAACAAGGAAACCCATTTTTAGTACCTCTAATTCCAACTATTGCTGTAGGTATGTTTACTTCTTTCAGTCAAATAAATTATCCAAAGATACTTGCAGATAAACAGCAAAAAGGAATAGAAAGAAATTTGCTAGCAGCAATGGAAGATATGCTCATACAGTTAAGTTCAGGAGTACCGTTATTTACGATATTAGTTAATGTTTCAGCGTCAGGTTACGGTCAATTAAGCTTGGAATTTAAAAAAGCAGTTAAAAAAATAAATGCGGGTTTCCCCCAAATAGAAGTAATTGAAGAATTAGGTAAAAAAAATCATTCAATATTATTTAGAAAAGCGTTATGGCAGATAAGTAATGGGATGAAAGCTGGAAGCAATATAACTGAAGTAGTTAGAGATATTATCCATTCTTTAAATGAAGAACAATTTCTTCAAATACAAACTTATGGGAATAAATTAAACCCTCTAATAATGTTTTATATGTTAATTTCTATAATTTTACCTGCGCTAGCAATAACATTCCTCACCATAATTTCTTCAGTAGTAAATTTACCAGAAGCAATAACTATAGGTATGTTCGTAGGGTTATATATAATGTCTATATTGATACAAATAATGTTCCTTGGAGCAATAAGGACTGCAAAACCTAGCCTAATATGAAACCTAAGAAAAGAATCAATTTGACAGCAGTTTTAATCGTTGCATTAGTTTTATCAACAATAACATTTATTTTTACAAAAAACGTATTAAATTCAATAATAGTCTTAGTAGCTTCAGTAGCAGTAATTTTAACTTATATTTCGACAAAGAAAAAATTGGCAGAATCTCAAAAGATAAGAATGATGGAAATAGTTTTTCCAGATTTCCTACAATTAATTTCAAGTAACTTAAAGGCTGGAATACCTATAGATAAAGCCATCGTAATAAGTTCAAGAAAAGAATTTTCTCCATTAGATGAACAAATCAATCAATTTGGAAGAGATATAGTAACAGGAAAACCTGTAGAATTAGCAATGAAAGAAATGTCAGTTAGAATAAATTCTGAAAAAATTAGTAAAACAATAAATTTGATTATAACAGGTATGCGTTCCGGAGGAAATTTAGCAACATTATTAGAACAAACATCTGCAAACCTAAAAGAAAGACAATATGTAGAAAAAAGAGCTGCTTCAAATATTATAATGTATATAATTCTTATATTGTTCGCAGTAGGAGTTGGAGCCCCTATACTCTTTAGTTTATCCACTGTCCTCGTAGGAGTACTAACTCAAATATTAAGCGGAATTCCAGAAGTTCAGACTTCTGTAGCAACCCCGTTTGCGTTTACAAGCATAAATATCTCTTCAGCATTTATCACTTATTTTGCAGTATTTTTCATAATTACTATAGATATTCTAGGCTCAATGGTAATAGGGTTAGTTCAGAAAGGTGAAGAAAGAGAAGGATTAAAGTATTCAATACCGCTAATACTTCTAAGTCTTACAATGTTCTTTTTACTCAAGTTAGTCTTAGCAAGTTACTTTAAAGGAATATTAGGTTAAGTTAAGTTTTTATAATCAAATCGACAAATTATACTTATGAAAAAGAGAGTGAAAAAACAGGCTAAAATAATAAAAAAAATAAAGAAATCATTGCCTAATAAAAAGAGAAAAACTAAGTATGAATGTGTAAGAATTCCTAGTGGAATAAAAGGATTTGATAAACTAATTGAAGGAGGTTTTGAGAAGAATTCAACTAATTTATTAGTTGGTGGACCAGGAAGTGGTAAAACAATTCTTGCAACTCAATTTATAGTTGAAGGCCTTAAGAATGAAGAAAGTTGCCTTTATATCACATTTGAAGAAAGCAAACAATCATTTTACCATAATATGAAAAGGTTTGGTTGGCAATTAGAAGAGTATGAGAAAAAAGGCCTATTTACATTCCTTAACTACACTCCTGGAAAAGTAAAGAGCATGTTAGAAGAGGGAGGAGGTATAATCGAAAGCATAATTATCAATAACAAAATAACAAGATTAGTAATTGATAGTATGACTTCATTCACTCTATTATTTGAAGATGAATTAGAAAAAAGAGAAGCTTCCCTAGATTTGTTTAATATGATAAAGAAATGGAATTGTACTTCATTAATCACATTTGAAGGAACTCCAGAAGGAGAGCATAAAGTATACAGGGCACTTGAATTTGAATCAGATTCAATAATTTTAATGCAATTTGTAAGAAAAATTATTTCAAGAGAAAGGTATATCGAAATTTTAAAAATGAGAGGGACAAACCATTCCAAAGGACTTTACAGATTTTCAATGACAAAAAAAGGTGTAGAACTTAGTAGTAGCCCAATAAAATCAATAAAGGGAGTTTAAATGAAAGGTAAAAAAGCCCAAGCATGGGGTTTTGACATAATAGTTGCAACAGGAATTTTTATAGTAGGCATAATTGCTTTCTTTTTATACACAATAAATTATCCAACAGGCGAACAAGAAAAACTAGATGACTTACTTTATGAGGGGAATACTATTGCAAATAATTTACTTTCGGAAGGCTATCCATTAAATTGGACTACTTCAACAGTTTCAAAGATAGGGTTATTAACTGAAAATAAAATTGATCAAACAAAATTAGAATATTTTAATTGGTTAGCTACAACAGATTACTCTAGAACCAAATCAATACTAGGCACTAAATATAATTATTTTGTAAATTTTTCAAGACCTATAGAAATATCAGGATTAAATGTAGAAGGAATAGGATTTTTTTCTGAAGATACAATAAATAGCATAAAAATTTCAAGAGTATCTATATATCAAAATAAACCTATAAGTTTAGAGGTCCAGGTATGGGAGTAAAAAAAGGAATTTTCTTTAGTATGGATGCATTAATAGCATTATTAATAATCTTTATAGTAATCTTGATAGCAATCCCTAACCTAAAACAAAACAGAGTAGAGTCCAAGATTGACGAAGACATTTTAGTAAGCTTATCTTCCATAAGTGCAGAGGAATTTGATAATAATTACGTCCAGTCATTAATCTCTTCAGGAATAATCACTGAACCAAATAAATCCCTTTTAGAACAAATAGGTAATTTTTATGTTACTAATATAACTATAGCATCAAGAATAGCTGACGAATTTCTCTCAACAATAGAAACTAAAGACAATGTAGGAATATGGCTTGAAAATAATTTAGTTTCTTCAAAAAATAACAGCGCCATAGAAAATGCAAAGCAAATAGAAGCTTCGAGGCAGATAATTAGTGGAGTTATGCTTGGACAAAATATAAGCGGATACTCTGCAAGAGCGTTTCTATCAAGTAATGTAAGAAATGCTTATAGTTATTTTGGAGGTTATGCTGGTGATGGAAATATAACTTTAACTTCTGATTATAATGGGACAATAACTGATGCGGAATTAGAGTTAGCTTCAAATAAAGATTTTCAACTTTATATTAACGGGCTATATGCTGGAAATTATACTAAATCTTCTTCCGTAACTAATCCTTCAAGTTATGATTTATTTCAACATATAGATAAATTTGAAAGCGGCACAAATAATTTAGAGTTTATTGCAAAAGACTTGTATATTGCAGGAGGATTTCTAAAGATAAAATACGAATCTGAACCAACAATTTCTCAAAAGAGGCAATATTTTCAAGGAGTTCAAGGACTAATTAATTTATATGATGGGCTATTTATTCCGGGAACACCCACATCTATAGATGTGAGCCTAGATCTAGAAAGTAATTTTACTACATTCCTTAACATTGGAAATGTATCTGTATTTAACGGCACTACAAATGGAAGGCAAACCGTGACAATACCTAACTCATTATTATCTAACTTGTTAAATTATAATCAACTAGCAAATAGAACCACACCTATAAGATTAGGATTAAGAAATGTTTCTTTAATATATACAAATCAAAAACTAGATGTTATTTCAGTAGTAGACTTGTCTGGAAGTATGGAAAATAATTGCCCAGGCGGTTCTGCAAATCCAGGAGAAACTCCTTGTAAAATAAATGACGCTAAAAATGCCACAGATGCTTTGATAAATGCAGTACTAAATATTTCAGGAAATAAAGTTTCCCTTGTAGGTTTTGAAGATTATGCTAAAAAATCAGATTTTCATAATTTATCAAATAATAGTCAAACTCTAAAGAACATCGCAAATAGCGTTTGGAATGCAGATGGTAGCACATGCATTTGTTGTGGAATCCTAAAAGCTAATAGTTGCTTTGATCAAAGAATATTTTATGATAATTTTAATGATCAAACAAATGGTGCAAACCCTTCGGGTTGGACAATTTCTCAATCTGGTTCAACTGTGGATATAACCACAAGTAGTTTGGAAGGAAATAGAGCGACCGTTATTGCAAGAACTGGAAGCAATAACCCTTCATTTACCCATATTTTCAATCCTCAAGAAGATAAATTAAATATAGAGTTTTTAGTAAGACACGATACAGGAACAGGAAGATTTAGACTAGACGTAGAAGGTCTAGACAGTTCAAACAATTATCAAGATTATATCGTTTTAAAAATGTATAATGGTCAAATAAGAAATAGCGATACTGCAGTTACTCCTTATTCAACAGGAACAACATACAAAATAAAAGCTGAAATAACTCCCGGATCTAATACTTACAATCTGTATGTAGATGATGTATTGATAAGCTCAGGATTATCAACTGCTTCTACCAGGAGCAATATAGCAAGATTAAGTTTCAGAACAGAAAATGCCCAAATAAATTATAAAATTGATGCAATAAATGTAACTCTTAGTCAGAAGCTATGCGACGTAGAAACAAATAGGTCAAGAGAAATGATTGTAATGAGTGACGGGGAAGCAAATGAAGCATGCGGGCTAGACCCTTCACCTGATTGGGACGGAGATGGAACAACTACAAATGATCCACAAGATCAAGCAATTCAAGCAGCATGCATTGCAAGAACAAACTATAATTTAACAGTTCATGCAATCGCGCTCGATGTTAATAGCGGAAGCGTAGCAGAACAAACAATGCAAGGAATAGCTGCTTGTGGTTCAGGAGGATTTTATGCAAGTAATGTAACACAACTTACTCAAATCTACAGTCAAATAACAAAAAGTATCATAGCAACGTATAGTGCTCAAACATTTAATTCAAGCGGCGGGCAAACAAAACTTTATCCTAATTCCTATATTTCATTAAATTACTATAAAGAACCAGATCCATTCGGAATACCAATAACCATAGAAAAAGCATTTTCAAATTCTACAAGCGTAAGTTTTGATATCCCGGCAGAATCAAATCCTGTTTCTATTGTTGCAATATCTTATTCTGGAGATAAATGGACAAATAAAGTAATATTAAACAATCAAACAGTATACAATTTAAGCAGTTATGGAAACGACTACATAGAACTAGGGGACCCATATGCAATAAGTATAGATCCTAACAGGTTATTATTGAACAATACTCTCTCCCTAACTGTCTCAACAAGTTCTGGAATCAATGAGTCATCCTCAACAAACAATAAAGTAATTTATACCGTAATTAAAAATATGTCTGCATATTCTCCAATAAGTGCAAATAGAAATGGATGTGCCTGGGAAATTCATTTTGAAGATAACACAAATATTACTTTGTCAATTCCACAAAACTACACTGGTCTAAATAATTGTATTTATTCAACATCTACAACAATTTATGATTTAAATGATGCATTACAAACAGCAGCATATAACCTGTTTAGACAATTAGATTTAGATTTAGATGGTAAAGTAGATTTTATATTTAATCAAAATGAAGTTACAATAGATACAACAGAAGTTCAAGGAATTCCATTTCCTTGGTCAACAGAAATCCAGGTAAGGAGATGGCTTTAATGAATAGAAAAGGAATATTTTTTACATTAATAGTAATTTCTGCTATTTCTCTTTTTTTAATAAGTTATACATTTTATAAAAATTATTCAGATAGAAGTTCAACACATGATAGGATAAGTACTTTGAACACATTCATATTTTCAATAGAAGAAAATTTAGAGAGGCAAATATTTATTTCAGGATTCAGATCATTATTTATAATGCAGTCAGAGTCTGTGGAACAAGGAGTTTATATCCAAAATGCGACTTACTCATTTAATGAGTTATTTTTTAATGGTAGTTATAATGATATAGATCAACCCATAATGATTGGAGCCACATTTTCAGACATACAAGATGCAATACAACAAAAAGCAGGAAAGGTAAATGCTCAAATATCTCTAACTAATCCTCAAATTCATTTAACTCAAACCGATCCATGGCATGTAGATGTTATACTAGACATTAATCTTGAAGCTCGCGACCAAGGAGATTTAGTATCCTGGAATAAAACTCAAAAATATATTTCAAAAATACCAATTAAAGATTTCGAAGACCCACTATATCTTTTAAGTACTGGAGGAATAATAACTAATAAAATAAAACAAACGCCGTTTACATTATTTTCAAATGGTTCAAGCATAAGCAACTTAAATAATCATACATTAAACCGATATTATAAAGCGAACAATCAAGCACCTAGTTACTTAAACCGCTTAGAAGGTTCAAATTCTGCAAGCGAATTTGGAATAGAGTCCTTAGTATACATACCACAACTATCAAATCAGGGAATTACAATTCAAGATAAGTCCGTAGTAGATTACATTTACTTTTCAAATAATAATCCAGTATCTTGCAGAATAACAGGAATGCCTTCATGGTTTAAAATGGATCAAACTCATATCATAGAATACAACTTAACAGGGTTTGAAAACAGTTGTTCTTAAAATCAATATTGATAATAATGTTTATATAGTAATAGAAAGTTATACGAATGTAAAAAGGAGGTTTATCATGAAAAGAAAAGGACAAGCAGCTGTTGAATTCCTTATGACTTATGGATGGGCTATCTTAGCAGCGGTTATCGCTATAGGAGTTCTTGCATACTTTGGAGTTTTCAGCCCTGGTAAATATGTAACAGATTCTGCAATCGTTACTGCACCTTTCTATGTCAATGCTCAAAACATTAATGCTTCTGGCATTAATCTTGAACTTAGAAACAACGGCGGTGAAGACTTAAATGTCACAAGCATCAGTATTGATGGTTCAAGCCCTGACGTTACATGTACGTGGACTGGAGGACGAGAAGTTGATCCAAGTAACTTACAAGCTTTCACTGCAACATGCGCAAGTGGACTTACAGTAGGTGGTACATATAAGGGAGACATTGCTATTAACTACAGAAAAGCAGGAAGTGGCATAGACTTAACATCTACCGGAACAATAGCTGGAAAGATAGTATAAGTAAACAATTTATTTTTTTTATATTTTTATTTAAATTTAAAATTTTAGAGATTATTTCTAAAGAAAGATCAAATTAATCAGTTTTATAAACCATCAATTTGTTTTCTCTCTGATCGTGTAGCTCAGCCCGGTAGAGCACTGCTCTGATACGGCAGGGGTCCCAGGTTCAAATCCTGGCACGATCATTTTCTTGCAGTTGTAACTGCATAAAATTATTCAATTATTCTATAAGTCTCTAAACTCATTTCAAGACCATCTTTTGTAGAGATATACCCTTGCGCAAAAGCAATTCTTCCAAGACCCACAAGGCTTTTAGGTGTAGAAGGCTTATACCTATGAACAAATTCCCGAACACCCTCAAGAGGCATATTTCTAAAAGATTCAACTAAATCGGAGAGTGCTTTCAAAGGAACGCTACTTAAAGGACCAATTAATTTACCATCCTCTCTAAGGCTAGTTAATTCTTCATCAGTTAAAAATTCTAAAGACATGTCATAAAACAAACAGTCACCTTTTTAAATCAAACTTTTCTACTAAATCTCCAAACAAAATGGAAAGCAAAATAAGACAACCAATGGAATTTCCTGAGAAAGTTCATGCTATAATTGAGATTCCAAGAGGCTCTGAAAATAAGTATGAAATGGATAAAGAAACAGGTATGCTTAAACTTGATAGGCCCCTATTCTCTTCAGTACACTACCCAGGGGATTATGGTTATGTTCCAAAGACCTTATGGGAAGATGGAGACCCGATAGATATCTTAGTTTTTACATCTCACCCAGTTTATCCCTTGACATTAGCAAAGGTAAGAGTACTTGCAATAATAAAAATGATTGATGGTAAAGACTCTGATGCCAAAATAATTGGAGTATATGATGCAGATCCAAGATTTTCAGAGTATCAAGATTTAGAAGATATTCCAAAACATAAAATTAAGGAAGCAGTACATTTTTTTGAGAGCTATAAAAAACTACAAGGAAAGGAAGTAAAAATCCTTGGAGTTGGAGATAAAAAAGAAGCAATTCAAGCAATAATTATCTCAAAGAAGAAGTATGAACAAAAAGAAGGCAAGGACTAAACAAAACCTTTAAAGACCATCCATTTCACTAAAGATTATGCGGGGATGCCGGAGTGGTCAAACGGGTCACGTTTAGGCCGTGATAGCTTAGTGCTTACCTAGGTTCGAATCCTAGTTCCCGCATAAACTTTTTCCGCAGCGAGTCTCCGAGCAAGTTGAGGAGGGTCGAGCAAGAGAAAAATGTTTATCAATAATTATTTTAAGAAAAGAAATATCAATTTTGATCTAAACCAAATTCCATGGTTAACTTATTATCTTTAATAGAATACTTCTTTAAAGGTAAACCAATCTGCAAACTATTAAAGTAAATCTTCTTTTTTCCTAAGGCCTTAACTTCATATCCACTTTCAACTTTGGAAACAAAAATATCATTTACATTCTCAACACCAGGAGTATTTAATTCATAAATAACTTTATCGCTTAATCTTCTTACTTCAGTTTTAGCCTGTCCTCTTGGAAGTTTAGACATCCTATCTCTTTGTTCTTCACTAATTACCCTTGTTTTATTTTCAACCTTTGGTTGATGGTTATGAGGTCCAATTTTAATTTGTATTCCATTAGGTAATTGTTTTATTTCAGGTTTAGAGTCTCCAAAATCCATTTTTTCATTTCCAATATTTTTCATTTGATTTTCCATCATTTTCATCACATTATTCAAAATAGAATTAAAGACGGAATCATTTAACCCCATACCTCCGCCACCTAATAATGGAGCACCCTGAACAGAATCATTTTTTCCAAGCATTCCAAAATCCTGCATTTCAGCTTCAGGATTTCTCAAGTCCAAACTACAATAAGGGCAGAAACTATAATCTTCCTTTAATTTTCCTTCACAACGTTTACACTTTTTTGATGAAAACATAGAAAAATAGAGTACTTCAAACCTTTTAAAATGTTGGGATAAGTTCAATTTTGAAGATTACCATTTTTGTTTATATGTGGTTGCCAATGAGCGAAACTCTTTAACCATACAAAGGCAGAATTAAATGATCTACCAGGTTTTAAGATATCTAAATGAAATGGCTCAAATTTACTCCTATATCCTTCAGTCAGTTTAGGTAAGAAATAAAGAGAAGAACAAACCATAAGAAATGAAGAAAGTATGAAAGTAAAGAACATAGAACTAGTAAATCCAACATTTAGATATTGAACTATTATTCCCCCAATAAAGCTACCAAATAATGTGCCTAAACCTACAAGTAATGCAGAATAAGCAAAACAGTAAGCCCTTTTCTGAGGAGATGAAGCACTATAAGAAAAAGAAGTTGTCCCTATAACAAATCCTGCATTTGCTAAACCAGCAACTAAACCAGGAATCAAGATTAAAGTAATAGGACTTTCAAAAAACATCCAAAGTAAAGGAATTAGAGGAAGCAAGAATGCTCCAAAGTATATCAGTTTCAAGTTCCCATATTTATCTGAAAATTTACCTGCTAGAGGTGCAAACATCAAGTAAAATATTGTAGAGCTAATAGATACAATTGTATAAGTAAGATAACTAAAATTCAAATCATCAAGCATACGTACAGCAAAAAATGGGGCTGAAAGCATCATAGAAAAGTAAAAGAAAAATTGGAATACTGTAAATTTACCATAATTATCATACCTCTTCAAAAATGAAAAAAATGAAAAATAAGATTGTTTATTTATTCTAAAAAATGGATTAAATATTTTATCAGTATAATGTACAGAAGCAATCCTAAATATAATTGCAAAAGAAAACAAAACTGTAAATCCTAAAAGCAAATAGCCATTAGTTTTGAATAAATCAAGTAAAAATCCAGAGATTAGTAAAGTAACTAGGCCAACTATTCCTATCAACCTATTCCTATATGCAAAAAATTTTCCTTTCCTCTCTTCGGGAACTAAATCTCCTAACCAAGATAACCATGAAACATATCCAGCTCCATAAATAAAAGGAATTAAGACCCCCCATAAAGCAATCATTACCCATGGTAAGAGATTAGTAATTTTTCCAGACCATGCAAAATATATTAACGCAAGAGTTGGGATTTGTAAAAATACGACCCATAATTTAGCATACATCCATAACTTTTTACGAGAATGTTTTCCCATTAATTTACTTCCATAAATTTCTCCAGATGGATCAAAAAGCCCGTTTAATGAAGTCATTAATCCTACATGAAAACTATTTCCCCCTAAAGCAAGAAGTAATGGGGTCAAAAAACCACTGGACATGTTTACTCCAACAGATTGAGTAGCACCTTCTTTCAAACTCATTCGAAGAGCATGTTCTTTAGAATGTTTCAAATAGTTAGATTCTGTTTGCACTGTAGAACTATCAACTTTAACCTCATCACTCATATCATAGACTAATGAAAAACGTTAATAAACGTTTTCGAATCATATTTTTCTGCTATCATAAGCCCAATGAAGTAAAGCCTGTCTTTGTCTTCTTCTACAAGCAAGGTCACCTTTAATGCAAAATTTCTTTATTGCACCTACATGCCTTACAATAGCCTTCCACCTTTTTATTTGCCTCTTGTCTTCTAAAGGCATTCTTCTACCCATATAGTATCTACAATACCACTGAAACCATCCTCTTGGATCTTCAAAGTATATCCAATCATTTTTTATCCAAATGCTTAATGGTTGAGAAGCATTTATTTTAAAATAATTAAGTTTAGGATCATGTTCCTCATGACATAATTTAGCATTATTAAACCAATCTTTTGGAAACTCTTTTTTGCAATCAGTCATGTATTTTCCACCAAAAACTCCTAGAGAAAGCATTTGTTTAGGCGTAAGTTCTGGTTTAAACTCAGAATCAAAATTCTTTCCAATAGGCTCGGTTAAATAGTAAACATATCCCTTTTGCATTAAATCGTTTACAACAACCTTCTTTTTCATAAAATCAAAAGCCAAAATATCATTTTAACCTTTTCTAGAGTTATGCGCCGGCCGGGAATCGAACCCGGTTCGTCGGCTTGGGAAGCCGAAATCATACCACTAGACCACCAGCGCTTAAAATAAAGAATGAGAAGTCTTTTAAAAACTCAATTATAACTTAGTAATATGAAAAAGAGAGTTAAAAAATCAGTTTGGAAAACAATATTCAAGTACTTAGGATTAACAATATGGACAATAATCAAAATACCATATTACATAATAATTGGAATATCTAAGTTACAAGACAAACTAAATCAGAAGGACTTGAAACATAAAGTCGAAAAAGAAAGAGATTCAAAGAGAGCAATATATCAAGATTTCAAAATAATCCAAACTCAAAAAGGAAATTACAAAGATTATGAAAAATACCTTTTAAGCGATAAGAGCAAGATAGGAATTATTTTAGGTGCGAGAGGAACAGGAAAAACCGCAATAGGAATAAAAATATTAGAAAACATTTATGCTAAATCTCATAGAAAATTATATGCAATCGGATTCAAAAAAGAAGATATGCCCTCATTTATTGAAGTAATAGAAAGTATAGATCAAATAAAAAATAATTCTACAATTCTCATAGATGAAGGAGGAGTTTTGTTTAGTTCAAGAAATGCCATGACTAAACCTAACAAACTCCTAAGTCAATTAATACTTATAGCAAGACACAAAAATCTCAACATCTTATTTATCTCTCAAAATTCTTCAAACCTAGATGTAAATATTCTAAGACAAGCAGATCATTTAATACTAAAGCCAACAGCCCTTTTACAAGAAGACTTTGAAAGAAAAAAAATAAAAGAAATTTATGAAGAACAGGAAGAAAATTTCAAGAAACACAAAGATGTCAAAGGTTTAACCTATATTTATTGTGAAGAATTTAGTGGTTTTGTAGCTAATCCCCTTCCATCATTCTGGAGCACAAACATCTCTAAAAGCTTCAGATGAAAAAGTTAAGGTTTTAAACCTCAATAAACCTGATTAATTTATGGCAAAAGAAACATTCTATATTACAACTCCTATTTACTATCCTAATGATATTCCTCATCTTGGCCATGCTTATACTACGATAGCAAGCGATGTAATTGCACGTTGGCAGAAGCTTCAAGGTAAAGAAGTATTCTTTCTAACAGGAACAGATGAACATGGTAAGAAAATAGAAGATACAGCAAAGAAACATAAACAAAAACCAAAAGAATTCATTGATAAGTTAATCCCAGAATACAAGAAAGATTGGAAAACATTAAACATAGAATATGACCGATTCATAAGAACTACAGATAAAGACCATGAAGAAATAGTCCAAAAAATATTGCAAAAATTACAAGATAATGGAGACATTTATTTGGGAGAATATGAGGGTTTATACTGCACATCCTGTGAAGCATATTATACTGAAAAAGATGCTCCAGATCTAAATTGTCCAATTCATGAAAGGCAATTAGAAAAATTAAAAGAAAAATCCTATTTCTTCAAATTAAGTAATTATGAAAATAAACTTCTAAAATATTACAAAAACAATCCAGATTTTATACTACCTAAAAAAAGAGCAAATGAGATAATTAACAGAGTTAAAGAAGGGTTAAAAGATTTAAGCATTTCAAGAACTTCTTTTGATTGGGGAATTCCTCTCCCATTTGACAAAAAACACGTTGCATTTGTATGGGTAGACGCTTTATTCAATTATTATTCAGCTACCCAAGCAGAAAAGAAGTTAAATAAATTCTGGCCAGCAGATTTACATTTAATTGGAAAAGATATCTTGTGGTTCCACACAGTTTATTGGCCTGCACTTCTAATGGCTGTAGACCTACCATTACCAAAAACAGTATTTGCTCACGGCTGGTGGACTGTAAACAGCAAAAAAATGGGTAAATCTGCAGGTAACGCAGTGAAAATAGACCAATTAGTAAAAGTCGCAGGAGTAGATAGTGCACGTTACTTTCTTCTTAGAGAAACGCCATTAGGAGATGATGGAGACTTCTCGGAAGAAATGTTAATTGAACGCCATAATACTGAATTAGCAAATAAGCTGGGGAATCTAGTCAGTAGAGTCAGTACCCTAGCGGAAAAATATGGCATTGAAAAAACTAAAAATAGTTTAGAGATAAATAAAACATTAAAAGAAGTAAAAGAACATTTCAATAATTATGAATTACACAAAGTCCTAGAAACAATCTTTGCATATATCGATAAAACAAATGAGTACATCCAAGAAAAGAAACCTTGGGAAACAAAAGATACAAAGGTATTGTATGAATTATCTAATGCTATCAAAGATGCAACAATCCTACTTTCGCCATTCATTCCAGAGACATGCGAAAAAATAGCAAAGACATTCCATTTCAAAATATCATTAGATGAATTAGATAAACCACTTAAAGAAAACAAAATAGTTAAATCTGAAATCCTATTTCAAAAAATACAATGATTGAAAAAATACCATTTCATGACTTTGAAAAAGTAGACCTTAGAGTTGGGACAATACTCGAAGTTGAAAATCATCCTAAAGCGGATAAACTTTACGTTCTTAAAGTAGACTTAGGCGAAGAAAACACAAGAACAATTGTAGCAGGACTAAAATCTCACTATGCCCATGAAGACCTTAAAGGAAAACAAGCTATTTTTGTAGCAAATCTCGAACCAGTCAATCTTAGAGGTGTAGAAAGCAACGGAATGATTCTAGCAGCTAGTAACGAAGGAAAAGCAAAAGTATTCTTCCTTAAACCAGAGAAATCAATAGAACCAGGAAGCAAAATACATTAATTAATTTTATCAAAAAATATTAACCAAACATTTTTTTCCACATACTTGGTTCTCTATAATTAACACCTGCAATCTTAGCAGCAATCTTCTTGTAAGCCAAAGCAGACTTTGTATAAGGATACATGTGAATTACTGCATCCTTATGTCTTAAAGAAGCTAATACTTTCTTGTCTTCAGGAACAACACCTAAAACTGGTAAGTCAAGCATTTCCTTAATATTAGATATAGACATTTCATGTTGGTTTCCAGAAACACGAGTAACAATAACTCCTTTAACCTTTTTACCTAGTTCTTGAGCAAGCCTAACAGTTTTCAAAGCATCTGTTACGGCAGTAATCTCAGGGTTTGTAACAATAACAAGTTCATCAGCAGCCTCTATTGAAGCAACAGCTTCATCGCCTAAACCGGCAGCAGAATCAAGCAATATAAAGTCTGCCATACCCCTAAGCTTTTTAGCAACATCTGTAAGTTTACCATGATTAATTTTTCTAAGTTCCTTAACTGAAAGAGAAGAAGGAATTACCTTAGTTCCAGAATCATGTTCATATATTGCATCTGAAACCTTAGCCTTTCCCTGCATTACATGATTTAAGTTAACAGGAACAATAGGAGCACCAAGATGCAAACCAACATTAGGAGTAGTCAAATTTGCGTCAACAATAATAACTTCTTTATTTAAGGCGTTCAAAGCAGCGCCTAAATTGATAGTAGTAGTAGTTTTACCAACCCCACCTTTTCCAGATGTAACTGTGATTATAGCCATTGTAGTTTAAAATTGCTTTAATAAATTGAGATTATTTCAGATAGCTTATAAACCTTTCTAGAATTTGCGAATATATTGCTAATTGTTCCAAATTTATATTGACAATTTTGCCTTTGTAAGTAACCCGTAAATTAACTCCCTTTCTAAACTCGCTTTCCCTCATTTTTTCAAGACCCTCTATATCTCTAAAGAATTCATATAAGTCAAGGGCCTCAATTACAATAGGCTCATTAGCATAAATTTTTCTTAATTGTATTGCTTTTGCCCTAGGCGCATCAGGAACAGGCTTCCAAGATTTACCAGCCTTCTTAATTAAAAATGCAAAGGATGTATCGACCATAATTTTCCACCTAGATAATAAATTCAAGATAACATCGCAAGTCTTAGTATACTTCAAGCTCACATAAAGTAGGTGATCTGCACTTATTTTCTCTTTAATAATATCGTCAATTAACATAAGTAGCAATTCCAGGGAGTAAGTATGCCAAAAGTTCTTTTTATATCTTTCTACTTATAAACTTTATAAAGGATACCTAGTTTAGGCTGAAAGTTGGACTATTGCCTGAGCAATGTCTCCTTCTACTTTTTCAAGCATCAACTTAGATTCTTCATAGCCCTTACCTGTCTTTTCCATAATTAAACGAACATCTTCTTCATTTACACCTGTATCTTCTTCATGAGCCTCACCAGATATCTGCCATGTTGCCTGCCCTTGCATAGTAACTTTAGCCACATTAGGGTTCTCAATAACTATCTTTCCACCATCAGCCTTCTCAATAACTACACGAACAGCATCAATTTCATCTTGCTTGATGCCCATTTGCTTCATCATAGCTTGCATCTTCTTAGGATCAATTCCACCAAACATATATCAAAATCAAAATAAGGTTATTTATAACTTTGCAAAATTAATCATTTTTTCAAAATAACTTTAGTCCCGCATTCATGGCAGAACTTTACATTATCGCCTAAAACAATATTACAACCAGAACACCTAATAGGTTCAACTTTCCTTTCTATAACTGTTTTGTACCCTTTTTTTCCAGATAAAAGAAATCCAAAAGCCTCTGCCACAGCATCACTATTCATCTGGTCTCTTAAATCACGTCCGCTTGTCATTCTAAATCACCTAAGCAGGAAAAAAACTATTCAATATTTAAACTTTGTTCCAAAGATTGCAAAGTTTAAGATAAGAAGTTTATTTGTTTAATAAAATAATTATCTCTTTGAAACAATCATTCTAACGCGGTAATCCGATTGATTAATTGACCCAGCTTCTTGAGGATAAGGACTTACATCTAATAGCTTAATATCATAACCGTTAAGAAAAAGAGAATCATCTCCTTCTGCAGTAGATAGTGTAAATCTTCCCAATATAGCCTCTCCTCTAATTACGTTAAAAGTAACGCTTACTTGTCCTTTCCATACACAAGTAACCCTTGCAGGGCACCTAGAATCATTTACCTTTAGAAGTTTAATTTCGAGATCTGTGTCTTTTACAAGAACAGTATCATTTAAAGAAATTTCAATTTCTCCCCTAGGCTTCATCGCCGAGCCATCATAAAATCTCAAAAATAAAGATAAGGAGATAAACAAAGCTAATACAACTACTAAGATTAAATAAAAATATTTGTTAGAATCTTTTTTAGAATTCATTTTCTTAAGCAATAGGCCAGAAAACTTTCAAAACAACTACAAATGCGATTACCGCCACTAAAAATGCGACAACAGCCCTAGGAGTTATCATAAATTTACTAGAATACTCAGAATCATAACGCATAATTCCTCCAAATGCGCCAGGCATCTGTATTTGATTTTGTTGAGCCATATAAAAACCAACTAAAAATAGTATAAAAACCTAATGGTCAAATGTTCTTGAGACTATCCAGGAGCTCTTTCTTCTTTTTCCTAGAAGTATATTTCTTACCAAATCTAACAAGAATAGGATTAACTTCAGACCAATATTTAGCAGGAAATAGTTTTTTCAAATCAATTTCAACTTTATGAGGATTTTTCCCTTTACTCCAATCTAAATTCCTAGCAATTTGGTAAACATGCGTATCTACTGCAAGACCATCCTTACCATGTTCAGATAAAAAAACATTAGCAGTTTTACGACCAACGCCCGATAATTCAATAAGTTTATCTAAATCATGAGGAATTTTTCCATTATATTTATAGACTAACTCTTTAGCGCAAGCTACAACATTTTTAGCCTTTGTTTTATTAAAATTCAATTTTGAAAATATCCTCAAAACATCAGAATAAGAAGCCTTAGCTAGTTTATCGAGACTAGAGTATTTAGAAAAAAGATTTTCAGCAATAGGAATAGTAGTTTCATCCCTAGATTGAGCAGACATAATGGTAGCAATCAAACATTTCCATTCTTCCCCCCAACCTTCCGCAGCAAGCCTCATATCCCCTCCAAGCATCTTCAATTCATTAAGTTGTCTTAAAACCCTATTAAGTTCCATCAAAATCCATAAAAGAAAAGTCTTAAAATAGGTTTCTCCCCATCTTTATTATGGAACCAAAGCTATCAGAGATTAAATCTTGGTCAGTGGATATTGAAGATAAAATTACAAAGAATTGGAAATCTAAAGACATGTTTGCATTTAATGTCAATACCAAAAAGAAAATATATTCTATAGATACTCCTCCTCCGTATGTTAATACTCCGATCCACATAGGCCACGCTGCTACATACACTTACATGGATTTTTTTGCTAGATACAAAAGAATGAAGGGTTTCGAAGTATTGTTTCCATTGGGACTAGATAGAAACGGTCTCCCGATAGAATTAGCAGCTGAAAAGAAATTCAATATATCTCCATTTAAAGTAAGTAGAGAAGAATTTATAGAATATTGTAAAAAGCTTTTAGAATCAGCTTCAGAAGAATCTATCGACTCATTTGCACGTTTAGGGCATTCTTATTCATCTTATAAAAAAGGAAATAAACCAGGTGAAATTTATCACACAGACTCTCCAGAATACCGTAAAGTTACCCAATCTACATTTATTGATTTATGTCTTAAAGGTTTAGTATATGAAGATAATAGGATAAATAATTGGGATACAAAGTTACAAACTACAGTGGCAGATTCAGAAATAGATTATAAAGAAATCCCTTCTAAGTTTAATCATATTGAATGGAAGGTAGAAGGTTTGAAAGAAAAAATAGTTATTGCTACAACACGTCCAGAACTTCTCTGCACTTGTGCAATGGTTATATACAACCCAGAAGATAAAAGATACAAGCATCTTAAAGGAAAAAAGGCAATAGTTCCAATATTTGGACATACTGTTCCAATACAAGAACATCCATTTGCACAAATCGATAAAGGAACTGGACTAGTAATGATGTGTTCAGCTGGAGATGTTACAGATATTCAATTTTTTAGAGAAATGAAAATAAAACCAAAAATAGCAATTACTAAAGAAGGTAGAATGAACGAAATTGCAAAGGGTTATGAAGGATTAAAAATAAAAGAAGCAAGAGAAAAAATAATAGAAGATTTGCTAGTTCAAAAATTAATTATTAAACAAGAAAATATTGTGCATAGAACCCCGGTAGCAGAACGTTCAGGTGCAGAAATTGAATTTATTCAAATGCCTGAATATTATCTTAAACAATTAGATATATTACCGAAGTTAAAGAAGGAAGTAAGTAAAATGAATTTCTATCCAGCTAATTCAAAAGAGATATTAACAAAATGGATAGATTCAGTTTCAATAGATTGGCCAATTTCTAGAAGAAGATTTTATGCTACTCCAATCCCTCTTTGGAGATCTGGACATTTAATGGCTGTTCCTCCAAAGGGTAAATACTATGAGCCAACTAAAGAAAGTGTACCAAAAGATGCAATGGTTTTAGAAAATGGAAAAGTAATTGGAAAGATTAGCGACTTCAAAGATGAAAAATGGATTGGAGAAGAAAGAGTATTTGACACTTGGTTTGATTCTTCAATTTCAGAATTAAATATGATTGAGTACCCATCCTCCTTTGCTAAAAAAGCATATCCAGTTTCGTTAAGACCTCAAGGAAAAGAGATAGTTAGAACATGGCTATATTATACAGTGTTACGAGGATATTTAGAAACAGGAAAGGTTCCTTTTGAAAATGTTTGGATCCATCAACATATTACAGATCAGCAAGGTCGAAAAATGTCAAAATCAGTTGGAAATATTATAGATCCAAAAGATATCTTAAAATTACACGGAGCAGAATCTTTCCGTTTCTGGGCAGCGCTAGAAGGAAATTTAGCAGAGCAAGACTTGAAGTGTTCAATGGATAGAATTGGTGCAGAAACAAAAACAATAAACAAACTACTAAACCTATCAAGATTTGTTATTCAATTTAAAAAACCTGCCAAAGCAAAACCAACAAAATTAGATCAATTATTTATTGATTATATCGACGTAGAAACACTTAACGCAGATGAAAATTATCAAGTTTATGAATTCCATAAACCAGCAGAAACATTAAGAAAATTCCTTTGGGATATTTTTGCCTCCCACTATGTAGAAATAGTAAAGAGTAGAGCCTACAATGAAAATAATAACTTTTCAAAAGATGAAAGCGAATCAGCTAAGTATACCTTGCATTATTTACTAGAAAAATTAATTTATCTTCTTTATCCAATCATCCCACAAGTAACTTCAGTTATAGGTAATGAATTAGGTTTCTCTCTCCATGAAGCAGAATTTCCAAAAGTGAAAAAGAAAGATAATACAATAAAAACAATAGAAGAAATAATGTCATTTAATAGCGAAGTTTGGAAACAAAAGCGAGAACAAAATATTTCTCTAAAAGAATCAATCAAAAATATAAAGATTCCAACTAATCTAAAAGATTATGAAAAAGATTTAGTCTCCTGTCACAACCTCTCTTAATACATAACCTTTAAAACCAAAATTCTACCTTGTAATATATGAACGACAAACAAAAACTTCAGCTTCAAGAACAAATTGAAGAATTGGAAGCAGTAAGAGGAAGGCACACAGAATTAGTCACAGTACTTATCCCAGTAGACTTCAACATCCATTCTGTAACAAAACAACTTGAAGCAGAACGATCTACTGCAGAAAACATTAAGTCCAAAGCCACAAGATCTGCAGTAACTGACTCAATAGATATGATAATTCGTTTCCTCAAAGGAACTAAAACAACTCCTCCAAATGGAGTAGCATTATACGCTGGAAATGTTTCAGAAAAAGAAGGAATTTCAGATATTAAATTATGGGCGATAGAACCACCTAAACCCCTCAGAGTAAGAATGTATCGTTGTGACCAAGTATTTGTAACTGAACCACTTCGCGACATGTTACAAACTGATGAAGTATATGGCCTCATTGTAATAGATAGACAAGAAGCAACTTTAGGATTATTAGAAGGAAAACAAATTAAAGTACTTAGACATTTAACTTCAGGAGTCCCCTCTAAAGTTAGAGCAGGAGGGCAATCAGCTCAAAGATTCCACAGAATTACTGAAGGATTAGCTAAAGAATTCTTTAGAAGAACTGCAGAGGCAGCAAAGGAACTATTTTTTGATCTTCCTAGATTAAAAGGACTTTTAGTTGGAGGACCAATACCTACTAAAGAAGAATTCCTAGAAGATGGAAACCTAGTTACAAAATTAAAAGAAAAAGTAATTGCAGTCAAAGATATAGGTTATGTCGACGAACACGGCCTTAAATTACTAGTAGAAGCATCTCAAACAGATATAGCTGAACAAGAAATAATTAAAGAAAAAAAGATAATTGAAGAATTCTTTATGACCTTAGGAAAATATTCTGAAAAAGCAGCATACGGAGAAGAAAAAACGAAAGTAGCATTAGAAAGAGGAGCGGTAAATAAATTACTATTATCAAACAAATTAGAAAAAGCCAAAATTGCAGAATTTGAACGTTTAGCGATAGATATGGGTTCAGAGGTAATACTTATTTCGACCGAAACTCCAGAAGGAGATCAATTTTTTAATATTACCAAAGGATTTGGAGCAATTTTAAGGTTCCAAATAGAATAAAAATTTTATAAAAAATTAAGAGTTTTGAACAGTTGAAGAAGGAACTATTTTAGCAAGATCATTAAACTTCTTTCTTCCAAGTAAGTCTCTTAAAATTATTGTAGAGATAAATACAATTCCTCCAATCAAAGCAACAAGTACTGTCCAGAATATAACTCTTACTTCCAGAACGTTCTCTAAAGGAGTTTCAGTATTACTTGATTGTTCCTCGTTTGTATTATCTATAAGAGGATTTTCATCAAGTTCAGAGTTATCTAATGAATTGAAACATCCGGCATCAGCAGGGTAATCCACTTTACCATCACCATCATTATCAATTTTATCATTACATTGAGTAACTGAAGGTCTAACTCCTCCACTACTTCCTCCTCCACCGCCTCCACCACCACCGCCAGAACCTCCAGATGATCCTCCGCTAGTTGCACTAGGTGGAGACCCGCAATCAGAAGGACATGTAGCTTGAGATTCTAAAAGAGAACAATAAGAGTCACCACAAGAAGCTTGCGCAGCACTATATTCGCTAAATCCTGAAACTCTCATCGTAAATACCCCTCCGGAATATGTCAAATCATCACATTGTGTAGCAGGACATACAACCTGTTGAGTTCCTGAAAGGACCATTGGAGTAACATCGCTATATGTAAGACCCTCTAATGTAACAACTGCAAGTTTGTTTAATTCAGGATTATTAACAGAATTTACTCTGACTAAATTATTAGATATGTCGATAGCATTATCTAAATTCAAAGCTTGGTGAACTCCAGAAACTAATCTTAAAACTGAAACAGGTTCAATAAATTGAACAGATCCAACTCCTGAAATTCCTAAGTTGAGACCATCAACTGAATTCAAATTAAATACTGATAAAAAGTTAGTTGTTGAAGAAGAGGTAAACTCGGTTGCAATAGGCAATGGACATCCATTCAATGGACTCACAGTAGTTCCAGCAGGAGTACTTGGACATGTATCTATTGAATCTGGAACAGAATCACAATCTTGATCTGGACTACAGATAGGATTAGGGAATGCCATCGAAGAATAACATAATCCTACTGGAGGAGAACAGGAAGGGTTCACTTGACAATCGTTATTTAGTAAACAAGACTCTCCAAAATTACACAAGAAACCAGCAGGACCACATATTGGACCTCCACCATTTAAGCAAGTTTCATGAGTATCTTGAACACCATTAGTACAATCTGCTAAAGTACCAACGACTCCCTCTAAATTAATAGGAATCTGGTGAGCAACTCCAGTAACTTGAGAAACTGCATTAATATTAAGGACGTAGTCTTGCTCACTAATAGTTCCAAGTTCTACATGTATATCTACAGTACAAACAGGAGTAGTTCCAGCTCCGGATGGAGTACATCGGTCTGAGCCTATAAAGGTCACAGTAGCTTCAGGAGTATTTGGAACAGTAACAACTATCTCTTCTTGAGTCATATCTACATAAGTTAAAAGACTTATTTGAGCGTCAAAAGAATAACCGCTAGCAACTGTAACTGTTGAAGGATTAACATCCATAATATAATCAAAAGGATAATTCCAGGTTAAGATTGAAGGATTTGAAGAAGATGCTCCATCTCCACTAACTACAACTACATTTAATTGACCCGATAAAGCAATAGCAGGAATAAGCACTTGTATTTGTCCAGAATTAACATAACTACTTAGGTAAGTAAAGTCAACTCCATTTGCAAGCAAGAAATAGCCAGGATCAAAATCAAAACCATTTATAGTTACTAGATTAGCAACATTATTATAAATCAAATTAGGAACTATCGAAGTTATAGTAGGGCTAGAATCAAAAATCAAACTGACTGAGTTAGAAGATAGCCCTGAAGTAGGATTAAGAACAGTTATAGAATGAGTTCCTATACTAAATTCTTCTGCATTAATAGGGAAAGAAATACTATTGGGAGTAATTATTAAAGAATTTGTAATAGCCAATCCATCTAATAACACCTGAGAATTGCTTGCAAAATACTGCCCGTTTATGTTAACAAAGTTATCTGAACTCCAAGACAATACCAAAGAAGAAACTCCATTTATATTACTTATAGAAGGACTTTGAGAAATACAAGAACAAGAGTTAGTATCAGAAATTTGGTCTGAAGCACAAACATTTCCAGTTGTCCAAGTTGCCCCGCATTGACCAGAAATACAAGAGTAAGTTCCTGAACCTGCAGAAACACATCTGTCTCCTGCACCTGAAGATTGAGGGCCTACTCCATTAAAACAACCAAGTACCCAGTCACAATTATTATCTGATTCGCAAGTAGTAGAAGAAGAATATCCGGAACATGAACTTGCAAGAATTTGAACAGGATTAGATTCAATAGGAGATCCAGAATCATAGGCTATATTTGTATCTATAAAACAACCAGCAGTTTGAGTTGTACCAGGCGTTCCGGAAACCAAACAATTAAAGTTAGCATTATTTCCTGAAGAAGAAGCTTGAGGGCAAAACACACCATTCAAAGAACCATCAACTGCAACGGCAACATTAGAGACATCTGTAGAACAAACCAAATTCAAATTACTCCCAACTACAGCAGTCAATGGGACATTAACAGAATTAATCCTTATAGCGCAATCAGAGTCTCCCTTTATAATACCATTTCCACTTCCAACATAATCAAACTCTCCGCTAGCATCACAATCGTTGTTAACTCCATCACTACACAACCCTATTTCATTCAAATTATATGCAGCATTGTTAGATTCATAATTGCTAGCAGTACAAGCAACAAATTCTCCATCAACGCATTGAGAAACAGCTCCAGCACAGGCACCATTTTGGTTAGAGCAAGGTTGTGTTTGAACTCCATCTAAACAGGTAGTTGCTTCCACAGTTAAAGACAACCAATTAGAATTAACAGGAGAAGGATTTAGGTTATAATAGGAGAATTCATAATTTTCTGCAGGGAACCCTTGAGGAATATCAACCAAAAGAGTATTTCCGTCAACCCAATTATATAACTGGGTATCTAAAAATGAACAATAAATAACTTCAGATGTGGTTCCTGCAACTCTTCCCACTAAAACAAATTCCGAGTCAAGATTAGAACCAGATAAAGTCACAGTTCTTTCAATATTATGTCTAATGCTATTTGGATTTACTCCTGTAAGAACTGGAGGTTGAACAACAGTTAAAGGGTAAGCATTAGATAAAATAATAGGTCCTGATCCAGATGTAACTCCGTAAAGATTAACATAAGCAAACTCATAATCTCCAGGTATTGAAGAAGCACTAGAAACTTCGAAAGTTATAGTATTAGGATCAACAAAAACGCAAGTAGTAGGGTTACTAATAAAATCACACCAAGGTATCCAATTTGTAGTTCCAACAACTCTTATAATTATAGCAAACTCAGGAACAAAATTACTTCCGCTGACAGTAACTGTAGTATCCTGACCACTATAAACTTGAAGAGGGTTTATAGAAGATACAATAGGAGTTAAGTGCAAAGTTCTTCCAGAAACAACAGAACTAAATGCAGAACTACCAAGAGCATTATAAGATAAAATCCTATAATCGTAAAAAGTATTAGGGGTTAATCCAGTATGTAAATAAGAACTAACATCTACTCCTAAATTAACGCTTTGCCAAACGGAATCTGTAGATAATTTATATTCCAAGGTGTAACCTTGTTCATCTGAAACATCTACCCAAGAAATCTGTAATGAGTCAGAAGCTGTAGGGAGAACAGTTAAAGAAGAAGGAACATTAGGTACCTGTTCGTCAATTAAACCATCGCAATCGTTATCTAACCCATCGGCAATATTAGTTTCAGAAACTTGATAATTTGGATTGTTTGCTAAATAAACTGAAGCATCACAACCATTTCTCATCGTACAGATATCAGTAGCTCCTGCACAAACTCCTTGTTGCAAAGGACAGCTATATAACTGACCTTCAACAGGACATAAATTACCTTGAGTCCAAACAACTCCGTAATTACCCCTATAAGCATCCCACATATCTCTAAATGCTGGGTACCATCCACCCATCCAACTTTGAATCTCTTCACTAATTAAATAAGGACCAGTAAGATCTGTAGACTCCATGTATCTATCAGTGTATGCAAATAATTCAGGAGAATTCCAATCTGAAACTAAGCCCATTATATGAGATGCAAGAATGTAACTATTCCAAGTAGTAGCTGTATCTGTATAACGAGTAGGTGCTGCTAAAACAGACCAGTCAGAAGTATCCGAAGCAGGGTTTGTATAATGAGATATTCCATATTCAGGTAAACCTATATCACTAGAATCATAACCTCCATAACCACAATTAATTCCTCCGCCAGAACAATAATTACTATGTACGAGTAAATCTTTAGTAATTGTATATCCGCTAACTTGAGGTGCATAATTTTCAACTAAAAATGTCTGATCTTTTTCAGAAAAATAATAATCGCTATTAGAGCTAGGCGGGTCGCGTGCAACATTACTCATTTCAGAGTTTTCTAAAACGCGGCCTGCAAAAAGAATAGGGAATAATCTTCCGAGACCTAAACCAGTTAAGCCATACCAAGGAGCGTGATCATAAGTTATACCCAAGAAAGAATCTGTATAAACACCTGTTTGATGCACTGCATTAAAATCTATACCATATTGAGTTAAAGAAATTACTAAAGGTTCCTTTTCAGAATTTGAATAATCTCCGACATTAACAATCAATGAAGCTAACCCAATATCATTAGCCATAAATTGACCATATCCATTTGCATTGTCTCCTGCAACAAGCGCTTGATTAGGCCAATAAGTAAGTTGTAAATTTGGTCTTTGTATGTGTCTATTTACATCAGAAATTGAATAAGCCAAAAGAGAAGGGGTAGCGTCTACCGTTCCAAGAAGACCAAAATTAATTTGATCCAAACTAAATTGAGGCCTCTTATCGATTCCCCCTACATAAGGAGGCCTAAAATAAAGACCATTTGTTGGCTCTTCAAATAATATTGTTAAAACGGCTGTAGATTTAATAGGTCCAGCATTACAGCGAGTTTCGTATGTACCAGGAGCATCAGAGAAAGTTTCCCATCCAACAAATTCTCCAGACCCACAATTAGTAACTTCAGGTTGACTTATTGTAGAAACTAAAGATGCACCAGTAGGATAAGAATTAGAATCTATAAATATAGGATAAACAGGCCTTAAATGCCCTTCATAATTAGGACCAGTAAATAAACCAAGAGGTGGAGGAGATTGAGTTATAATACGATCATCGAATGGTTGGCCAAGAGAGCTGTCAAAAATAGGGTCAATCCAGTCCCCGTGTCTAGCAGGAGAATCTGTAGGATTAGGTGTCTTACTTGTTATAGTTAGAGGGCCAACAACATACCAATCTCCATTTACAAATTGCCCGCAAGGATATTCTGTATCAAAAGTCCATGTAATCCCGTATTGAGTAATTTCCCTACAAGTACCTGCAGGTTGTAAAAGAATATCTTCAGAATTTTCAGGAACAACAGGGTTAACAAATGGAGAAACTATTTTAGAAAATAGAGAATCCCCTAAATCATAATTTTTACTAGAAGTTTCACCAGTAGAGATATAATTAGTAACACAAATCAAAGAACCACAATCAGAAGTATAATCTGTATAAAGAACAAAAGCGGAAAAAATAGCAAAGGCAAGAACTAAAACAAAAAAACCATCCCTTTTCATCTAGGTAGAGATACAAAAGTCATTTATAAAGTTTGTTCTAAAATTAAAACTATAAAAATTAATTATTTCTGATAGTCTTCACGTATTCTTGAAACTTCTTACGTTTATGAAATTGGCTGGAGATAATTATTCCAACGATAACTATTCCAACAATTAAAATAGCAAGTACTACCCAGAATACAAATCCTATTTCAATATTGTTAGATTCTGGAACTAATGTTTCAGTAGGTTCATTTATTTCATCAGTTTCTAATATAGTTTCATCAAGTTCTATATTATCTTGAGAATTCAAACAACCTAAATCTAGAGGATAATCTATTTTACCATCTCCGTCGTTATCTAAATTATCATTACATTGAGTAACTGAAGGTCTAACTCCGGATGAACTTCCTCCGCTTCCCCCTCCAGAACTTCCACCACTCGAACCTCCGGAAGATCCGGATCCAGATTGACAAGCTCCACAATCAGCACTACATGATGAACATGTTTCACTTAATGAACAATATGCATCTCCACATGCAAAAGCTTGAGTGATATAATTGCTAAATCCTATAACAATAACTACAAGTTCCCCACTAGAAACATTATATGATTGTATCGAACACTTTGTAGGAGGGCAAACTTCATAACCGCTAGAAGTTTGAACCATAACTGCAGGAATTTCTGAATAACTCAAATTGTAGAATGTAATTTTAGCACTCTTGTTTAATTCTGGGTAGCTTAGAGAATTAATTGAAATAAAGTTATTTGCAAATTGAACAGCATCTGCTAAATTAATCACTGCATAAACTCCTGCATTAAATCTCCATAAGCTTACATTTTCTAAGAATTCTATTCTTCCAAGATTTGCAATTCCTAAAGAGAAGTTTGAAACATTTGTGAAATCATTTACTTCTGAAAAGTTAGTCGTCAAAGATTGAGTGAAACTTCCATATGAAGGAATTGGACAACCACTATCTCCTCCTAAGTCTCGTGTTCCATCACAATCGTTATCTAATCCATCATTACACATTACTACACCAGTTTCAATAGAAGAATATCCTGGGATCGAAGCATAATTACATCCTGGCCAGTTACTTCCAAAACAAACTTGTTGAGAACCAGAACAGACTCCTTGTTGTAGAGGACACAATTGAGTAGCCCCGTTAGTACATATTGGAGGAACTGTTACATTCATCAAATAAGTTGTGTTTACATTCGATAACCAACTACTAGATACAATTACAACTTGTCTATTGTTTACTAGTGCTGCTCCAGCAGAAGCAGATAATGTCAAAGTTGTAGAACAAGGAAC
>CAYRCZ010000004.1:0-1390 GCA_964423055.1 Candidatus Woesearchaeota archaeon
ATCCCCCGACCAAGAGTCGAACTTGGGTAACGCGGGTTCTACATAACCTAGCTTCTATACGAAACCATGCCGATCACGCTTCATCCTATATTCCCAAGGAAGGGAAAAGTCTGCGCTATCCTACAGCCGCGCGCTCTACCGTTGAGCTATCGAGGGATAAAATAAACTAGAATTATGTCTTTTAAAGGTTATTGCTTACTTTCTTTTCTTACTTGCTTTCTTAATTGGTTCTTCTTTTTGGTTTTTATTTGGTCTTGAACCTATGAAGAATGCACTCGCAACAACTAATGCTAGAACTAAGTAGAATGAAATGCTTGAGTAATAATCTTTCATTATTTGAGCAGCATTCTCTTGAGTAAAGAAGAATATTAAGTCTAGAATAAATCCTACTAATATGAATGTAAGTCCTAGTTTAAGGCCTTCTTTTGGACTTCTTTTTGCTTTAGCAAAATACCAAATACTTGCTAAACAAGTTAACAAAACTGTTGTTATAATTGTAATTATCCAGTAAGTAGTAGGTATATTTTGAGGGGACTGCATACTCAAATTAGCGACGATAGTCATGATTATTCCAATAATCATTGTTGATGCGTAAAGTGCTAAAGATATTAGAATTCCTCTTTTGATATTCATATATTTTATAGTAGTTATGTATTTAAAAGTCTAACTATTAGATTATTTACAAAATGGCGCATTGGTTTAATTCAAGGCATTGGAGCTGTTGGCATCCTTGTAGTTGGCAGGGTTGGTTAGTTACTTTAGTTTACATCCTTTCAGTTCTATTTATTTTTTTCAAAGCAGATATTAATTCTAATTCAGCTTTAGACACTATAATTAGGATGGCTCTACCATTTATTGTTTTAAGTATTATTTTCGTTATTATTTGTAAAAAAACTAGTCAAGTATCAAAATGAGTTTTCAAACTGTTTCAAAACCTTGGGGGCATTATACGGATTTTATTCGTGAGGACAACGTGGTAGTTAAGGAATTAATTGTTAAACCAGGTATGAAGTTGAGTTTACAATCTCATAATTTAAGGGAAGAACATTGGATTTGTGTTTCTGGAAAAGGCGTTGCTATGCTAGGAAATGAAAAAGTTTCTTTATTTCCTGGACAAAAAATTCATGTTCCAAAAAAGACAATTCATAGAATAATTAATGATAGTAATGAAATCTTGAGGATTACTGAAGTTCAATTGGGGTTTTGTAATGAAACAGATATAATTAGATATGAAGACGATTTTGGAAGAAATGGTACGAATAATTAAAAATACTTTTTTTAGATAATTATTGAAAGGCCCTGATGGCACAATGGCACTGCGCTGGTCTCGAAAACCAGTTTCCTTACGGATCTCCAGGTTCGATTCCTGGTCAGGGCGTAAATGTCAGGA
>CAYRCZ010000004.1:1490-48986 GCA_964423055.1 Candidatus Woesearchaeota archaeon
CAGTTTCCTTACGGATCTCCAGGTTCGATTCCTGGTCAGGGCGTAAATGTCAGGATGTGCGATAAAATTCTCTTTTCATTCTTTTTAATTTTGACATAACTCTATGTTTAACAATTCTTTTTACACCTGGAATTTTTAATAAACTATCATCGTCAAATAAGACTGAACCAAAATCAATTATTGCAGGTTTTCCTTCAGGAGTTATTAAGAAATCTTGTTTGCTTCCAACCCTGTAAACTCCTCTTGAATTACATTGCATTACTAAGCCTTCAAGTGCTTTAAAATATCCAAATGGTAATTCTTCTTTTTCATATTTTCCTAAATGTTTTCCTTGAACATAACGAGTAACCATCTTGTTCTTTTCTAAACTACATGAGAATCTTTGAATTCCTTCCAAGCCTTCTAGTAGTTTAAGGGCTTTAATTTCCCTACTTACAATTTCTTCAGGATTATATTTTAGAAGTCTGCAGAAACCTTCATTTTTCCCAAATACTTTCTTCACAACTAAATCTCCTGTTCTAACTACCCTTACGCCTTCATCTTCTTTTAAGACTAATCCTTCTATATGGTTTTCCATATAATTTTTGTTTTTTAAGGGTATATAAACTACTCTATTGACAAGGTATAAATATCCTTGAGGGTTCTTTTTTGCATGAGAAGTTCGTGGTTACTGGGTGCTTTGGTTTGTTTTGTAATTGGTATTGCTTTAACTAAGACTATTATTGGAGCAGTTATTGGAATTCCTTTGATATTATTGAGCTTACTATTTTTAATTTTAGGAATAATTTTTCCTGAACCTAGATCTAAAGTAATAGTTCACCATCATCATAAAAAATGAGCAAGATAGTTCCTTGTTTATGGTTTGATAGTCAAGGCGAAGAAGCTGTCGAGTTTTATAAAACTGTTTTCAAAGATGTTAAGGTTCTAGGAGTTTCTAAATATGTTTCTGAAACTCCTTCAAATAAACCTGAGGGGAGTATAATGACTATTGATTTTGAAATTAACGGGAACAAATTTATGGCGTTGAACGGAGGGCCTTACTTTAAATTTAATGAAGCGGTTAGCTTTGTGATATATTGTAAGGATCAAAAAGAAATAGATTATTATTATGATAGGCTATCTGCTGTTCCAGAGTCTGAAATGTGTGGTTGGTTGAAAGATAAATTCGGGATTTCTTGGCAACTTGTTACTGAAGGCTTTGAGAAATTAACTACTGGTAAAAATGCTAAGAAAGTAATGGATGAATTATTGAAAATGAAAAGGCTGGACATTAACAAATTGAAAGCAATCCATGAAAGAAAATAATTGTATTTTCTTAATTTTGTAGAATTTTTATTGCTTCTTTCCATCCATTTACTCTAGTTATGTTTTCGTGTTCAAAATTTTTATTCCAAGGGTTGTCGAATAAAATTACTTTTATTCCTGCTTTGGCGCACTCCAAGGCATTCTTTCCAGAATCTTCGATCATTATTTCTATGTCTAGTTCTTTACAAATTTGAAATTTTTTTAGGTGTTGTTCTGGCTTGAAATCTCTTGTCGTGATTACTTCTATTCTTTTGCCTCTAAAATGATGTTCAATAAAATCTTCTACTTTGTGTTTGAATCTTGGATGTCTTGCAGTTATGATCCACAACTTATCTCCATTGTGTAATATTTTGAAAATGGACTCTATTGCATTTTCAATAGGCTTAGTTGTTTCTACTTCTTGACGCTCATGAAATTCATTGATTAATTCCATTGCCTCTTCTTTAGGGATATTCCAGTTTACCCACAAGTCATATTCTATTAGTTCATCTAAAGTATGATTTTTTCCTTTTTTACTATTGTAAAACTCTAATAGTTGTTCAAAGAGATGGGCAATTACATCATCAAAATCTAGTCCTATTTTCATTTAAATTTCATTTACATGGTTATTTTATAATCTTTTAGATTATAGTTAGTTTATATACTCTTAATTACATGTTATCTTATGGCTAAGCAGAAATGTTTTGATTGTAAGAAAGAATTTGAGTCTACCTCAAACGCTAGGTTTCCTAGGAAATATTGTCCTAAGTGTAGTGCTAAAAAGAAAAAGATGTGGGAAAATCAGTGGAAAGTTAAGTTTGAAGATTTAGATGATTAATTTTTAGTGGTTGTGTTCTCCATATCCCCAAGATTCAAACCAGTTGTGCATTTGGTTTATTTCAGTATTTTGAGCTTCAATTATTGCTTTAGCTAGATTCTTTAATTCTTGATGTTCTGCGTTTTCTAAAGCTAGCTGTGCCATTTCAACAGCTCCTTGATGGTGGGGAATCATATGTTCAATAAATGCTTTATCGAATTCATCGCCTTTTTTGCCTTCTAATGCACTAACCATATCAGACATAGTCATATCTTCATGAGATGTTTTTTGTCCCGTAGATATGCTTGCTCCCAAGAAGATTATTATTGCAACTAGAAATCCTATAATTATGTATAGGTATTCTTTTTTCATATTTGGACTTATTTAGTAATATATAAAAAGCCTTCCTTTCTTTTAATGTTATGAGTAAAAAAGGAATCAAGATTACTTATTGGATTACAACTGTATTATTCGTAGCATTCATGCTTTTTGGTGCGATTGGTAGTTTAAGTGGTTCTGAAGGTGGAGTGGCTGTAATGGAAGCACTTGGATACCCTCTTTACTTGAATATAATTCTTGGAATCGCTAAGATTCTTGGTTCTGTTGCTTTAATACAAACAAAGTGGTATGTTATCAAAGAGTGGGCTTATGCAGGTTTTGCATTTGATATTATTGGTGCTGGAATGTCATTTGTACTTGCCGGAATGGGTCTCGCAATGTTAATTGTTCCTTTGATAACTTTAGCAGTAATGTTTGTTTCATATGCTGCTTGGAAAAGATTATATTGAATTTTTTACTTGAATAAGTTTATATATCTAGTTTTTTATTTTTCGTTATGAACCGAGCATTTCTAGCAGTTTTGATAGTGATTTTAGGAATAGGTCTAACTTCATTTATTAGATTGTCTACTCCAAACTTTGATTCTGAATCAATTGATGCTCAGAATGACGATGGTTTGTTACATGATTTGTTTGATGATAATGGTGGAGACAAAAATAGCGAAAATGATAACACTAATACTTTGAGTTCTGAACCTACTACAGGTAAAGTTAGTTTAGCTACACTGGCAAAACATAATAAACAGAGTGATTGTTGGGTTGCATATGATGGTAAGGTATACGATGTCACCTCATTTTTACCTAAACACCCTGGAAGTGCTGCAGCTATAAGTCCTCATTGTGGTACTTATGAAGAGTTTACTAACGCTTTCGAAGGACAACATGGAAAATCTAAAATTTCAAATCTTATGAGAGTTGGAACTCTTATGGGTGACTTTGAAATTCAGGGGGCAATATAATGCATTCTAATGAAATAGGTAAAATTATTTTAAGAGTTTCTTTAGCTCTTGTTTTTCTTTATTTCGGGATTATGCAAATAAGGGACCCTGGTGCTTGGTCAGGATTTGTTCCTGATAGATTCCACATTTCTGGAATATCTGCAAACAATATTGTAATCTTTAATGGATTTATGGAAATAGTATTAGGTACTTTTCTAATTGTAGGGTTATATGTTAGATTTGCTGCTCTTGTAATGTCTTTACATTTATTCGGAATCGCTTTTTCAATTGGATTTAGTCCTCTAGGAATAAGGGATTTTGGTTTAGCTTTTGCAACGCTTGCTTTATTCTTTATAGGGGTGGATAGATATACAGTAGATAATAAATTTGCTAAGAAGAAATCTAATTAATTAGATTTTGTATTTTTTCTACTAAGTTTGGTTGTATATAGTGATGTATTGTTACAGTGTAACTATTTTTCCATTCTTCAGATTTTTTATCATATCTTTTATGTCCTAATTTTTCAGCAATTCCTGTAAATAATTCTTTTACTTCTTCTTTTGTGGCATTTTTATGCAATTTTAGAAAATCTTTTGCTTTTTTTGTAGCATAATAAGATCTGACTATATGTGGGTAGAAAGTTTGCCCACAATATTTTTGAAATGCTTTCATGAAATCTGTATCTTTAAGAGGCCTATTTTCGTTATTTGTGAATACAAAATCTTCACTTTTTTTAGGACTTATTTTTTGTTTTAGTAATTTTATATAATTTTCTGGAAACTCTTCAATTATATTCATTGGAACACCAGACTTAGCTATGTAATTAAATTGAACTTTGTTTTTTTCTATTTTGATGTCTTTTTTCTTTAGAGTTGTTAATCCTTTGTGCCCTGTTTCTTTAAAATGAATTTCATTTCCAACACGCATGTATGTTTTTAGTAAGGTGTAAAGTGGTAGTGCATAGATATCTTCTTTATTGTTAAGATTTTGAATTACTGATTTTTGTAGTTTATTATATAAGCCTTCAAATAGTTCTACTTTTTTATATTTGTTTTTTACTGCTTTATCTTTTTTACTTAAGGTATAAAGGTACGCATATTTTCCATTTGGATTTTTATAGATTATATCCCAATGATCATGAGATTCTTCATCATGGATTGTTAGGTCTTCGGCTAATAACGAATATGCCTTGTCTAGTTTTTTTCCGTTTGGTAAAATGTTCAACCTTGCCCCTTGAACTTTTCCTTTGAATAACTGCCCTTTAAGAAAATTTGGATTTTTTTGATCAATTAAGTCTTGAAATTTGTTATGCGCCTTGAATAAAGATATTACCTTTAATGCAGATGGAAATTCTTTATTTGAAATTTTCCACTTATTATTTGAAAATTCATATGTTTTGAGATCTTTTCCTATTCTTATTGTTCCCCTAGATATCTCACCACTCATGATTTAATATTGCTTTTATTGTTTATATAACTAACACTCTTCTTTAAAAAGGGCATTTTATTGATGAATATATGAATGAATTTGACAACTTAGGATTAAGTGCAGGTTTAGTCAAGGCACTGGAAGACGCTGGAATAACAAGCCCTACAGACGTACAGGCAAAAGCAATTCCATTAGTTCTTGAAGGCAAAGATGTTTTGGGAAGTTCTGCTACTGGGTCTGGTAAGACAATTGCATTTGGAGCTGGAATTATCGAGAAGATTAATTCGGGACAAGGTATTCAAGCTCTTATTTTGACACCTACTCGCGAACTTGCTGAACAAATAGGAAAAAATCTTTCAAGATATTCTAAACATGTAGGTCTTAGAGTTTTAGAGATATATGGTGGAGTTTCAATTGAACCTCAAAAACATGCTCTACGTACTGCTGATATTGTTGTTGGAACTCCTGGAAGAGTACTTGACCACTTAAGAAATGCTAGTCTTGATTTAAGCAAAATTAAGTTTTTAGTTTTAGACGAAGCAGACAGAATGCTTGACATGGGTTTCATTGATGATGTGGTTACAATAATTGATCAATGTCCTAAGGAAAGACAAACTCTACTATTTTCAGCTACAATTTCTTCAGATATATCAAGAATTGCTAAACATTATATGAAAGAACCTGTTTATGTGGAATCTGAAAATCAAGTGGATCCTACCAAATTGCATCAGATTTATTATGATACTCCTTCTAACTTAAAATTCTCTTTACTTGTCCATCTGCTTAAGAATGAAAAGCCAGGACTTGTTATGGTATTTACAAATACTAGAAGAAATGCAGATTATGTTGTGCACAACTTACAGAGGAATAATATTGATGCAATTGCCATTCATGGGGGACTTGCACAAAATAAAAGAAGTAGAATTATGGAGCAATTTCATTCTTCTAAAGCTTTGATCTTAGTTTGTACTGATGTTGCTGCTAGGGGACTTGATATAAAGAATGTTTCACACGTTTACAATTTTGATGTTCCTAAGACAAGTACGGATTATATTCATAGAATAGGAAGAACCGCTAGGGCTGGAAAAGATGGTATTGCAATTACAATTGTAGCTCAACGCGATTATGATAATTTTAGAAATGTTTTAAGAGATCCTGCAATAACAATCAAACAAGAGTCTATGCCCGAAGTTCAACCTGTAGCTGTTAGGTTTACAGAAAGACCAGCAGACAGAGATAACCGTGGACGTCTTACCTTTGGAGGACGAGGACGTGGATTTGGCGGAAGACGTGATCATGGAGATTCAAGGGAAGGTAGAAGAGATGGTGGCCGCGGAGATTCTAGAAGTAGGGATTCAAGAGGCGGAAGTAGATTTGGCGGAAGAAGATATTAAATTAACTTTAAATATTCTATAAAATTACAATAAACATGTTTGATATCAAATTCTTACGAGAAAATCCTGATAAGGTTAAAGAGAATATTAAAAAGAAGTTTAAGACTGATAGATTAAAATTGGTCGATCTTGCACTTGAAAAAGATAAGAAATGGCGAGAACTTAAGGGAGAAGTTGATAATTTACGTGCTGAAAGAAATAAAATTTCTAAGGAAATTGCAGATGCTAAAAAGGCTGGAAAGGATGCTAAAAAATTATTGAAAGAAGCTGGAGAGATTCCTACTAAAATTGAAGGTTTAGAAAAGAAAATGTATTCTCTTGAAGAAGAAATTTCAGAGATTTTAAGTAAGATTCCTAACATGATGCATGAATCTGTTGCTCTAGGCAAAGATGATTCTGAAAATGTAACTATGCGTAAAATAGGTAAACCTAAAGACTTTAGTTTTGAAGTTAAGAGTCATTCAGAAATTGCTGAAAACTTAAATGTTGCAGATTTTGATGCTTCTGCTAAAACAAGTGGAAATGGATTTTATTATTTACAAGGAGATTTGGCATTACTTAACCAAGCTTTGATTCGGTTTGCTATAGATAAATTAGTAAGTAAAGGATTTACTTATGTTGAGACTCCTTTGATGCTTAGGTCCTCAGTAATGAATAATGTTACTGCTTTAGATGATATGAAGAACCAGATATACAAAATAGATGAAGAAGATTTGTATTTAATCGGGACTAGCGAGCACTCTTTAATTGGAAGATACATAGATACTATTTTACTTGAGAAACAATTACCTATGAAATTTACTTCATACTCTATGTGTTTTAGAAAAGAAATTGGTTCCCATGGGATAGATGAAAAGGGTTTATACAGAAGCCATCAATTCAATAAAGTGGAAATGGTTGTTATTTGTAAACCTCAAGAATCTATGAAGTTTTTCGAAGAATTACAATCTGTTACTGTTGAAATATTTAGAGATTTAGACATCCCTATAAGGATACTCGGAATATGTTCAGGAGATTTAGGTGACTTGAAACATGTTCAAGTAGATATTGAGGCTTGGTCTCCTAGGAAGAAAACTTATTTTGAAGTGGGGTCTTGTTCTAATTTAACTGATGCTCAAGCTCGTAAACTTAAGATTAGAGTTGACTCCGGAAATAAGGATAAATATGTCCCTCACACTTTGAATAATACTGCTATTGCTACATCTCGTGCAATGGTCGCAATCCTTGAGAATTATCAAAATAAAGATGGAAGTGTCGATATTCCTAAGGCTTTGTTACCTTACATGCACGGCAAGAAAGTCATTGGTGCGAAGAAGTAATCTGTTAGTATAAGTATTCTTAAAAACTGTATTTTCTGAAATTATGTTCTGAGGTGTATGTATAATGGCTATTATAATTGATGAAAGTTTTTCTGATGATGACTTAGATGTTCTTGAAAAAGTTGAACAGAAAAAATTTGGAAGTGCTGATGTTGCTAAACTTAAGGTTGATGCTATCAAGATTGAGAAAAATACTGAACTTAATGGTCTTGTATCTTACGATTTGGTTAAGGATAACTTGACTTATAAGTTACCTCATCAGACAGAAGGAGCTTTACATATTCTACGTGAAATGAATGGATCTGCATTACTTGCTGATGAGGTTGGACTTGGAAAGACAATCACTACTGGTTTTGTAATCAAAGAATGTCTTACGAGGGGATTTGTTTCTAAGGTGTTAATTCTTACACCTCCTTCACTAGTGGATCAATGGGTGGCTGAATTAAATGAAAAGTTTAATATGAATTTTAGTATTATAGAGAATGAAGCTGACTGGGATAAATCTGATTTAGTTATAGCTTCTATTGATAAAGTAAAAATATTTGATAAAGAAGCAGGAAAATTTAGGCATTCTCGTGCCCACGAAATTGCATGGGATTTATTAATAGTAGATGAAGCTCATAAATTAAAACAAAGAAATACTACGAGATGGAGATTTGTAGATCGTATGCAGAAAAAACGTTTTCTTTTGTTAACAGCTACCCCATTTCAGAATGATTTAATTGAGCTTTACAATTTACTTCATTTACTTAGAAGGGGGCACCTTGGAACTATCCAAGAATTTAGGCAGAAGTTTCTATTTAGGGGAAATAAACGTAAGCCTCTGAACCCTCTAGAACTTCGCCGTAGGTTGCAAGAAGTTATGGTTCGCCGTAGGCGTGAAGAAACCGGTATAAACTATATGAAAAGAATACCTAAAATAGAGGTAGTCCATTTAACTGCTGAAGAAAAAAAGATATATGATTCTATTTGTGATTTATTGAAAACTAAGTATTTTTCTGCTAGCGGGGAAGAGTTACGTGGTAAACTAATAATTTATGCAATTTTACCAAAAGTTACTAGTTCTTCTCGCTCAGCTATAGAATCTTTAACAAAGATTGCAGAAAGCGAAAAGTACCATTCTGAAACAAGGCAAATTGCACAGGACATAATTGAAGCATATTCTAAATTGACTAAGGACTCTAAGATTGAAAAACTTGTAGAAATTGTGGATAAGGTTTTGAAAGAAGACAAAAATGCTAAAATTTTACTTTATACTAAGCATCCTACTACTTTGAAATATATAATAGAGAAGCTAGAGCCTTATAACCTTAAAATAGTGGAGTTTACAGGGGGACTTACTCGTGAAGAGAAGACTGAAAAGATTGCACAATTCAAAAAAGATGCCCAAATAATGATAAGTACAGAAACTGGTGCTGAAGGTCTGAATTTTCAGTTTTGTAATGTTTTGATTAATTATGATTTGCCTTGGAATCCTATGTCTGTTGAACAAAGAATTGGAAGATTGGACAGAATAGGGCAAACTAGGGACATGCAGATTTACAGTTTAGCTACAAAGGACACTATGGAAGAACATGTTGTTGACTTGATAATCAACAAAATGTGTTGTATAGGCCTAGTAATAGGAGAATTGCCCACTATATTGTTTAACTTAGGGCTGGACGGTGAAGGAAAAGCAGGGATTGCTAAGATAGAGGAGATGTTAATGGACTCTTTCATTGATTCTAAAAATAATTTGGAGATTTTTGCTAAAGATGTTAAGGAGATAAGTAAGATGATTCAAAAAGGAATTGATGAATATGCTGAAGCCAAAAAAGCTAGCGAGGAGGCATTAGATGGACCAACTTAGAGCTTTTAGTTTACAGTTTTTTAAGGAACTTGGGGCTAAGGTAAATGAAGCTACTGACTACTTAGAGGTAAGCGAAGTACCAGTTAAATTTCAAAAATTTTACGGGAAAAATGAGCCTTACAGGATAGTTTTTGATAAGGCTTTTGCAACAACTGGAGAATTAGTTGCTCCTGAAAGTTATTTATTAAAAATGATGAAAGCATATTTAGATAATTCTGGTGACGCTGTTTTAACTTCGTTAAACTATAAAATAAATGTAGATTCTTTTATTAAAGAAAAATTGAAGTTGCATAATTGTTCTGTTGTAAAGGCTACTGCAGATACAGTTCATAATTTCATGTTTAAATTTACATTCCAAACTACTTACAAATATCTTAATGAAGAAGAGAAATTGATAAATGAAGTTTTTGTTGATGAGGGGTTAATTGTTAATCCTGATTTAAGCAAGTTTACCGTTTCTAATACTAATAAAAAAGATATAGATATTACTGAATTAAGAGATTATTATTCTATTGCTAAAGATCATATTAAAGATTCAGTAAATGAAAAAACATCTTCAATAGCCTCAACTTTAGATTCTAGTCTTTCAAAAGAAATTTCAAGAATTAATTTATATTATGAACAGCAAATTAAGGAAATAGATGAACAAATTGCGAGGATTAATTCTGGTGCTCTAAAGTCTAAAGACCCTATTGAACTTGAAAGGCAGAAAATTCAGTTTGCTAACGAAAAAGAACTATTTATTCAAAATGAACAGAAGAAACATGCTTTAAGGCTCAATACCAAACTAATCACAACTACAATTGTAGATTATCCTATTTATTCTATAGAAGCTTTCTTTAAATCTAACGCCGGAGTAACTAGGCTAGCGGTCATAAAATTTGATCCTTTGAAAAATAAAGTTGATCTTCCTACTTGCGATTTATGTAAGGCTTCATTAAGTGAAATAATCTTATGTAATGGGAATCACCTTGTTTGTAGAAATTGTGGGACTAGATGTGAAGATTGTAATGAAGTATCTTGTGAAACTTGTCTTAGGCATCAATGCGCAGTAACTAAGAGAAGAATATGCAAGCAATGTGGAAGAACATGCATAAAATGTAAACAGTTTAAGAATAAACGCTTTATGATAGCAGATTCAAGTGGAAGAAGTTTTGTTTGTAAGAATTGTTATTAGAAATCTTTCTTTTTCTTTAAGTAGTTTAGTAATTCGCTACTAATTCTTGGTTTTCCCTCTACTAAAGGGTAATAATAAGGTAATTCAATTGACTCTATGTCATTTATTTTAACTGTTAGTTTATTTTGAAAACTCATGTCTTTCATCGAACCACCATTCAATATATTTTTTAGAACATAAACTGCATTATCTGTACTAAATTGTTTTTTACCCATATTTCTTGCTTCTGCATTGCTTAGTTTCTTTGTTATTTCCACTTTAGTTCTTTTTTTTGGAGGGTAATCTCCTAAAATTCCTCCAATTATGAAATATTTGAATTTCTTTGAATCTTCATAGTCTATTGTTTTTTTAGCATCAGGATCAAGAACGCATGCATTAACTAACTCCATGTCTAGAACTGATTTTTTGAAGACTTTTCCTAACCTATTTAGCTTTTGACCACCATCTTTAATATTTGTGAACCATAATTCAGATTTACTAAACATTTTAGATATATTTTCATATTCTATTATGCACCAAGGCCATAATTTAGGTTCTAAATGTTCTATGATAATTATTTGTTTCATTATAAGAACTGAGCAAAGTTTATATTGAGTTGATTGAAATCAACATACATAAACTTTACTATCTGAGCAAAGTTTATATATAAAGTTTATATCTTCATAGGGAAAGAGCATGGCTGAAAAGGATGTAATTCTAAAGGAGAAGATAAAGTATTCTGGATATGGTAAGTTTGCCGATGCTTACTCATACGCTCACGATTGGCTTAAGCAGGAAGGTTATGGGGTTGTTGAAGAACAATATACGGAGAAAGTTAAGGGTAGTTCTAAAGATATAGAAGTTTCCTGGGCAGCTACTAAACAGATTACGGATTATTTTAAGATCGAATTAAATCTTAAGTGGAGAGTTCTTGGTTTAGAAGATGTTGAAGTAGAAATAGATGGTAAAAAGAAGAAAATGAACAAATTTATGGAAATAGGTATAGAGATTAAGGGCACTTTAATAAAAGATTACAAAAATGAATGGAATAAATCTCCAACTACTAAGTTTTTCAAGGAACTTTATAACAAGTTCGTAATTCCTTCAAGAACTGAGCAGATGAAAGACAGGGTTGAAAGTGTAGTTCAAGGATTTAAAGAAGAGATGAAAGCCTTATTTGAACTAACTGGAAAGAAGTAGTTGATGTGCAATAATCTTTAAATAGAAAAAACTATCAACGTGTTGATGAACTTAAAGATTTTTGTGTTGATAGTTGTTTTACTTACTTCTTTTGTTAGTTCTGCAGATCTTAGCGTTGATATTTTAGAGAAAAGTGAAATCATAATTACTGAATTGGATAAGTCAAATGCAACCTTCAAAATGGAAATTACAAATAATGGAGATACAGATTATTTCCAGATTTACTCTCTTGTAAGTGTTTCAATGTATCCTAAGGAAAAATTTAGGATTGGTAGTGGTGAGACAATCACGCTTGATGTTACTGCAGCCCCATTTGAAAATATTCTAAGAGAAAGAAGGGGAATTTACGCTTTCGAATATCAAATAAAGGGAGATAATACTGGTTTCTTTAAGGAAGCTTTAGCAGTTAGATTATTTGATGTCAAAGACGCAGTTATGGTTTCTATAGAAGACATTCCTTTGAATAAAACTGAGGTTGAAATGGTAATTAAAAATAAGGAAGATGTTACGATCCCTGGACTCAAGATAGTTGCAAAATCTAATTTCTTTGAATTTTCAGATACATTCGATTTAAATAAAAAAGAAAGTAAGGTGTTTTCCATACCAATAATTCTTGAAGATAAGATTTCAGCAGGAGATTATGAAGCTGAAATTCTTTATGAGCTTAATGGCATAAAGTCTTCAGTAACTTTACCTGTAAGATATCTTGAGGCTTCTGGAATATCAGTTTATGAATCTACAAGTGGTTTTATTGTTAAAAAAACAAACATTACTAAGTCGAATGAGGGAAACGTTCCTGCTGTTGCATCAATTCAAGTTCGTAAAAATATTTTGACTAGATTATTTACTGTATATTCTGATAGGCCTGCGACTTCAGAGAGAAGCGGGATATTTGTCGATTATACCTGGGAAGAAGAGATAGGGGTTGGAGAGTCTTACACTGTAAATGTAACGACTAATTACACCTTCCCCTTCATAATCATTTTATTGATTGTAATTGTTGGTTTCTTTGCAAAGTTTGTTGCTACAAAGAAACTTTCAGTTCACAAGGGTGTTGCACTTGTAAGGACTAAGGGTGGAGAACTTGCTTTGAAGGTTAACCTAAGAGTTAAATCAAAAGGGAATGTTAAACATGTTATAATTTCAGATAGAATCCCTGGACATGCTAAACTATTCAATAAATTTGGAATTCCTCCTCATAGAATTGACGAACATGCAAGAAAGATAGAATGGGATATTCCTCAGATGAACGCAGGAGAAGAAAGGGTATTTTCATATGTTATCTATTCAAAGATAAACATCGTAGGTAGTTTTGAACTTGCAGCAGCTACTGCTTCATTTGAACATGAAGGTAAGAGAGAACATGTTTTATCAAATAGAACACATTTCGCTGCTGAAACTAGCGAAAATTAATTTATTTTTAAAATGCTTACTCCAAGACAAGAGATGATCTATTCTTTATTGCCTAATGGAATATCTATTAGTGAAGAAATGTGGAGAGAAGCATATAGGTCTCGAGTAGGTTCGAGAGCTTTTAATAATTCTATTTTTTCTTTTGAAGTACAGGCGTTATTAAGACAAGGATTTGTATTTTATGATGCATCTGAGGTGGATGTAAATGGGTTAAGAATATGTGTTTTTAATTATAAAAGATCTAGATAAAAAACTGTAATGGACCCATCGAGAATTGAACTCGAGTCTCACCCATGCCATGGGCGTATAATACCACTATAATATGGGCCCCTAACTTGGATTTGAATTTAATTATTGTATATAAAACTTAACTTGTTTGTTTATTCTTCAGCAGGTAATTGACAACCTGTAAATGTTGCTAATTGTTGGAGAGAAAGTTCTCCAGATAATTGTCTATCGTCTCCAAATATCCATGTTGGGTAACTCTTTATTCCTGCAGCATTACATGCTGTTGTTTGTTGGTTGCTACCAGGAGTTGCACATTCTATATAATTTATATTGTCCCAACTTGAACCAAATATTTTCTTTTGAGCTTGACAATGAGGGCACCAATATGCTCCATACATCTTAGTTCCTGAATCTGTTATGCATTGAGCGAAATCTTCATATTTACTTGATCCTGAAGAAGATAAGATTATTACCAATGTAACTACAACAGCTATTGTTCCAATTCCCCACCAAAATGTTTTTTTCATTAAATCTTAGAAATATTTGAGATATATAAAATTAACTCAAAATTCCAAAAGTAGGTTTCTTGTTACCTAGAGCCATTACTAAATCTTTAGACTCATATAATCCTCTGGTGTCTGGGTCTTCTCTTTTTAACCCATCTAAGATCATTGAATATACAAGGTTTACAGCTCTTGCTCTTGGTATCGAACTAGCAGCTATTTCAGCTATTTCTTTTTCATAAAGTCTTATTTTTTGTTCTCTTGTAAGTTCGCGTAAAAATGGTTGTGGTTGATATGTGCTGTCAAATTGAGCTAATATCTTTCTAAATTCTTCCATAGTTTTATCATAAAACTTGGGTTTAAAGCCTTTTGCCCTCTTAAAATTTGTAGTTTCTTCTAATGTTTAGTTTTTCTAATTCGGCTTCTATTGCTACTAATTCATTTTCTGATTCTCTGCAATCTGTTTGAATTGCTCTTTGCCAAACTACGACTAGTTCTTGTTTGATTCTTTCCGCATCTCTTATTTCTTCATCTGTCGCCTTACTATTAGTTCTATGGCCATACTTAAGGTCAAAACTCTCATGCATATCTCTTAATCTTCTCAATTCATTTGTATAGTCAACCATGGGGAATTGACTTAATTTTAAGGGTTTTTAAAGCTACTTGAATTTTGATCTCGAAGTTCGTATTAGAAATTAATGTTCTGGAGAATACATTCTCTGTCTAGCAAGTTCTTCTAATAATTCTACATTTTGCTCAACCATTCCTACATATTCTCTATGGCCTTTCAGTCTTGTATCTATAGCTAATAAATTTCTTACTTCTCCACATACATCTATTACTTTTTGAGGGTCTGTTGTAGTTAATACAGAACATCCACTAAGTCTTGTCGAATAATCTCTTGTAGCATAAACAAAATCTTGGTTGTGTGTCATATTCATTCATAGTTTGACTTATTTTTAAACATTACTTTAGTGGAGAATCACAATAATCTTTAAAATCTAGTTTTGAAGGGAGTTTACATGAGCGATAAACAACCAGTCTATATTCTGCCTGAAAATGTGTCTAGAACTATTGGAAAGGATGCTCAGCGTAACAATATTTTGGCTGCTAAGATAATTGCTGAGATTGTTAAGACTACTCTAGGTCCTAAGGGGATGGATAAAATGTTAGTGGACTCTGCAGGAAATATTATAGTTACTAATGATGGGGTTACGATACTTGAAGAAATTCAGTTGGATCACCCTGCAGCTAAGATGATTGCTGAAATTGCGAAGACTCAAGAAAGTGAAGTAGGGGACGGAACAACTACAGTTGTAATGCTTGCCGGAAAATTACTTGAAAATGCTGAAAGATTGTTAGATAAGAAAATACATCCTACTGTAATAATAAAAGGATATAAATTGGCTGCTGAGAAGGCTAAAAATATTCTTAATGAAATATCTATTCCTGCAGATAGTAAACAAGTTTTGAAACAAATTGCTATGACTGCTATGACTGGAAAGGGTGCTGAAAGTAATAGGGATCAATTAGCAGATATAATTGTTTCAGCAATTGAACAAGTTGGAGAAGGTAAAAAAGTTGACCTTGATTCTATTAAAATTGTTAAACAAAAAGGAAATTCTATAGAAGATAGCGAGTTAGTTCATGGAATTGCTTTGGATAAGGAAGCTGCCAATGAATTTATGCCTAAAAAAATTGACAATGCCTCTATTTTAGTTATTGATTTTGCTTTAGAATTAAGAAGTCCTGAAACTGAGACAAAGATTTCAGTTTCTACTCCAGAACAGCTTCAAAATTTTATTGCTTCTGAAGAATTGGCTCTTAGGGAGATGACTAATAAGATAATTAATTCCGGGGCTAAAGTTGTATTTTGTCAAAAAGGAATTGATGATGTTGCCCAGTATTTCTTATCTAAAGCTGGAATAATGGCTTATAGAAGAGTTGCTAAATCAGATATTGAGAAGATATCAAGAGCTACTTCTGGAAGAATCGTTTCAAGTATACAAGAAATAAAGAAAGAAGATTTGGGTTTTGCGTCTATCGTAGAACAAGTTAAGAAAGGAGACGAAGTAATGACTTATGTTAGAGGTTGTAAAAATCCTAAAGCAGTTACTATTCTTTTATGTGGTAGCACAGAACATGTTTTAGATGAAGTTGAAAGAGCGGTTAAAGATGGGTTAGGAGATGTTAGTAGTGCGGTTAAAGATGGAAGAGTTGTTTCTGGCGGTGGAGCTGTTGAAATGGAACTAGCTAAGAGATTAAGGCAATATGCTCGTACTCTTGGTGGACGGGAACAACTTGCAATAGATGAATTTGCTAGCGCTTTAGAATATATTCCTGAAACTTTAGCAGAAAACGCTGGACTTGATCCGGTGAATATAATGACTGAATTAAAACAGAAACATGAATCTGGGAACTCCAGAGATGGGATTAATTTATTTGTGAATAAGGTTGAAGATTGTCTCGCTGCAGGCATTGTTGAGCCTGTAAGGGTCAAATTACAGGCAGTTGCATCTGCTTCCGAAGTTGCTACAATGATTTTAAGGATAGATGATGTTTTAGCTGCTTCTGGATCAAGAACTCCAAATATTAAGTCAAATCCTTATGATGGATTGGACTGATTAAACTCCGAAATGTTTCTTTATAGCTCTTTTATTTATCCACCATAAAAGAACTGCTGGTAAAATAAAAATCCAATGCATAAATAATGCCATTACTACAAATATTAGGGCAGCAATTGCGGTAAAAACAATTTTTGGATGAGTTTTCCTCTTTGGGGTCTCTTTTTTTACTTGTTTCTTTGCCACCTTCTTCATATTTTATTTTAGTAAATCGGGTTTAAATAGGTGTTGGATTTCGATAGTTTATGTGGGAATATATTTTAGGGTTATTTGCTTTTTTAAGAGCATTAACTGGAATTAGGTTTTTCTTAATAAAAAGACGTTATTCAGGAACTATTGAAATTTTTCCAGAAGCTAAACCATTCTTTAAGAAAGCTAAGGGAAATGCAGTTGCTTTGTTAATTCATGGGTTTACATCTAGCCCTAGAGAGTTTCGAGATTTGGCTGACTACTTATATGAAAAAGGTATAAGCTCTTATGCTCCATTACTTCCAGGACATGGGACTTCTCCTGAAAGGTTAACTTTGATTAAAAGTTATCAATGGATTGAATCAGTTTCAGAAAATATAGATCTTCTTGCAAGAGATTATTCTGAAATATACCTTGTTGGAAGTTCTTTTGGAGGTAACCTTGCACTTTTATCTTCAAACCATTCTAGTAAAATTAAAGGGATTGTTACTTTAGGCACTCCAATATTTTTTAGAAGACATAATTTGAATAAATATCTTATATTTCCAGTTCTTAGAAGGGTAAAATTGTTTCAGAGAAAACCTAAGAGGGTAAGAGATTTCATAGATACTCATAACGGATCATATAAGGTAATTCCATTAAAAGCAGCTTACGAAATGTCTAAAGTAATGGAATTATCAAAAAACTATGTTTCTAATGTAGTTAAACCAGTTTTAGTAATTCATGTAAAAAACGATTCAGTTATCTCCGAAGATAGTCACAAATTTATTCTAAATAATCTTTCTTCTAAAGGCAACAGGGAATATGAGGTTCCTGAATCTAATCATGTTGCTTTACTTGGAAAATATTCAGAATTAGTAAATAAAGAAATATCCAATTTTATTAATAATTAGAGCACTTCTATTCTGTTTTTACCTTTCTTCTTTGCTTGGTATACTGCCTTATCTGCTCTCAATTGCATTTTTTTAACGCTATCTCCTTTCTTATATTCAGTTAGGCCTCCTGAAAAAGTTACTAAATATTTTTTTAATTCTCTATCGTTTTGAACTTCCCTTCTCATTCTTTCACATACTAACTTAGCTCTCTTTACTTGAGTATTTGGTAGTAAAACTACAAATTCTTCTCCTCCGAATCTAGAGATTATATCATACTTTCTAGTGTTGTTTTTTAATACGAAAGCTAACCTCTTTAGAATATCGTCTCCAATTAAATGCCCGTAAGTATCATTTAATTTCTTGAAATTGTCTAAATCTAAAATCATTAAACTTAATGGCCCTATTTTTCTTTTTGCTTTATCTAATTCCATTTCAGAAATTGTTTTGAAAAATTTATTATTGTATACTCCTGTTTTTTCATCTATTGTAGCTAATTCATATAATAAATCAATATTACTTTCTAGTTGTTTTAGAATTATAGATAAGTTATTTTTTACTTTTGGATCTAAGACTTTCAACTTCTCTTTTAAGTTCATATATTGACTAATTGCTTTTATTATTTAAGCTTGATGAATTAATAGATAACTGCGATAGTTTTTGAAACTATATCTGAAAATCTTATCTTTTCATCTGCGTATTTGTTATTGTCTCCTTTAGTGATAAAGTATGTTCCAAGTTCGTCAGACCCAATACTTACAACTCTATGGACTATTATTTTGTCTTCAAACTTAAATGAAATTATATCTCCAACTTTAATGTCTTTTTCGCTTTTTGGAACAAATTTTATTCCGTTTGATCCTGCATCAAGAACTGGTAACATGCTATTGGTATCAGCATAGCTACTCATTGAGGGATTATCAATTAGTATTACAACTCTATCCTTGTAGAGTTTAATATTATCTTCTTGTATATAATCTGAAGGGGAAGCTTCTTCATAACTATTTGATGAAAGAGGGAACTCAGTTAGAGTCTCTTTATTTGAGATAATTCCTGAAATAAAGCCTAAGCTAAAGACAAGGCATAACTCTATGCCTAACAATAACCATAATATTTTGTTTGCCATTTTATTCACTTATAAGTAGGGTCATTTGGGTATTTAAATCTTACTTATTGTAATTATTATATAGTGACTACATAACTCTATTATGTGTTTTTCAAAAGCCTTAAATACTGTTACTTTTGAGTTAAAGTTATGAATGTAGATGCAATAAGAGTTGTTGTTGAAAGGAGTTTGGAAGTTGAAGCTGCAAAAAGGGATAAGCTTGCTCTTGAAGAAGTTGCTGATATGGATATGACTATGGGATTAAATCTTTATTCCAGTTTATCTCATCAACCAAGATTAGTTGATTGCCAGCTTGCAGATTATGACAGGGTTCAAACTTATTTCAATTATTCTAACGAGAGAAAATCTGCTTGAATAATTTGTTTTTAGATTTTCTTAAGTTAAGCTTTTTTTGATTTTTTAGCAAGTATACCTTTAATTGATGGGCTTATTGCTTTATCTGTGCGGTGAATACAACCTATCCAACAACATGGGCGTCTTTTGCCTTCAAGTAATTCTTCACGAGTTCTCTTTATTCTATGATCTCGAGTTTTTGATTGTTTAGCATCTTCTACCCAACAAATAAATTCATTTCTTGCAAGAGGAGTGATATCTTCCCATAACCCAAGAGTTTTAGCATCGCGGGTAAGTTCTTTTTGTAAATCTGCTGGCATTTTATGCACAGTACCTGATGAAATAGTTTTATTCATATTATGATGATGCTTCTTGATTTTATAAAAATATGCGCGGGCCGCGGTCATAGCAGAAGAGCTTAATAGAAAGTAAAATAGTTTAATATGAATATAAAAGAACAAATCAATCAAGACATTGGAATCAGCAATAAGTTACGGTATAAAATAGGCAAACCTTTAATTCTGCTAAATTAAGTCAACTCTTTCTTTAAAATTTTGTGAGCAGTATTGATTTTTTGAAACAATTCATGATCTCCATGAGGAAGCATATCGGGATGATATTTTTTAGCTAAGATTTTGTAGTTCTTGGTAATAACTTCAAAATCCATTTCATCCTCTTTAACGCATAAAGTCTTTCTAGCTTCAATCCTTTGCTGTGTAAGATCATCATCTTCAGAAAACTCGCGTATAAAGTCATCTGCAATTATTTCTTTTGAAAGCAATCTTTCAACTTCAATTTTTAATATCTTGTCTATGATGAAAAGGTTTTCAACAAATTTTGGCATCAAAGCATAACTATACTTTAGATTATGGTTGTTAAAATACCATTTTACAGAAGCAGGGTGCTTTCTCATAGCAATTTTCTGCATATTTACCTCAATATGGTGGCGCTCTACTCCAATCTGTTTTAAAGTAGCAACTATGCTGTTCTCAAGTTGTAGTGCGCGCCTATCATAAGAACCAGTTATTCTAGGGGCTTCTATTTCATGTCCTTTAATAAATACCATTGAATTCTAGTCAAAATACCAGTTTATAAACTTGATTTAGGCATATTTTCTTTAATTAGAATAACTCCAGTAGCTAACATTTAAAAGAGGTCAAACTGAAACATTCAAATGGAACTAGCAGAAAAACCAAAAGTAACTGAACAGGAATATATTGAGAAATTACAGAGGGCTCAAGCAGAATTTGAGAACTATAGAAGGAGAACTGAAATTGAAAAAAGTGAAAATGCAAGCAACTCAAATGCTCATTTAATTACACAATTACTAGAAGTATTGGATAATTTTGAACTTGCCCTAAAACATAATAATGATCCTGGAATAAAATTAGTTTATACTCAGTTATTAAAAATACTTGAAAAACAGGGTTTGAAAGTAATAGATACAAAAGGGAAATTTGATCCAAAATTTCATGAAGTTCTATTAAAAGAAGAAGGGGACAAACCAGGAGTTATTCTAGAAGAGATAAAGAAAGGTTATATGCTAAAAGATAGAATTATAAGAGCATCTAAAATTAAACTTAGCACAGGAGCAGACAAATAATGGGAAAAGTAATTGGAATTGATTTAGGCACAACATTTTCAGCTGTAAGCGTAATGGAAGGCGGAAAACCTAAAATTATAGCTGACTCTGAAGGTAATAGAACAATGCCAAGTGTAGTCTCTATTAATGGAGAAGAAATCTTAGTTGGAGAAGTAGCAAAACGTGGAGCAGTAGCAAACCCTACAAGTACAATAAGAAGCATCAAAAGAGCGATGGGTACTAAAAAATTAACAAAGATAGGTGATAAAGAGTATTCTCCAGAACAAATTTCTGCTATGATTTTATCTAAGTTAAAGAAAGATGCAGAAAACTATTTAGGCCAAGAAGTAACTGATGCTGTAATTACTGTTCCGGCATATTTTGGAGATGCACAAAGAAATGCTACAAAAGATGCAGGAGTTCTTGCTGGGCTTAATGTAAAGAGAATTATTAATGAACCTACAGCAGCTTCACTTGCATATGGTTTAGACAAAGAAGATAACCAAACAATACTTGTTTTTGATTTCGGAGGAGGAACTTTTGACGTTTCTATTCTGGTGCTTGGCGGAGGAGTATTTGAAGTTAAATCCACTTCAGGAGATAATTACTTAGGTGGAGATGATATTGATGAAATTATTATTAATTACTTGAATAGTGAATTCCAAAAAGTAAATGATGTCGATCTAAAAAAAGACTTAGTAGCATTACAAAGACTTAGAGATGCAGCAGAAGTTGCAAAAATAGAACTTAGCACATTAGAAGAAACAAAAATAACTATCCCTTACATTTATACCCATAATAATTCACCTAAACACCTGGACGTTACTTTAACTAGAAAGCACTTTGAACATATTTGTCAACCAATATTCCAAAGACTAAGTACTCCAACAAAACAAGCAATAAAAGATGCAAAGTTGAGCAAAATTGACAAAGTAATTCTTGTTGGAGGAAGTACAAGAATTCCTAAAGTTCAAGAGTTAGTTCAAGAGATAACAGGGCTTGTACCTGATAAATCCGTTAACCCTGATGAGGCAGTTTCACTTGGAGCAGCTATACAAGGAGGAATACTTAGTGGAGAAGTTAAAGATATATTACTTCTTGATATAACTCCTTTAACTTTAGGTATAGAAGTTGCCGGGGGACTTAGATCTTCATTAATTGAAAGAAATACAACTATTCCAACTAGGAAAAGCCAAGTATTCACTACAACAATGGATACTCAAGAGTCAGTTACTATTAATGTACTCCAAGGAGAACGTGAAATGGCAGAAGATAACCATTCACTTGGAAGATTTGATCTTCAAGGAATACCTCCTGCACCACGCGGAATCCCTCAAATAGAAGTAACTTTTGATATAGATACAAACGGTATTGTTAAGGTGTCTGCTAAAGACTTAGGAACAGGAATAGAACAGAAGATAACAGTTACGGGTGGAGCACTAACTGAAGAAGAAATAGAAAAAATGGTTAGAGATTCTGAAAGATACAGAGAAGATGATAGAAGAAAGAGAGAGTCCATTGAAGTAAGACTCGAAGCAGAGCAAACTATTGATGCAATTGAAAAGATACTTCATCTTTACAAAGATAAACTAGACACAAATACAATAAGCACAGTTAAGGAAGAAATCGAAGAATTAAAGATTTTAATTGTAGGAACAGACACACGCGCAATCAAACACAAATTAGATGATCTTCATGAAGCTTCTCAAGAAATTGGTATGAAGATTTATCAGAAAACTGCAGCAGAAGCAACTCAATCAGGCAGCCATAAACCCCATAAAACAATTACTTTGGATTAAACAAATTCAATAGAACCATTCTTGACATTTTTTAAAAATTAAGCAATATATCAATATGTGTGGACCGCAGTCAATACCTTCCGCGCATCCTGATGGGATTTCTAATTAATCATAAACATTCTTTCTATGCTCAAATCTTAAGAAATATAGAGTATTATTAGAGAACGTATAAATTATTCTAAAAGGTTTAACATAAATAGTTCTTTCACCCTTTAAATCATATCTTAAGGGTTTACCAATTTCAGGGTTTTGGATAATTTTCTGAACTTGTTTTAATGCTATAATTTTAACAGTTGAATCTGCTTTCTTGAACTCTTTTTCAAATTTTTCAGTATAGATTACATCTACCATTGAGCAATTTCTTTAAGAAAATTTTCACTTGTCAATTTTTTATACTTACCAGCCTCAATCTCTTTCCAAGCCTCTTTAATTTCATCTAAGGTTTTGAGATCATCCTCTAAAGGATTTTGCACTTTTTTTAAAACTAAAATGTCATCTTTTGTTGAAACAGCTAGCATTTCTCCGTCTTTAATGGCTAATTTCTTTCGCAAAGCTAATGGAATAACTATCTGCCCTTTGCTGCTCATCCTTGTAAGTTCAATTTCCATGTTGAAGTAAGATAATCTTACTATATAAATCTTTGTTTTTTAGTGTTATGATCTAGTAAAGCAGGCCGTAATCAATACCTTTCGCGCATCCTGATGGGAACTATTTCTCCTAAAAGATAGATTTATTCTAGACAAAACTTATAAATTTTAGAAAATTTGGCTAAGTATTATGATGTATTTTTTAGCTTTCTAAAAGAAGAGAATCAAAAATTTCTTCTATATCTTTTAGTCGCGCATTCCTGAATTCCCATTCAATATTATAGGTAACAAATGCCATTCTATTTTTTGTCATAGCAACCATCATTTTCCAACATCTTTCTTCCCTGTTTTGTAATAATTTATAGAAATCAGATATCGCTGATATGGATCCCATTCTTTCTTGCACTTTTATTTTGACTTTATCTTTTGTTTGTTTTTTGATATGGTTTTCTAATCGAGTCTTTGGGTTTATTTCTGAGTTTTTCATAGGTTTTTCTGAGGAAAATGTTGAAATTTGTACAACGCCTGCATCTTTTGTCTTGGGATATAATGCAAGAACCTCTCCCTTGTTGTCTACAATCCACCCTTCAGGTAATATTAAAGAAAAAGCTTTTGTTCTAAATACATTTTTTCCCATACTAATATTTCGAGAAGAAGTTATATTTAGTTTTTTCATTTTACCTTAAAACCTCTACCATGTTATAATTGTCTTTCTGTATTTAACAGGATTTATATCCGAAACAACAATGAAATAATATGTACCTTCAGATTCCAATGTATAATTTTTGAGGTGCCATGGCCACTTAGTACCAGAAGCATTAACTAAAGAGTAAAAATCATTTCCCTCCTCGAAGTCTGAAAAATTGCTCTCTGGGATCAAGTATATCTCAGCATAATCCTCAGACTCAAATATTATTTCAACTTTTGAGTTATTAGTGGCGTTAAATATATGCCATTCATGATATCCTGAAGGAATTTCGCTTGATTTATTTACTATCAAATATCTTCCATCGGATAGATTGGTATGATACATTCCTTCTTCAAGATTTAAGATTGGTTTAATTTTGATACTGTAATTAATTGTTCCAATTTCAGATGGCCATAATATTACCGAATACTTTCCAGGCGCTATTTTACTTTCTAATTTTTCCCAAGTTGTATCAAAACTAGAAATAAATGTTTCATATGTTTCATTTCTTATAGATTTTTCTAATTCAGATTCTTCTATAATCACTAAACCACAATCCTTATCTGAGGAAAATGTTAAGGAGATGTTTATTGGTTTATCTATTTCAAAGTTTATTATTTCATCATTACCTGGCCTTATAGTTTCACCAACTCTATCAATTATAGGTTTTTCAAAAGCAAGCTTTTGCTGATATTCATTATTCTCGTAAAGTACTATAACTCCTCCGACTGCTAATCCTAAGGTTATCAATAAAGACAATATGAAGACTATCGATGCAAATACGCTCTTTTTATGAGTACAAATGTGGATTGTTGATACTACTAAAGCAAAAATTACAAGATAAGGGAGTATTAAGTCAGGCAATAAATTTGATGAAAATATTTTTGGGAAAATTAAATAAAATATAAAACTCAATAAAATAAAAAAATAGGTCGATATTCTTGTTGAATACCATATGAAATCTCTTTTATCTAATTTTATTAAAGTAAGTTCTTTTTTAGGTCTGTCCCTTAACTCCAGATATGTATTTTTGAAAAACAAGATAAATAATGGGATGAAAAGTAAATGGTATAGTATGCTGGTTACTAAACCTATAAGTGAAATTATTGCGCTCTCCCCTAAATTAACTTCTTCTCCGGTTATTTTACTAGTCAAATAATCCCTTTGTAAATCTGGAAGTAAGGTGCTTGTAGCTAACCATACGATAGACATAATCCCATATATTAAAACAAAATATCCAAAAATTTTCCACCAATTGCCCTTTACTAGTTGTCTACTTTTTTTCAGAGCTTCATTAATTCTTGTATGTTTTTTGTCAAATAAAACATAAGATCCCAAAGACCAATATATCATAAAGATAAGCCCCGGTATTATTAATAAAATAAACAGGCCAAATAAATAGATAAGCATTACAATACAAAAACCAAGATATAACCAATAGTTCTCTTTTGCTGACTTAAGTGCCTCTTTGAAACTAAATGTTTTTTTCCTTATGGAAATGGAAGTAATTCCAACCATTGGAATAAATTGTGCAAAAGCCAAAGCAATTCCTAACAAACCCAGCAATATTGTTAATACTATTAGAGTAACATTTAATCCATCATTAGTTTTATCAGCGATCTTAAAAAATGGATTTTCTACTGCTAAGCTTAGTAAGCTAATAATAATTGAAGGAAGTATAACAAACTAAAAGACTAATCCAAATATTGCCTTAAAATTGGCCCTATAATCTAGAATAGATTTTCTCAATAAAGAGGCAAAACTCATAAAAATGTAAGTTTTCATGCTTTTTATATCTTTTATTATAATATGATCTATAAATTATTTAAATAATATCTGGGTCCGGTAAATCAGGCCTTGTTAAAATAGGGTTTTCTTCTAAAAAAGGACCTTCTGCTATTTCTTTTATACTTTCATTATATATCTTTTCAAGACGTTCAGAAAAAATCCAAGTTATTTCTTGAAGATCTTCTATTGTTTCATTGTTTACTAAGCCCCGAGTAACGGCAAATTCAACTTTTGCACCTTCATAATAAGCAACACCAACCATTCTACCACCAACACCATCTCCTCTCCGTTGTACTAACAAATATGTACGCTTAAATGGATATTCTACAGGATAATTAGTTTCTTTTTTGATTACTTCCCAATTTCTCTTGTCTGTTCCTATTTCAATTTTATGTTTAAGTTTAATATTTCCAGGTTTGTCCAAAGTAATAATAAAAGAAGTGATATAATCTTTTTCTGAATTCATAGTCAATTGTTTCTGGTAGTCTAATATTTTACCCCATCCTTTGCCAGTATAATCAAAAACAAAAGCTCTAGTTGGTCTAATACCTTCAGATGTATTAACAATCCTTAATATTTCTTCTTTAGTGATTAGCTGACTTACTAGATTTTCTCCAAATTCATCTCCAATTTCTTCCGGAACCTCTCCAAATTCCAAACCCATTCCATCTAAAGTTTGTTCTACAAATCTTTCATCAGTAGTCTGAACTACAAAAATGGAATATGATGCTATAATTAATAAGACTACAATAGAAATAAACCAGATTGTGCTATTTTTCATCTTAACAAGCTCCAAACAAAAAGCATGCACATCGCAACAACAAAAAGGATTAGCCCTAATGTAAATGATCCAGATTTATTTAAAAAACCCAATCTGGCACTAAGTCTATTTCCTCTTAAACCCCTTAATCCCTTTAAGAAAAAAGAAGTAAATAATATTATTACGGCAGAGCATTGGATAAAATCTGAAAATAACCATTCTTTCAATAAAATTCCGGATAAAATAGTGTAAGTTAGGGTATAAACAGATAACCATAGATTAGATAATAATTTAGGATACTTCTTTTTCTTACCATCCCTATTTTTCCATATAGAATGCAAGCCCCTTACTAATGCCCAACTAAAGAACCACCATATAATTAGGCCTGGAGCACTTTCTATAAATGTGAAGAAAATTACAAATAAACCTAAAACAAATATTATGATGGTTAAAACAGAATATTTATTTTTCATTTCTTCTTTCGTATATCTTTAGATTTATTTTTTAACAAGTAAATTGCAAAAAAGCTATTAATTATATAAAATAAGATCATAAAAAAGTAGCCAACTCTATTCCACATATATGAAAGGTCATAACTATGCAATCCAGTAATGATGTAAAAAGCTCCACCCATAATAGCAAGCAAAATACTCCCCACCACATAGAATAATAACAATCTAAAATGAGGCTTACTCATCTTTTTATGAGTGAAGATTAATAATATTAATGATGCAAAAAATAAGATTAACTCTATATTAGTAAGAAAATCATCAATGGTGTCAACAACTAAGTTTTGAGAAAAAAGGTAATATTTTATTGAAAAGATAAGGTTAAGAAAGTTAACTATGAAGAATGAAATCAAATAAGTTTTATTTTTCATATTCCAATAAAGAATTATGCCTTAATAACTTTTCTTTCCTCAAGCATCCTCAGTATCTCTTTAAGCATCCAAATAATATGCAATTCCACTAGAAAAGTTCGCGACAATCAAATAGTTCGCATGAGGATGCGCGAAAGGTATGATGCGCGGGCCGGGAATTGAACCCGGGCCACAACGTTGGCAACGTCGTATACTAACCACTATACTACCCGCGCTTTACTCTAAGGGGACAGAAAGGTTTTATAAAGCTTTATTTTAATTTCTTATAAGACCAAAAGGCCCGTTAGTCTAATGGTAGAACATCTCGTTTACACCGAGAAGGCGGAAGTCCGATTCTTCCACGGGCCATTTCAAGCTCCGTAGTGAGTCTCCGAGTATGTTGAGGAGAATCGAACAAGAGAGATTGAAATTAATCAATTCTAAAAATTTAGAAGAATAAATTAGCAAAGAACCAAGTCATTGTTGCAATGAATCCTCTTGCATCTACCATGATATTGCCGTTATCAAGATTTGTAAGAAAAGTATCTAACTTATTATCCGATTGTAAAATATTATCCATTGTGCTTTCACTTAATACAACATAATAAGAGTATTCATCTAATGGATCTTGATTTATAGAGGATATTTTCCCCTCAACTATTGAAATGTAAAATGCTTCTGTCTCTCCAGAATTCATATCTATTAAAACAAAAATGTTTTTGTTGTTTAATGCAAAGTTAAAATCTTCTGGTATTTGGAGGTTACAAATTTCTAATTGAGCATTTATTTGAGGCATTTGACTCAAGATTTCAACAGTAGTTGTTGGGGTGAAATTTGTACAATCTACCTGGGCACTAGTTAAGGCTAGAAATAAGAAAAAACCTAGTAAAACAATTATCACCTTTTTCATAATTAATAATAATTCAAAGATTATTTAAATTATACTCTTCTTAAAAACAATAAGGATCAGGTAAAAAGAAATGAATCAAAAAGACTCTAATCTCGGAATAGGAATAGCCCTAGGAGCGGGAATAGGGGTGGCATTTGGAGTTGCTTTTGATAATATTGCACTATGGCTAAGTTTAGGCGTAGCTCTAGGGGTTGTAATCGGGTCGTTTATGCCTATAAAACAAAAATGAAAAAAGATATTTGGTTTAAGAGAAAGCTTTACGGATGGGGTTGGTATCCTTCAACTTGGCAGGGATTTTTTATTACTTTAGTTTTTATCTTACTTCTTGTATATATTGCTGTTGAATTTCTTGTTAAGGGGAAATTCATTGAATACTTTGGTTTATTGATATTACTAATTATTTTACTTATGTATATTTGTTATAAGAAAGGTGAAAAACCTAGATGGAGTTGGGGAAAGTAGTTAGAATAGATCTGAACAAGATCTGAAGTATCCACATCTTTTACAAATTAATTTACATTTTAGTTCTTCTAGAGTTTTACCACAAGCTTCACAAACATAATTTGGATCTATTTCTTGAATTTGTTGAATCATATAAAGTCAGATATTTTGTGTTTTAGTTCTAGATATAGTATCCAAAGGATGAATAGCACTCCATCAAGCGTTGCTAAAAATAACATTGCAATATGGTCTGGAAATACTGTAAATGGGAAGCCTGTACCTATTTTTGCTAAAGATAATGGGTAAAGTGGAGTTATGTATCCTGCAAGTGTTGCATCTAATATTAAGTGCATGATGCTGCCGAAGGCTAGCAATAGGAATATTGTTGCTAAAGATAATTTGTTTCTTCCTAATTTTTTCTTTATAGTTAATTTAGAGATAAAAGATAGTCCTAGAAATATTATGGGGATAAATAAAGTATGTAAAAAGGTTCTATGAATTTGTTCTAGGGAATATCCAAAATAATGCATTATCCAAAATAGAGGGATATCTAAATCAGGGATTACTCCTGCTAGGCCCCCGATTAATACATATTGAAGATGGAATTTTTTACCAGTCTTTTTTTGATAAATATGCCTAAATATGGATAGTAAAATTATTGGTACTAAAACGTGTGTTACTGCTTGTGGCATATTTCCTCTTTGATTTAATTAAGGGACTTTTGAGTTTATAATTCTTAACTTGATACTTTTGGTAAGCCTTAAATAGCATTACTCATAAATAACGATATGCAGGAAAAGAAAACCCATGGCTTAAACGATGCTATGTCTTCTTCTGGGGGTTACGTTCCTCCAAGCAAGATTCCAGGCGCTATGCCTCAGATAACTGATGAAATGAGTGCTAAAAATGATAAATTGAAAGAGCAACTCGAAGATTTTAAGAAAAAATTAGTTAAGAAATTTCCATTTACTACTTTTTTAAGTGTTTTACCTACTCCTGCTTTCAAAATGTTTGAGGAAGATGAGGGTTTACTTCCTGAAGAAATTGCTAAGAAGCCATTACATTTAGTCATGTTAATTCCTGAGGATAAATTCAAAGAAATTCCTAAGAAAATAAAGCCTGAAGTTCTAAAATTGATTAAAGAATCTAAACAAGAGTTGTGGGTACACATTAAGACTGAAATTGACTTGTGGAATTATGGGTTAGATAGTAAGTTTGATTTTGTAGATGCAATTGCTTCATCTTTCCCTCTTCACGATAAGGGATTACTTGGAAGCATGAGACTTGCTAATATCCATAAGACTTTAGTTTTACGTAAATTCGAAAAATATGTTGCTTCTTACGTTGTCGGAGGAAGTTTAGTTAGAGGCACCGCTGGAAAAGACTCTGACGTGGATACTTTCGTAATTATTGATGATACAGATGTGAAGAGAATGCCTAGGTTGCAATTGCTTGAAAAATTACGTGGAATGATCCATGATTACATTAGAGAAGCTACTGCATTATCTGGGACTAAGAATGTTTTGAATGTTCAAGTTTACTTAATGACTGATTTTTGGGATAATGTTAAAGATGCTAACCCTGTAATATTTACATTTATTAGAGATGGAGTTCCAATGTATGACAGAGGAACATTCTTACCTTGGAAACTTCTTTTACAGATGGGTAAGGTTAAACCAAGTCCAGAAGCAGTAGACAAATTCATGAAATATGGAGAGCAAAATGAATCTCTTGTTTCAAGAAGATTGATTGATGCAATGGTGGACATTTATTGGGGCGTTGTTACCCCTACTCAAGCTTTGGTTATGCTTGCAGGTCACGCGCCTCCTGCACCCAAGCATATGGTTAACGACGTTAAGAAAGTTTTAGTTGATACTGAAAAAGTAATGTCTGCTTCTGAATTGAAGTTTTTAGAAAAAGTTATCAAATATTACAAAGATTATGAACATGGTACTTTGAAAACTATTCCTGGAAAAATTGTTGATGAATTGCTCGTTGAGTCAAAAAATTATGATAAAAAATTGCAAGAAATAAGAAAGAAACTTGAAGCTAGATTAATTGTTCGTGATGCTGATAGGTCTTATGACGAGGTATTTTCATTACTTAAAAAAATATTTGGGGATAAAAGTATTGATTCTCTTGTAAAGGATGTTAATAGTGAATTGATTTCTAAAGGAAAATTGCCTCCTAGATTCTCTAAATCATTAAAGGAAATAGTTCTAATGAAAAATAAGGTTAAGTCTGGAAAAGTAACTCCTCTTGAAATGGGTGCTTTACGCAGGGATGTTACTGAATTGATCAAGGAATTACTTGACTATACTCAAAGGGCTGATTTATTACTAGAAGAAAAGGAAGTTATTGATATAAAATTCGGAGATAAAAAAGGAGAACTTGTTTTGACTGATAGTGCCAGTTTCTTTATAGAGTCTGGAAGGGTTATGTTGATTACAGGAAACAATTTCAAATTAAGTGATCCTCAAGCTTTGGAAAAGGCTTTGTCTTCTCATAAGAAAGGAAGCGATGTTAAGATACCTTCTTCAGTCTTAGCTGTTTTACAGAAAGAACTAGGGGACTTCGAGATTTTGTTATAGTTTTAGAACTAATATCTTTTTGATCAATCGAAGTCTTAAGATAACATATCTATTATCTTAATTCATTTCATTTTATAAATGAAAGACTTAGAAGTTATTGAACTTCTAATACATTCGATTTCTCTTTTTGATCAATCGAAGTCTTTAAAAACCATAATTTCTAAGCTGGGAGATGAAAGGTATCGTTGTACAATTTAGAAGAAGTAGACACAGAATTCATGAAAGACATTACTTGTTAGACTTAGGCTGTGCTACTCGTGAAGATGCTAAAAAACTAGTTGGAAAAGAAGTTACTTGGAAGAGTACAGCTGGAAAAGCAATTCATGGAAAAATAAGCGATGCTCATGGAAACAAGGGCCTTGTTAGAGCTATTTTTGAAACAGGTTTACCTGGACAAGCTGTCACAACTGACGTAGAGGTTAAGTAAAATGGCTGTACGTAAATCACTATCATATTCTAAGAAACACAGCAGACCATATACACGTGTTTCTAAGGCAAAATCAAAATCTTACATTAAAGTAGTACCTCCAAACAAAGTTGTAAAATATAATATTGGAAATCAAAGAGCTTATGTTGATGGAAAATTGCCTTTTGTTTTGAGTTTAATTTCAGATGAGCAAATAGTAATCAAAGATTTAGCTATTGAAGCTGCAAGAATGATTTTAACAAAGAATCTTGAAACAAGACTTGCAGGTAAATTTTACTTATGGGTAAAAATACACCCTCACCATATATTAAGAAACAACAAAGCAGCTGCTGGAGCTGGAGCTGACCGTCTTAGTACTGGTATGAAGCAATCATTTGGTATTATTGAAGGTAGGGCTGCTAGAGTTCTTGGAGGGCAAGAAATGTTTATGGTTGCTTGCGATAATGAGTCAACAGTTAAAGTTGCTCGTGAAATAATTTCTATGGCTAAAGCAAAATTGCCTTGTAAGACAAGAGTATTGTTTGATAAAATGGAAGATGTAAAACATTCTCCTACTCCTGTAGTTAAGTAATTTCATAAATTCTTATATAGGTTAATTTTTGTGTTTGATTATGGCTAAAATAGGCAATCACCATAAAACTACTGCCTTTGGAGATGCTTCTGAATATTATGCTTCCAAACTTTTTCAAATGGGAATGAACCCTAATGGAAATATTAGGCCAGACCTCATCGTTGATCCAAATTTACGTGATTATAGTCAGCAATTTTCTGTCGAACTTAAAGGTGGAAAAAGAGGGATATTACTCAGATCCCAACTAGTTTATGGGATTAATAATATGGGGGATTGGAAAGAATTCTTTGGAAAAAATAGAAAAAATCCATTTGCTAAAAATGGAACGACTAGACTTTTTGTAAATGAAGGAGAGAGAGTTTTTTATGGTCTTGCTCAAAGAGTTGATGGTCTTTCTTGCGATGATTTAGTGGGAGATTATGCAATGGTTAGGGTACAATGGGGAGATTTACATTTATTACCCTCTGAATTGATATTTCATTATTACGCTGCAGTGTTATCTAGAAAGAATGGTGAAAGAATAAGAGATACTTCTAGGAAATTAAAAAATTTTGTTAAAAGATCTGTAAGGGCTGGTTCATCATTGTATGATGAGAGAGATAATGATGCTTGGGTTTCATTACCGTTTTCTTCTTCAAAAGCTGTATTTGAAGGTAACTCCGATGGTGTTAAAAATGAGGACCAAAGGGAAACGTTAGAGAGATTTTTTAGAGCTGCAAGAAACGATACAGATTATGATAATTACACCAGGGCTTGTTTGAATTCAGTAGGTGGTTCAAAATTATTTGTTTTACATAGTCCAAAAGATCAAAAAATTGTAGATGAATTGAGAGAGACTGTTAAAAGAGTAAAGCCTAGGCTTGACCGGATAAAGGCAGAGAGAGATGAAGTAAAAGAATGGATTGAGGATGGCGGGGTAAAATTAGGAGTAAGAGGTTTTGATCATTTCTACAATGGGGGAGTTGATGAAACAAGAAAAAGGCAATTAATTCATTTTTATGGTGAAAGACATGGGGTTGATGAGGATAAATTAGACCTTTTAGAAAGGTTGTGTAGATGGGAAAATCCAGAAGAATATTCTGATAGAGTGAGAATTGCAAACGCTGAAATTGAAAATAAAATGGCTGGCGTGCCATTTTAGAAAGGGTTTTATAGCTTAGTTTTTAGTTTAATTTATGCAGGATTTTGAAAAACATAAAACTAATTTTGATAATTTTTTGAATAAAATAGATGAAAATGAAAGAATTGGAATTTTATCACATGCTAATTGTGTTGATGGGATGATATCTGCGGTTTTTTTGATTGAAATTTTGAAAAAGAAGTTTCCTAATATTCCTAAACCATTTGTAAGTTTCATTCCTTATGGTCTAGGGGTCCTTGATAGACATACAACAATTTTGAATAAAGAGGGTATAAAGAAAGTTTTCATACTTGACGCAAATGTTGATATGAATCAACTTGAAGAGACTAAAAGATTTTTTGATAATTTTGATGTGATGTTTATTGATCATCATCCTTTGAACCCTGAATTAAAATTAACTCATAATATCATTAAAACTCATTCTGATGATTGTACCTCTCTTACGCTTTATCATCTAGGAAAGGATAGTTTAGATGGAAATCACTGGACAGAATTAGTATGCATTGCTTCAATTTCAGAATTTTCTTATCAAAACGAAGAAAATTTAAGATTTATCCAAAGCCATTATGATTTCGACCCTAAAAATTATCAAGATTTAGAGATATTCCAAAAAGTTTTGAAATTTAACTCCCTTATAACTTATTATTCTAAAGATTCTTTGAAGGCTTATGAATTTATTTTGAATAGGAACTACAAAGAGATAGATAAGGCCAATAAGGAAATTAGTGAAGAGTTTGATAGATGTGTTGAGGATTTTGAGAAAAACGCTGAAAGGCATTTTGATAGCAAATTATGTTTTTACTTTTTCAAATCTAAGTTTTCTATAGGCTCTAGATTAGGGACATCTTTATCTGTAAAACATAAAAATTCTACTATAATTATTATTTCAGAGATTGAAGGTACTAATATGTTTAAGGTTTCCACTAGAAATAATTCTGAGAATCTTATTTATCCAATGAATGAGATGTTGAGGTCTGCGGTTAAAAATCTAGAAAATGGTATGGGTGGGGGGCATGATAGGGCTTCAGGTGGAAGCTTTATGGCTAAAGATATAGACAAATTCAAGCAAAATATTATTGAATTTGTTAAACATAAGCTGAATAAGTAATTTCTTGCATAATGTTTATTAATAGAATATGTGTGTTTTCTTTATGGGTGATGGTAGAGCATTTGTTAAATGGTTTTCTGAGCTAAGCAATAAAGATATTTCTATTGCTGGAGGAAAGGGGGCGTCACTTGCTGAGATGTATAACAATAAGTTTCCAGTACCTCCAGGTTTTATTGTAACTGCTCAAGCATATGATTACTTTATTGAAAAGTCTGGCCTACGAAATCAAATAATCAACCTTGTTAATTCAATAGATGTAGATGATACTAAACAACTAGATGCTACTGCTAGGAAAATTAGAGAGATAATAGTTGACGCTTCAGTACCTCATGAAATGAGAAATGATATTGCTGAGGCTTATGAAGTATTAGATGTTGAAAGGGATAAAATAAAGCAGAGGGGTGTTACTGAAAGCGCTCTTGCGATATTAAGAAACTCTCACGAACCTCCATTTGTTGCTGTGCGTTCTAGTGCTACAATGGAAGATTTGGCTGATGCCAGTTTTGCAGGACAACAGGAAACTTTCTTGAATGTTAAGGGAGTTGATTCATTAGTTGAATCTGTAAAGAAATGTTTTGCATCTTTATTTACTGCAAGAGCCATTTACTATAGAAAGAAGAAGGGCTTTGCTACAGAAAAAGGCTATTTAGCAGTTGTAGTTCAAAGAATGATTGATTCTCAGAAATCTGGAGTTATGTTTTCTAAAAACCCTCTAAAGAATGATGGGAATATAGTAATTGAAGCAGTTTTTGGACTTGGAGAAGGAATAGTTTCTGGAATGATTTCTCCAGACCATTATGTTCTGAATACAAAGTTAGAATTAATAGAACAAAAGGTATCTGATAAAAAAATTGCATTAACAAGAAGTTCTAGTGGTAAAACTGAAGAAGTTAAGTTAAGCCCTGAAATAAGTCAGAGAGAAGTTTTGAACGGGCACGAATTGAAGATATTGGGACAATATGGTTTGAAACTTGAAGAACATTATGGTAAACCTCAAGACATAGAGTTTGCAATAGATAGAGATGGAGTGTTTATAGTCCAATCAAGACCAATTACAACTGTAGTTAAAGAGAGTACTCAAGAGATAGACGGTAATGTATTATTATCTGGTCTAGCTGCATCTCCTGGAGTTGCTTCTGGAATTGTCAAAATCGTTCATTCTCTTGATGAACTTTCTAAGGTCGTAAAAGGAAGCGTTCTTGTAACTAAGATGACTAATCCGGACATGGTTGTAGCAATGGCTAAAGCTTCTGCAATTATTACAGATGAAGGAGGGGCAACTTCGCACGCAGCTATTGTTTCAAGGGAAATGGGTATACCTGCAGTTGTAGGCACTAGAAACTCTACTGAAAGGCTTAAGGATGGGCAATTAGTTACTGTTGATGGATTTACTGGAAGGATATTTGATGGAAAGACTGTTGAAAAGAAAGTAGAAATAAAACCTATTGTTCCGACCAAGCATACAAAGATTAAAACTATTGTAGATTTGCCAGATTATGCTGAACGTGCAGCACTTTCAGGCGTTAAAGGAGTTGGACTCATAAGATTAGAAACATTAATTGCTATGAGTGGGAAGCATCCTGTTTGGTTTGTCAAAAAAAATAAACTGACTGAATATGTTTCTGTTATTCATGGTGGATTAAAAAAAATAGCAAAACACTTCGATGAAATGTGGGTTAGAACTTCCGACGTTAGAAGCGATGAATATAGAAATTTAGAAGGTGCACCTGAAACAGTTGAAATGAATCCTATGCTTGGAGATCATGGCATAAGGTTTAGTTTGAAGAATGAAGATTTGCTTGAAGCTGAATTTATGGCTATAAAAGAACTTGCAGATGAATATCCTAAAAAAGTATTTGGAGTAATGTATCCTCAAATTATCTCTGTTCAGGAAGTTAAATCTGCAAAGAAAATTGCTTCAAAAGTAAAGTTTCCTAGCAATGTTAAATTTGGCATAATGGTTGAAACTCCTGCTGCTGTTCAGATAATAAATGATTTGTGTGAAGAAGGAATTGATTTTGTTAGTTTTGGAACAAATGATTTAACTCAGTATACTCTTGCATTAGATAGGAATAATGAAGATGTTCAGAATTTGTATAATGAACTAAATCCTGCTGTTTTGAATTCGATATCTTACGTTATTAGAAGATGTAGGAAGTACGGGGTAGAGACTTCTATTTGCGGGCAAGCAGGAAGTAAGCCTGACATGGTTAAGTTTTTGCTTTCGGAAGGAATAGATTCAATTTCTGTAAACGCTGATGCTGCTCACGCAGTCTCATTATTAATCAATGAAATTGAAGGTAAGCCTCAAAAACCTAGAGAAGAAATTCCAGTTAGAGAAGAAAGAACAATAAAAATAAAGAGAATTGGTACTGAACCTCATGCGAATCCAGGACTGGGATTACAAACAATAAGGCCAATGTTACAAGCTTCTGAAAAACTTCCTCCTACTATAACTCACAGTGAAGTTATGAAACAAATAGATACTTGGGGAAATGATGAATATAATCCTGGAACTAAGAGTAATAAACATGATATTCCTGCATTAAATGATGCTATTTCTGTGTCTAGTGAAGACTTTGTACCTAAGAGTGTTGAAGAAAATGTGATTGATTTGTCTGAAAATATGGAAGTTTCTGAAATACCTTTTGAAATTCAACAAGATGTTCTATTTAATGCAATAGTTTTCTCTGAAGTAGATAGTAACCCTACAGTTAGAAAGATGCTGGACCAACATGGTCAGCAAGAGATGGGTGTTGAATAGTTGTTACTATAATGTGGGAACATAATCGAAAGATTTAAATAGTGCGAACTTCTAGGATTTATATGGCATTAGACGATGTAATCGGAGCAGGAAAGAAAGCAAAGAAAATCGACGCTTATAGAACTAGTTTCGATGAAAGCGGAGGTAGTTTGAATGCTGTTGTGTATGCTGCCGATATGGAAGGTATGAAAAAAGATAATCCTGCTGGCTATGCTGCTCTTAGAGCTCATGCTGCAGATATGTCCCCAGCTAGACAAAGAGAAACACTTGAAGGTTATGTTGGAGAAGTTTTTGATGAAGTTGTTGGAGTAACTCAACCTAAAGCGAGAGAATCTATTGAAGGAATCAAACCTGAAATTTTAAGAACTTACTTATTAAATAGAAAGCCTGTAAATTATAAAGGCGCAGATCAAGAAGTTTTTGGAGCTTATGAAGGCGCAGTTAAAGCTAGAAAATTATTAACTGATGAAAAAGAATTAGGTAAGGCTGTTAAATCATACCAAGAAAAAGTTCTTGGAGCTACAAAGAAAAATTCTTTGAAGGGAGCAATTGCTTGGGTTTTGAATAATAATCCTGATATTTCAGTTGGAGCAGTTCAAAAGGATGCTTCTGAAAAAATAAAGAAATTTGAAGGTGTTGAACCTGAGAAGTTGACTCGTTATGCTGTTGGAAGATACAACTCTTTGGATGATAAGGCTAAAAAACCTGAAGCATATGAAATTGCTAAGGCTTTAGCAGATAGTCAATAATTATTTATTTTTTATCTTGATTTAGATTTTAATTTTTTTGATTTCTACGAGCTTCTATTAATTTATCAATTAATTCTACCATTTTTTTCATAAATTCTTCAGCTTTACCTTGCCACATCTCTATTTCTGAAGCCTTTACTACTTTTACATCCCCATGGGCTATTTGTTTGTGAAGAATGAATACATTATGGTACCATTTAACATAATCTGACTTTAGCACTCCTGTTTCTACGAAATTTTCATGCAACATTTTAGTTATGTGTTCTGGAGATGGAGGTAATTTTCCTAATGTAATTAATGCTGCTTGAGCTGCCTCTACCATGCACCAATAAACTCCTTCTACTGCATTTAACATAGACATCTTTGATCTGGTTAAATGATAAGGTGACCTTTGAAGCGATGCATATACTGCTTCAGGGGTTGAATGAATCTGGCCTTGAACCATTAAAGATTTTATCGGGTTGAAAAATCCACCTATGTCAATTAATACTTGTCCTTGTCTTATTATGTTCAGTATTACTGGGTCTCCGTGCATCAAGTCACGCCACCAAGTTGTCAGCCTGATTGTGTTTATATGAAGGTCTCTTGAATAATTTTGTTCTGCAATTAATTTAGCTAACTCTTCTCGGTACCAAGCAGTTAACTCCATGTCCCAACTTATTGCTGCATCATCTAATATTATTACAATATCTATGTCTGAACCTGGTTTTACATCTCCTGAAGTTTGAGAACCAAATAAAACTGTGGCTTTTACAAGATGATCAAACTTTCTTTGAACTTTGGTTGCAAAATCCATTGCAATTTCTTTTTCGGTTCTAAACTTAGAATAATTTTTAGGTTTTACCTCATGAGCCTTGCTCTTGACAGAACTATTTTTTTCTTTTTTCACCATCTCTCTTCGACGTAATTTAGATTCAAGATTATTTAAAGGTTGCTTTCTGAAATATATATTGCCTTACCTGTTTATCGAATCTATTCTTTCGATTAGTTGTTCTAGCTTGAATTCTAAATTTTCAAGTCTCCATTTTAAATCTTTTATCTCTTCTTTATCTTCGATTTTAGCTTCTGGAGTTACCTGAGGATTTGTTGCACCTATTGAGGCAAAATCAGATAGAAAATTACTTACTTGAGAAGGCTCTGGGTTTATTTTAGGTGGTTCTATTTGACTAGTTTGCATTATTTCTTGTTTTTGAGTTTCTTGTGATAAAACAAAATAACCGTCGCTTGTCATTTTTGTTTCTTCATGTTTTTGAGCTTCTGGAAGTTGGATTAATTTCTTTCTATGTAGTTCTGGTAAGTCTAAAATATCAACACTTTCTCTTTTTTTGAACATATTTTATTTAATGATTTATTATATATAATCCTATCTGGGAAAGGTAGAATACCTTTAAATAAATAGATTATGTTTGTAATTAAAAGAAGATGGCTGATATTCATAAATTAATTGCTGCTATTAGTCCTGACGTTTATTGTCAAAAGACTAAAGAAATTGATGGAGAAGAAGTTAACTTACCTAAGAAAATAAAATTTCTTGCTAAAATTGATGGGCTGACCGAGGATGTTTTGAAATTAGCTACGCCTTTAAATTGGAAGGATTTGCCTTTTTATAATTACGATTCTGCTAAAGCAGATGCACTTAATCTATGGGGGTTAAAATCTCCTATTGAACAACATAAATTGACTTATGATTCTCCTGCTGAAGGAATAGAACCGGTTTATTTTTGGTTGCTTGATTTTCTTAATGGGCCTTATAGAAGTGTTGAGAAAGTAACGGATAATTTTGTAGCTTCTCCTGGATCTGGACACTTCTCGGAAATGCAAGGAAAAGCTACTCAAATGCAGCAGGAAGCTTCTAGAACAATGGGGAATGTAAACACTGTTTTGAAATCTGTTCTGAATCTAGTTTATGACTTAAAAGAATTTAGAATTAGGTTAAAACCTTATAAAACTTATACTGATGAAAAGGCTAGTCAAGAAGAAAAATATAAGGCACTATTGTCTTTGAAACAGATTTGGCTCGATAATGTAGATATTAGAAAAGGAAGGGGAAGTATTAACGCCCTATCTTCCGGAGAACTTGACTTTGTTACTTTACGAGATGCTTTTATGTCTATTACAAATGATAAGTTGCTTAATGCAAAAGGAGAAAAACTGGATTTAAACGAAAGAGTTTCTAAGATATTACAACAAAGATCTCAAGAATTCTTTTTATGGATAAAAGAATCTTATTCTTCTCTTAAACAAAGATATGAAATTGAAAGAAATTATTTGAAATCCCAAGTTAACATGCTTAAATTATATGCTAAGTGGGTTAAGCCTTACCTTGTTGCTGCGCAGAAACTTCAACAAAATTTTGAAAGTAAAAATGCAGCTTTAGTTACTGCCTTTAATACTATGATTCTTGAATTAAAATTGATTGCAACTTCCCCTTATGATATAAAAGATGATGTTGCTGCAGGTTTAGTTCCAGATTTATTCAATAATTACAAGGGAAGAGAATATCACAAAGTTTTAGTTCTTGAATTAGACTTTAGAGGTATACCTCAAAGAGTTTCTCAAAGGGGAGATTGGTCTTTTGGAGGAAAAGTAGATATTAAATTTACAAGTTATGCTTTGAATGAACAAGAACTAAAAGTTTTGAATAATGAAATCAATAAGGATGATCTTAAAAGCGTATTAAGCCTTGTAGAAGGAGCAACTAAGGAAAGCCTCGACCAAATTGATAAAGATATTAGAGCATTGACTGAAGGTAAAGAAGATGAGGATATCGATAAAGAAGATAATAAAAAAAAGGAAGATGCTACGAGGAAGAAAGAAGAAAAAGCTAAAGGAGACGATTTTGGACTAAAAGCATTTTTTTCTGCATTTAAAATTAAGAAAAAAGAAAAAGAAAAATTTGATGAAAAAAAGACTGTAAACCCTGCACCAGACGATGAATATGAAAAGGTAGTTCGTTCTCAATGCGCTATTGATTCTAGGGCTATGTGTTTTACGGTTTTTGATACTTATAAGAAAGCACATGGAATGCCTTCACATAATAGTCCTTTTGATGCTTAAGCAAAATATTTAACTTTAAGATTATAATTCAAGTATGGCCCATATAAAGGAAATAAAGAAAATAGAATCTAATATTAAGGAAGTTCCTAAGAAAATAGAATCTATTGATGATGAGTTTGAAGAGGAAGAAGATATTGAAGTAAACTCGCTTTCTTTTTCTCGTACAAGGAATAACAAGACTTCCACTTTAGAAGCAACTGAGTCTAGGCAGGAAAGTTTTGAAGAAAGGCAAACTAGAATTTCTAAAGAAGATAGCCAAGAAATAAATTTTAGGCCATCATATATTGGAGGAGGTAACGCTTACAAAGGAAACTCTTATACTCCTGTTGGGTCTTCTGAATCTTCAGGCAAAACTAGAGATTTAGGCGAAAGAGGTTTAGGACAAGATAGGAATTTATCTGACAATAGGATGGAAAGTCGTGAAAATCAAGAAAGAAATTATGCTGGAGAACAAGGACAAAATAAAGATAGAAAAAGAAACTTGATGTAAGGTTTTTATAGATTAGCTGACTTTTACTTTAGATGATTCCAAAAATTGAATTCAAGTATTCTTATATTTATGACGATTTATTCAGAAATTCTGTCGAACTTAAAAAACTATTAAAAAAAGTAGGTAAAAAATATCCTGTCCCTATGGAAATAATAGATTTCATGAATGATCTTGAAGTTGTTTGGAAAAGAGAGGGAAATAAAATTCTAAAAGAAATAAGCAATATTTCTGGTTTGAAATGGAAAAACCATGAAATATCTTGTTATATTGTTGGGGCATGTAGGCCAATGTCAGACCCACTAACAATTAAGATCTGTAATGACATAACTCATGCTATCGATATTTTGACACATGAATTAATTCATTCATTACAATCTAATGTAAATGATAAAAAGTGGGAAAAGTGGGAAAAATATCTTGATAATGAATATCCTCGTGAAACTAAGACTACTAAAGACCACATTTTTTTGAATGCAGTTCACATGGCACTTTATCTTGACTTTTTTGGAGCAGATAGGTTGATGAGAGATATGTGGAACTCAAATGTATCTTTAGATTACAAGAGGTCATGGGAAATTGTAGAAAAAGAAGGACCTGATAAAATAGTTAGAAAGTTTAGACAGATTATAAGATAAATTAGGTTTATATATTCTGAATGGATTATATCTTTGAGGTGTATATGTATGGCTAGTTATGAAACTTTTTATCCTGCAAATGGTTCTAAATATACTTTTGAAAAACCGTATGGCGGATTTACGGGAGATAGTGCTTATCACCCTTCGGTTAGGGATATAGCTTACCCTACAGATCCATTAACTGCAAATCAATTAAAGAAAGTTTCTGATAAAATAAATACTGGTGCACAGAGTATTGAAGTTTCTGGTTTAGGGTTAACTGGCGGAGGCCCAATGAAACACTTGGCTTCCATTCCTAAACAGCATTGGAAAGAAATAGATAGGTTAAGACAATTAACTGGAGTAGACTTAACATTTCATGGGCCTTTAGTAGAATCAACTGGTTTTTCTAGGGGAAATTGGTCTGAAGACCAGAGAGTTGAAGCTGAAAAACAAATGAAAGCTGCTGTTGAACTCGCACAACAAATGAATTCATCTACTACAGATAAAGACAAAAAAGGAGTTGTAATGACATTCCACTCCAATAATGGATTGCCTGAAGTTGAAAGGAAAGTAGTTGTGGGGAGAAACAAAGATGGTAGTCCTCAAGAAAAAGTTGTAAGTATGTCTGTATATAATCCGTGGACAGGAGAAATAGGGACTTTACCCTTTAATGCAAGATACAACCATTTTGATAAAAAAGAAGAGGATGTTGTAAGCAGATTTAATGATTTTAATAAAGAAAAATGGAACCGTCAGATAGAGTCCGTTGTTGTTAATAGCACCAGAGTAAATAGGGAAGTTATTGATGCCTTAACAGGTGCGAAAGAAGAAGACGCTAAGATAAGATCTATTTCTTCTGAATCTGCAGGAGGTTTATTCGAAGGATATAAAGTGTATAATCAAGATTACGAAAAATACAAAAAAGATTTGGAAGAAGCAAGAAAACAAAACCCTGAACTTGCTCGCGCCATAAATTCAGGAGTTAGTAATTTACAAAATGCTGAATTTTTCATAAAAGAATCTTATGATCAATTTAAGGAATTATATAATCAAGCTTATACTGATGCTGAATTATCTTTTAAGAGAGCTCAGGCAGAAAATAAAAAAGAAGATATTGAAAAGAAAAAGAAGGCTTTGGAAAAACTAAATAATTATTCTAAAGATTTAAGTGCAACTTTCAATAAGTTTGAAAAAGAATATAATTTTATAGAAGTGCAAAATAAAATTACTGAAGGCACTAGACTTTTGAAAGAAGAAGATGTTAGACCAAATATTTATAGGCCTCTAAAAGAATTTGCAATTGATAAAAGTTCAGAGACATTTGCTAATGTTGCAATACACGCAGTACAAAACGCTAAAGCTCATAATCGTGCTCCAGGAATAATAAGTATTGAAAATCCTCCGGCTGGAATGAGTGGATTAACAAGGGCTGAAGAGTTGAAGGATTTAGTAGTAGAAGCTAGAAGGAAATTTGTCGATAAAGCTAGTGCTTCTAAAGATAAGGGTGGACTCGGAATGTCTCAAAGTGAAGCGAAAAAAACCGCTGAAAGTATTATTGGGGCGACTTGGGACGTTGGACACATTAATTCTATTCAGAAGTGGGGTTATAATCGACAGGATGTTATCGGACAAGCACAAAAAATTGCACCTTATGTAAAACACATGCATATTGCAGATAACTTGGGATTCGAAGATGCTGAATTACCTATTGGAATGGGTAATGTTCCAATTGATGAAATACTCAACAATAAAGAATGGGGGCATAACTTTAGGAATGTAAAGAAAGCAATTGAAACTGGAGATTGGTTTTCACGTCAAGGAGGACTTGGAATGAGTAAGACTCCAGTTACTGAATCTCTTTCTGGGTTAACTGCTCCAGTTTATTCTATGGGGTCTAGCATGGATGGAAGTGCTTATTGGAATAGTGCTATAATGAATGATGGGGGATACTTTGGAGGATTAGGTCCAATTAATCCTGAAGGGCACCATTCAATTTATGGGGGAGGGTTTTCGGGATTGCCTGCGTACCTAGGTTCTGAAATCCCTGGAAAAGCAAGTAACAGTTCATTCTCTGGATCTCCTTTAGAATAATTAAGAATTTTTTTCTTTCTAATGATTACAGAAGGTAATTTTAAATAGCTAATAATAGTCAAATTTATATGAAAGATTTTTCTAAAGAAATACTTGCATATGCTTTACAAAATGCTATGGAGCATGGTAAGGCTGACGCTGGAAGAGTGCTCACTAAATTATTCCAACATGGGCTTGACAGGAAAGAAATTCCTTTAATTGTGAAAGATATTGCAAAGACCGTTTCCGATGTTAACTCTATGAATGAAAAACAAAGAGAAGAATTATTTTCTAAGATGGACGATGTTGTGAAAAAACATGATAAAACTGAAGATTATGAGCTGCCAGAATTACCTCCTAGCGAAATTGGGAAGAAAATGGTTTTACGTCTTGCTCCTTTTCCTTCTGGTGCTTTACACTTAGGAAACGCTAAGACTTTCTTACTTAATGCTCTTTATTCTGAAAAATATAATGCTGATTTGCTTCTTGTAATGGATGATACTATTGGAAGTGCTGAAAAAGCTCTTATGAAAGATAGTTATGATTTAATCCCAGAAGGATTCAAATGGTTAGGGGTCGAGACTAAAAAAACTTATTATAAATCTGATAGGCTTGAAATTTATTATGAATATGCTGAAAAATTAATTGAAATGAATAAAGCATATGTTTGTTATTGTAAAACGGATGAATTAAGAAAAAATAGGGCTGAGGCTAAGGAATGTTCATGTAGGCAATATCCAATTGGTATTGTAAAGGCTAGATGGAAGGAAATGTTTGAGCCTAGAGTTAAGGAAGGAGAGGCATCATTACGATTAAAGACCGACATGCAACACCCTAATCCTGCTTTTAGAGATAGAGTTTTGTTTAAAATTGCAGATAGGCCACACCCAAGAGTTGGAACAAAATACCGCGTATGGCCTTCATTAGAAATGACTTGGGCAATTGATGATCATCTACTCGGAATCACTCACATCATAAGAGGAAATGATTTGATGATCGAGTCAGATATGGAAAAATATATTTGGGATTTATTTAAATGGAAACATCCAGTTTTGATACATTGTGGAAAAGTTAGACTTGAAGGGGTTGGTGGAACACTTTCTAAATCTAAAGCGCAAAAAGAAGTTACTTCAGGACAATTTACTGGTTGGGATGATCCTAGAACTTGGTCAGTACAATCACTCGCTAGAAGAGGAATAAAACCAGAATCTATTAGAGAATTTGTAAAAAGAATTGGATTGAATAAGCAAGATATTGTAGTTCCTATTGAAGCACTTTATGCAATTAATAGGCAAATGATTGACTCTGAAACCTTACGTTACTCATTTGTTCAAGATGCTATAAAGCTTAATATCTCAAAAGAAGGCCTGCATGGCGTGGAAAGAGTAGTCGTTCCTAATCACCCAGATAGACCTGAAGATACAAGAGAAGTTTTAGTTAGCGATGACATAGTAATCTCTGGAAAAGATTTTGAGAAGCATAAAGGAAATGAAGTTAGATTGTTACATTTGTTCAATGTTAAAATAGGAAATAAAACTGAAGTAACTTCAGTTGAAAATAAAAAAATACCTAAAATAAATTGGGTTTCTGTTGGCGCGGTTAAAACTAGAATATTAATGCCTGAAGGAGAATGGGTAGAAGGTTTTTGTGAACCTAATGCTGCTAAAGTTAAAGCTGGAACTATTATTCAATTTGAAAGATTTGGTTTTGTAAAATTTGACAGAGTTCACCAAGGAATTGCTGAATATTGGTTCGCACATCCCTGATTAAATAGGACAATGCAAAAAACAAAAATTCTTTCTAGAGCTTATAGCTATGAAGGTTTACCCTTAGTTAATGAAGATGACGAGAGATTTAATAGAAATGTTAAGAACTGTGGGTTGACTGGACTTTTATTAGGTCTTTCTGCCTCCGCTCCTTCTATGTTAAGATATGAATTTCCTACTGAAGTAGAAGTAGCTTTTTCGATGGGGCTTGCATATTTGGGAATGGTTCTTAGTTTAGCTCTTTGTACAAAAGATGGAGATTCTATTAGTGTGGGGGAATATTCTCTTGGTGTTCCGCTGAAAGGGGCAAAAAGGTGCGGAGATCATTCATTAGACGAATAATTTATAAAGTCTTTTGATGTGTTTTAACTGTAAAGGAGGTTTATGAGAATGTTTAATTCAAAAAAAGGAGTAAGCGAAGTTGTCGCTAATGTCCTCATAGTACTTCTGGTAATTGTCGGAATTGCTGTTATCTGGTCTGTTGTTAAACCAACAATCGATAAAGGAGCTGCTGGCGTTCAAGCTGATTGTTTTACAGTAAGTGTAGAACCTGTTAGTTGTACACCAAATGCCGGTAATTATGACATAGTAGTTAAGAGAAACCCTGGATCCGGAACATTTGAAACAATAGAGTTATTGTTCGAAGATGCTGCTGGAAACACGGAAGTTGTTACAAGCGGAATAACTACGTTGACAGAACTTGGAACTACAACAGTTGCAGGGGTTAACCCTACTATGACTACACCAACATCAGTTAATACAGTATTGAGAAGTGGTGGACAATTGTGTCAAGTTACTTCACAACCTGTAGACTGTTAAGGTAGTGTTATTTTTATTTTATTTTTTAAAATTTTTTTAAAGAAGGAGTTAGACTAGTTTTCTAGCTTCTTTTACTAAAGGTTGTAGCGTTTTATTACAACTAGAGCAATTATAGAATTTTTTTGTTATAGGGGTTGAATTTCTTCCAAATGGGAAATTAACTCTTTTCTTTTGCTTTAGAGTTCTACCACATGAACATTCTCTAGTTGTATCAACTTTTCTAAAAAAATTATTTCTTCTATTATTCATTGGCTTTGATTATATATAAAAAAGGATTTTCAAAGCCTTATATGGTTTATAACTAGGTCTCCCATTTCCGAGGGTATATATAGCTATGTAATTAGCATTGTTTATAAATAAGAGAGGTCTATTTTTTTAATGATTAAGAGGAGAGGTTTAAGTTCAGTAATTGGTGTAGCACTAATAACTCTTGGTACAATTATCGGAGTTTCTCTTTTATGGGCTTTTGTTTCAAGAAATGTTGATGATGCTAGAAACGAAGTTACAGACCCAGATTGTTTAACTATAAATTTGGAAGTTGTTAGTTGTAATGCATTTAATGCTTGCAGTTATATGCACGGGAATAATTATTACGAAGCTGATATGGTTGTAAGAAGAAATGTAGGTAAGGGAAACATAACTGCCCTAAGGTTTATTTTTGATGATCCTAATGGCATAAGTGGAATTGCTGATAGGGATATAAACAGCGTGAATCTCGGAGAACTTGGGAGTGTCAGATTTGCTGAACCATATGGTGGAGTACCCATACCTGTTTATCCTTGGCTTGTTAAGGTAGCAGCTTTAATAGGATCTAAGAAAGAAGTCTGTCCTATTACCTCAACTGCTGTTTCTTGCCCTATACTATCTCAATCTTTACCATTAGGAAATGTCGCTAATAGCA
>CAYRCZ010000004.1:49086-56002 GCA_964423055.1 Candidatus Woesearchaeota archaeon
GTTTCTTGCCCTATACTATCTCAATCTTTACCATTAGGAAATGTCGCTAATAGCACATATAGTGGAATACCTTCTGAATTTGTTTACAATAGGAGAATGGATAGTTGTTGTCAACACCCCTTAAATAGAAGCCAGTGTTATCTTGGAGGGGATCCAAATTACCCGTTTAATTCTCAGGGATTACTTATTAATGCGACAACTGGATTGCCTAGCACAATTTTACCTCCTGGAAATACTAGTATCTGTTGCCAATATAATCCTGAAAATGGAGGTCCTGTAGTAATAATAGAATGAAGTCCATAAAAAAGAAAGGTTTGGGGTCTATCGTTTCATATACCTTGATAATTTTATTAACCGTTGTTGGAGCGTCAATTATCATAGGAGCTTTCATAAAAAGTGTAGATAAAAATACATCTGGAGATTCTGCATCTTGTTTGGGAGTAAACTTGGAATTAAATTCTTGTGTTATCTTACCACTTTATATTGTAAATACATTTTTTCCAGCGGAACCAGGAATATCTATTTTATTGAACGTTGAACGTCTTCCTGGGGGCAAGGATGTAAAGGGTTTAAGATTTGTAGTTACTGACACTCTTGGAAATACCCACATAGAAGAACCGGTTAACCTGAAAATAGGAGATATTTTCAACGTAGATACAAATTATTCAGACCTTGCTGAATATAGTAGTAATGATGCATTAATAAGAAATGTGACCTCTTATACTCCAGTTTCAGTTTCAGTTAATGCAGTTGTCGGAGATAGCGAGACTATATGTCCAGCTACATTCCCTTCTGTAAACTGTTATGAATATGGTACGACCCCACCATATTATGTTTATGGCAGCTAGTTTTAAAAAGAATAATTGCAATTGTTTAATGTGATGATTTATGAGTTGGATAGAAGTTGAGACGAAAATACCTTTCAAACAAAAAGATTTGAATTCTGTTAGATCTAAAATAAAAATGATTGCAAAATTTGTTAAGAAACAAGAAAAAAAAGATGATTATTATACTTTAGAATACTTCCAATATCCTGAAAAAAGTTTACGTGTGAGAGATATGGGCAAAGTCATGGAAGTCAATTTTAAAAAAAGGATTAGTTTGGTTAACGGAATTCATGCAAAAAAAGAAGTTCAATTTGAAATATCTGATGTTGAAGGTTTTTTTGATTTAATAAAAGATTTTGGTTTTCGTAAATGGTTACATAAAGAAAAAACTACTGAGCTGTATAAGGCTAAAAATGGGGTTAATATTGAGTTAAATTATGTTAAAAAATTGGGGTGGTTTCTTGAGCTTGAATTTTTGTGCCCTCAAAAAGATATTAATCTTGCTAGGAAGAAAGTTGCAGAAGTTAGAGATGCTTTAGGATTTAGTGAAAAAGACTCCGAACAAAAAGGATATACAAAACAATTGTGGAACTTAAGAAATAAATAATTATTCTTCTATTTCTTCAACATTAGGAGACTTATTATCTAATTGAGATTTTTCTTTTTCTAATTGTTCTTTAAGCTTGTTTAGTTGATCGATTTGCTTTTGTAATGTTTCTTTATTTGCCTTAGGAGCTTGTTGAGGTAATTGAGGCATCTTTTTTACATAATCTAGCATTGAAGATTTTTCCATCTTTAAAACAGTTCTAGATTCATCATCTACATGAGCCTTTAGTATCTCCATTCCTGATAATACGCAATTTAGAACCCATAATTTTTTACCCTCTACCATCTGAATTACTGCTACACATTTCTTTATTGTTTCAGTAATATTTCTGTTCTTCATTTCGTCTTCAAGAATTCCTTTTAATGCATCAAGGTCAACTTTTGTTTTTATGTCAAGTTTTTCTGGTTTTTTCTCTTTATTCATCATATCTAAAAGACGGACTTCTACTTCGCCATCTAGATTGAAAGCTGCTACTTGTTTTTTTGAAGGAACATAATAATCTATTTGATGAACATTCATTCCAGTTTCATAATCTAATACAAAAAATCCTGCTACGATAAATGACTCTGAATACTCTTGGATAAATTTCTTATATTTTTCAGAAGCCTGAAGTTTTTGAACATACGGTTGAATTTTCATATAATCCTCTTAATAATAAAATATTGAATGGTTGATATTTAAATATATTGCAATTTAAAATATTGAATGGTTGATTATGAGCCAATAATTACTCGTAAAGAAGCATACCTTCTAAAGAGAGAATTATGTCCTCTTCTTCCAGCAAAAAAAAGAAGTTTTGAACGAGTAAAAAGAACTTTTGATAGAATTCTTGGAATGAATGTAAATGTAAGGGCTTATGATGGCAAAGACTTACGGTTACCTGGAAACCAAGCATTAAGATTAATTCCTATTGATCCAGATAGATATTGGGTTTATGTATTGTAGACTTTGTCTGAAATTGTCAAAGTAAGAGTAAAGATTGAATCTGTAAATAATGAATAAGCATTGATTAAGATTTTTAGAGAGCTCATAACTTGTAACTCTGGACAGATATGTATTGTAATTAACTTCGATGAACTAATTCTTCTTTTAATTGTTTAAAGAAATTATCTTTCTTTACTCCGAATTGAGGTTTTTCTCCTCTTTGTCTTACTGCAATAGTTTCATTTTCTTCTTCTTTGTCACCTATTACAATGATATAATTTATTTTTAGCATTTCAGCATCTCTAATTTTAGACTGAACCGTGTCTGAGCGAGTATCTGTATCCACTCTAATATTAGGGATTATTTTCTTTAGTTCTTGAGCAAATTTTTCTGTTGATTTATTGTTTCTATCTGTAAAAGAAATAACTCTTACTTGTTTTGGAGATAACCACAGAGGAAGAGCTCCATTAGTATGCTCTAATAATATCCCCATGAATCTCTCTAAAGATCCAAATATTGCTCTGTGGATTACTAGAGGAGTGTGCGGCTTATTATCTTCGCCATTGTAAGTTAACTCGAATCTCTTAGGTAACTGCATATCTAATTGGATTGTAGAACATTGCCATTTTCTTTCTAATGAATCTTCTATATCAAAATCTATTTTAGGGCCGTAGAAAGCTCCTTCTCCTTTTTTAATATCATATTTTAATTTTGATTTCTTCAATAATTTTTCAAGAATATCTTCTGCTTTATCCCAATCTTCTTTTTTACCCATGAAGCTTTCAGGCCTAGTAGATAATTTCACTTCTATTTTCTTAAATTTGAATATTTCCTTGTAAATTTTATTTATTAGACTCAAAATTGAAGAAATTTCATCTTCTAATTGTTCCAAAGTGCAGAATATATGGGTATCATCTTGGTGAAGTCTTATTACTCTAAATAATCCATTCAAAACTCCTGATAGTTCTACTCTATGTAGCCCTCCATATTCGGAAAACCTTATTGGAAGATCTTTGTAGGAGTGCATGTTTGTTTTGTAAAGTAACATATGTCCTGGACAATTCATTGGTTTTAATCCTGAAGAACGACCCTCATATTCTGTTAAAAACATATTATCTTTGTAATGGTCCCAGTGCCCTGAAACTTTCCATAATTTAGTGTCAAATACTTGAGGAGTATTTACTTCTTGATAGCCTAATTCAGATTGTAACTCCCTAGACAACCTAATTAATTCATTGAATATTATCTGCCCATTTGGATGGAAAAATGGATTTCCTGGAGAAGCTTCATTAAATGAGAATAGATCTAACCTTTGACCTAAAATTCTATGGTCATTATCTTTTAATTTTGAAGTGTCTAGTTTTGAACGAGATATTTGGCTAAGTAATTTAGAAGTGTCTATTGGTTCTTCCTTTGAAACTATTTTTGTTTTTGCTTCTACATCTCCGGAAGAAGAAAACGTTTTACTTAATTCTGCTAGTGGGTGTCCTTTACACTTGAATTCAAATTCTTTATAATAACCAAATGGAGCTCTTGTAGTGTTGAATTTTTTAGATAATTGTTTTTCTGCTTCTTTTAACAATTCCAATGCTAATTGTGGTTTTGCTAAGTTCGAAGATAAATGTGCGTAAGGGTAGAGCACTATTTTCTCGGTTTTTACTTCTTTAGCAGTTTTTTCTACTGCTTCTACCAATTGTTTTACTGTTTCACTTGAATCTCCTGATTCTATAGAGGTTAAAACGACTAGACACTCTTTGATTTCTTTACCTTCTTTTTCTTTGTCAGATAATTCTTCAATATCCTTTATCGCCTTCTTTAGAGCTTTGAACTTTATGTAGTCGCAATGTAATGTCAATATTCTCATAGCTTGACTATAATTAGATATTATTTAAAAGATGCTCTCATGGTGTGTTACTACTGACTTATGACAACCATAGTAAGATTTAAATATGCAAATATTGAGAGATTATTATGAAAATTAACCATAATTTAATCTTAGGTGCAGGTTTAGTTGGAGTAGTTTTGTTTGCTTCTCAAAGAGAAGAAGGTCCAACTATGAAGGAACATGGTTCTGTTAAGGCTCCTGTTTATTCTTCGAGAGCTGTTCCTGCAAATATGTGCTCTAGATATGTTCGTTTAGCAGCAAAAGACTTGTTTGGAATTGAATACCCTTCAGCAGATGCATGGGATATAAGAGATGATCCTTTTGTTAAAGAAATCGACTTAGAAAACTTTGATTCTTTAAGAAAACTTGTAGATGAAGATAAAATAACTCCTGGAACCGTTATTGGATTTTATAATCCTTCTAGCAAATATAATTCTAGAGCTCAAGAAGATGGCGCAGGCTATACTCATGTAATGCTTTATGTCGGAAAAGATGGAAAAGAACCGGTCCTTGCAGATAAATTTGGTAGGGAAACAAGAGTTTTATCTTTGGAAGAATTGTCTAGAACAAACATTGTTCCAAAAGAAGCAATGTACATTTCTAGAGATTAATCTTCTTGGATAATGTTTATATATTAAACATAACTTATACTCGCATGAGAATGAAGGTGATGATGATTTTAGTTGCATGTGCTTTCTTTGCAATGCCTTTAGCTTCATCCAGTATTTTTATTGATCCTCTTAAACCAGTTTATAATTATGGAGACCAGATTAACGTCGAAACTACGCTGGTATCTAGTACAACAATTAGTTCTCATTATGTTGTTGATTTAAAGTGTGGAAATTCAGTTTCTTATAATATATTCAATAACTTTTTGGAGGCGCAATCAGGCGTTGAAAAGAAAGTTGTTGTTGCTACAGAATTATTGAATCCTACTCTTGAAAATGTTACAGTTCCTTGCTTTTTGAGGGCTAGTTTCAATAACGAAGTCGTTGAGAGCAATACATTTACACTTTCAAAAGATATAAATGTTGAAGCAAGTTTAGAGTTTGAGAATCTTAATCCAGGAAGTACATTTTCAATTTCAGGAACTGCTTCTACAAAGAGTGGAAATCCAGTTAATGGATTTGTTGAATTATTTATTCCAGCATTGAACCTTTACAAATCTGCAATTGTAGTTAATGGTGTTTTCAATATTACTTTGGTCTTGCCTGATAACGTAAAATCTGGAAACCATAATTTTACAGTAGAAATACATAATACAGATCATAATTCTAAAAAAATAAACTTTGGTTCGGATACAAGCACATTTACTATTGGACAAGTCTTGAAGCAAGTAAATATTAAGTTATCTGGCGAAACTGCTCAACCTGAATCTGAATTTTCATTCAGAGTAGAAGCTACTGATCAAGCTGGAGATCCTATCACTAAAGATGTTAGTTTAACAATAAATCAACCAAAGGGTGTTCCTTTCGTAAAAAAAGTAGTCAAATCTGGGGAAGACCAATTAATCACATTCTTACTTAGCGACTCTCCTGGCTATTGGAGCATTGAGGCAGATGTGGACGGAATTGCAAGTAGAAAATTATTTTATCTTGCGGAAGTAAATACTTTGCAAACTAGCTTAATCAATAATACTTTAATTGTAACAAATATAGGAAATGCTCCATATTCTGGACCATTGGAAGTAACTATTGGTTCTTTCGTTGAATTAAAACAAATTAAGCTTGGTCCAGGAGAAACTCAGAAATTTACATTGAGAGCTCCTGATGGAGATTATTCTATATCTATATCTGACGAAGCTGGAGAGTCTAAAACCCTTGGAAGCGCATTCTTGACAGGTAATGCGGTAAAAGTAACAGACTTTAAAGAAGATGTAATCTATACATTTACTAACCCTGTGATATGGTGGTTGGGTGTTGCACTTTTAATATTAGTAGTAGTTTTAGTCCAAGTTAAGATTAGAATGCAAAAAATGCCTCCTAGGTTCTCTGGTTCTTCTAACCCTTCACCTAATTCTCTTAATACATTTAAGCCTAGTAAGGTTGAATTCACCCCTAACACTAGAAGTGGCTTGGATATGACTGACAATAAGAAGTTTGATATGTCTTGGTTTAACAAACCGAAAGTAGCAGCACAACCTACAAGTGCACCATTTTCTTCAGCACCTAAAGTGAATCCTGCTAACTTATTTGGTACTGAGAGTCAAGGAATACGTGAACGCGCAGCTGCTATTGCATTATATGTAAGTGCTAACTCTCCTGCAGTTACTGAAACAATGAATAGGGCTTTATCAATTGCTCAAGAAACAGGCGCTAAGGTTTACATGGACGGAGATTACAAGATTATCCTATTCTCTCCAAGATTAACTAGGAATCAAGATAATGAATCTAATGCTGTGAATGTTGCAAGACGTATGCAAGCTTTATTCCTTGAGCATATGAGCACTGGTAGCGAATTAACTAATTTCGGTATCGGAGTTAGTGATGGAGAGATAATAAGCGAAATTGAAGGTACTAAATTCCATTTCACAAGTACTGGAAACTTGATAAGTTATGCTAAAAGATTAGCTCACGCTTCAAATACCAAATTACTTATTTCTGACTCAATTAGAAGGAAATTGATAAGCTCTGTTAAAGCTGAAAAATCTCCATTCCAAGGAGTTTGGGAAGT
>CAYRCZ010000004.1:56102-61581 GCA_964423055.1 Candidatus Woesearchaeota archaeon
ACTAATAATGTTACATTTTTTGTTGAGAAAGCATTAAATTTTTTGAATGCTAATTTTTTTAATGGAGTTTACGGGGCAGATAAATTTTCCCCAAATGGAAAAGTTTGGATGATAGATAAACTGCGCAGGAAATATAATTTATCTAGATCTGAGATTATGTATATAGGGGATAAAGATATAGATGTTGATGTTGCTCGTGGTGCAGGAGTTTATAGTACTGTAATAGCAAATAAAAGTTCTTGGTCTCCTAGAAAAGCAATAGCTCAAAAGAAACCAGACTACCTTCTTACAGATTTAAGCAAAGTTATCGAGGTCATCAGAAAAATTGACTCTGAAGAGCTTTCCTCCGTCTAAATAATACCCTTTATAGCCTACTTCTGAACGGAATAAACTTTTTACATAAGGGATTACTCTTTCTAACCCCATTTTTTGAGCAGTTTTAATCATAAAAGCTTTTAGACAATTAGGAGGAACCCTTCCGCAATCTTCTAAAGTATTTCTCTCTATGAATCTTTCTGTTTCAGCTTTTAATATTACAGGAAGGTTAGATTTTCTAATTATTCTAACACAGCTCTGTCTAGCTATATTCTTTAATAGAATTTCATTTGGATTGTTAATAGTGTCGCTCATTTTGTGATAAGAATTTTAAAGAATTAGAGGACACTAATTAAATAGATTGTCCTTAATCTTAATAACCTTACAATTAGTAATTTTTACAAATATACTATTTGTATTGCTATTCATGTTATTGTTTGGTATATCTAGTTTATAATCTTTTCTATTTTTTTGAGCCATCAATTAAACAGAACTTTAAAAATTACATCCTCTCTAGTTTTGAAATCCTATCGTCGATATTTGGATGGGTTGAAAATAACCCTGTTATTTTTTTCTTGAAAGGATCGGATATGAATAATGGGGCCACTGCTTTCGGAAATTTGTGTTTATCTACGCTATATACATGATCATTTTTTATTTTTTTTAATGCCGAAGCAAGTCCGGGAGGGAAACGAGTTAATTTTACTCCTGTTGCGTCAGCAGCATACTCTCTTTTCCTTGATATTGCTAGTGAAACTAAATTTGAGAGAATTGGAGCTAGAATAGATAATGTGATGCCTACAATAATTAAAATTATTTGTGCTCTCCCGTCTCTATTTTGCCTATCTCCTGAAAGCCATAAACTTCTAAGGAAGATTTCTGCAATTATTGAAATCATCCCTATGGCTATTGCAGTAAATGTCATAAATCTGATATCGTAATTTGCAATATGGGACATTTCATGAGCAATTACTCCTTCTAATTCTTGTTTAGTTAATTTCTCTAAAGCCCCAGTTGTTACACAGATCACTGCATTTTTTGGGTTTCTCCCGGATGCAAATGCGTTTATTTGAGGAGAATTCATTACATAAACACGAGGCATTGGAAGTCCTGAAGCTAGAGACATATTTTCTACAGATGAAAGAAGTTGCCTATGATGAATTGATGAAGCAGGACTAGCTTTTACGGAAGCTAGGGCCAACTTATCAGCATTATAATAGCTAATTAATGTGTAAGATAGTGAAATTATTATGGATAAAATCATTACAAAGAAGAAATAAGATGGGTCAAAAAGCATAGATATCACATAACCTAGAACAATAAGAATTATTACAATAAAACTCATTAAAATAAAAGATTTTATTTTATTCTTGTTAATTTCGTCGCGAAAAGATATCCTATTCATATTTTTAATAAAATTTGATTATTAATAAACTATTCCAAGCCTTCCAAAGCACTATCTATTTCTGTAAAGACTTCCTCATCTGATTGTATACTTGAGGACTCAGTTATTTCAGTACTTGTTGTTTCTGAATCTGTATTTATTGTGTCGGTTGATGAATCTCCCGACATAAACCAAAATACTCCACCGACAATTACAATTGCGACTATAACCCACATAATTATTTTAATCATTGTTCAACTCCTGCTAGGACTGTGCGGTATTCTTGTTTGAATTCTTGCATTTTAACAACTATGTCTGCTCTTTCTTCTCCTGCTAAAATCATTTTTTTTATTTCTACTATTTTTGTAACCAAGCTTGTTGCTTGATCAGTAGTTATTTTTCCTTCTTCTTGCATTTTTTCTATTCTTTCCTGTAACTCGTAAAGCAATAAGACTACATAGTTCCTTTTATTCTCGTCTGGAGCTGCTCTAAATGTTCCTGCTGAATTAATTGATATCCCAGATTCTTGTAGAAAACATCTTTTTTTCATTACCACATTATCTTCGCCATAGCACTTTGCCGATCTTTCATATAACGATTCACATTTTTCTTTGAATCTGTCATCCCTACAAGCTTCTTCTACCACATTATATGCGTAATCTCTTACTGCAGCTCTGTTTTCTAACCTGCACTTAACCCTCTCCCTTAGGGTTTCTTTTTCTTCACAAACTATTCTTGATTCTGTAGGGTTTCTTTCATTTTCTGAATTTGAATCATCTGTGTCACCTGTAGAAATTCCTGCAGCAAGAACGAAGGTTGAAAGAAGAATTAATGAAATTAAACTTAAAACATATGCTCTTTTTATCATCTCAAAACTAATTAACTTGAATATATAAATATTTAGAAGCTTACTTTAGGAACTACTCTTTCTTCTGCTTTGATCTCTAAGAATTTCTTTTCTTTCTTTCCATATATTGAAGCGAAAAGCTTTCCAGGGAATGTGGTGCAGGCATTATTGTAGGACAAAATTCCATCATTGTAAAATTGTCTAGCATAAGCTATTTTTTCCTCTATTGAGGAAAGTTCTTGTTGTAATTGAGTGAAGTTTTCACTAGCCCTTAATTGAGGGTAGTTTTCTGCAATTACAAAGATTGAGCCTAGAGCAGATTCTAATTTAGCTCCTGCTTTTACTTTACCTTCAAAGGACTTTGCACCCAGCATGGCTTTTCTTGCTTCTGTAACTAAGGATATTGCTTCTTTTTCATGCTTCATATAACCTTTAACTGAAGCTAGTAGGTTAGGAACTAAATCTGAACGTTTCTTAAGCTGAACATCTATTTGCGAAAGAGAATTATCAATTTGATTGCTTAGACTAACTAATCTGTTATAGTAATATATCAACATTACAACTAATAAAATAGCTATTCCAATTAATATCCATAACCAAACCATAATATCTACTGATTGGAGCTTATTATAAATGTTTTTATAGGTTCTAATACTTTAAAGGATATGGAACAGTATAGAAAAACGATGATTACTTTCGGAGTTCTTATTCTTGTTATGTTTGGACTTTACTATTTTAGTGATTGGTTTTCTAAAACTACAGGTTATGTACTTGGAGAAGATGAAAAAATGAAACTTGCTACCTGTTTGAATGGTAAAAATGCAGTATTTTATATTTCTAATACGTGCCCTGACTGTGAAACACAACTAGAACTTTTTGGAGCTGAAGCTTCTAAATCAATTAACAAGATTATATGTTCTAATGCTAATGAATGTCCTGAGGGTGGAGTTCCAGCTTGGCAAATTGGTAAACAAACGGTTTATGGAGTAAAGAGTCTCGAGGAATTAATTAATTTGTCTGGTTGTGATGTCAATTAATTATATTTAAAAAAGCATTTTTCATATAATTCTTTATATGTCTTATAGATTACTAGAGTTAAGGCGAGCTGTTGAAAATCCTAATTATTATTTGATGAAAGTCGAGGAAAGACATACATTTTTTGGAGTCCCTATTTCAACAGCTAGAGAAATAGAATTTTATGGATCTTGGGGGACGTGGAAAGCTGTAGAGGATGACCATCTTGCACCTAAAAAAGTTAGGCGGGAATTAGAGACATTATTAGAGAAGTACTTGAGTTCTAGATAGTTCAAAATTTTAGATTAATTGAAACAGGACAATGGTCACTACCCTTAACATCTTTTAAGATATTTGCCGATACTAAATTATTCTTTAATGAATTAGAAATACAAAAATAATCTATTCTCCAACCAATGTTTTTTGCTCTTGCATTATGCATTTGACTCCACCAACTATATTGGTCTTTTAAGTCTGGATGAAAATGCCTAAATGAATCTATAAATCCATGACTTATGTAATTTTCAAAACTATTCCTTTCATCTGGAGTAAAACCTGCATTTTTTACATTATCTTTTGGACGAGCAATATCTATTTCCTTGTGAGCCACATTCAAATCTCCACAAAAGATTAAAGGTTTCTTATTTTCTAAAGATTTTAACATGTGAAGAAATTTTTTATCCCACTCGAGGCGATATTTTAACCTTAACAATCCTCTTTGAGAATTAGGGGTATAAACATTTACTAAAAAGAATTTTTCAAACTCTGCAACTATCGCTCTACCCTCATCATCTCCTAATAATTCTTTCCCTAACTTTATCGATAAGGGTTTAATCTTACTAAAAATTGCCGTTCCAGCATAACCTTTCTTTTCCGCTGGATTCCAAACATGATATTCATAATCTGAAAGAATTTTATCGACCTGTTCTGGATGGGCTTTTATTTCTTGAAGACATATAACTTCTGGATTTTCTTTCTTCATTGAATCAATAAATCCCTTTTTTAGAGCTGCGCGAATTCCATTTACATTCCAAGAAATTATTTTCATATTTATGATTAGATGGTTAAGATTAAAAGTCTTGTCTTATTCTAACATATATGAAAGAATTATACTTTGATGCTAGCTCTACAACTGCAGTGGATAAAGAAGTTGTTAAGGCAATTAACGATTCTATGGTTAAAGATTATGGGAATCCTAGTTCAATTCACGCTTTAGGAGATAAAGCTTCTAAAATTGTTCTTGAAGCAAGAACTAAAATTGCAAGAGCAATTGGGGCAAAACCTTATGAAATTTATTTTACCTCAGGTACTACAGAATCAAATAATTGGGTTTTTTCGGGACTTGCTCATACCGCTCAAAAAAAGAAAATCTTAATTTCTTCTATTGAACATCCTTCTATTCGCGAGACTGCTAATCTTTTCAAGAATTGGGGATATAATATAATAGAAATTCCCGTAAACAACAAAGGTTTTGTTGACCTAGATTTTATTGAAAAGAATATTGATTCAGAAACTCTTTTTGTTTCAGTTATGCATGCAAACAATATCTTTGGAACAATCCAAGATTTAAAAAAAATAGGAGATATTTGCAAGAAAAAAGGCACTTTATTTCACACCGATGCTGCCCAAACTCTTGGAAAGAATAAGATACTAGTTCACGATTGGAATATAGATCTGCTTTCTGCTTCAGCACATAAAATTAATGGACCTAAGGGTGTAGGGATTTTGTATATCAAAGATGGCGTTAAGGTATCTCCTTTAATTCAAGGCGGTGGTCAAGAGAGAGGTCTACGAAGTGGGACTGAAAATGTTCCTGGAATTGTTGGATTTGCTAAAGCCATTGAAATAGCTTTAAAAAAAGACTGGAATAATGTTTCAAAGGTTAGAGATTACCTTATTACTCAACTTGAAAAAATTGG
>CAYRCZ010000004.1:61681-65558 GCA_964423055.1 Candidatus Woesearchaeota archaeon
GGGCCTAAGTCTACAGTGCTACAAGTTGGATTATTAAATTTCAGACTTGGTAGTGGAACTCCTTGGTATGCTAAGTGTTTGCCTGGAATTGCATTAAGATTTCCCAAAAGATAAATGCACAAAGTTTATAAAGAAATTTTACAATTATTTAGTATGAGAAAGACAATAAGAAGATCAAGAAGAAAGGCAATCTTAAAGAGAAAAGTATCTAGAAGAGTTGCTGGAAGATAATTTATCTATTTTTATAGACATGTTTTTATAAGCTGAGTTTTTATGTCTCTGACATAAGAGGATGAAAAATGGCGATGAGAAAATCAAGTAATGGAAATGGAGAAGTAGTATATTCACACTCTAAACTTTGGCTGTATGAGTCTTGTCCTGAATTTTACAAGCTAAAATATATTGATAAGAAAGCTCCTCCTATGCCTACTACGATTCCTTTATTTTTAGGTAGTGCGGTTCACGAAGCCCTTGAATGGCTTTACCATCAAGTAAAGCATAGAGAGGTTAGTATTGATGATTTAACAGAATATTTTACTGAAAAATGGATGTCTTTACTACAAGATGAAAGTTTAAGAGCTGAAAATGGAGATGATATTGAAGCATATAATAAAGGAATTAGATTTTTAACAGATTATTATACTAAAAATAAACCATTCAAGCAAAATGTACTTGCAATAGAGAGAAAAGTTCTTTTTTCTTTAGACGCGGATGGAAAATACAAGATTCAAGGATTTATCGATAGATTAGATATGTCTGAAGATGGAACATATGAGGTTCATGATTATAAAACAAACCAATCTATGAAAAAGAAAGAAGATTTTGATAATGATAGACAACTTGCCTTTTACCACATAGGTTTGAAAGAAGCTTTTGGACAAGAAATAAAAGTAAAATTAGTTTGGCATTTTTTGAACTTTAATAGGCAGGTGACTTCTTCTAGAACAGATGAACAACTTGAAAAATTAAAGCAAGACACAATTGAATTGATAAAAAAAATAGAGACAACTACGGAATGGCCATCTTGCAAGGGAAGGTATTGTGATTGGTGTAATTATAAGAAAGATAATAATACAACTTATGAGGAATATATGAAGAATTTTGAAGAAATTCAAAAGAAAGCTACACTTTTCTTACCAGATGATGTTCAATTTACTGAGGCTGCTAAATAATTAAGGGCAAGCTACTTCGCTAGCAAACAGTTCTCCGTTATTCTTTACACAAACATATGCTGAACCAGAGACATAATTCCCACTTAATTGAGATATAGTTAATTTTCCAGTTGGTACTTTTACATTAGCAGAAGTATCTATTTCTAGAGCAGTTTGAATTTCTAAACGTCCTTTTGCCCCTTGGCTTATTTTGAACTTTCCAGCATCACTATAATCTACACCAATATTCCAAACTTTTAAGCCATATATTCCGTTTACTATAAACTGCATTCTTGGATCTCCAGAGCCTAATTGTTCTAGAATGATATTTGAGTCCCCGTAATTATTCGAGTCATTAGTGGTTATTCTAAATTGAGATTGACCCATTTTACTACCTATAGTAAATAATGCAAATCCTGGATAAGCTGCTTCAAAAATAATATTTCTGCTCAAGTTTGTTCCTGAAACCAATCTAAACTTAGCACCTTCTACTAAATTATCTAAACCAATACTATAAGTGGCTATATTCTTTAATAAAAACCCTATTTTTGAATCTCCTAAACCTTCTTGTTCAATGCTTATCCCAGAATGACTGTCCGTATTTGGAGAGTTTTCGTAAACATTAAGACTTGAATCAAGATATGAACCTCTTCCACCAACATATACTTTCTTTCCTGCAGGGTTAAGTATTAAATCCTGACAATTAAGGCCTGAACATGTTGAAGAAGGATTAGCCGAAGTCTGAAATGGTCTTGCTTCAATTTGATTGTATATCATTTTAGCGACTTGCTTGTATGCCTCAGGAGTCCAATGTACTTGATCTGATTGATAGTAAATAGTGTTATTATAATTGTTAATTAAAAATTCAGGTCTTACCAAATAATCGTACAAGCTAGCGTCGCTAACTATTAATTTATTTAGCTTAATTAGTTCTTGTGAATTATTCCCTATTGTTTCAGTAAAAATTGTAGGGGCTAAGGTAAATGCAACCACTTTAAATCCGTCCGCTCTTGCTTGAGCCCAAATGTCTTTTAATTCTAAATATGTTGAATCTGCGGACTGGCTAAACATAATATCATTTATTCCAGCATAAACTATGTAGTACCCTTCATCATTTACTTGGGCAGGTTTGTACCCTACTATATCTGTTGAATACTTATTTCTTATTTGATCTGCAGTTAAAGAAGGAATAGCAATATTATGGAATCTTGCCTTGCCAAAATACCCGCTAAGACTTCTTAACTGAACTCCATGATTATTAATATCCGCGGTAATACTATCTCCATCCATGATCAGGATTAGATTATAGTCTGAAGAATAATTTATTTCATCAAATGTGCTTACAACTGCGGAAGAATTACTTAAAATTAAGAAAGATGAGATTAAAACCAAGGAAAAGAAAAATAAAAGCTTAATCGAAGACTTCATGATATTTACCTAATTTAATATGTTAAAAGCTTTGCTGTACCTCATTATTTGAATAAAATTTGATATTTTATGAAAAAACACATTACTACTAAAAAATTAATCAAGAAATAATTGATTAAGCAATTAATTACATAAAAGTTTAAATATGGAATTTGTTTGAGGAAAATAAGTTGAAAAAAATATTCACAAAATGTTTTTTATCGACGGTGAAAAGAGGCTAAAAAGATAATGAACTTTGAAAACAATGAATCCGAAGATGAAAACTCTTCTATTTTTGTTTCAAAGCAGACAACTGATTTTGCAAATCCTAATTCTTTAGTCGATAGATACTTTACTAAATTAGGACGTGACCCCTACAAGTACAATATGTATGGCCAAGAAATTAACTGGGTAAATGAAGATGTTGCAGTTACTGATGATATGGGTAAAGTAGTATTTACTCAAAGAGGCGTTAAAAAACCAGAATCATGGTCTACTTTAGCCCTAAAAGTAGTTGCTAGCAAATATTTCTGGGGAGATCAGGCTAAAAATGAGAGAGAAGACAGCGTTGAAAAAATTATTGGAAGAGTTTCTCGTTTTATAGGCAGACAAGCAGTAAAGCAGAAATATTTCAATCAAGAACAAGCTGATTCCTTAAGAGATGAAGTTGCTTCTATTTGTTTGAATCAAATGGCCGTATTTAACTCGCCAGTTTGGTTCAATGTAGGAATTCAGGAATACCACTCTAACGCTGGAGGAGTTTCGGCTTATGTTTGGGATTCTGCTACCGATAAAATAATCCATTCACAAAAAACAATGGATAGACCTCAATGCTCTGCTTGTTTTATTCAAAGCATGGAAGATACAATGGATTCTATTATGGCAGTTCAGGTATCTGAAGCTAATTTATTCAAGGCTGGAAGCGGAACAGGAACGAACCGTTCAACTTTGAGAAGCAGTAAGGAAAAATTGACTGGTGGAGGAAGAAGTAGTGGCCCTATGTCTTTCATGAGAGGTTATGACGCTTATGCAGGAGCGATTAAATCGGGAGGAAAGACAAGACGTGCAGCAAAAATGGAAATACTTAATGTGGATCACCCAGACGTTATTGACTTTATAGAATCTAAGCAAAAAGAAGAGAAAAAGGCTTGGGCATTAATTGAACAAGGGTATTCTGGGGGAATGAATGGAGAAGCTTACGCTTCTATTGCTTTCCAAAATTGTAATATGTCTGTTAGAGCCCCTGATTCATTCATGGAAGCTGTAAAAAATGATGGAGAATGGCAAACTAAGTATGTTAAGACTGGAGGAGTTTGTGA
>CAYRCZ010000005.1:0-29580 GCA_964423055.1 Candidatus Woesearchaeota archaeon
ATTATGCATAAGTATAATGAATTGGGGTTCAAGGCTGGTTTAGAGATACATCAACAGCTTGACACTCCTAAACTATTTTCTGGAGCTCCTTCCTACTTGCGAAATGATGCACCTCATTATACTATTTCTCGCAAGCTACATGCTGTTGCTGGTGAAAGTGGAAATGTTGATAGCGCTGTTACACATGAAGCCGGACTAGGAAAGACATTTTTTTATGAAGGGTATAGAGATACTGTTTCACTTGTTGAATTAGATGAAGAACCTGCCCACCCTATAAATGAAGAGGCGCTTAATACTGCACTTACTGTTGCACTTTTACTTAATTGCGAAATTTATCCGGTCACCCAAGTAATGAGAAAAACTGTGATTGATGGAAGCAATACCTCTGGTTTTCAAAGAACTGTTTTAATTGCCCATGATGGAAAAATTGAAACATCTTATGGAGATGTTAGGGTAGCTACTGTTTGTTTGGAAGAAGATTCTGCTCGTGTTATAACTAGGGAAAAAAACAAAGTAGTTTATCGTCTTGATAGACTAGGAATTCCACTTGTTGAAATTGCTACTTATCCAGATTTACGTAATCCTGAACAAGTTAAGGAATGTGCTTTGAAAATTGGAGAAATTTTACGTGCTTGTAAAGTTAAACGTGGGCTTGGAACCATACGCCAAGATGTTAATGTTTCTATTAGCGGGCATGAAAGGGTCGAAATAAAAGGATTTCAAGATGTGAAAATGATGATTAAAACAATTGACGTTGAAATTGATAGACAACTTGTTAATTTGAAAAATAAGAAAACTACTGGAGATGTTAGAAATGCAAAGGAAGATGGAACTAGTGAATTTTTACGTCCAATGCCTGGAGCAGATAGAATGTATCCAGAAACTGATTTGTCTTTATTAAGGATTGGACGAACAAGAATTGATCATTTGAAGAAGAGTTTGCCAAAACTTAAAACAGATATGCGTGCTGAACTTGAAAAGAAAGGAGTTAGTGAAGATTTGATTGAATTAGTTCTTGAAAATTCTGAGATACTTGACGAATTTGAGACTCTTCTTTTGATTTATCCAATGGATGCCAATTTAATTGCTAAAATGGTTACTTTGTGGAGAAATGAATTTGCTACAAAGAGCAAAAAAACAATATCCCAAATTAAAAACATTTTAAGTGAAGTTGTTTATGCTGAGGTGTTACGAGAACTTGCTGATGAAAATATAGTTGCAAGTGACGTTAAACCAATTTTAATGAAAGTTCTTGATGGTGTTGATTTGAAAGAAGCTTTGAAAGTTGAAAAAATAGACGATAATGAAATTGAAAAAGAGATTAGGGAAATTATTAAGGCTAAACCTGGAATGAGGGCTAATGCTTATATGGGTTTACTAATGCTCAAGTTTAAGGGAAAGTTAGATGCTAAAAAAGCTATGGAATTAATAAATAGGGTTTTAGGTTAATTTTTTAAAGAGGTTTTTTGTTGGTTTAATATGAGTTCTTTAAGAAATCTTCAAATATTAGGTACTGGTAGTTACTTGCCTGAAACTATTGTTAGAACAGAGCAGTTTGAAGGGGTGCCAATGTGGGCTTATGATAAAAATGGGAGAAGGGTTGGAAATTCAAGAGTTTTTACTGCTGAAAAATTATTAGATTTAACTGGGATATATGAAAGAAGAAAAGCTAGAAATGATCAGTGGCCTTCTGACCTTGGATATGTTGCTTCTTCGAGGGCTCTGGAAATGGCTGGTGTTTCTCCTGAAAGTCTTGACGGGATAATTGTTGCTACTGTAAGTGAAAGGGATAATTTCCCTTCTGCAGCAATAAAAATCCAAGAAAAAATTAGAGCAAGAAATGTTAGATTTGCTTATGACTTGCAAAATGCTTGTGCGGGTTTTCCAACCGCATTAACTACTGCAAATGCACTATCTAGAGATTCAGATGGAAATTGGCTTGTTGTTGCTTCCGAGACTTTAACTAGAGTAAATGATTATACTGATATTAATTCACATTTATTTGGAGACGGTGCTGGTGCAGTAATTCTTACACCTAAAAAGGGAATGGGTCAAATAGTTGGAACATATTCTAGGAGCGAGCCATTTGAAGGAAATAGTCAAATGATTTTTAGAGATTCAATAGCTAATTGTATAAGGATGCCTGATGGAGGTGCTGTTCTAAAAAAAGCAGTTGCTTCAATGGTAGATTCTGCTGTTCAGCTTAAAGAAGAATGTGGGTGGGACAGAGCTGACGTGTATATACCTCATCAAGCTAACGAAAGAATTATTGCAGGGGTTGAAAAGAAACTTTCTGGTGATGGGGCTACAGTTTATAGAAATATTGCTCAATATGGGAATATGTCTGCAGCTACTTGTGCTGTTGCATTAGATGAAGCTATTCGAGATGGGACGATTAAAAATGGGTCTAAAGTTATCGTGACTTCTTTTGGAGCAGGATTAGTTACTAGTGCTGTTGCATTACAATTTTGACTTACTTAAAACTTTTAATGATTAAAGTGTAACTTTAAGATACAAACACTTTAACATAATGCTTAAAAAAGCGGTTTCTTTGGATTGAATATGGATTATTGGAAACTCTTAGCAGATCGAAAAATGATTGATTCTCTTAGTGCCAAAGATGCTAATGAAAAAGTAGTAATTGCCGGATGGGTTTATGATCAACGTGATCTTGGTAAAATAAGATTTTTAGTGCTACGAGATATTAGTGGCGAGATACAAGTAATATCTCATAAAGATAAAGCTCCTAAGGAAGTTTTTGACTTAATGCAAAAAGTTAGTAGAGAAAGTGTTGTTTTAATTTCAGGTAAGGTTCAGAAAAGCGAAAAAGCTTCCGGTGGGCGAGAACTAGTAGCAGAACACTTTGAAATATTAAGCGTGGCAGAACACCCATTACCAATTGACGTATCTGACTTTTCTAAGACGGAATTACCTAAACGTCTTGACTATAGATATGTTGATTTTCATAGAAGGCGTGCTCAAGCAATATTCAAAATACAAAGTACGATTTCTACTGCATTTAGAGAATTTTTTGTTAAAGAAAACTATCTTGAAATGCAACCTCCTTGTTTAATTGGAGTTGCTTCTGAAGGTGGAGCTGATGTATTCAAAGTGAAATATTTTGAGAAAGAAGCTTGTTTAGCTCAAAGTCCTCAATTATACAAAGAAATGGTTGCATGTTCTATGGAAAAAACATTTATGATTACTCCTGTATGGAGGGCTGAGAAACACAATACTATAAGACACATTAACGAAATAAGGCAAATGGATATTGAATGTTCATTTATGTCTCAAATGGATGTAATGAAAATAGAAGAAGAATGTGTAAAATATGTTGTTAGCGAGATTATTAAGAGGAATAAAAAAGAAATCGATTTACTTGGTTTGAAACTTAAAGTTCCAAGTGCAAAGTATATTTCATATGATGAAACTCTTACATTATTAAAAAAGAACGGAATTAAGATTTCAAGTGGAGATGATTTAAATCCTGAAGCTGAAAAGAAACTAGGAGACTTGTTTCCAGATACTTTAGTTTTTGTTCATTCTTGGCCTTCGTCTCTTAAACCATTTTATATAATGCCTAAAGATGGAAAAGCAGATTCTGATTATTCTGAAGGATTTGATTGCATTTACAGAGGGCTTGAAATAACTTCAGGAGGTCAACGTATACATACTCCGGATTTATTGTTAAAGAGAATAAAACATAAGGGTATGAAAACTGATGGTTTGATGGATTATGTTGATTCTTTCAAATATGGTGCTCCACCCCACTCTGGTTGGAGTATAGGTCTTGAGAGATTTACTATGCTTATCTGTGAATTAGATAATGTTCGTGAAGCAACAATGTTCCCTCGAGATAGGGATAGATTAACTCCTTAATTGAGCATGGAAGAGAAAATAAAATCTGAAGCTAGAAACTTACTAGATAAGTTTGGAATGGATTTGAAAAATATTAAAATTTTGAGTACTTCTAGATCTTCTGGAAAATTGAGAAATGAGGAAAAAGGACAAGAATGTGATTCTTCTTTCAAAACAATAATGTTTAAAAATGCGAAACGCAAGAATGAATCATACCTTTTACTAGAAAAATCTCATTGGAACTAATATGCAACAAAATAATCACCTGCCAAACGTTAACCTTACTACTCTTGTAGGCAAGAAGGCTCCAGATTTTATTGCTCACTCATATCATCAGGGCAAGTTCAAAGATATTAGGCTTAGTAGCCTAAAAGGTAAATGGGCTATTCTTGCTTTTTACCCTGGAGACTTCACTTTTGTATGTCCTACTGAACTTTCAAGGTTTGCTGATATGCATGCCGATTTTAAAAAGGTAAATGCTGAAATTCTTAGTGTAAGTACAGATAGCGAACATGTTCATAAGGCATGGGCAGATCAATCTGCTTCAATAAAAAAAATACAATATCCTATGCTTGCAGACAGTTCTGGAAAAATAGCTAAGATGTACGGGGTTTACATTTCTGAAGGTGTTGATGAAGGTCGTTCTTTAAGAGCTACATTCATAATCGACCCTGATGGTATTGTTAGAAGTGCAGATATTCATGATAACTCCATAGGAAGAAGTGTTAAAGAAGTTTTGAGAAAGTTACAAGCTGCTAATTATGTTAGGACACACGGTGGAGAAGTTTGCCCTGTTGAATGGGAAGCTGGGGCAAAGACTTTGAAACCTGGAATTGGATTAGTTGGAAAAATTTAATTTTTATGGCTAGTAAAAAGAAAGTTCTTATCACAGGTTTAACTGGTAGGATTGGAAAAAGTTTTTTAGAAGAATATAGTAAAAAATACAAAGATAAATATGATTTAACGGTTGGGATAAATAAGACTCCTCTTTCAGGTTACGAAACTGTTAAAATTAATTTGTCTAACCTTGATGAATTAACAAAAGTTTTTAGTGGGTTTGATGTAGTCGTTAATTTAGCAGGAGTTTCTAATGAAAAAAACCCTAACTTTATGGAATTTGTTGAGCCTAACTTAATTGGAACTTATAATATTTTAGAAGCTAGCAAACGCGCGAAGGTAAAGAGGGTGGTTATGGCGTCTAGCGTTCATGCTGTTAGGGGATACCCACTAGGAAAAAGTTTTGAAATGAGCTTAGCATCTAAACCTTTGAATTATTATGGAGCTACTAAGGTGTTTATTGAGTCTATGTGTCACGTTTATGCTCATAGTTATGGTCTAAATTGTTTTGCAATTAGAATTGGTGCTTATATTTCAGATGAAGCTTTGAAGACTGCTTGTCCAACAAGAAATAATTTTGACTATATTTTATCTCAGAGGGATTTTGCACAACTTGTTTACAAATGTATAATTGCAAATAATGATGTTAAGTTTGGGATTTTAGCTGGCACTTCAAATAATAAGAATTTGTACATGGGCTTGGAAGAAACTAAGAAACTAGTGGGCTATGAACCTCAAGATGATGGGTATGAAATGTGTAAGCCACATATCCTAAAGTAAGGTTTAAAAATTACTTTTTGTCCTTAATATCATGAATATTGTAAAACAATCTAAACCTTTACCTGATGTAAAGAAAGGGGACTTTGTAACAGTTAATGGTAAGAAACTTGAAGTTGATGCACATTACGTTTTTGAGGACTATAAGACTACTAAAGAGATGCTAATTGAACTGTTTGACCCTAAAACTGATAAGGATTATCAGATAAGGTATTTTGATGATCAGGTTAAAGAAACTTTGAAATTTTATGAACTTAAAGAGATAGTTTATGACGAAGTTGATATTGAAAAGATTGAGTGGTAGTAAGATATTTAATCAGTCTTTTTAATTAGTTTCTATGGGATTAGTTGAAGATAAAGTCAAAACATATTTGGCTGCTATAAAGAAATACAATAAAATTGTTAATGCTTTTTTGGAAGTTCGTGATGAGAAAGAATTAATTGCTGAAGCTAAGAAACTTGATTCTAAAAACCAAAAAGGTAGACTTTACGGATATGTTATCGGAGTTAAAAGTAATATTTGCGTTAAAGGGTTACATGCTTCTTGTGCATCTAAGACTTTAGAAGATTATGAAGCCCCATATGATGCTACTGTAATTTCTCGAATTAAGGAAGAAGATGGTATAATTATTGGAATGTTAAATTGTGATGAATTTGCTTGTGGTTGGACTGGGGAAACTTCTGCTTTTGGTAAGACTGATAATCCTGCCGTTCCGGGCCACATTCCGGGAGGGTCATCTTCTGGAAGTGCTGCAGCAGTTGCTGCAGGATTTTGCGATTTAACTTTAGGAAGTGATACTGGAGGAAGCATTCGTGTTCCTGCATCATTTTGCGGAGTAGTCGGAATAAAACCTTCTTATGGTTGTGTTTCTCGTTACGGTTTAATTGATCTTTCTATGTCTTTAGACCAAATTGGACCTATTGCAAGAAATGTTGAAGGAGCTTCAATACTATTAGATGTGATAAAAGGAATTGATGAACGTGATACTACGACTTTTGATTCTAAGCCTATTAAGAATGAGAAGGTTGAAAAAATGAAATATGGTTTGGTTAGTGTTCCGCAAGTAGATGTTAGAATTATAGATATGGTTGCGTCTGTTTTGGCCAGAGCTAATGAAAAATTTAAATGGTCTGAAAAAAAAGTTCAACTAAAAAATATTGATCTAGCTATTCAAACTTACCACCCTCTTGTTTGGACAGAGTTTTTTTCTGCAACTCGTAGAATGGATGGAAGGAGATTTGGAAAGAAGATTGAGGAATCTGCTGGAGATGAAGTTTTGAGAAGGCTTGCCGGAGGAAGTGAAATTTCTAAAGCAGAATCTGAAGGACAATATTATCATAAAGCTCTCGCAGTTAAGGAATTAATTAAGAAAGAATTTGAAAGAGTTTTAGGTGAAATTGATTTTATTGTTATGCCTACTACTCCATTCTTACCTTGGAAATTTGGAACTAAAGTTGACATTGACAAATTATATGCGGTTGATGCCCTTACTATTCCTGGAAACTTGGCGGAAATATGTGCTATATCTATTCCTATTGGAAAAATTGAAGGAAAACCTGTTGGTATGCAGATAGTTTGTGCAAAGGGGCATGAGTCTAGAATGATTTCAATTGCAAAGGAAATTGAGAAGATTGCAATTGAAAGATGAAAAGAGAAATTTTTTCTAAAAATAAGAGAATTATCTTGCTCTCTCTTATTTTATTAATTGTAGTAATTGTTGGTTTGGTTGTTAATAAGAATGATAAGCAAGGGACTTTATTGTATGAAAATTCGAAAATTGATGATAAATCTTTCTTTACTCAAGGAGAACTAATGGAAGATTTAGCTAATACTTCTGTTAATATGAGTGATGCTCTTGACGTTTTTAGATATGTTTTTCACAGAATGGAAGATGAAGTTACTATATATCAATCTGAAAACAATCTGTACATTAGGTTCGCAGCACACGGGAGAATATTTGGAGGAATTATTACTCTTGCTATTCTAACCAGGGATGATGGGGTTATTAGTCTTAGTTACATTGAAAGAAACGAAAACCCTAATGTAGCCCCTGTAAGAGAATTTATTGGAGGGGGTGGATTATTTAATGAAACGCATGGTGTAATTGTTGAAAAAATAAATAATTGGAAATACCAAGCTACTTTTGAAAATAAAACTGTAATCTTTAATTTGTATAATCCTGGGATGGGCCTCCCTAAGAAAGCTAAATTGCTTAAAGCTGAAGAATATGTTGGCCCTGTATTTGATGAATCTGGAATTGAGATGTATCTTGTTTTCAACAAAAAAGTAGATAGGCTATATTTGATATTAAATGAAGATAGATATGTTAGAGAGCAATTCTTTGAAATTGGAGAAGGTGTTGTAATTGGACAAAGAACTTCTTTTGCATTTTATAATGATTCTATCAATAACAGAATGATTTTGATTGGAGTAAGAGGAGAGAATACTATTCAAAATAATTGGTATGATGGGCCACATGATCAGATGCCTGATAACTATGTACATTATGGATATATTCCGAAATATTTGAGCTATTTGGAAGTTGCTTATCCTGAGTTAAAAGGAAGGATGGATAAATATGGTCACTTTTTGGAAAAAGACAGTGGAAGGGTTGCTGTTGCTCCATACTATGTTTACTTTTATGAACAGGATTTACTTGATATTGTTTCAGCTTGCAAAAAAATAGAAGATCAATCTGAAATGTATGATTGCATGACTTTACAGATATATAATATTCCAGAAGAAAAACAATACCTTATGCATTATTACGATTGATATATAAAGTCAAATTTATATTTATGGATATGAAAAAGTGGTTTGATTCTAAGAGTTTTTTTCTGCTTTCTATTTTACTTTTAATAGGTGCTACTTTTACGATTTATCCTTTTACTAATACTAGTCAGAAAGTAAAAGATCAATATGGAAATTTATTGTTTAATCCGGTTGAACCTTCTTTAGGTTCCACTGGTGGACATGTTAATGCTCCAGGAAGGCCTCATCACACAGAAGATATTCCAGATGGATGGATTCATAATGATTTCAAAGGAAATGTTTATGATACTTTAGTTGTTCAACAAAGCCACCCCCATAATAATTTTCCCGAAAACCCTTATCATACTTTAAGATATCCTCCATGGTTTGAACATGTGAGTGATCAATCAAGTCCTGATTATACTTACAGAGTTAGTCCTGAACCCGGAGGGGAAGATGAAGGTGGAAGTGATAGGCCTGATCCAAAACCTACTCCTGAAAAGCCTAGGGAAGATAAACACCAAGGTTTAGAAGGAAGACCTTCTTATACTACATACTATAATGCGATCTGGGAACATAACGATTTTCCTGGAAATCAATATGATACTACTTTTTATGGTCCGAGAGATAAACACAATAATTTTCCCGGTAGACCTTTTCATACTTGGAGGTATGCTCCAGATTTTCATGGAGATTTACACAATAATTTTCCCGGTAGGCCGCAAGATACTTATCGATATCGTCAAGGAGAAAAGCATAATGATCGACCAGGAAACCAATTTGATACTCAAAGATATGATCCTAATACTAGGGAACACAATAATTTTCCCGGTAGGCCTGAGGATACAGAAATGTCTCCCATGGGGTGGAAACATGTAGATGCGCTGGGGAGGCCTTATGATACTACGAGAATACATCCGCTAAATCTTCACAATAACCACCCGGGAAGACCCGGAGATACAAGATCCCACCCTAGAAATTTGAGACATACTAATAATCCTGGCAATCCTGGAGATACAGATTATTCTGAGGCTAGTGCATAAAAATATTAATTATTCTTAAAAAGATTAGATATCTCTAAACTATATGAAAATTGTAAGGGGCGAAATTGAATTTTTAGGGCACTCTGGATTTTTAGTTAAGGTTCAAGGCAAAACTATTATTATTGACCCTTACAAATTATCGGATAATGTTCCTAAAGCAGATATTGTTTTGATTACTCACAGCCATAATGATCATTGCAGTATAAAAGATATCCAGAAAGTTTCTAGGCAAGGTACTATTGTTTTATGCCCTGTAGATTGCCAAAGTGCTTTGATGAAAGTAAAAAATGTTGAAGTTCATATTGTTGAAAAAAGAGATATTCTAGATTTTCGCAGTTTTAAGATAGAATGTGTTCATGCTTATACAAACAATAAACATCATCCTCAGAACGAGGGATGGTTAGGTTATTTAATTAAATCTGGAAAAGATATAATTTATTTTGCAAGTGATACTGATTTAACTAATGATCTGAAGAGTTTAAGTGGATATGGTAAAAACGGTAATAATTTTATCGCCGTATTGCCTGTTAGCGGTACTGTCGCAATGGGTTCAATAGAAGCATTTAATGCTGCTAAAATGCTTAATGTATCTCTAGCTATTCCCCATGGATATGGTGCAGGTTTATATGGGTCTCAAGATGACGCAAATAGATTTGTTGAACTTTGTAAACAAAACGGTTTGAATGCGGCTGTACTTGATAAAATTTAATTAGATACTCTTAAAAAGGGATGTTTAGACTTTTTGATATGGATAATGAAAAAATTGCACGTGAAAATTTACTTAGAGATAGCTCTGAACCTGAAGGGCTAAGTATACGCGGATATGATTTTAGTTTAGGAGTAAATTACTCTAGTTTAATTGAATCTTTTGCTACGAGCGGTTTTCAAGCTAGCCATTTATCTCAAGCTATGGACATAACCAATAGGATGATAACAGACAATGCATTCATATTTTTGGGATATACTTCTAATATGGTTTCTTCTGGCTTACGAGACATAATTAGCTACCTTGTACAAAACAAAAAGGTAAATGTTCTTGTGACTACCTGTGGAGGAATTGAGGAAGACATAATCAAATGTTTAGGTAGCTTCAAATTAGGAGAATTTAATGCAGACGGTGCTACTTTGCGCGAGAAAGGAGTCAATAGAATAGGAAATATTTTTGTACCAAATTCAAGATATGTTGCATTTGAGAAATTTGTTCAACCGATACTTGAAGAGCTTTATTTGGAAAGTAAAAAAACTGGTAAGGCGATTAGCGGAAACGAATTAATCTGGAAATTAGGAGAGAAAATAAAAGATGAAAATAGCATTTATTATTGGGCTTGGAAAAATCAAATTCCTGTTTATTGTCCTGCATTACTTGATGGAGCTTTAGGAGATAATATTTATTTCTTCAAATTCAAACGCCCTGACTTTGTAATTGATCAAACCGCTGACGTGGTTTGGTTTAACAATACTACAATTGGGCTAAAAAAAAGTGGAGCTGTAATTCTTGGAGCCGGAGTTGTAAAACACGCAATATTAAATGCAAATATGTTGCGTAATGGTCTTGACTATTGCGTCTATATTAATACAAGCCAAGAATTTGATGGTTCCGACGCTGGTGCCCAACCTAATGAAGCAGTATCTTGGGGAAAAATTTTACCAAAAGCAAAAAGTGTAAAAGTATTTTGTGATGCAACGATAGCTTTTCCAATTTTAGTTGCAGAAACATTTGCTAAAAATTAGATTTGTTACTCTTATTTCGTTAGTAAAACATGTTTTTTTATTACACACAATTATTTAAAGCGAAAATACAATAAAAAATCAATTATTTGAAAGGAGGTATGAAAAAAAGAAACAAATGGTTCTAGATTTTGCAAAAGAAGCAATTGCAAATGCGTCCACGCATAGCATCAATTTTGACGAACTTCGCGCTGGAAAGGCAAACATAAAAGTTTTTGGAGCAGGAGGTGCTGGTTGTAACACAATTACCTGGTTATTTAACAAAGGAATTAATGGTGCTACTATTTACGGTACTAATACTGACGCTCTACACTTGAGCATTACAAAGGCTGATGAGAAAATTTTAATGGGAAAAGAAATTACTCGTGGTCTTGGTTGTGGTGGTTGGCCTCAAAAGGGAAGAGAAGCTGCTAAGGAATCCTTGTCTGAACTTAAGAAATCAGTCAGCAATGCTGATATGGTATTCATCTGTGCAGGTATGGGTGGTGGAACAGGTACTGGATCTGCTCCAGTTATTGGTCAACTTGCAAAGGAGGCTGGCGCTGTAGTTATTGCAGTGGTCACAATGCCTTTCGAATGTGAGAAGGCTAGAATTGACAAAGCAGAATTCGGATTACAAGAGTTACGTGAAGTAGTAGACACAGTTATCGTTATAGATAACAACAGACTAGTAGATATTGCTGGTAACTTGCCAATGGAACAAGCTTTCGCAGTTGCGAACGAGCTAGTAAGTACAATGATAAAAGGTATAGTGGAGACTATTACTTTGCCTTCATTGATCAACTTAGACTACGCTGACGTTTCAGCAATTATGAAGGGTGGTGACGTTGCAGTTATTGGAGTAGGTGAGTCTGACAGTTCCATGAGAGTTGAAGAGGCTGTAAGACAGGCTCTTACACATCCTTTATTGGATGTAGACTACAGGGGCGCTACAGGAGCTCTAATCCACATTACTTGCGGTCCGGACTTTAAACTTGAGGAATTCTCTGGCGTAGGAAACTTAGTCACAGAAAACTTAAGCGGTGAAGCTCAGGTAATTATTGGTGCGCGTATTAACAAGGAATTTGGATCTAAAGTGCGAGTCATAACTATTATGACTGGAGTTAAATCTCCATATGTACTTGGAAAAGAATTAGCCTCATCTGTTAATAATAACAGAAGTGGAACAAAATCTGAAATGTCTGATTTAGGCATTGAGATTTTCCGTTAATTAAACGCATTTAGTATTTTATTTTTTATTTTTTAACTTTATTTTTTTATTCCTTCGTACTAGGGTCTTCGAAAGGATATTTTTGAGGTTTATTCTTTTGATTCCATTTTTCCCAGAATATTTTCCCTTCTAATTCGATTTTTCTAGCTTTCTTTTGTTTTTTGTTTTTTGGATATCCTACAGGGATTATTGCTTCAATTTCTAAAGAATCTGGAATTTTGAATTTTGATTTAATCTCGTGTTCTGAAAATGAACCTATCCAACAAGCACCTAAGCCTTGGTCTGTTAGGCTTAGAAGCATATTTTGTATTGCTGCTCCTGCTTGTTGTTTGCCGTATACTAATCCTCTATCTTGATAAAGTTGTTCTAATCTTTGCAATTCAGAACATACTATTATTATCCATTGAGCATCATTCATCCAATATTGTTGACAAAATTCGCTGATAAAATTCTTGTTTTCTTTAGAGTCTATTATTATAAATTTTAGATTGTTTATATTTCCTGCAAAAGGAGCCTGATTTGCTGAGTCAATTGCTTCTAGGATAGCTCCAAATTTAACCGATTTATTCGAAAAATCTCTTGTAGATATTCTTTTATTTATTGCCTCTTCTAGTTTCATGTTTTTATTTAGATCTTTGGAGTTAAAAGCTTTATTAATACGAGATTTCTCCGCCGCCTAGCATGATTTTTGATTTTGTGTAGATTACTGCTGATTGACCTTGTGCTAAACCTTCTATTGGTTTACTTAAAATAATTTTATTTCCATTTAGGCTCGCTTTATGTAGTTCTCCTAAGTGTCTTATTCTTACTAGGATTTGATTAGAATTTGGTTTGCCTGAAATTAAATTTAATTTTTTTATAATGAAATCTTTTCTTTTTAGGATGGAGTGGTTTTTTGGAGCTACAATTAATTCATTTTTCTTTATTTCTTTACTTGCGATATATAGTTTTGATTTGACTTCGTTTCTGTATTTGTTATCTATTGTGACTTTTTCATTTTCTTTTAATCTTTCTCCTATTGTATAAAACATCATTCCATCATGTTTGCCAATAATTTCACCATTTGGATTTCTTATTATGCCCGGTTTATTTTTTATTTTTTGTTTTAAGAATGATTTCATGTTTATGTTTCCTACAAAGCATAACCCTCTAGTTCCTTGTCTATTCCAATTTTCTAAATTGTTCTTTTTCGCTATACTTCTTATTTCAGATTTAGGGTAGTCTCCTATCGGAAATAATGTATGCTTGAGGTCTTCTTGGGTTAAACCATAAAGAAAATATGATTGGTCTTTTGATTTATCTTTTGGAACTTTTAAATAAACTTTATTTTGTTTTTGAATTTTTTTAATGTAATGGCCAGTTGCTATGAACTTACAGCCATGTTTTTTTGCTTCAACCCGTAAATATGGGAATTTTACTACGGTATTACAGGCTGAATCTGGATTTGGCGTTAATCCTCTTGCATAATCCCTAAACATTGGTTTTATTACTTGGTTAGTATATTCTTTTTCATAATTTAATGTTATGAATTTTATTCCCAATATACTTGCTACTTTTTGAGCACTCTTTCTATCTTCTATCCAAGGACATTCTCCTGTAATTTTATTTTTCTTTTCGGAAAAACAACGCATAAAGGCTCCTATTACTTCATAGCCTTGTTTTTGTAAAATGAGGGCAGCTACAGCTGAATCTACTCCTCCTGACAACCCAAGTAATACTTTTTGTTTCATATTTAGTTTAGTTTTTTTTAGTATATAAAATATAGAGAAACGTCCCCTGCTGGACTCGAACCAGCGACCCCGCGGTTAACAGCCGCGTGCTCTACCTGCTGAGCTAAGAGGACTTGAAAATAAGAGCCATTTTATGTTATTTAAATCTTGGTTTTATGTTATTTTTGATTAATTTTTTATAATTTTTATTTGAATTTTTATTTTTTAATTTTTTTAAGAAAATTTTCTATTATTTTTTCTCGACGATAAATTATTTATGTAAAATTAAAAAATTATTTTTTCTGAAAAATTCTACATAGTTTTAAATACAAGTTTGTATATTTTATTTAAAAGAGGTATATGATAGAGTGGCAATGAAAAAGGCTAAGAAATCTGTAAAAAGATCTTCTGTAAAGAAATCTTCGAAGAGATCTAGCAAGTCAAAGGCTAAGCGAAGATAACTTTAGCCTTAAATTTTTTAGTTTTATTTATTTTTAATATTTTTATTTTTTATCAAAGATCTTCCAGATCTTCGTCTTCTGGATTGATTCTTGAATTTTCTTCTTTCCTATTCATTTTTTTGGAATTTTCTTTTTTACCTTTCTTTTGAGTATTTATCCTTTCAAGATATTTGTAGGCATTTGCTTGTTTTGTTCCTTTTATGATGTTTGTTACTGCTGTCAATGCACTTTCGGTTACTTCTGCTGAGCCAATTATGCCTACTTGATTGTCGTGTATTGAAATATCGCATTTTGTTATTTCTTCAATTGTTTTCTTTGTTTTCCCATGTGTTCCGATTAGTCTACTTCTTACTACTTCTAAATTTTTTGTATTTGCATGATCTTTTATGTTTATTTTGATAAAGTCATTTTCTTCATCTAATACTTTAAGAGATTTTTCTACTGAAAAACCTAAATTAATTGCATCAAAAACTCTTTGAGCTTCATATTCATCGAAAGGATCTGTATCAATAGTTATTGTTTTATCTTTAATTTGGATCTTACAATTCAACTTTTGTTCTAATTTTTCTTTATTTTTTAGAACTTCTCTTTTTCTGGATATTTCTATTAGGATCATTAGAATTCTTGCGTCAAGGTATTTAGAAGTCCCTTTTTCTTTAGCTGAGTGACTTCGTTAGGTTTGTACTTGTAGATTATATCTCCTTTATCTTTGTCAAATTCCCATAGTTTTACCAATACTATGTCTTTAGGTCTTAACCATAATTGCCTTTTGTATTTTCCTGGAACTCTGCAATTTCTTGTTTTTCCATCAGTTGTAAGGACTTCCATTCTGTTTCCACCATATCTTTGTACTATAGTTCCTATAATCTCTCCGTTTTTAGGCCATCTAGCTCTTACAAAACCTTCTTGTTCTACTGGAGTTTCAACTTCTTCTTGAGATTCATCTAAAATTTCCTCAAAATCTCCGAATTCATTATCTTCTTCATCCATAAAATTCACAGGCTAAACGGGGTTTTAAAAGCTTCTGGTAGTGAGCTTTTGAAACTAATGGTTTATTGTTTTAAGATAAACTTTAGTTTATTATTAGAGTAAATGGGATATCTTTTATTTTTAAAAACTCAGTTTTTTCTATTATTCCTGCTTGGATTGCAGATTCTATCGATTCCTTTCCTACGATATTAAACGTCGAACTTGCTTTAAACTCATATCTCATTAGGGAGATTACTTCACTTTTTTGTAATTTCTCTCCTTTATAGAATGATTCTGTTAATTGTAGTTGCTTAATTCCTTCAATGAACTTCTTTCCTAAAAGGTTTTCATCACAAATGGCAACTACTGTCCTAGAAGACTTGTGGAGTTTTACCCACATCATATTAAAAATATATAAAAAATTAAACTTTCTTGATTACTTCAGCTTTGCTGCAGCGTCTTTTCCTACTACTTTCCAACATTCGTGTGTACCAGCAGGTGACTTTGCAACAATGAAGAATCTTCCGCTTCTTTCTACTAATTTATAGTCGTCAGTACTAAATTTGTTTTTAGTCTTAACGTCGTAGAATTCTTGTTTCGGTTTAGCCATGTATAACCTCCATATCTCCTAAATTTAGAGCTATTTTAAATGTTTGCTCAATTCTTAGAGGTTATAGCGGAGAGGAGACTTGGCCCCACAGGCTAAACAGTGCTTGAATTTAACACCCTTTTCTGATATGATCTCAGTGTCTGGTTTTTTGCATTCTATACAAATAACAAATTCTTTAACATATAGTTCTACTTTTTCATTTACTTTGCTTGAATTTAACATCGTTTTTAACACTAGCCTGTCTTTTTCTAATACTCCCGCTACAGCTAGTTCTTTTTGAAGGAATTTTGCTAAATTTTCAACAGGTCTTCTTATGTAAGAAGCAATTTCATTAATATTTGTAATAAATGTATTTTTTCCAGATACCTGACCTTTAACTTTTGGTACTTCAAATCTTTCTGAAGAAGTTTGAACTACCTTTATCTTTTTGTAAGCAGCATCAAGCATAGATTCATATGATTCCATTGAGTTTGAACACTTATGAAGGTTTATAAATTTGATTTAACATCCTTTTAGATGAAATTCAAGAATTTTATTTTAGGACTTGGGATATTTATTGTGTTTGCATTATCTCTTTTCCAAGGACTTGAGACATTTTACCCTACTCCTCAATATGATGATTTTTGTTCAATACATGCTGGCCCAATAGGGATAGGTAAATCTGTAGAATGTCCTAATCTCCCTGCTTTACAAACTAAGGCTGAACAGTGTTGGGCATCAAAAGGAGAATTTGTTTATGAATATGACTCAAATGGATGTGCTATTGATGGTTATTGCGATGGTTGTAGGATAGATTATGAGGATGCACTTGATGAACACTCCAAATATGTTTTCATTATATCTATTGTTATAGGTGTAATTGCTTTTGTAGCTGGAATGGTATTGCTTAAGACAGAACCTGTTGGAAGTGCCTTAATGGCTTCTGGAATCTGGTCAGTATTTTACGGAGTTGTAAAGAATTGGAGAAACTTTACAGATAGTTGGAGATTCTTGTTGTTATTTGTGCTTCTAATAGTATTGATTTGGGTAGCATTAAGATTTAACAAAAAGAATGAAGGCTTTGTTTCAAAGATTAAACACAAGCTTAGAAGATAATTAATTTTAGAAAATTAATTTAAAACTGTTGCTGCTTGATCGAGATAATGTTTTACTTTTCCAATATTTAATGTGTCATCTCCATAATTATCTGTAACTCTGTCTCTTAGTCCGCCCTCTGCGTCTATACAGAAGTCTGAAGTGCCTAGCAGATCTACTAAGGTTCTCGTTGTCTGTGCTACATTATCTCCTCTGAACCCTCCTGCAAAACCTACCATCGTTTTTGGAACATGTGATCTAATAGCCTCATAAATTTTTAATGAATGATTCAGATCAAACTCTTTTCCTTTTCCTCCAGATGGGTCTATGAGGGTATAGTTTGCTAATGATTCATATTCTTTTAATTTTTGAGCTATTTGTTCTGCAGAAAGACCATCCATTGCTCCATGAGATAACTGAATTACGAACGGAATATCTGGGTGTATTTTTCTAACTTTTGCAAGTTTTATACGGTCTGGCCACGCAATATTTAACTGAACTCCTTCGCACAATCCTTCGCTGCCAGTAAGAATTGAATCTAATTGATCATCTAATGTATCTTTTTCCCTTGAGTTATAATGTATCATTGGAATTCCAAATTGCGAAGCTTCTCTTAATAATGTCTGAACATCGCCATATGCAGGATATCTTCTGTTTTGAGTTGGTTGTCCTAAAAGAGTTTTGTAACTTACTAGAACTCCTATCATTGGTGTATGTTTGCTGTTTTTATTGAACCCTGCATCTTGAAATGCTTGCCCTACTTGTCTTACTTCTTCCAATGTAACTGGGCCTGTTACTCCAACATATGGTTTTGATTTCATATTAACCTAGATATCTTACTTTCCCTGGGCGAGGTTCGTAAATAGCTCCTTCTTCTAGAAGTTTACGGATTTCTTGATTTATTACTTCAGACTTTGCTTGAAGCTCTTCAGTTAGTTTTTTTATGTCTGCTCCACCATTTGCTTCTTCTCTTTTTATTATGTCAATTATTTTTTCTTTGATATCTGTTGACTGTTTTATTTCCGATTCTTTAGGTTGATTTTTTTCATTTTCTAATTTTCTTAAGAGTAAATATTCTGCTTGTTTTTTCTTTATAATTTCTGGGGTAACATAAATTTCTTTGTTCCACTCGCGGATCATTCCTATTGCTAGAACTGTATCTCCTTGTTCAAAGGATTTTAATTTTTCAATATCATCTCCAAATGTTTTTAGTTTTATTTGACCAGATGCATCATCTAAAGTTACTGAGGCGAATTTTTTTTCATCATCTTGAATAAATTTATCTACTACATTAGCAATCAAATTGACTCGAGCAACATTTTTTCCATTTGCTTCTATAAACTTTAATTTCTCTCCGTCAGTAATCTGATTTCCTGCGAGTACATCCCCTATTTTTAGTTTGAATGCTGTATGTCTTTTGAATTCTTCTGCCATTTTCTTTTTTATTTTGTTTGTTATTTAAGTTTTATTATAGTTTTTGAATATAACCTGCTTTTGGTTTGAAAATATCTCCTGATTTAGAAAGTTGATTTATTGCATCTTCAATTTCTTCTTTTGTTAACCTCTCCCCTATTTCTTTTTCTAATTCGATTGTAGGGATTAATTTACCCATCGATGCTTCTAATTTAGAGATAGTATCTCTTACAACTATTATTTTATTTCTTTTTGAAGCTGGAATTCCTGTAGTTATTCTATCGACATCAAAAGTTTGAGTTTCTTCATCAAAACCTACCTGCATCATTGAATATTTTAATAATTTTATCGCTCTTTGAGCATCTTCAACCCCTACATATTTGCTCAATCTTATTTTAGCGCACGCTTCTGATAATCTTACTATTGCCTCTAATTGTCTTGCAGTAATTGGAATTGCTTTCACTTCTGAATTTCCAGACAATGTTTTATTTCTTATTGAAATATAAAATTCTTTTATTTCTTCTGCTGCTTCATCTGTTAACTTTGGTTTTATTTTTCTTGCATAAGCAACATATTTTCTTAATAACATTGGAGAAATTACATCCCTCTCTACTTGTTGTTTATGCTCTTCTAAAACGTGGGATGCAATTGCTTCATCTTGGGCTCTATTTGGCAGGTCTCTTAAAACAAATATAACATCGAAACGGCTTAACAGGGCCGGAGAAATATTAATTTGTTGAGGAATGGGAATTACTGGGTCAAATCTTCCAAGTTTTGGGTTTCCTGCTGCTAGAACTGAAGTTTCAGAACGCAGTGTTGCTTGAATATTTGCTTTAGAAATTGTAACTGTTTGCTGTTCCATGGATTCGTGCATCGTTGAACGGTCATGCTCATCCATTTTTTCTATTTCATCAATACACACAGTTCCTTTATTTGATAATACCATTGCTCCTGCTTCTAAAGACCAACCCTTTAGAAATTCATCTTTAACTACGGCTGCAGTTAATCCTGCTCCTGTAGCTGCTTTTCCTGAAACGTAACGTCCCTTTGGAGCTACACGGGAAACGAATTTTAGCGTTACTGATTTTGCTACACCGGGATCTCCAACTAATAGAACGTGAATGTCTCCTCTTGTGTTTCCACCATCTGAGCGTTTTTTCTTAACTCCAGAAAATAATTGTAACAATATTGCTTGTTTTACTTCTTTGAAACCGTAAACACTTGGTGCTATACTTGCAGTTAGACGTTCAAATGCTTGAGGGTCTTCTGCTATTTTTTTTATTTCTACTTCATCTTTTTCATTTACTTCTAAATCGTCAAATGTTTCTTCTAGAGGAATCGCATTATTTGCTTCTATTGCTAAATCGAATCTTGTAGATATTGAACCTTGTTGTAATGGAACTGGCACTTCTTTTAAGACTCCTATTATTTTTACTTTGCTTCCAGGAGTTGTTCTATCTTCCATTTTAGGATCTACTAAATCTTCTTTAAGGAATACATTCATTCTTCTTGGTTGTTCTCCTCCTTCTAAGGAATCTGGAGATTCTTCGATTACTAGGCGTTGCGCATCAACCATTTCCTTAGATAATAGTTTGAATAAACCCTTTCTACCGCATGAACATCTTGAAGGTTCTCTAAATTTTCTATCTATCTGTAAAACTGAAAGAATTGCTCCGCATGTAGGGCACTCGAACCTTGCATTTACTACCTGAGGTCTTACGTCGGACGCTTGACGAACTATTCCTTCTATTGTGATAAATTGGTCTAGATGTTTTGCTCTAATCTCTTTTATTTTTATTTTTACTGAATCGGGAAGAGAGGTAAACCTTATTCTTGGAGGCTTCGGTAAGAAACCTTGTTCTTCTAAACAGATTTCTAAAAGTGCAATAATTTCTTCAGGAGTTTCTACAAGTTTCTCAGAAAGCATTGGAGAAAACTTAGATAATTGATGAAAATCTAAGGGAACTACTTGATCATTTTTAACTGACCTGATTATATCTTTTTTGTTGTTTTGGAAAAACTCTTTTGCTTCTTTTTCAAACTCCTGCTTTTTCCCAAGTTCCATTAGAAATTGAGGTTAACTTCGCTTTATATGATTTATCGTTCTAGATTTAGGATACTTTAGATAAACATAACTATTTTTTGTAATCAAATAAAAATTTAATTCTTTTAATGTCAACAATAGCCTTATAAACGATAAATTTTAATTCTTAAGATGAAAAGAGGATTACTCTTCTTCGCTATTATTCTGTTTGCCATTCCCTTTCTTGGGTTAGTTGGTGCTCAAACATTAAATCCTGGTTCTGGTTGGACTGGTTTAACTTTAACTCCATCTCCAAATGGAAGCCCCGGGCAATACGGGTATGATGCAAATGTAATTGCCCATTGGGATCATGTTCCTTATCAAGATGCTGAAGGTACAATTAATTTAGGCGTTCTAGCTTATCACCTTAGTGGAATACAAAAAGTTTCATTTAGCGTCAATAATGGGGCTTGGGTAGATGTTGCAACTCCTAGTGTTAATCCTGAAACTGGAGTAGATGAATATTGGGTTATTTTGGATGAAAATTCTTTTCCTGCTAACTTTGCAAATAATGTTGAGGTCAGAGCAATAGCTTATCCTAATATTGGAACGCCAAGGGTTTTACAAGGAACTGTAAACGGGATGGCTCATGATAGTTCTATGATTGTTAGCGTGGATCGGGCTGGGACTTTACCCGATAATGTTGCTTATGCTACTACAACCGGATCTGATTCAAATAATTGTTTGAGTCAAGCTACTGCTTGTAGAACCATATCGCGTGCCATGAATTCAATTTCTGTAAGCGGGAATAATTTAGATGGTGCTGAAGTACGTTTAGGTGAAGGGACATGGCAACTGCCTTCTACGGCAAGTTTTACTACACCTACAAGATGGTTTACAATAACATCTATTGTAGGAACGAATAAAAATAATGTAATAATTGGAAGTGTTGCTTCTGGAGCAATGACTTCTAGGCTTAAACTTTCTAGGCTTTCAATTGTTCGCGGTACTAATTTATTTAATTATCAAGGGTATATTTGGATAGATGATTCAAAAATCTATAAGTCAAGTGCTTGGGCAGTTAGTGATGGAACTTATGAAGCTGCAGATCTACTAGGATATGCAGTCCCAGAAAATGGAGCTAACGAGTACAACGGTTATTTTACTAATGTTTTTATTAATAATACAGGCCATGGTCCATCAAATTTAGTTTTAGCAAGAAATGTAACTGCTGAGAATACAAATGATGGTCATGCTTCCGGAACTCAAACATTAATTAATTATTGGATTTACAATGTAATTCAACTACCTCCAGCACACGCAGATTATTATCAGTTTTATGCAAATTACGACGATATTATTATCAAAGGTGGAGGAAATATTATTGGAGGAAATCCTGTAACTAGGGGATTAGCTACTAGTTCTGGAGGATTAATTGATGTCGCAATAGATGGAATTAATTTGAGTTGGAATGGTTGGGTTTTTTCTATCTGCGGACCAAATGTAAGAAATGTAATTATAAAAGATTCTTACTTTAGTGGTTCTGGAAATTGGTGTGGTGAATCTCCTACGCCTGCTGCTTCATTTAATTCTATGAATATGGCAAATATTTTAATTCAAGATAGTTTTTTTAATTTTGGAAATTCTTTTAACTTGCCTCTTAATCCTATAACTTCGCAACCTGTTTCATCTCCAACTGTAAGATATGTAACTGGTAGTTCTCCTATTTGTTCTAATGGGGTTACACAAAATTGTCCTTTGCAACAAGGAGTTTGTTCTGGATCTTCACAAACTTGTACAAATGGAAATTGGCCTGGTTGTAATTATGCTTCCATTACTAATTATCAGTCTTCTGAAAATTCATGTGATGGGTTAGATAATGATTGTGATGGAACTATCGACGAAGGATGTTCTACTGAAAACAATTCTAGTTCTCAAACTCAATCTAGCTCATCATCTGGAGGTTCTTCAGGAGGGTCAGGAGGAAGTAGCGGGGGAAGTACCGGTAGTTCTTCTCAAACAAGTGGTCAAACTCAAACAATTTCTAATTCATCTAATAGTGGAGTTTTGGAAGGAGAAGATTTAGGGGATAATTCTAATAATGAAGGCCAAGAATTATCTGGAGAAATTAATAGTGAAGAAAAATTTTCTAAATTTTTCTGGTTTGTTTTATCAGGCTTAATCTTTTTCATAATTTTAGTAGTTATTATCTCTTTAAGATATATTAAGAAAATAAATCTATCTTCGTAATTTAACAAACTTTATAAAGCAATTTTCTATCTATATTTTGTAATGAAAAAGGGACTTTTTTTATTCATAGTTTTTGCTTTTGCAATCCTTTCAGGATTTGTGTTTTATTTAGATTCGTTCCTTGATTGTGGGTCTGTAGCTTGTTTAAAAAATTATATTACTGGAAATGTTGTTTATGAAGAGCAAGTTTTACCTGTTACAGGGAATGTAATAGTTACTCCTGAAAATCAAAACTCTCTTGGTGGGCTTTTTGAAAGTTTGATTGAAGTTATAATTAGCCCATTTACAGATTCACCTGAAGGAGAAGGTTCTGGAGATAATACTATTCTTCTTGCACCAACTACTTGTTCTTCAGTAACACAATATGGGATTACTTGGACATTTGATGGAGTTTATACTTGCGGGCAATTTGTAAATGGAGATTGGTGGGTTTTAGGCCCTGTAACAATTAATAGTATTAGTCCAACTCCAGTTTATGGAAGTAATGGAAGACACGGTACTGCAATTAATCCTTTACCTGATGCTCAAACTTATGATTCTAGAGCTGAGCCTTATGTTAATATTCCTTTAACATTCCCTAGATCTGTTTCAGTAGGTTCTTCTGTTGTTTCTACAATAAGTAATCCTGATGCTACAAATTGTATGCATCCAGCTGGGCCTGGTTGGATAGCTCCTACTGAAATAGTTGCTGAAGGTTGTAGTAGAACTGGAAACTTAAAGACTGCTGCTGTTTTGACAGTTTTAGGAAGTATTCCTGCAGATGATGCATTTAGACCTGCTTATGCAGGAACAGATAAGACAATTAAATTTACAGAAAGCATCCTTAATGATCCTGATAAGGGATACTCTTTATTACAAAGCTTACCTATATTGCCGAATCCTTCTTTATCTTTAGCAACTAGTGAAAGAAGATTTCAAAGAATTGCTTTAGCACACAAGTCTGACTGGGGAAGATCTTATTTTGCTCCTTCGGATAACAGCATGGCTTATGGACAGTATTATTCTGCTCAAGTTTCTGAAGCAATACTTCAACTTAATTTAGCTTACTCAAATGCTCAGAAAAGAAATTTATTAATTAACTTTTTGCAGACTGCTATAGATCATTATCAATTTGCAGAGTTAGGTTTAGATTGGGGCCCAGATGGAGGCCATGCAGGTGGAAGAGAAGTTATGATTATTGCAGGAGGATATCTTTTAGGAGACGAAGAGATGATGAATGTTCACGATTTGATTGGAGATTGTGATGGAAAGAAATGTTTTGGAGAAAGTGGGCAAACATTTTATGTTTCTCAAACTTCTCCAGGAGTATATAATTATGGAAATGGCGGATATACTTCAGCAGATATAGGTTTGCCTGATTGGGCTCACTCTCATGATGCTGCTCATGATGGTGCTCGTCTATGGACTGCCAGTAGTTACAGAAGATGTTGCACTGCTGCCGAATGGGTGGGCCAAGTATTAGCAGTCCACATAATGGGCATAGAAAACTTGTGGGAGGATAGAGCTTTTATTGATTATACAGATAGATATATTGAAGTTCAAAAAGCTCATGAGAGTGGGGCTTTTCTTTCTGGTTTAGTTTCTTATTGGGACGTTCACAGGGATAATTATGGTTGTACTTGGACAAGAGATAACCCCGGGGATATTTATTCTCCAGGACATTACGAATGCAATGGGCAAAACTATCGATGTAATTGGACTCCTTCAACTGTTGGTACATTAGTCAATTCTTGCGCAGATTATGGAAGTAATGTTGTTGCAAATAATTATGATCCTTGTAACTTGAATTGTTTGGCAATTCCATCTTCTCCTCCTAATGCTCCTAGCGGGTTAATTGTTAATCCTTCAAGCAATCCTAACTCAATGTTCATTAATTGGACTGATAATTCTAATGATGAAAATAATTTTACTATTGAAAGAAGATTAATAGAGGGGAGTTTTTCAGTTATTGCAACAGTTTCTTCAAATGTTATCAGTTATGTAGACACTGGATTAAGTCCTGGTACTACATATGAATATAGAATACGTGCTAACAATAATGCTGGGAGTTCAGCTTACACTATTATTGTCGAAGGAACAACTACATTCTCAGGAACTGGTCCGGGAACTTGTTCAGAAATTTCACAATGGGGAATAACTTGGACATTTAATACAAATTATCCTTGTGGACAATTTGCTAATGGAGACTGGTGGGTATTACCAAATACTCCTGGCGGAACTGTTTCTATCAATAGTATTAGTCCTCCTTCAACAAATTCAGGTGGAAGAACCATAAATGGAGCGATGATTAATCCAGTTGGAAATCCTATTCCAACTAACACTTGTGACCAAGGTTATGATTCTGGAGTTCCTTGGATGAATTTCAATTCTGGCCTTAATGTTGCGATGGGTGTTTCTGTTGGAAATCCATTAATTCTTCAAACAAGTAGTAGTTTAGTTTCTACTATTAGTAATTCTGGAACTACCCCTTCTTTAAGGACTGCTGCCGTTTTGACAGTTCTAAATACAACTCCTCCAACTGGAGCTTTCAGGCCAACATACATGGGTAACGATAAAACAATAAGGGCTACAGAAAGCGATTTAGATTATAATAAATTAGCAAACCTTGCTTTAATTTCAGGCGCTCCTTCTTTAAGTACTCAAGAAACAAAAACTCAGAGAGTTTGGTTAGAGCATTGTGGTGGTTGGGGTGGTAGAGAAATTCGTCCTGAACTTAATATGCAATCCTATTATGCTGGGTTTACGGGAGATTTAGGAGACTCTGCTCTTTTATTAAATAGTAATTTTAACAATGCTCAAAAAAGAAACTTGACTGTCTATTTAACTCAGATTGGAATTGATTGGTATGGATATAAAACAATTAATTTTGACTCTTATCCTAACGGTCATAATAATGGAAAGAAGTTTGCGATAGTTTTTGCAGGAACTCTTCTTGATGATCAAGAGATGCTTGATGTAGGTACAGATTATAAGACAGTATATAATGGTCCTAGCGTATCTGGAAATGTAGATTACTTTAGCGAAGATGGTCAAGTCTTCTATGTGAACACTACAACTCCTGGAGGTCCTAACTGGGGATTTGGAGGATATATCGCTGCTGATAATGGTCTACCTGAATGGGGTAATTTCCATACTTCAGATCAAGGTGCTGATATAAGAGATTATTGGCCTGGCGCTTTACCTGCCACTCATTATAGGCATTGTTGTTCTGCTTCAGGATGGTTTGGAACTGTTCTTGCTATGAAAATTATGGGTATGAAAGATGATTGGAATAATGATGCATTCTTTGACTATACTGATAGATTTATGTTAGACATAAATTCTGGACAAGCACAATGGGTATCAGCTTATAGTCATTCTATGTGGGATACTTACTCGAATAATTTTGGATGCACTTGGGTTAGAGATAATGCTGGAGATGTTTATTCGCAAGGACACTATAATTGTAATGGCCAAAACTTTAGATGTAATTGGGCAAACTCTAATACTGGAACGATGGTAAACAGTGTTGCTGATTATGGTTCTAACCAAAGAGCTATAGCTTACGATCCATGTAATGTTGCTCTCGCTGGACCAGTTACAATTCCAACAGCACCTAGCGGATTAATTGTTGGAAGTGCAACATCATCATCATTGGCATTAAGTTGGACTGATAATTCTAACAATGAAAATAATTTTGTAATACAAAGAAGAATTGGAACTACAGGAAGCTTTGTAACAATTGCTACAGTAAGTGCTGGAGTTACAAGTTACGTTAATACTGGATTGACTGCAAATACTCTTTACCAATACCAAGTTGCTTCTAATAATAGTGCTGGAACTTCATCGTTCACTGCTTCTGTTAGTGGAACTACCCTTGCTACGAATAATGAACCAGTTGTTAATCTGAAATTTGATGATGTTATAACTGATTTACAAGCAACTGATTCTTCAGGAAATAACTTGGTTGGAACTTGCACTAGTGGAACATGTCCAACATACCTAGCAAGTGGTGGACAAATTAATGGAGCATATGATTTCGATGGAGTTGATGATAGAATTGTTGTTTCAGATAATGACTTGCTTGACTTGACAACTAGAGGAACTACTATGGCATGGGTTAGAAGAGATACAAGTAAATGGCATGGTGTAATTACAAAAGGAGACTCACCTACTCACTCTTACGGTATAGAAATAGATAATTTGAACAGAGCAGTTTGTCAACTTGCAGGTACTGATTATATAGTAACGAGTGTTACTCTAAACGCTGGAACATATTACCATATTACCTGTTCATGGGATGATGGAGTTCTTACTGCATATATAGACGGTGTTGCTAGATCTACAACTCCTGGTTCTACAATAGTTGCTAATCCTATGACTAACACTGGAAACTTGTATATTGGTACATGGCCTTCTGGAGGGCCTTCAACTGGATGGGATTGGATGGATGGAAGAATTGATGACGTTAGAATTTATAACAAAGCTTTGAATGTTGCAGAGGTTCAGTCTATTGTTGCTGAAGGTTCTGGACCAGTTACAATTCCAACAGCACCTAGCGGATTAACTGTTGGAAGTGCTACGAGCTCTTCATTGACATTAAGTTGGACTGATAATTCTAACAATGAAAATAATTTTGTAATACAAAGAAACATATCTGGAACATTCACAACTATTGCAACTGTAAGTGCTGGAGTTACAAGTTACGTTAATACTGGATTGACTGCAAACACTCTTTACCAATATAGAGTTGCTTCTAATAATAGCGCTGGAACTTCATCGTTTACTACTTCTGCGAGTGGAACAACTTTATCTTCTGGAACTCAAACATGTAATAATGTTAGCCAGTTTGGTATTAATTGGACATTTAGTTCTTCTGTTCCTTGCGGACAATTTGCGAATGGTGAATGGTGGGTTGTTGGACCTGTAGTTGTTCAAAGCGTAAGTCCTCCTCAAAGTGCTGGAAGGCATGGAAGCTGGATTAACCCAGGATTTAATGTAAATAGCGATCCTATTAATGGGGCAGATCAACCATTTGATGATAGAACTACAGAATATAATGCTGGATTAAGGCCTACTTACCCTATAACTTTCAACTCTGGAACTTATCCTTCTGGTGCATCTTTAGTTTCTACAATAAGTCATTCTGCTACTCAAGCTTGTTATAACACCTTTGCTGACACTGGAAGCAGTTTCAACATTAATTGTAATAGGGGTCCGATCAAGTCTGCTGCTGTTTTGACCGTACTTAATCAGACTCCTCCTAGTGACGCATTTAGGCCTCCATATACTGGAACTGATAAAACTATTAAATTTACAAAGTCACAACTTGATTATTCTAAACTAGGAAGCATTGCTCCTAGTGGTTCGATTATGTCTTATTCACTTACGGATGTAAATAGGCACATAAACAGAGTTAATCTTCAAACAACTTTCTGGGGAAACGAGGCATTAACACCTTCGGATAACGCTAATGGATACGGTCAATTTATGGCTGTAGATATTAGTCTTGCAGCGCTTATTTTGAATCTTAATTCTTATACAAATGTCCAAAAAGAACCTATTATGATTTCTCTTGTTCAAACTGGAATAGACTTTTATGGAGTTTATAGGAATAGTGTTTGGTTAGATACTGGAACTTATTCGGGTACTAAGAATAGGGCTGCTTTCTACGGATTAGGAGGACATGGACAGGGAAGATTATTCCCTATTCTTTTTGCAGGAACTGTTTTGAATGATGGCACTATGAAGAATTTTGTTTCTACTGATGTTCCTAATGATTATTACTTTTCAGAACTTGCACAGACTTTCCCTGTTGCAAACTATCCTGCACAGCCTAGTGGATTTACTGCAATAAAAGAAATACTTCTTCATTCTTCATATTGTTCAACTGGTGGAATTAATTGTGGTATTGGTGGTTATACTGCTAGCGATATAGGTTTACCTGAGTTTGGTTCTGCGCATTATCACGGACCTGCAGATGGGACTCATTTTGATGCCAAAACTTGGACTGCCCAAGATTATAGAAGATGTTGTAGTGCTAATGCTTGGGGAGGATATTTACTTGCTTCTCAAGCTATGAATATCACAAAGTTATGGGGTTCTCAAGTTTTGTTTGATTACATGGATAGATATATGGGTGCAACAGCTCCTGGAGGAGCAGCACCTGTTGTAATTAATCCTCCTTTCCAAGATGATCGTTGGCATAGAGGATGGGTTGCTCCACTTTATGAAATGTGGGATGCAAGGCGTAATAATTTTGCATGTACTTGGGAGCCAGATAACTCTTTAGATATTTATTCGCAAGGACACTATGATTGTAATGGGCAAAACTTTAGATGTGCTGGTTCATTGTCTACAGTCGGTACTGTTGTAAATACTCTTGCAGATTACGGTGCTAACTCGAGAGCAGTTAGTTATGATCCATGTAATGTTGCTCTTGCTGGTCCTGCTCTAGACTTTACTATGTCTAGATCTCCAGTTTCTGGATCAGGTCAACAAGGAACAACTGTACAAACAACTGTAACTGCTACATATGTATCCGGAACATCTTCTTCAGTATCCTTTAGTGCAAGCAACTTGCCTTCTGGAGTAAGCGCATCATTCTCTCCAACAAGTTGTACTCCTGTTTCTGGTACTCCTTGTTCTTCAACGTTAACTTTAACGATATCAGCAGGAGCATCAATAGTTAGCGGTCACTCTGTAACTATAACTGGAACTAGCGGAGCAACTGTAAGAACTACAAGTTACAGTTTAACAACAACTGCTGCACCTACAATTCCAACAGCACCTAGTGGATTGACTGTTGGTTCTCCAACTACAACATCATTAACTTTGAATTGGGTTGATAATTCTAACAATGAAAATAATTTTGTAATACAAAGAAA
>CAYRCZ010000006.1:0-27447 GCA_964423055.1 Candidatus Woesearchaeota archaeon
CTCCAAATTGAATATTGTCTTGTTGCATTCTAAAGTTTAATTCATAAGTGCCAGGGCTTGATGGCGCAATAACATTAAACGTGAATGTTTTTTCTTGCCCATTTGAAATTATTTCTCCAGTATTCAAACTAACTGTTTGTATTCCCCAATAATTATTCTGTGAAGAGAGTAAATAATTAGAAATATTCCAAGAATTAAGGCCTATGTTTCTAAAAGTGATATTAACTTGGTATGTTTGACCAACAATCATTTCACTAGGGACTTGTTGGGAAATAAAATCAGAATCTAAAGCAGTATTAACAATATTAAATCGATCTATAGGTGTTGTAACAAAATTATTTTCTAAGTCATAAACTCTAGCAGTTATTTTATGAACTCCATTATTCATTAAAGTAGTATCAAGAACATAGTTGTAAGGGGAAGAAGTATCTGTAGAAATCAATCTATTGTTTAAGTAGAACTCTACTTTTGCTACCCCGGTATTATCTGTAGCATCAGCAGAAACAGTTACTTGGCCGTTAAGGTTAGAAGAAGGTAAGGGGTTAGAAAGAGTAATTGATGGTAATATTTTATCGTTCCTATAAACATTACAAAGAGAGTGACCATCAGGACAACATTGATTATAATTATATTCTTCTGCTTTACAAAGATTATCCCAGTAAGGTAAGCATTGATTGTTTTCAAATACTCCATGAAAATCAACTGAATTAGGGGCTGGAGATAAAGGATGATCATTTGAAAATCCTATCAAACCTATCCCTTCAGCGTACCATTGCTCTTCAGTCAATATAGGTGCTCCAGTACATGTTCCAGAAGCTGAAGTATAACTAACTCTTAAAACAGAATCAAGTCTTTCTCCAAAGTTGACCGGTACAAATATTGTTTCGCCATTGGCGTAACAGAAATCTCCTTGACAATATTCATAAACTCTATATTTTGTATTTATCATCCTATTACTTCCAGGACAAAGTCCAGACCCTGCAGAGCAAGTTGCATCATAACAAACCCCGTCAACTTGTTCATTAAAATAAATAGGATTAATATAACATTTTTGAGTTACGTGTTCTTGTCCATCTGGGATTATTTCAGTTGGTAAAATTACTAGGCCAGGTTCTGGGTGATACTCTTCTAAAAATTGTCCAGTTACAGTGCTTACTCTAAGACCATTGCTCTTAACTATTGACCAGTGAGGTGGAATTATTGTGCTTCCTTGTAAAAATTGATTAGGAAAGTATTGGTGTAAATCTGGAACATCTCCCCAAGGAGCAAGGTTAGAAGGAGTTCCACCAAGGCAATTACTTCCAAGTATTTTTTTTCTCGATAAGGTGCCATCATTATTAAGTTGACTTGAAACTAACCAGGTGTTTTGCCACCCCAGCCCACTAGGGCAAGGATTTCCTTCCTCTCCAGGAGGAGAATTATCAGGTCTATCAATTAACCATGCTCCTAATCCATTCGAAGATCTACTAATCCAAGCAAGAGCAGGTTCAGGTAAAGCATTTCCAGAATCCATTAATCTATGATCTTCTACAGTTACTTGAACTTGAGGAGTTTCATCTCCAAACCACTCTACAAGTTCATGAACCATTTTTAATCTCAAAGAGTAAGTTCCAGCATCTTGAGGAGCGCTAACAAAATAAGTGAATGTTTTTTGTTCTCCTGGAGAGATTGCTTCGTTTTCATCCAAAGTCATTCTACCATTTCCAAAAGTATCTATTTGTCCAAAATATTGATTCCCTAAGAAAAATCCTTCCTCAAGAGTCCATGTAGTTATTCCAGTATTTCTGTAAGTTACGCTTATCTGATAAGGCTCTCCAGCTTGCATAAGAGAAGGCACTTGAAAAGAAACAAATTCTGAATTGCTGTCCCCTGGAGCTAGAGAAATTTTATTTCCAAAATTGCCTAAAAAAATTAGTCCGAGAAACAAAAAAGCGACTATAAAAAAATAAATTTGTTTCATCAACCCTCGATAATACCTATTATAATATTTATTTAAAGGTTCTTAATTAAATCTATTCGAAATATAATCAATTAATGGGTTTCCATTCAGTTTTATTGTAGATGGACCATTTCTAATGTAAAATTCTTCCTGTCCATTATCTTTAAGAAAAACTCTTTTGTTACTAGGAGTACATTCAACTTTGAGGACTTTTTTACCATCAATTTCAAAAATATCATATTGTACAAAATGCATAAACTGAGTTCCAACGCTATTTTTCACCATATTATTAAAATGCAATTTTAATTTATCCTCGCTAACAAAAGCATCTTTTTCTAATCCAATAACCTCTCCATTATCAGAAACTCCAACTACGAGTGTCCCACCTTCAGTGTTTAGATAAGCCACTATGGTTTTTAATATGGAGTTTTCAATATTTTTATCTATAGCATTAGTGTGTAAGTTGGTTCTTATAGAAGACTTAAATTCAAGTTTTGGCCCTTCTCCTTTGGAAATAATACCTTTTATTTTATCACTGTAGTTTTCAAGGGTTTTCTCAGATTTTAACAGTTTAGGATTTTTCCTAATCAATTTTACCACTAAACTACTCATAGGATTTCCAATTCCCTTCTTTTTGTACAAGTATCCTCCAGCAGAAACAATAAATGCAGCAGCCCCAGTTATTATCAAATCTATTGCTACGACCCCGGTTCCAATTTCTTGTAATCCGAAACCAAATATGTTGTCTAAAGAAAATTCAAGTACTTCCCACATTGCACCCATTGTAAAAGAAAGGGCAAAAGCCAATGTAATTACCATAAATGGGCTTGAGTCTAAGTGTTCTCTTTCTTCAAGAAAAAGTATTACTGTAAGGCCTACAAAACTAAGGGCAAATGTGGCAATCCCTTTCAGCAAAATATCCCACCACCACAAATTCGCAAAAGCGCCTCTTACTTCACCTAAGAATAAAGCCCCATAAATGATAAGCAATATAGTTATTTGCATCTCATTTCCAGTTTTAATTCCGAATTTATCTAGTATTTTTGAGGCAAATGTGGCTATAAAGGCAACAATACAAAAAGCCATTGCTAAGTCTCTCCCTCTAAAGAAAGCACTAATAAAACCAAGTATCAAAACAAGCCTTACAGCATTAGTTATTAAGACTCCTACAGACAATCTAGAAAACAATCTTTTAATCATAAAATGCTAAAGCTAATCAATTATAAAAGAATTGTTGTTTAATATGTAAACCATTCACCTTTTAAACTACAAAATAGTCTTTATTTCATGAGAGTAAAGTTTAGTTTTTCGTCCAGAAAGACAAGGAAAATAGATTCACACAATAAGCATAGACAGGAGTATCCATCATTAGCACGCGAAGTAATCTCATCTTCAGATATAATCCTTCAAGTTTTAGATGCAAGGTTCATCCAAGAAACAAGAAATTTCAAAATGGAAGAGTATGCAAGAGAACACGGAAAAATTTTAATCTATATTTTAAACAAAGCAGACTTAGTAGACCATAAAAAATTAGAGGAAGAAGGAGCAACAAAAGACTTCAAGAACTATATTTTTGTATCCTGTAAAAGACACCAAGGCCGTAGAGAGTTAAGAGAAGGAATAAAGATGCAGGCAAAGAATTTCAAAAAAGCAAAGAAAAATTCTGAAAAAACTGAAGAAGAAAGAGATGCCGAAGATCATTTAGATATTCATAAACACGGAGTGGGTTATAAGAAATTCTTCAAAACTGGAGATGAGGTTCACGTAGGAGTAATAGGGTACCCAAACGTAGGAAAAAGTTCTATAATTAATATGTTGACTGGAAAAGGTTCTGCAAGAACTTCCCCTAAAGCTGGTTTTACAAGGGGAATTCAAAAAGTAAAACTTGCTAAAGGAATAATGCTTCTAGATACTCCAGGAGTAATGTCTGATGAAGATGCGGCAGCAAGTCAGCAAGCACACCTAAAGAAACACGCAATGATTGGCGTAAGGACCTATGACTCTACAAAAAATCCAGAATTTGTAGTGGCAGAAATAATGTCTGATAATCCTGGTTTATTTGAAGATTATTACAATATCCAAGCAGAAGGAGATGCAGAAATCTTATTAGAGAAACTAGGAAAGAAAAGAAATCTATTGATTAAAGGCGGAAATATAGATATGGATAGAACTGCAAGATTAGTATTGAAAGACTGGCAAAGCGGTAAGATTAGAAAATAATTTTACCTTTCTCTTTTAGAATCTATATAGCATCTTACGTCACTCAACAAATCTGCAATATCTCTTTGTGAAGTTAAATCTTGAGGAACAAATTTTTCAAAGCTAACAAGGTCTGCTTCTAGCCCATCAATTAATCTCCTTACTCTTACAATGCACTCATCAGATGTAACAGAATCATCAACAACCCCGGCAGGAACATTTTCTTTAGGTCTAAGCAAATCAGCAACTTGATTATTTGTAAATGAATATTGTTCGCCTAACCAAAAAACTTTATCAAAGTATTGCTTTATAACCGGCATATTATATCTTTCTAAATGCATAATTAATTTAGGCTTTACCCTTATTTAATCATTCCTATGATAAACAGATTTAAATAAATAAAAAGTATATTGATATATGGATCCAATTGCATTAGCTGCACTTCTTGGAGGCATCGGAGGTTTAACTCGCGGAGTAGTTGGTTTATTAAAAGCTCTATCTTTACGAAGAAGAATAATTTGGACCTATTATTTTATTACGGCCCTAACTGCAGTAATAATTGGAGTTTTTGTAGGAATAGTTTTCAACTTTGACCCTAGGCTTTCATTATTATCTGGTTATGCAGGAACAGATATTCTAGAGGGAATATACAAATCTTTTGCAGTGCAGAAAGTTTATACTGCTCCAAAGAAAAGATAATATGGCAAACCCAGATTTAATTAGGTTTATTTTAGAAGCAAGAAAAAGAGGATTTACAGATATCAAAATTACTGAATCCCTTTTAAGCAATGGTTGGCCAATGCATGAAATCCATCTGGGTTATGAGGTTCTAAGAGATCACCATTTCAAAAAAGGAATAACCATTTGGTTAGATAAGGATATAATAAACTTATTAGAAAAAAGAGCAAAAAGAAATATGTTAACTCTTCCAGAGCAAATAGAGGATATAGTTAGAAGAAGCATGGTAAATAATAAGCCTACTCAAAATAAAGAAAAATTAGATGATATGTTAATAGGTTTATTTTCGAGAAAGACTAAAAAACATTAAATTAATTTAGTAATCACGTAAGAACTTCCTCTTATGAGGAGGGGTCTTTATTTTAAATTTGAATTCAAAGTCAAACCATTTGTTCTTGAAGTGCCAGTCTTCCTTTACTCCATGAGGTCTACCAAGGAATTTCATAATCAAATAAATTAATAGCCCAATTATCAATACAAATGGAATTATGAAATTAATCCATCTAGGTATTCCTTTTCTTGGAGAAAGTTCTACGACCTTATCATCTATTGTGCCTATAATTGCAAATATTGAAAATCCTCGAGAATAAACATCATATACTCCAAAAGATTCATCTTCGGAAATATATGATAATTTAAGTTCTTCATATTCAGGATAACATCTTACCACTTCTATTTCTCTAACATTATTTTTATTTATCCAATCTTTTTCTATTTCTAATCTTATACGAGTTTCGTCCACATCTTTGTTATCAAAATCATGTTCAAAGTCAAGGGCCCTATAAACAACATAATCTTCTTTGTTGATTTGGCATCTATCTGGCAAAGAATCATATTTCTTAACTTCTATTTGTCCAGTGACCCAATCCTTTGTTTTAATTTCAAATTCCCTTAAACCTGTTTCTTTATCATCATATATTTTTTTGATAAGTCTAACTCCTGAGTTTGACATTAGTTTCAAAATTAAAGATCTATCAGATGTTTGAACTTCATTGATATAACTTGCTCTTCCATCATCAAATGTTTCTTCCACCTCTTCTTCAGAAGCAGCAGCCGAAATTACGCCTCCTAAAATTGCAGAGTTTCTTAAGTTTCCTAAAACAATTGTGCTTCCTTCATCCCTACAAGTAACGCTTCCAAAGTTTACTGTTGAGCTTGAACTTATGCATGAAGTTATGTTTACCTCTCCAGATCCATCACAACCAGAACTAAATTCTGAAATAGAACTTATTTCCTGATCCTTTAAACATAATGTGTCAAAATTATTATCTTCAAGGTACAGAGTTTTATTGTATATTGCAGGAACTTGCCCAGAGAAATTAACTAATACATAATTAGTGCCTTTTATCAAAGTCACATTTTCAAGATTAAATGTTGTTGAAGAAAAGTTAAATGAAAAGTTAGCTATTAGGCTATTAGAATTATAGAATGCTATTTCTTGAACACCTGAGAATGTTCCGTTAGCGCTAGTTCCGTTAACAGTTACATTAAGAGATGAAAATCCAGAAGTTGTAACGCTTGAAGAGTTTCCAATAAGGTTATCATTAAAGTTTGATACCCCATCTCCATCACTATCTGTGAAGTTTATGGTTATGCTTCTGTTAGAGCTTGCAAACCCATAATTATTAAGTTCGTCTGTAGCTAAACAATTCCAAGTATAATTTCCATTAGTTAAAGATACATTCCAGTTTCCAGAAACAGATGTCCCAGAAGTACTAGAGTTTTGGTTTAATGAAAAGCTCTGATTTAATGGATTAGTTAAGTACAAACTTATGTTTAAGATTGAAGATGAATCAGTAGCGCTACATCCAAAAGGCAATGTAGGTAAGGCCGTATCATTGTAATAACTAGCAACAGGATTATTTAACGTAACTGAAGGAGGAGAAGTATCTGTTATGCTTAAGGGGTTATAGCTCCCTAATTGATAAAGGAAGTTCCCAGCACCAACATAAAGAAATCCTTTAGCCGCAACTACTCCTGCAACAAGGCTAGAAGGGAAGGTACGATTAGATATTAAATGGCTTACATTGGTAGCGTTTAATTGGTAAAGCACGCTCCCTCCAGCAGTAAAGTAATAGTCGCGAGTAACTAATGGGAAGAAAGTAATGCTTGTTGAAGCCCCCATGCTGTAATTAGAGATCACGTGGCTTACATTGGTAGCGTTTAATTGATAAGCAATTCCGCCAGAGCTTACATAAAGATAGCCATTTCCTAAAACGGAAGTAGTCGATGCATTTGTAAAGTTAGAAATTACTCGCGTAATATTGGTAGCGTTAAATTGCACCGTCGTAGATACTCCCCCTACAGTACACTGTTTGTAAACATAATCATCACTCACTGCAAAATTCCATGAAGTAGTACCAGATGCACAAGATACTGAATTTATTATATGGCTTATATTGCTAATATTTAATTGTCTAAGTACTCCAGTGTTTCCTACATAAAAATAATCTCTGTTTTTAGCACCAGATTCATAAATTCTTCCGCTGAAACTTAAACTATTTATTGTTTGAGATATATTTGAAAGGTTAAACTGTTTGAAAAATGGTGCTGCATTTCCATCACCAATAAAAATTGAATTATTGAAAACTAATGGCACCCCATAATAGATCCCATCTGCAATACTTACGCTTTGAAGTGTTTGGCTTAAGTTTGAGATATTTACTGAAACAAGGTTTCCATTACTATGGAGGTAGATTTTACCATCATAATAAGTTGGAGACCCTAAATTAAGTACATAGCTCGCTGATGAACTATTTGCTAGGCCGCTTCTTATATTACTGGCATTCATCCTCATAATTTTATCATTGTTGGACGGTAAAATGTATAAGTAATCTCCTACAATTATCGGATTTCTTCCAATAGTATTTCCAACGCTAATGTTAATCATTGTCGCATTGCTTATGTTGAATGGGACATTTGAAGCAGAATACCTATCAAATGTTAGGTTCCCTCCATTCATCCACCATTCATCAAGCGGGGAATTTGAAGTTCCATCGGCCAATGTAGCATAAACAAAATAAACGCAACCGATTAATAAAAAAAGCAAGAAATAATTAAATTTATTTTTCATTTTTTACCATTATAATTTTTAATTAATTCTTCAAGTATTTCGTCAAATGTATGTTTTCTAACAAAGTCAAGACTCTCAAGTTTCTCTTTCGTATCTACGTTTATTCTTATTGTTGTAGATTTTGTAGACATAGTATATTCAATATACATTGTAGACTTTAGTATTTAAACATTTCCTAAAAATTATATTAAAAATTAGATTAAAAGTTACTCAATATTCTACAATCGACTTGAATCCGCCGTAAGCCATTTTCTTCATATCAAATGGCATTGGTTTATTCATTTCTTCTTCAGTATATTTTTTGCTAAAATAATCCATTGTTTTTTTATTAACTGCATCCCTGTGGGCTTTATTCTTATAAACTATAAATGAAAAGAAAACTTTCTCTCCAGCCTTAGCTTTAGCCATCTTGGGAAAGTTAAGCGGCATCATTGAATGTGATTTAGGGTGCATATCATCTCCAATACACTCAAAATACTGTAAGGCTCCAAATTTTTTCCATATTTTACCCGCATCAGAAGCCATTTTATGATATTCTTTTAATTTACTATTTTTGACAACGAAAACAAATCCATCAACGTATGACATATCAAAATTAAATCAGTTTACTTAATAAATGTATCTAAAAATTTTAATATTTTTATCAAAAAATAGCTTGAAGTATTAAAAACATTTAAAAAATAGTAAATTTCTTTCTACAAATGGAAGATAAATTAAAAATTTTAGAAGAAGAACTAATAAGGATAGGTCTCAAAATTGCAAAACGTGGAGAAGGAGCATTATTCGTAATAGGAGAAGTAGAATATGATTCATTAGTAGAACAAAATGTTCCTCCTTTCAAAATAATTGACAATCCTAAACTCCTCGAGTCTCTTGCATTAATGGACGGGGCAATAATCATCGATAAAGATGGTTTTATGAAAGCATACGGGGTAATGGTAAAATCAACAAAAACTTTCAAAAATTTTGGAACAAGGCATAGTGCCGCAATTTCTGCATCAACCGGAGATAATATCGCAATTTTAGTTTCCGAAGAAGACAAGAAAATAAGGATCTTGAAAGATGAAAAAATGATCATGCAAATAGATGCATTAGAAAAAAATGTTGAGCAGTCAGTTCAGAGCGCAGTTACATTACTTGAATCAGTTGGTGCTGGAGCGGTTGGAACAATAGGTGCAGGAATATTAGTCCCAACTTTAGGATTGGCAATGCTCCCGGGAATAGTTATATTTGGTTCAGCTTATTATTTGGGTAAATTGCTCACTAATAAATTCAAAAATTAATCCACAATTACATAACTTTCAAATTCTAGTTAGGTAATTGTCCAGAACCTAAAGAAGGAGTTTCTAATGAACCTTCGTCGGCTTGATAGTATTCTTTCTCACTAAATCCAAACATACCAGCTATCATACTGGAAGGGAATCTCTTCGTAGCAGTATTATATTTTTGAATAGATTCAATATATCTTCCCCTTGCTGTTGTGATTCTATTTTGAGTTCCACTCATTTCATCAGTTAAAGTAACATATTGAGTGTTTGCTTTGAAAGCAGGATAGTTTTCAGCTACAGCATTAACAAAAGTAGCAACACTATCAGACATTTCTACTCCAGCTTGTTCTTTTGCAGCTAAAGTTTGGGCATTATCCCAAGATGTACGAGCATCAATAACATCTTTAACAAATTTAGTCTCTGTACTGACAGCACTACCAACAACAGATACTAAGTTAAGTATTAAGTCGGCTTGTCTTTGGTATTGGTTCTCTACTTCACTCCATTTTGCCTCCGTATCTTGATCTAGACCTACAAAGTTATTGTAAGCGCTTACAAAATAAATTCCTAATATTACTACAAGAACAATAACTCCAATAATTACTATTCCCTTTGTTTTCATATTAATTTCTATTGTTTTTGATTTAAATAACTATCTTCCAGCTCCACCGCCACCAAAACTTCCACCACCAAAACTCTTTCCACCACCAAAATTACCTGGAACAAAAACATTTCTTCCTCGATTATATACTCTATTTCTGCTATTTGCAATAGAAACTATAATTATGAATATTATTATCAAAATTATCAAAAAAACAATCCAAGAGTTATCTTCTTTTCTTCCACTTATTAGTTCGTTTGCATTAAGGAGCATTTCTTCCGCGATAGCAAAACTAAATTGCACAATTCCTTCAGATACTTCACCACTATCTCTGTAAGGCACATAATTCTCATCCAATAGTCTTCCGATTTTTGAATCTGGTAAAATTCCTTCGACCCCATATCCTACACTTACCCAAATTTTACCTGTTTCAGCTACATATAGAATAACTACTCCGTTGTCTTTCTCACTTTGACCAACCCCCCAATCCTCCCCAATCATTACAGCATATTGGCTTATATCATAACCTTCTGTATTATTTACGCTTACAAAAACAACCTGAGCGGTTGTGTTTTCTTCAATTATTGAATATATCTGATTTAATGTGTAAATATCATCGGTTAATAGAATACTCTCAAAATCGTTTACATATCTATCTTCATAATTTGGAATAGCCAAAGCAAAAGAAGATAGCAAGATACAAAATAAAATAAAACTAAATTTCATTTACTTAAGAAATGGTAAAACCATTCCATAATCGGAGCTTGACAAACCAAAACTTATAGTTCCATTAGCCCACAATATCAATAATATTCCTAGAGCAATCATTATTAATCCTATGAATAATCTCATCCATTTCTTCTGTTTATCTTTCCAAGCTTTAACAGACTCTGCAGATACTCCGAATGCAACAACAGATAGTATTATTATCAAAGGTAGGACAAAGATGAAGTTGTACAAAACAAGTAACCAAAATACTTGAGAACTAAATCCTATCTTAGCCAATAATGTAGTGATAGCAAGGTAAGGTCCTCCGGTGCAAGGTAATTCAACTGCAGCTACAAATATTCCAAGAACAATGCTCCCAGGAACAGAAACTTTCTTCATCATCTTCTTTATTTGTTCTGCGCGCCTAGCTGGAATAGCAAGAGTTATTCCTTTACCATACCAGAAAAAGTCCTTTGCTTCTATTATTCCTAATATAATTACTAAAATTCCTACGATCCAACTTAATTGTTCAGATATGTTGAATTTCTGGATAAATGCTAGTAATCCAAATCCTGCAATAAGGTAGGTTAAGAAAACCGCTGTAATGTAAATCATTCCAACTTTAATCATTTTACCTTTATCCTTACTTAATCCAAGTAATGTAGCAATTAATAAAATCAAAACTCCAATCGCACAAGGATTAATGGAATCAATTAAAGCTGTAAGGATAACTATTGGCAAAGCAGGTAATGCAATTTCAGCAGCCATGTTACTTAGCCTCTGGGGCTACACAACCAGTAGCCTGAGCCAATTCTTCAAATGTTGGCTCTCCAATCAATCTAGTAGAAGGATCGTCATTAAATTCGAAAGTAGCATAACTTTCTATTTCTTTTTCAATACAAAGTAATGATTGTTCGTTTTCTCCTCTCGGATCACATTCAACATAATCTATATGTCTAAATGACTCTCCAAACATTTTTTTAACTTTGGAACAGTGAGGGCACCAGAATGCTCCGTACATCACAGCACCATTCTCAGTAATACACTTAGCAAAAGAATCGATATCTTCTTTAGCATAACTAGGTCCTGATTTCATTGCAAACACAAGTATTGCAACTATCGCTAAAATGATTAATATTCCTATAATCATCATTCCTTTCCCTCTTTTTTTTGTTTCTTTTTTAGCCATTTTTTATTTTAAATGAAAGTATTAAAGCAACTATTATTGTTAAATCGAGAGCAAGGCAGAATATGCAATAAGTCTTTAGAATTGAATGTTGTATCAAAAACAGATAAAATCCGTACAACATTCCAAAGATCATTATTCCTCTTATCCATTTTGCATTGCTCTTTTTCTCTATAAATAGAAATTTATCCTTTTTATAGTTTAAGTTTAACATTAAAACAAAAAATAAAGTTAGTAGTCCAAGAAATGCGTTAGTTGTTATAAAATCAAAAAACAAATTAATTCCCGAAACATCAATCAAGGGCAATGGTAAATTAAAATCAATAGTCAATAAATAAGATAGTCCATCTAAATTAGCATAAGGGCTTTTATTAACTATTCCACAATTAAATCCTTCTCCAAAAGTGCAAAATTTAGAAGCACTTTCAGAAAAATGTTCATAAATTAGAAAAGCAGAAATTAAAATTCCAATTATCAAAAATATACTCAATGCTTTTCTTTGTTTACTCATTTCGATTTTTTCTCCTTATCTCGAGCATGACTTCCTACAATCATACCTGCTCCAATCAATATTAAATTCTTTATTATATATTGACCTTCTAATGTCATAACAAATGGGAACTTTATATAAATTACTTCCGGTAATAAAACAAGCGGTAAGAAAGTACCAATCATTTGCATAGCCATTAAAAATAGGCCTATTCTAACAAGAGGTCTAAATAATATACATACTCCGATTGCAACCTCCCACCATCCTAAAAACGGAACAAACCAGCTAGGGTCAACAAAGTAAACCGTTTTAGTTACTAAGTCAGTAGCAGTGCTTAATCCAAGAGGTTTGAGAATTCCAAACCAAATAAAAACAAGAGCAAGAGAATATTTCAAAAAATAATATCCGTGGTGTTTAAGCCAATCAGTTACTTCTTTATCAATATGGTCCAGTTTACGTTTCATCTAACCTCAATAGACACATTCATCATTTGTTTAAAAGTCTTCTCAAATCCGATAAAATAAAACGCCCAGACCAGGATTTGAACCTGGGAATCACTTGCGTGAAAGTGGATTAGCAATCCACCGGAGTAACCGCTGTCCCATCTGGGCTTATGAATGTGACTCTTTTTGGAGCTTTATAATCTTTGGGTTTTAACAATAAGATTCTTAAAAATGGATTAATTATCTAATATTTCTTCTAATCTATCTCCGACCTGACCTAATTGATTTCGATACCATTTCCAGCATAATGCGCTTCCATCTTCGCCAATTCCAAAATCGCAACTAGTTCCTAATTTAGCAGCTTCGGAGCTACCAATAAGACCCCAAATTAAAAAAATTGCAAGAACAATACTAACAATAACCACTATTTTTGTAGACTTTTTCATATTTTAATAAAGTACCTCTAGTTATTAGATCTTCCTAAAATATCTGGTTCAAGTCCAAAATACATACTATTATATACTCAAAATTAGCATATTTTGACAGGCGAGAGCCCTAATAAGTGAACGGAGGAAAAAGCAAGAATATGGAAAGAAGATTTGGCGGAAACGGCGAAAGAAGATCATTCGGCGGCGGGCGCAGTTTTGGCGGACCTAGAAGATTTAATTCAGGCCCAAGAGAAATGCACAAAGCAGTTTGTTCAGAATGTAAGCAGGAATGCGAAGTTCCTTTCAAACCAACCGAAGGAAGACCAGTACTTTGTTTAAACTGCTTCAAGAAGAAGCGTGATAGCGAAGGCGGATTCCAAAGAAACGATAGAGATTCAGATCATTAATTGATAGAATCTTAAAAATTATTTATTTTTTATTTACTATTTTTTATATATTTTATTGGCAACGAATGCACCTAATAGTGCTCCAAACATATTGAATATTAAGTCTAGTCCTGTGTTGTACACATCCCCTACTCCTGTTTCAGCAAGGGCAACGAAGGCAACAAACTCGACAACTTCATTCAAAGCGCCAAGACCCATACTACCAATCCAAGCTAAGAATATCATTAGTTTAGGGTAGTTTTTAGCATCCGCTTTAATTGTCAAAATCATTTTGTAAGCAAGTATTGCGCAAACAAAGAAACCATAAAAGTGGATTAACTGATCCATTTTCAAAATATAGAATTGTCCACCCTTGTCAATTATATCAATTAAATGTAATGAATAAACGCTATTTCCCATTATTTTTACGCCGCCTCCAACCATATGCACAAATCCCCAGATAGAAAGAAGCCATAATATCAAGTTGTCAAAAACTCCACTCTTCAAATTAAATGCAATAACTGTACCTATGATAATCATCACGGCGATATACCACAAAAATTCATAATTTCCTATAGAAAGATAATAAAAAAGAAAAATTGCTAAATATAATGCGTTAAATAATAATATCCAAATGTGGCTCTTTTTCATTGAACCTAGAAACAAATCTTATTGATAAAGTTATTGCCTTCTAAAATAAAGGCTTACTTCAGATACCAGTCTCTTTCCAATGTGATAAGCTAAACCCATTTCAAAAACAGGATCTTTTCCCCTAATAGTTTCTAAAGAAGGCAGTTTTGCAACAAGATCTGCAAGAGAGGCCTCTTTCATATGTTCAACACTATCATGAGGGATTTCAAACCTTGCATGTTGGTCATATTTTTGAATATCAATTTGGTTTCCAGCAGAAGGAAATCTCAAAAAAGCAGGAGAAAGTGCGCTTCCTAATTTTATTTCGTATAATCTTCCCCTAGGGCTTGCAGTATAAATTAATGCATGGGTTCCACAGTTTTCTCGCGCATGGGTTCCACAGTTTTCTCGCCATTCAAATCTTCCGGCAATCTTAGCCTCGGCTAAGAATTCATCCAAAAGCGAAGAATTGCCTTCTACGTCATTTCCAAGTAATAATTCTGTCATGTTAAGGAGTTTAAGGTAAAAACGACTGTATTTAAACCTTTCAAAAGCCAAAGTTTAAAAGTACTTCACGGCGACTATTTACATAGCGGGATGGAGCAGCCTGGAGTGCTCACCGGGCCCATAACCCGGAGGTCGTGTGGTTCAAATCCCACTCCCGCTATTTATTTTTACGAGTGGGATTTTAAACTGAAAAAGTTGTAACTCTATAATAGATACTTTTAAATATTTATCAAACATATAGCAATCATGTGCGCAGGATGTAATCCAACATATAGTATGGCTAAAGCAGATAGGCGTGACCATATGCCTCAAAGATATGTAGTTGTAACTCAATCTTCAAGAGATTCTTTTTCTCAAGAGAGATATTCAGAAGACAGATAATTCTCAAAATTAAAATAATCTTTAAATAATGTCAAAATTTTAGAAAATTATGGTTAGATTAACTTATGCAAGAATTAATGGTCGTTTAGGTATGGCAGTAAAGAGTTCAAAAGAAGATTATGCGCATGTTTCGAGAGCGGCTAATACTCGAAGTTTAGAGGATGCAATCAAGTTGAGGATGTTTACTGACTTCGATCCTAACAATCCAATTTGGAAAAACGATCTCTTAACTTCTTCTTTTGTGATGTATAAACCCGGAGAAGGTCCCCTCTATCTAAAAGGTTTCACTCTTCCAGAAGTAATTGTTGGAAACTTTAGACAGGAAGGAGATTTAATAGTTGAAGAAGAATTAGTAAATGAACTCTTCAGATATACTTCAGTTTTTCCACTAGGTCCAGTATCTTCACAATCTTCTTTCTTAGGAGATTATTCTCAACTTTTAGGAGTTAATGGAAATACGCTTAAATCATACGGGCAATACTTAGACCATAATGAGGTAAAATTTGTCCAAATAGTTCCATTGAAAAGAGATTATGTAAATAGTAGGCCAGATAACAGACCATTCATAAGGCAAGTAAGGTTGAAAGGTATAGATTCTAGAAACCATAATCGCGGAGGACTTATTGCAGATGTCTCCGTAGGTCGAGGCCCACAAAGCGAAGCATTCCTAAGAAGCAGAGAAGTAGCCTAAAACTCTTTAAACAAACAATAATATTTCTTTTTATGTATTTACTGGGTATAGATGATGCTGGACGAGGTCCAATTTTAGGTCCAATGTTCTTAGCAGGAGTTTTAATAAAAACAGAAGAAGAAAAAAAGTTAAAGGACTTAGGGGCAAAAGATTCAAAATTATTAATTCATTCTCAAAGACTTAAAATAGCAAAAGAAGTCAAAAATATTTCTAAGTTTCATATAGTTGAAAGTTCTCCAGAAGAGATAGACAAAGCTGTAGAAACAATCAACTTAAACACTTTAGAAGCAAAAGAAGCAGCAATTATAATCAACAAATTAAATAATAAGAAAGATAAAATCAAAGTCATAGTTGATTGCCCTTCAGTAAACACAGAGGCATGGAAAAATAAAATGGTTTCTTTTGTAGATTATACAGATAATCTAACAATTCTATGCGAGCACAAAGCAGATTTTAATCATCCAGTTGTAGGAGCAGCTTCAATTCTAGCAAAGGTCTCTCGTGAAGAAGCTGTAGCTAAAATGAAAGAAGAATTTGGAGATATAGGTTCAGGTTATCCTTCAGATCCAGTAACTATTGAATTCATCAAATCTAAAGGAATTGATTTAGCAAAAACAGGAATAGTAAGAACAAGTTGGGCAACTTGGAAGAAACTATATCCTCAAAGAAATAATAAACAAAGTAGATTATTTTAAGCAATTCGTAATATATCTTTTACTTCCATTACATCCTTTATTCCAGGACCGTGTCCATGTGCAATAAACTCCGTTCCAGTCAACCTCTCTAATCGGTCAACAAATATTTGAGCATTTTCAGTTAACTTTCCAGTCTCTTTATCAACGAAATTTTCCCAAGGCTCAAATTCTTCAAAATCAGGTTCTGCACCATACAAAATCCTTCTATCATGGAATGTTTTATCCCAATCACTGTATGTCTTATTCTTAATTTTATATCCCGTAACTATCCTAACTTTCTCACCCATTTTAGCTAATTCTTCAAGTCTATCCCCGCATGTACTTACAAGATAGTCTATGTCGGCGCTTCTAATTGCATGTCTTAATGCAACAACATCTAACCAACCCAAGTTTCTAGGTTTTCCGGTTGTCGTTCCTCTTTCAGCCCATTTAGTCCTTAAAATTTCTTCTAATCCTTTTTCTATTTGTCCTATAAACGGTCTATCCCCTCCAATACTACTCGCATAAGCCTTAACAACTCCGACGATCTTATCTGCCCTGAAAGGTACTATGCTAGGGTTGGAAGAAGTAACTCCTGGATAAAGTCCTCTATCCACATCTAACAAAAATCCTTGGGCTCCTTCTCCAATTCCAAAATCAAATTTTCTGTTACTCAGTATTCCCTCTTGTAAAACGCAATATTCTTTCAAACCATCTATTTCAGGTAAATATTTTAATGCAAAATCTCTATGGGCTTTACCATCAGGCATTTTATCAGGGAATTTTCTAGCCAAAGCTTCAATGAAACTATCCAGTTCTAAAAACTCTGCAAATCTAATCCCTACCCTTCCATATTTATCTACTGCAGTTGGTTTTACCCCTCTTCCAGTAGATGTGTGTCCAGTTTGAAGCCTAGCATCGCAAGAATCAGCATCAACATGATAATCTAGAGTAACATGAGCGTTCGAAGCTATTCCAAAATTAGAGCTTCTAATATTTACCCCTCTTTTTTTTAGCGCGTCAATTTCTCTTAAGCAAGCTCTTGGTTCTAAGAATACTCCTTCACCCATTAAGTTGTAAGTACCATCAATTAAAATTCCAGAAGGCACTTGATGTAATGCAAATTTTTGACCCTCTCTTTCAACTGTGTGTCCTGCATTAGCTCCACCCTGCCATCTCATAGTCCAGACCTTAGGATCTTTATTTTCAGATGCAGAATATTCTGCAGCTTTTTGGGCGTAAAAATCAACTCTTACGCCTTTACCTTCATCTCCTGTCTGCGCTCCAATAAAAGCAAGTCTATAAGTCATGACTCCTAGTTTTCTTTTACAATATATTTAAAGATTCATGCAATGCAAAATAACTAGTAGAGTAATACCGACAACATTTAAAATAACGAATTCTAGTTCCTTTTATGACTTATGTCAAAAAGATGGTTATGCAGGGATTCAAGTCCTTCGCTAAAAGAACAGAGGTTATATTTGACCCTGGAATTAATACAGTAGTGGGTCCTAATGGTTCAGGTAAAAGTAATGTTTCAGATGCATTATGTTTTGCCTTAGGTAGATTATCTGCTAAATCTATTAGGGCAGAAAAGACAACAAGCCTTTTATTTTCAGGCTCAAAATTCGTTAAACCCGCTCGTGAAGCATTTGTAGAGATTACATTTGATAACTCTCAGAAGACATTTAATCTCCAATCAGATGAAGTCACAATTTCAAGAATAATTAGATCAAATGGGCAAGGAATTTACAAAATAAATAATGAGGTAAAAAATAGGGGGGATATAATAGAGCTTCTAGCTCACGCAGGAATAGATCCTCATGGGTTTAATTTAGTTTTACAAGGGCAGATTCAAGCTATCGTAAAAATGCATCCTGAAGAAAGAAGAAAAGTAATAGAAGAAGTTTCAGGAATTTCAGTATATGAGTCAAGAAAAGAAAAATCATTACATGAGTTAGAAAAAACTGAAGAAAGATTAAAAGAAATTTCTGCAGTACTAAGGGAAAGAAAATCATTTCTAAACAACTTAGAAAAAGAGCGTTCTCAGGCTTTAAAATATAAAGATCTAGAAGACACGATAAACCGGTGTAGATATTCTATTCTAGTAAAGAAAATTTCTGAAGTTCAAAAAGAAGTAGACTCAGCAAAAAATTCATTAGAGCAGAAAAAAGCACAGAGAGATAAAATAAAGATTAAACAAGCAGAAATCCAAGCAGAAATAGACTCTATGCAAGAGAATATTGCAAGTATGAATGCTTTAATCAAGCGTTCAAGTGGTACAGAAAGAGAAGCTTTACAAGAAAGAATAAATGTCTTGCGTGGAGAAATTGAAGGGTTGAAAGTAAGAATAGAAGCAACTCAAAAAAGAAAACTTGAATTCGAAAGAAGGATAGAGCATCTAAAACAGTCAATTCCAGAATATAAAAAAGAAATAGAGGAGTTGAGTAAAGAGTCTCCACTACTAGCAAAGAAACAAGAAGAAATAAAGAAAAAGAAAGCAGAACTAGTTTCTCTAGAAGACCAAAAAAATCGACTTCTGTCAGTTAAAACTGAATTGTACTCAATAAAAGAGAGGTTAAAAGAAAAAGAAACGAGGAACCACAGGTTAGAAGTAGAATCAGATTCTTTATTGAAACAAATAGAAAATCTTTCAAGAGAATTTCAATATAAAACTGAAGAAGATTGCCTATCAAATATAATTAATTTAGAGAAAGAATCTGAAAAATCAAGAAGTGAAGTGGAAGATCTTGCAAAGAAAGAAATAGAACATAATAGAAATTTAGCTGCATCAGAAGCCCAAATAAGAACTGCTGAAAAAATAAAAGAACAAATTCTAAAGATAGATATTTGTCCGCTTTGCCAAAATAAAATGACTCAACAACACATAGAACATGTGACTTTAGATTCCTTAAATAAAATAGGGTCTTCAAAAGAAATAATAGAAAAAGAAACTCAATCTATAAAAGAAGTAAAACAAAGACATCAAGATTTAACAAAAAAACTTTTAGAATTATCTCAATCAATAAGTAAGTTAAAACATGAATCCTCAAACCATAAAATTGCAAACGAAAAACAGAGATACTTAAAATCTATTTTAGTAGAAATAGATGTAATAAAGAAAGAAATAATTAATTTAAATTCAAAAAAAGAGTCCTTAGAAAATAAATCAATCGACGTTACAACAATAACTGAACAGTATAATTCAAAATTAAGGGAAATAGAAGAAGTTTCTGGAAGAACTACTGAAAATCTTGATCAAACTCTTAAATTTAAAGAACATGAATTAGAAAATATCTTAGAAAATATCAAAAATTCAGAAAAAGGTTTAGAAGAATTACAAGAGGAAATAGTTGGAATGAAAGAAAGATTAGAAGAAAAGAACTCATTCCTTGCTTCAAAAGAAGCTGAAGAGCAAGAATTAAGTAAGAAATTCAAGAAATTATTCGAAGACAGAGATAAAATACAATCTAAGATACAAGAAAGTAATTATGAAATTTCTGAAAGGAGAACAGAAATATCTCAAATTACAGATCAGATTAATTATATTGAAATAGGAATTGCTAAGCTATCTGCGTCTCAAGAATCTATACAAATAGAACTAAAAGATGTGCCTGAAATGGAGCCGATTAAAGCATCTATGGAAATTTTACAGCAAAAATTAGAGAAGGCTAAACAGGATATTCATAGTATTGGAGCAATTAATATGAGAGCATTAGAAGTTTATGATCAAATCAAAACTGAATATGATAAAGTGAATGAAAAGGTAGAAACTCTTCAAAAAGAAAAAGAAGAAATTATGCGCATTGTAGCAGAAATAGATCAAAAGAAAAAGAAAACATTCATGAAAACATTCAAGGGGATCAATGAAATATTCTCTAGAAATGCCTCAGAATTATATAGCAAAGGTAAGGCATTTATGAAACTAGAAAATGAAGAAGATATTTTTGCAGGAGGAGTTGAAATAGTGATCCAGTTAGGAAAAGGTAAATATTTTGATTCTGGTTCGTTGTCTGGAGGAGAACAAACTCTAATAGCCCTTTCAATGCTTTTTGCAATCCAAGAGTTCAAACCATACCATTTCTATGTCTTTGATGAAATTGATGCTGCCCTAGATAAGAGAAACTCAGAGCGTCTAGCAGGCCTGATTAACAAATATATCAGAGCAGGTCAATACATAATTGTAACACATAATGATGCATTAATCATGAATTCTCAATTCATTTATGGGGTAAGCATGCACGATGGAGTATCCAAAGTTCTTTCTCTAAAGTTAGACAAACCAATACCTCTGCAAACTCAAGCAGTACAACCACAAGAAATGCCAGAAGTGCAAACAGAAGAAGTCAATCAAGAGAAACCTTTAATTGAAGATCTAAAGAATGAAATCAAGGAAAATGAAAGTAAGGAAATTCAAGTAGGCGATAAAGTAGATTTCAAGTAAGTAATATTCTGAAAATTAAACTCTCCATTTACGAGCTTTTCTTTCAACAAAATAAGCTGTAGTTGTTGCAAAAACTAATACTGCTAAATATGAAATTATAAAACTCTTAGCAGAATAATTCATAGTTTTACTTAATGACAATATTACTATTGAATACCATGTAACTATGGATATGCTACCGGCTATTGCAGAGCTCTTTAAAACATAAGGGGTACAATACTTAGTTCCTTTAATGACACATTTATCTAAATGAGGAGAAACTGACCTTTGAAGATATATCCCATTAATTGTTACAACCAAAACAAGAAAAGCCTTAGTGATGAATAAGGGGTTACTTAAGATAGAAGTATTTTGATAAACTAAAGTTATTCCGGTAAGATATATCACTAAAAGTGATAAGTTTATCAGTTTAGTAACAAAAGGGTATATCTTTACAAGACCCTTTTCAAGTTTCTTTTTTCTTAAACTAACAAGATGAAGGTAGTCAACTAAAGTCGCACTTCCAACTGAAACCATTACTGCAAGTATATGTAATATCAAAATTATTCCATAAAAACTCATTCTAAAAAAAAGTTAGCATTCTTTTTAAATTCTAACTCTATTAATCACTTCTTATTTTCAAAAATACCAATTTTCCTAAAAGAAAAAAGAAAAAAAAGGAATTGGTTTAGTAGTAGCTTTCGCCGTCTGAGTCAGCTTTTGCAGGCTTTCTAGTTAGCAATACTATAAGAACCACAAGTAATACAACAAATACTATTGCTAAAATTATTGTAAGAACAACAGCAGCGTTTCCGCCAACTGATCTTCCTTCAACATTTGCAACAAAGCTCTTTTCACTAACAACATTGTTGTCAGAGTCAAGAACTGTAACCTTGAAGTTGTAGTTTCCTTCTCTAGCAGCCATAGCAGTCATTTCGACAGCTTTGCTTGAGCCAGCAGGAACCACAACAACAGAATCATCAAAATCAACAGACAAGCCGTTGTCAGATTCAGTTACTAAGTTGTATACCAAGATTCTATTACCAGAGTTCACAATTGTCAATGTGTATCTTCCATCAGTTCCAGCAGCAAATGTTCTGCTTGAAGGAGATGCAATTACACCACTGTTTGAGTTGCCACTTACGATTTCTACTCTTCTAACAGAAACTGTTTCAGAGTCGGAATTGTATGTTTTAACTTCAACTGTGTAGAGACCAGGAGCAGCGTTTGAAGGGATTGCTAATAGCATTCTTCCTTCAATAGAATCGTCTTCTATTTCGTTATCAACTGACTCGTTAGCAGCAAGATCTTCTAAGAAGATTTTCTTACTTATGCCTAGAGCAGGTATGCTTGCGATAACAAATGTATCTTGGGCATCATAACGACCGCGGTTCTTTACAACTACTTCAATTGGCAATACTTCTCCAGCGCTAATTCTTGAAGGGCTTTCTACTGAAAGGAATTCAAGAGCATAGCTTTCTCTTTGCACTGCAAAGGTAGCTGTGAAAGTACTTCCGCCGTTTTGATTTTCAACTCTAACTTCCAATATGAAATTTTCGTTTAAGTCAATATCATATGGAACGTCGATTGAAAGTTGCTTGCTGTATGTTCCACCAGCAATAACGTCAAAACGAGTTGTTGTGTCGGAAAGACCTGGTTCTCCAAGAACTCTAGCAGTTACGCGTACATCGTTTGCATTTGTAATAGCATCAAAAACAACTCTTAAATCAAGAGATTGTCCAGCTTCTACAGCAAATACATCGCCCTGTAAGATGTTAAAGCTTTCAGTCTCAACATAGTTAATTGTTGCGAATTGAGCGCTAACAGCAGGTACAACGAATAACGCAGCAATTGCGATAACAAACAAACCTATAAAGTTTTTTGCATTCATTCTTGGTTATATCCAAAATTTAGTTAATTATGCATAAAGGAGTTGTTTTATAAACTTTCCGGTGACAACATTTTTACTTCTCTAGATAGTGACAAAAACATTTATTAAGTATACCTTAAGATACTTATTATGGCAAATCCTCCAAATATAACCACTATAAAGCTAGATAAGGAGACAAAAAGCCGTTTAGACAAGCTAAAAGTGCATCCTAAAGAGAGTTATGATGAGATCTTGCAGAAAATTTTATACATCTTAAACCTCTGTAAATCTGGTTCTAATGAGGCTAGGGCAAGATTATTAGCAATTGATAAAGCAAAACACCTTAATTCTATAAAAAACGAAATAAAAAAGGCCTAATAACTAATTAGTTCTTCTCTTATATCTCCAAGATTAGTTACAATATATCTATACAATTTCTCTATAACTATTGATTGTAATCCTTCCTTAAGTTCCCCGTTACAAGCAGCTAGGTTCTTTTCAGGGTATCCAGAAATGCCTATTGGGTGAGAACAAACCATTGTTTCTCCCTCATATAGTCTTAAATCTAAATTGCTTTCTTTAGCAATTAAAAGTGTTACTTCAACATCGCACTTTTTGTTTGATGTACCCATAATTCCATACTTCCATGAAGCTTCTTTTTCAACATCATTAACATATGTAGCAGGCCTACACTTAGCCATATGTGCCTCAAAACAAGCAAAATCATTACATCTAACTGGAGTAAAAGTAGCATACAACGCAACAGCCCCGACAACCAATATCATCAAAGCTATAACCTCTTTTTGATACCTCATCCTCATAATACTAATAGAAAAAACTAGTATATAAAACTTGCTCCCTTCCACAAATTTTATTCTAAAAAATAATTATAAATTTTCGTCGTATTAATCTAATCAATTAAAGTCCGATCAATTCAATATTTGTTTCAACTGCAGCGAAGTTCTTTGCAGCAATATAACTTACACCCTTTTCTTCACAGGATTGAATTATTTGTTTTGATGCAATTCCATCAATTACAACAGCAGTTACTGGATTTCTATTTCTTCCAAGAGCTGGCACAATTTCAACGCTAGAAACTATTCTTGAAACGCTCAAGTCTGCATTAAGAATCATTGCTTTCTTTGTTCCTCTTATCTCTTCATATTTTTCTTTCAAAGCTTTTGAAAAGTCTCCAGTAAATGGTGTGAATTCAATAGTTTCTTCAGAATCACGAGAATTTCTGTACAAAAAATCTTTAGCAGGCATTTTTCTTCTTAATGCAAGTAATATTTCTTTTCCTTCAAGTTCTTCAACTTCTTTTCCATCTGGAGCAACTGCAATGTAAACAATACGAGCATTGTCACAAACATTTTTAGCAATTAATTTACCACCACGGTCTCCATCAACAAAAAGAGTCAATTCCTTATCTTTACTCAATTTAGCAATTTCCTTAGGAAGTTTTGCTCCATTCATTCCAATAACATTATTTACTCTATTTTTCAAAAGATTAACCACGTCCGCTCTACCCTCAACAACAATTATTTCGTCTCCAGAAAGATCTCCAGCAGGTAATTGTTCTTCACCATATTCTTGTATCTTAGATGCTCTGCTTTCTTCTTTTAATGTTTTAGACATACTTCCGCTAGAACTTGAGTCTAATCCTTCAAGTAATGCCTTAGCTCTTTCAATTATGAAGTCTCTTTTACTTCCGCGAACATCTTCAATCTTACTTACAGTTACTTTTGCTTCACTTGGTCCAATTTTATCAATAGTTTCTAAAGTAGCAGCAATTATGGTAGTTTCAGACTTATCTAAAGCGGAAGGCAGTTTAATTTCTCCAACAGTTCTACCATCTACAGTATTCAAATCAACTTCAATTCTTCCGATCTTTCCTTCTTTTTGAAGTTCACGCATTTCTAAGTCTGTTCCTAAAAGTCCTTCAGTTTGACCAAAAATAGCTCCAATAACATCTGGTTTTTCTATAGGTCCTTCAGCAGCAAAGCTAGCAACAATCATATACTTTATTGATACCGGACTTACTTTTGCCATATTTGTGTTTTCCTAGATAAAAAGGTAGAATTTAGTCTTTCGCTTAAACAGACAAAAATTGAGTTAAAAAACTCAAATAACTGTGAGTGTGAGTGATTTCCTTTGCTACCAAAGTTATCGTGATATATAAAATTCGTTTTTGGGATATATAAATCTTACTATAGGGAATAAGTTTATACATAATTCTCTAAATCCTTAAATAATTGTTTTTTTTGATTTTTATTATGAGATATTTGTTTTTAGGAAGAATTTCATCTTGTCCAGATATAAAGAAAGTAGATTCTTTTGCATATCATTTTGCAGATAGGGATGAATTTGGAAATTTTGATTTAGGGTCTCAAAGAGATTCAGATTTTGGTTATGGTGTAAGGGATATAGATTTGTTAAGAAGAGTTACTTATGAAAAGGCAAGGGCCTCAGGTATTGAAGTGTTTTTTTCAACTGATGGAATTCCTCAAGAGCTAAAAAGTAAATGGATTCCTGACAAAGATTATCAAATTGAAAAATTATCTGACGAAGAAGTTAGACATTTCAATCAAACAATTATCGTTTAACAAGTAAATTAAAAAGAAGGGCGTTAAAAGAAAACGTATTAGTCTTTAAATATCTTTTCATAATTTTCCGACGTAAAAAATTAAGAAAAACATTTATATATCTAATAGTAAAAAAAGAGTTAGGTTAAAATGGTGATGAATGTAAAAGAGCCAAAGATAGAAGTAGAGGAAGAAGATTTTTCCGAGGCAAATATCGACAACCTCTGCGAAGATTTAGAAAGTCTTTACTAATTTTTATTTTTTTATTTTAAAAAAGAACTAGATCTATTAGTATTATCTACCTAAATTTCCTGTTCCGCCAGCCATCTTATCTTTCAAGGCATGATACTCGCGAACATTTCCTAATTTATAATATAAATCAATTAGTATGTTTTGCACTTGAGTTTTTTCTTCAGCAGTTAAATCAAGAGAAAGCATTTTTTGAAATAATTCTTTAGCATTATTTCTTCGGTCACTTTTAAGATATGATTGGGCCTGCGCAAAATGATATTTTTTGTAAGCTTGTTTCATTTCCCACTTCTCTCGGTCATTTCCAAGTGCTAAAGCCTGTTGAAATAATCTTTCAGCTTCGGCAAAACCATTTCCTCTAATATTAAATTCTACAGCTTTCATAAATTGAGAGATCTTATCTTTGAATGTGGTAGTAATATCTGCAGCTGCGCGAATAGTTTTTGCAGCGTCCAAAAACATAGCTTTCTGTTCATAAATTTTAGTAAGTTCAATTAAAACAAATCTACGAGTATCATAATCTAATTGAGATTTAGCCGCTCTTTGCAAATAAGACATCTTAACATATTCACCCATGTTTTTTATCTTAGCATCAATCTCAGCTCTTGTTCTCTCAGTTATAGGTCTATCAACTATGTGCATAAGCAAGAAGAACAACTTCTCTTTATAATGATTATGTTAGTAAATTAAATAGTTTTAATGATAATCTCTTCTATTTAAAGCTGAAATTAAGGCCATCTTTAATGATTGTTCAATAATATCTTGTCTAGTTATAGTTCCATTAGTTAATAATGATACTAAACCTCCTTGTTGGCCCACTCTCTTATCCATAGTCATTCCTAAATCATAAATCACTTGGTCTATAGTTTGTCCTCTCTCTAAAACTCTCTCCAAGATTCTTCTAGGCACCTGATAACTTCCACCCTCACCTCTGAATTTTCTTTTCCCATCATAAATTACACAAGTAGATATGATCATTCCAACATCAACCCCATCTACCTTTGTAACTTCGACTCCATCTTCAATTCCAACGCCATATTTTACTCCAGTGGTTGATTCAAAAGCTCCTTGTGCTCTATTAGTTGCTCCCGAATAAGTCTCTTTTCTTCCAATTGGTTGTTCTCTAACTCCAGAGTTTATTCCAACCCCAATAACCTGAAAGTCTCCAAAACTTCTATAGTCCTTAAAAATTTTTTCTGCCCCATTTATTTTAACTGGATTTAAAGAGCCTACAACAACAAGCATGTTAAACAGAATCAATTAAACTATAAAAAAATATCTGTAATAAATGACAAATAGAGGTGATCGTTTCGTGTAAATTTCGAAATTCCTAAAAAGGGTTTTCGTGTATCTTAATAATCTTAAAACCACACCTCTATATTGTGAATATTACAAATTAGCTAAGTCGAAGATCTATATAAACCTATCTATATGTGAAATCTAGCTCTAATTTCATCTCTAACTTTCTTAGACTTTTTAGAATAAGTGCTGTGCGAATAAACCATTCTTAGTCTATTAATTTCCTCAGTAGCTTTAACTAATGGTTCTAGCGACTCATCTTCAATTGCCTCATCAAGCGGAGTCCTTCTGGAAGGTCTTGTCCAATCTCCAAACTCTATATTTTTGATTCTATTTTTAGGAGATTTAAGATGGTCTTTGCACAAATTATCAAATACTCTTTTTAAAAAATTAGGTAAACCCTTTCGATTAATTAATTTTCCAGATTTTACCGAGGCGTAAACTCGAATAAAAGTATCTTGGGCTAATTCTTCAGCAACATCAACTCCTATTCCATAACTAGATCTAGCTCTATGAACAAAATATCTATTAAGCCTATTGAGACTATCAGTAATATTATCTTCAGATGCAACTGGTTCTTGAGAATAATCCAACAAAACCATAATCTCAAATAAACTTTGAGTCTTAAAAATTTATCTAATTAGGTGTTTTCCTATTAAATAAAAATATTGCCAGAGGTATT
>CAYRCZ010000006.1:27547-29240 GCA_964423055.1 Candidatus Woesearchaeota archaeon
AAAATTTATCTAATTAGGTGTTTTCCTATTAAATAAAAATATTGCCAGAGGTATTGAAACAACTAAAATTCCAATACACCAAATGAATGCCGCAATTCCTGCATCTCCTATTGGAGTGCCAACCATCCAAGCCCTCATTGCTTCTATTACTTTAGTAAACGGTTGATTCTCTGCAAATACTTTTACGACTCCAGGCATTCCTTCAGTTGGAACGAAAGCACTAGATGCGAAAGTTAACGGCATTATTATAACAAAAGTCATCCATTGAATTGCTTCAAAACTCTTTGCGAGTAATCCTAATATTGCAGATAACCAAGAAATAGCAAATGTGAAAAGTAAAAGTAACCCTATAATCATCAGCCATTCATTAAATGAAGCAGTAGGCCTAAATCCTACTAGAAAAGCAACTCCGATCATTATAGTTCCTGAAATAAAATTTCTAGCTAAATCTGCAACGGTGTGAGATACGACTAGTGCTGGCGCAAACATTGGTAAAGATCTGAATCTATCTATTACTCCTCGTTTCATGTCTAAAACTAAATTAATTGCAGTAGTGCTAGCTCCAAATGCAAGAGTCTGTACGAGTATTCCTGCAACTAAGAAATTAACGTAAGTTGTTCCTCCAGTATCAATTGCTCCTCCAAAGACATATCTGAAAAGAAGTAAGAACATGATAGGCATTATTGCAACGCCTAGTAACTGATCCATATTTTTTACAATATGTTTCATACTTCTTTTAGTTAATATCCAAGAATCTAATAAAATTTCACTTAACTTCATTTTTCACCTCGCCATCTGGTTCATCTTTAGAAGCGGTGTGTCCGGTTAAAGTCAAAAACACATCGTCAAGTGTTGGTTTGTGTAAGGATAAGTTATCAATTTCTATTCCTTCCTTTTCAAGTTGTGCTAAAACTTCCTTAAGTTTATGAGTTCCACCTTTAGTAGCAATTCCAACCATTCTTTTTTTCTTATCAAATTTAACATTTTCTCCTTTTATTGCATTTATTGCTTTTTCAAAATCGCTATCTTTTGAAATAATTAATTCTAATCTTTCAGAACCTATTTTCATTTTCAATTCATCACTAGTCCCTTGCGCAATAACTTTTCCATGGTCAATTACTACAATTCGGTCAGCAAGTTGATCTGCTTCATCCATATACTGAGTAGTCAATAAAACTGTAATTCCTTCTGAAGCTAATTTTTTTATTATATCCCATAATGCAAATCTACTTCTAGGGTCGAGCCCGGTTGTAGGTTCATCTAAAAATATTATTCCAGGAGAAGCAATTAAACTCATTGCCAGGTCTAGTCTTCTTCTCATTCCTCCAGAATACGTTTTTACAGCTCTATTTCCAGCTTCAACCAAATCAAATTGCTTTAGTAATTCTTTTCCTCTTTTTATTGAATCTTTTTTACTTAATCTGTAAAGTCTACCCATCATTTCCAAATTTTCTTCTCCTGTCAAGTATTCATCAACAGCAGCGTATTGGCCAGTTAATCCAATACTCTTTCTAACGCCGTTAGCATCTTTCAAAACATCAAAACCATTTACATTAACTTCTCCAGAATCAGGCTTTAATAAAGTGCTAAGAATTTTTACAGTTGTAGTTTTTCCGGCACCATTTGGCCCTAAAATTGCAAGAACTTCTCCTTTGACAACATTCAAATTAAGTCCTTTCAAAACATGTAAATT
>CAYRCZ010000007.1:0-1826 GCA_964423055.1 Candidatus Woesearchaeota archaeon
AAGCGTTTTTTCTTCTAACTAATTCTTTAGCTTTCTTTGCAGCGTTTCTAGCTTTTTGACCCTCTACTGCTTTTTCTACAATTTTTCTAGCAACTTGAGGATTTTCTTCGAAAAATTCAGTCATAGCAAGCATTGAAACGCTATCAACTATTCCCTTTACATCACTGTTACCTAACTTAGTTTTAGTCTGTCCTTCAAATTGAGGTTCAGGAACCTTAACTGAAATAATTACAGTTAATCCTTCTCGAACGTCGTCCCCGGTAACATTTCCGTCTTTAAGCAACTTATTTTTATTACCATAATCATTTATTGCTCTAGTTAATGCAGTCTTAAATCCTACAACGTGAGTTCCACCTTCAATAGTGTTAATAGTGTTAACAAAACTCAAAACATTTTCTTGATAACCATCATTATACTGAACAGCACATTCAACAAACATTTTATCCTGCTCTTTCATGAAATAAACAGGTTTAGCGTGAATTGGGTTACGTGTTCTGTTGACCCATTTTACAAAATCAATTAATCCACCTTCATAATTGAAAACTTCTTTTTTATTAGTAATTTTATCAGTTAAAGAGATTTTAACGCCTTTATTCAAAAATGCAATTTCACGGAATCTTGTTTCAAGAACAGAAAAGTCAAATTTTGTAGTTGAAAATATAGTTTCGTCAGGAGTAAAAGTAATAGATGTACCAGTTAATTTTTTATCACAATCTCCTATAGTCTTTAACTTGTAAATAGGTTTACCAATTTCATATTCTTGTTGGTAAATTTTACCGTCTCTTTTAATTACAACTTTGAAGGCCTTAGATAATGCAGCTACTACGCTAATACCTACTCCGTGCAATCCTCCTGAAATCTTGTAAGTACCTTTATCGAATTTACCTCCGGCATGAAGCTTTGTAATAACAACTTCAACAGTAGGGATCTTGTAAACTGGATGCATATCTACTGGAATTCCACGCCCATTATCATCAACTGTAACACTACCATCAGAATTCAAAGTAATATCAATATCTGTACAATAACCAGCCATAGCTTCGTCAACAGAGTTATCCACTATTTCATCTACTAGTTTATGTAAACCATACTTACTAGTACTACCAATATACATTGCAGGCCTAAGCCTAACGCCTTCAAGGCCCTCTAGAACCTTGATATTTTCACCTGTATAACCCTTTTCAGCCATAACTTATGAAAATAGAAAAACACCTTTATAAATGTTTATGCACAAAATCACTATTTTATCGACGATAAACTAATGCTAAATAAAATTATAAAATTAAGCCTTTTTATTAGAACCTTTATGCATATTTCTGTAAGCTTCAGTCCAACTAACTCTTTTTCTATCTCTTTTAAGCTTCAATACGCTTTTTTGACATTTACTTGAACAGAAATAATTTGTACTTCCATCATTCTTCAATAAATATGTACCTTTGAAATCTTCCTGTTCTTTACCACAAAATGTACACTTTGCTAAAGCCATTTTAAGAGTGTGCTCCTTTTGTTGCACCCTTAACTCTACGTGCTTCAATTTCAGTTTCTCGCAGTGTAATCAAATCTCCAAGCCTTACAGGTCCCTTAACATTTCTTCTCATTTCTTTTCCGTTATTTTTTCCCTCTAGAACCTTACATTCAACCTGAGTAATTTCTCCTCTAGCTCCAGTTCTTAAAATTAATTTTTGAATAACTGCCTTAACTGGTTGTTCGTTAGAAATTTTACTAGGTGTTTGAGATGGACTACTTTGATTAGAATTATCCTTCATAGGCTTAGGTTTGTTTCCACCCATGATTAATTACCTCTTGATTTGTGTAATGCTTGTATT
>CAYRCZ010000007.1:1926-9669 GCA_964423055.1 Candidatus Woesearchaeota archaeon
TAGGTTTGTTTCCACCCATGATTAATTACCTCTTGATTTGTGTAATGCTTGTATTTCTTTATCTGCTTCACCAGCTTCAATTATTGCAACAGCACTTGTAGAAACAGGAATGCCTACCGCAACACCTAATTTCTGCTTAGAGTCTACTTCAAAACAAGGAATATTTTTCTCTTTAGAAATAACTGCTAAGTGAGCTACAATTTCTTTAGGTGAAACATCAGCCGCATAAAATACTGCTTTAGCAACGCCTCTCTCGATAGCTTTGGTAACTTCGTTAGTTCCTTTGTCGACTTTTCCAGTCTTTCTCGCCTTTTCGATTATACTGTAGTAATCCATTTTTGTTTAAGCCAATAAAGAGTATGCCTCATAAGTCATTGGCTAGAAATTGCTCGAATTAAGTGTTTATAAACTTTACCCTAACAGTCAATTTCCTCAAGTAATACCTTTTCAACTGGAAAGATATTATAATCAGGTCCAGTAACTTCTAACATGAATTCCATTTTAATATGTTCAATTTTATCAACATTATCTTTATTCCAATCATAACATAAATACCCTAAATAATATGGCCTGTGTAAAGAGTAGCTTTTATCCCAAGAGTTCATTAAATATTTCCTCCATCTTTCTCCCTTATACATAGAAGCAACATGTTCAGGCTTATCATATGTAACTTCTTTACCAGTCATTAAATCAAGAGTCTGCCCATTTAGAAGGGTTCCTTGTATAACATACCATCCATCTTCTTTCAAAGGATATGGTGAAAACATATTCCAATATTGGTCAATTCTTGCCTTATGTGCAATAAACTCTAATCCATCTGGTACAGAATTATATTTTCCAAGAGTTTGAATATTCCATAAAAAGATAAAAATTATAAAAAATAAAGCAACCAAATTAATAGCCTTGTAATAGCTATTATCTTTTCTAGACTCGATAATTTCATATTTAGCGTCCACTCTTAAAAATTTAATTTTATTAGATAAATAATCAAAAAAGAATCCAGGTAAAAATAAAATAAAAGCAGCAATACCTATAAACGGAAAATGGCCTAACTTCATACATAAAGCCATTCCAATTAAAACTGCAAAAAATGAAAAGCTTGAGGCTAATCTAAATTGTTTAAAAAATATTGGAGAAAATAATAAAATAGGACCAATCATTTCAAGAAAATAAACAAAATAAGTCATCCCAAAAAGCAAATCAGGAAAATTTAGTAGAAACTTTCCAATGTGAGTTGCAAATTGATCTAATTGTAAAGAATAATAAATTGCAGTACCGTCAGGATACCAATCATTTCCAGTTTTAATTAAAGCAGAAAAGAAATAAACAAAAGCAACCTGTAATAATATTCCAGCAGTGCCAAAAGAATAAATTTTTTTATTATTTTTTATTTTTCCAAATTTAGAATCTAAAGAATATCTTAAATTTAAAGGTAGAAACATTGCCCAAAATAATAAAGCGCGCAACATAACATCTCCTCCTTGAAGAACCGTAGGATTTCTAGAATGAAGAGAGATGAGTAAAAACCACGAGGCAACCGTACTAATTTTAGTCTTATAACCTAAAAGTAAAGAAATTGCAAAAATAAAAGATACTCCGAAAAGCAGGCTCTGGTAAATAAGACTACCATTGTAGAGATGTATTGAAATCCAACCAGTCTCAACATATCTTTCAAAGTAAAAAGATAAAGGAAGAGTTCCAAAATCAGTATAATGAGCGGTTAGAGAAAAACTTCTTACCAATAAATCAAAAAACAATATCAAAGCAATAGATATTCTAAAAATAGATAATGCTCTAGAATCAATACTAAACAATTCTTTTAATCTAGTTATTTCCATTTTACTATAACTTGGTCTGTTCTTTCACGAGCATCAATTTCTACATCTTCCGGCTTTTTTTTAATTCCAGCATTAAACAATATTTCCCCTGTATATGCAATCATCCCACCATTATCTACTAAAAACTCACGAGCTGGGCAAAACATTTTAGCACCTCTCTCTTCACACATTAAACGACACATTTCTTGGAGTCTTGAGTTACAAGCAACTCCTCCCCCTAAAACTAATTCTTTTTTTCCTGTGTGGGCGAGAGCTCTTTCAGCTGCCTCAACAAGCATAGCAAATGCAGTTTCTTGCATTGAAAATGCTAGATCTTCTACACTAGTGCCTTTATCATAAAGTTGTTTCATTTTTGTTTGCATTCCAGAAAAACTAACATCCATGCCTTTAATTGAGTAAGGCAATTCATCAACATATTTACCGTTCTTAGCCTTTCCTTCAAGAATTGGCCCTGCAGGAAATGGAATTCCAACATATCTTCCAAAAGTGTCTATAAAATTTCCAACTCCTAAATCGAGAGTCTCTCCAAAAACTCTATACTTCCCACTACTATAGGCAATTACTTGGGTATTGGCGCCAGAAGCATATAGTAAAACAGGGTCGCTAGCTCCGACACTTTGACCTATTTCTAGGTGGGCAATACAGTGATTAACAGGAATTAATGGAACTCCTAAGAGTTTAGCTTTTTCACGAGCAAAATTTAACCCTGCATGTAAACAAGGAGCTAACCCAGGAGCATTGGAAACGGCAATAGCCTCTATATCTGAATCAGAACAGCCTGCCTTGCTTAAAGCCTCATCCCAAATAGAATGAGAAACAAGTTTATGGTGTTCTGCACTTTTATTAGGGATTATACCTCCCTCGCTAGGCCTATACATATCCTTGACATTTGCGAGAACCTTTCCTTTAGAAACGACTCCAACTCCAAATGTATGAGCAGTAGTTTCAATACCAACGATCATGAAAATACTATAAAAAACTAAATTAAAAACCTATCCAAAACAAAAAAAACAAAAAAACTAAAAAATCAAAAGCAACTAGCTAGTTACTTTTTCTTCTTCTTTCTCCCGCCGCGAGACATTTTAGCCTCACAAACGTTTCCGTGCGCATCAACATAGTAAAGATAACCGTGTTGGCGCTTAACGACGTTCTTTGCAATAACTTTTCCCATTAAACCTCCTTCATATATCTAAAATCAGAACTTATATTTAAATGTTTGTATTTACCGACGGTAAAACGAACTTAATAAATAAATTACCGTCGATAGTACATTTTCAAATCTTTAGGGCTAAGAAATGCTTTTACGAGGGGAAAATTAGCTTTATTCAAAGGAATTTCGATTATTTTGTAAAATTTCTTTTTTTGACTAATAGAAAAAACAAATGGCCTAACAACTCTAAAATCTAAAATTTTATTTTTATTGTCTAACCATAATGTCAAAAAAGGGAAAAAAACGAAAAAAGAAGTCAAATTCCCTTGCCAAGTAACGGGCCTATTAAAATCAAAAAGTAGATTTTTAGTATTTTTTGTTCTAAAAGTTAAACCTAAACCCTTTCTAATAAAACCTGTTTTTAAAACATCAATAGGAATCTTCTTTCCCTTATAGGAAACATAAACTTTCATAAAATTATAAATCTTTCATCTCTGACTTTATCTTAGACATTTTACCGAGCTTATCAGAAACCTTATCAGATTTACCTTGTAGTTCTTTTTTGTGTCCTTGCAACTTAGCTTCTTTCTCGGCTAAATTAGCAAGCAATTTCTGCATCGCCAATTCCTTTTTCCTACTTTCAGAAATACTACTTGAAGCTTTCTCAATAGATTTTTTTAATGAATCCCTCTCTTTAGTCAAAGAACTTATTTCACTCTCAAGGTCCTTGATAGCACCAGAAAGAGCTGAATTTTTTTTAACCACCATTTTTCTTAATCAGTCAACGACAAATCTGTTTATAAACGTTTCTTTAATTGCCCCATTAACGTATTTATCTCACTAATCGCTGAATCAAAAGAACTTTTTGAAATATACTTTGAAGAGTATGCTCTATTCAAAACATCTTTTTGAGCCTCAAGTTTTCTAATACCCTTAGCAGCATCACTAAACTGAGTTTTTTTTACATATTCTAATTCTGATTTCCAGTTATTAGCTTGGTTAATTGAACGATTATACCATAAATAACTTATGAGCATTATAGAAGAAATAAGGAAAATGAATATCCCTATATAAAGATTAGAAGAAAAATTACTTTCTTCTGCTGGACTAAATAAAATATTATTTGAAAGAGAAATTTGATACATGTCCAGACCGTATGAATTTTCGCGTTTCGCAGAAACAACAATTAAAACCTCATCATATTCATTCAAACCTAAATTAAAAAAGTGTTCAAATGATGCTTGTCTTGAAACCGAAACAACTTCTTCCGAATGGCTTAATAATTCGCCGTCAAGAGAATAAACTGAAAATGCTATTGCCACAGCATTAGAGCCAGGAGAGTTATAATCTAGTTTGTATATATTTATGTCAGGAGACAAAACTGTCTCTCCAGAAATTATTGAAATATCCGAAGAAGAATCAAAATCTATCGAAACATCATATTTTATTTCAGAAATTTTAGATTCAAGGCCAACAACTATTGGAATTTCTTGGACAATTTCAAAACCATTTGAAATAACTAATTTATCAAAATAAACTCCTCGACTAATCTCTTCGTTTCCAATAATCAAATTAAATGAACCAAACTCTTCGCTAGCAACATTAATTGAAGGAACGTCCACTCTAACAGCAGGAGAGTTACCTTCTAAGGCTGCAGAATAAGTTCCAGCTTGTCCTGAATTAAAAAAACTAATTGGAAAAACAGCCCCGTCCCGAGCAGTAATAATTTCCACAGTGTGAGGCACTTCCTGAGCACTAACTAATGTGATACATAAAAAAACAAATAGAATCAACTTTTTCATACTAATATCTCCTCATTTTAGGTTTAAATTTTTTACCTGAATGTCTAAAAAACATAACTGCTAAAAAGCAAACAATTAATGCGATAGCCAATGCTCCTGTAGCTACCCATGTTTGAGGAGTAATTAAAGAATCTGAAATTCTAAAGTGAGCTGTAGATGTGGCAAATCCCCCTATGTAGATTAATTCTACTCCTAAAACGTAATCTCCAGGTTCTAATCCAAAAGTAGAGAACCTTTTACTATAACTCTTAGCTCCTTGAACATAAAATGTTTCGGATTCTGTATATTTTATATTGCCATCAAAATCTTTTATTACATAATTCATTGTAACGTCCACTCCTGTTTCCCCTCCAACTTCTAACAATTCAATCAATGCAGGTAATCTCTGTCCTTCTCTAAGTACTCTGTACAGATCAGGAACTGTAATAGTAGCGTCAAATAAAACTCCCTCACTTACAACATTAAGTAAGACCATAACTTCTTTAGTTATTCCTTGATAAGTTAACAAAATTTTTCCAGCATAAATACCAGGTTCAGGAGCATTAATTGTAAACCTTAGCGGAAGACTTTGTCCGGGATTTATGATAATAGAATCTGTGTTAAAAGAGATATAATTTTCTATTCCAGTTACACTTACAGAAATATCAAGGGGTAAAGAGCCAGTATTATGAAGAATTATTTCATTAGTCTCACTTTCTCCGGAAACAACTTTAAGGTTGAAACTATCTTCATTCAATTCGAAATTTGGTGTTGAAGAGATTCCTCCACCTCCGCCGCCTCCAGAAGAACTTCCTGAAGATGTACCTGTAGTACCAACCGGACAAGACCCACAGTCACTAGAACAAATAGAACAAGTTTCAGCACCATTACAGAGATTATCTCCGCAAGTAGCATTAGACACTTCTATGAATACTCCGACACTTGCTTCAGAAGAAGAGTGTCCAGAAAGCTTTGAATTATAATCATAAGTATATACCCATAAAGAAAAAACTAAACTTAAAACTGAAAGAATTCCAGAAATTACAAGAAGAAAAAATAAAGAATTCTTAATTTGAGCCATGTAAGTATAATGAAATGACGTATTAAATAGTTTATTAAAAACTAAGCCCTCATTAACTTAATCTTAATATTCCCTGTATAGTTCCCTAAAAAATCAATAGATTCTGCATAAACTGTAAAATCCAATTTCAAAGATTGATTAGGGCCGACAAATAAAGGTTGGTAAGATATTATTTTTTGAATCGAACCTTCAACTTCAGGTTGAACTTTAATAGGAAATGAATAAGAATTGTCTACTGTAATTGACCTTGTAGATGTACCTCCTGGAACAATACTTCCAAAAGTTAAAGCTGAAGAATTTACATCAAAACCAGCAACGTCCCTAGTAACGTAAGCAGTGGTTTGATAAGAATATTCAGAAAGAGGAGTAATATAATAAAAATAAACTGAAACTGACATAACTAATACAATTAAAGAAATAAACAATGAAAGAACAACTATATTTTTCATCTTCTCTTATTCTTAAAAAAGATTCTTTTTAAAATAATGTATAACACTATAAAGAAAACTAAAGCTAATAGCGCAGAAGCAGAATAGATTACAATAGACCTATAGTCTTGACCTATAAACAAAGTCCCCATTACTAAAGTAGATTTCCCATGATAACTTGCATTAAGAGAAATATTATAAAACCCATCTAAATTCTCAGTATCTATATAACTTTCAATGGTTTTTGAATCCCAGGGAGAAATATCTATAGAAGGAGTCCTAAATAATGCACTATACTGACCATTAGATAAATTTACATCAACATATGCTCCATATACTGGAGAATTCCATTTACTTTCCAGAGTAACATAAAATTTCTGTATCCCTTTACCCAATATCGAGTCAGTGTAATTAGTGATATTTACAAATAAAGATCCAACCCTAAACGACCTATTTATCTCTCGATTAATATCTTGATATGAAACTTTAGCCCTTCCGATGTAATTTCCGGGACCAATATTTTCAGGAGAAAGATATTTTCTAAAATATCTATCCGCAGAAACTGAAATTGTCGCAGGAGTAAAATCTAGTTTTTCAAGAACTTCTCCGCTACTAGAAATAAACTCTACAAAAACTTCTCTTATTTCAAGAGGATTATCTCCCCTATTTGTAATATGTAATTCAACAGGAATTTGCTCATTAAAGTTAACGTCCGGTATATTCAATGATAAGTCCCCATAATATCCTGGATAAGGTACAAATGTTTTAACAACAGAGCCTATTTCTACAAGGGTATTAATGAATGATGTTTCTCCAGGTCTTTCCTTAACTCCGACACTTACAGAATGTTCTCCAGGAGTACTTATTTCAAGAGGAAAATTAATAGTTAAAATAAAAGCCCCTCCGCCCTCTACTTGAGCAGTACTTAATGAAGAATAATTAGCTAATTCTCCTCCTCTTAGTGCAACATCATAAATCGCCCCATTTACGGCATCTAAAATGTAAAAAGTAATATTAATTTGTTTCCCAGGTTCAAAATTTATATTTTTTATAGCAGGAGAAATACCTAGAGAAGATACAAAAGAAATAGAAAATAACAAAACTAAAATTAAAACTAACCTCTTAATCATCATCATACAAAAAACAAAGACCTTTTAAATATCTTTTCAGAATTAAGAAGAAGCAAAAGCAATAGCGGTTATTGTATCTCCAAGAGCTCCAGTCAAAGAGTCTGACGGAATTGTTAAGTTAAAGTCTATTCTTATCACATCCCTATCATCTAAGAATTGAAAACGATTACAGAAAAGAGTAGAAGAGGTATTTACATCATAAAAGCCAATCAAAGGTAAAGCACCAGACCCGCCTGTAGAATTAGTGCATGCTCCTGCCTCAAAACTAGTAATATTCCACTTATAACTTGGACCAGTTCCACCAATCATTTGAGCAGCAGTCTTAGTTCCAGTTA
>CAYRCZ010000007.1:9769-29125 GCA_964423055.1 Candidatus Woesearchaeota archaeon
TTATAACTTGGACCAGTTCCACCAATCATTTGAGCAGCAGTCTTAGTTCCAGTTAAATTCAAAGTAACATTAACATTACCAAGATTTTCAATCTTAAGACCTCCAGCATTCTGCAAGGTCCAATTACCATTAGTTACGTTGTTTGCTGCAAATGTATTCAATCCAGCAGAAGTCTGTCCAGAATTTACTCTTCCACTTCCCCAATTAATTTGAGAAGTTGTAAAATTAATTATTACTGCAGATTCTACAGTTAAGTTGGCTTCACCAACACTTGTAGCATAACCAGATATTGTGCTGAATAGAGTCCTAGCAGAAAGATAAAAAACTCCTACTGAAAATATAGAAATTATAAAAACAAAAACAGCAAATATAGTTATTGCCTTAGAACTTGTTTCACCCACCATTTCCGACAACCACCTCTTGACTGTTTCCTTCAACAACAAGACCTAAATTGCCTGCATTTGAAGAGCTTCTAACTGAAGAATCATAATCTGGAGATTTCATATTATAAATCATTAAATTAAAAACTACTGAAACTGCAGATAAAACTAAAGTAATTACCAAAAGAACGACGACCACCCTCTTTAAATTTGTCATTTAATATATAGAATAAAGATCCTATATTTAAACATTTCTTTATTATCTAACTATTTTTTATTTGCTTTCCTTCTAAGAACCAAAAACCAAGTCAAGTTAAGCAAAACTAAGATTGCCACAGCTATAACCAAAATAGTAATTAAAGAACTATCTCCTGAAGAATTAGCAGAACTAACAACATAACCTACTCCAATAACAGAAATATCATTTTCTGAAATGTCTAAGGTAAGCTCTTTTTGGATAGAAGTCTGACCGTAATTAATAAATGCCTTTGCATCATATGTTCCAGTTCTAACTCCTTCAGTATCCCAAAATGCAACTAGAAGTTTACTAGAAAATGGATCAAGACCATAACTTGCAGACTTAAACTCTGCCATTATTTCTCCCTGGCCATTAAATACTTGCATTGAAACATAAACATCATTTACAATTGAGTTAAGAGTATTTTCTACCAAAAACTCAAATTTCGCGATTTCTCCCAAACTAAAATCATTAACTTCAACTCCTTTAAGGTCCAGCGTATCTTTGCCTACTGAAAACTCCTTATCTATATTAATAACTGATTCATCATACAAAACTGTAGCCATTGCTAAATATTTACCAGATGGAATTGTAGAAGTATCCCATTGAACTGAAAGTTCTTTTCTTTCGCCAGCTAAAATAGAAACTTCAGGAGTAGAAACTGTAGCAATCTTTTCATTTAAAGGGGTAAAAATGTCTATTACTGCTCTAGCCCTAGCAATATCTAATTTTCCTCTGCTAACTACTGGAATAACAAATGCAGTGCTCCCTTCATTAGTAATACTAATGCTAAGGTCAGACTCAGCGTATTTTCCAGGATAAGGCACATCGATTAAAACCTTAGTCCCTATTCCAACTACGGATCCAATATATGTCGGAGATGAAGAAGTTGAAGCATCAGGAACTTCTGTAATAGTTATGTCTGCATAATGAGGCCCAGGAGATAATCCTGAAGGAATTTTTACAATATAATTTATTTTTATTGAAGGAATATCTGGAGTAAGAGTTACATAATATTGAGAAAGTGCAATATTATCTTTCAATTCACCGTCTGGTAAAATTACTAAATTAACTCTTTTACTTTCGGAGTTTATAATTTCAAAAGAAAAACTTTGTTCACTTCCAGGAGAGTAATCAAAAATTTTCTGCGCAGGAGTAATCCCAAAAGAAGAAACGCAAGGTAAAAACAAAATAAATAAAATTAAAACTAATTTATTCATCTAAACCTCCTGATTGTGCTAAAGAACTATTTACCAATGAGCCGGTACTGTATGTATCTATCTTTAAGTCACCCTGGCCAATATTAAATATCCCCGAATTATTTGAATCTATATTCTTTAATTCAAGACTAACGTCTAAATCAAATCTTATTTCCCTAATTTCGCTTTTAGCCCCATTAAAGAACTTCAAAAAGTATCTTCCACTTTCTAGATCAAAAGATTCATCTAAAAATATAGTTTCAGGAGAATCAAAAGAAGGCGTAGAATCAACCAAAATGTAATCTACATTAGGTATAGTGAACAAAAGACTACCTTGATCTGAAGACAATGGAGCAATAACTAATGGCTGAGAATAACCTATGAGAAGAAATGCTGAAACTAGCACTCCAACTAATAAAATTGAATCTATTATCAGAATATATTTTTTATTAAACATAAATCTCCTGGTCGCTCAAAACAAATGTGAAAGTCACAGTAGAATTCTTTAGTCCCGGTCCTTCAGTGTTTGGAACAGTAACATTAATGTCAACTTCGATAGTATCTAAATCATCTTGGTAATTAAATCCTCTAGCTAAAGAAATAGGAGAAGAAGTTAACGGAACAGGCGTATAAAGTATTGTAGAAGATGCAGAAACAAAAGTACCATTTTCAGATATACCATTAGTAGTTGCATTATCTACTTTAGCAGTATAATAAGAAGAAGGATTATTTACGCTGCTCCAAAGACTAGAAGCTCCAATCGAGAAGTTAGACTTGACATTTCCTTGGTTAATTATAATTATAGGTTTTGGAGAATTATCTCTAGTATCATTAGAATTCAAATAAGCTAAATTACCGAAGTCTACGGAGCTTATGTTCATAACAAAGTTAAGATATGCTTGAACACTTAAGTTGAAGTGTCCATAGAATTGGGAGAACTCTCCGCTAAATGAATCTTTTGCAGATACGCTCCACATATAATAATCTCCATTATCAATTAAACAATTCAATGGACCTAGACCAAAATCAATAATAGAACCGCCAGAAGCCATACTGAAAGAATTATCTCCATTATAGTTAGCATCAGTACATGTTGAGGAAGCAATAAGAGAAATATTCACTGCAAAGGCACTTACTGAATCCCCGTCAGGATCGCTAGTAGCCCATACAAATCTTTGATTTGTCCTATTTAGAGTAAATGAGCCATTTATTGGAGAAATAAGAGTAACATTAGGCAGAGTATTAAGAATAGTTAGGTTACTTGAATTAACATTAAATTGTCCAGAACCATCATTTATGCTTAATTGAGCACTCCAATTTTGATCCCTCGTTGTATTTCCATTGCCGAGTGTAGCAATAAATGTAGTTCCATTAGAATAACTGTTGTTATACATTTGAACTAAATGAAGAATTGAATTATTGTACCATCTAACAGTTAAGTTCATAGAATTATTATCTTGATCAAAAATAGTTGTTCTTACATTCAAGTCTTCCAAAGTACCATTAAAACCTAAAGTGGAATTAATTATTACCGGAGTAATATTATATGGACCAGAACCTATTGTAAATCTTCTAGTTTCACTATTTCCAATAAGATTAGTTTGATAAAGTTCATCAAATGCTGAAAGACATGCGACACTCCAATTATGAATTCCAGAAGAAAATCCGCTTACAGTTTGATTAACAGGAGTATTATTTCCATATATATTTGATATAGTAGCATTATTGATCCCATCAATTACCAAAGCACAAGAAACCAGATTAAGGTTTGAAACAACAGTGGTAGTTTCATTAACTGTCCAATTGAAAGATATAGAACTACCCAAATTAAATGAAGTATTATTTGGAGGAGCAACTAAAGTAGTGTTAGGCCTTGAATTAAAGAGGTAGTTTGCAGCATTAATTGAAGGGTACGAACCATTTTGAATCCCATCGTAAGCCTTAACATTCCAATAATAGGAACCTTCACAATCTGCAGGAATAGCAGTCAGATTATAACTAGTAAGATTTCCTAAAGTGATCTCTGTTCCGGTATCAAATCCAGTTGGTTGCCAGAAATTATCTGTACAATAAACTCCTTGTAAGAATATACTATAGAAATGTGTAAAAGTAAAATTGAGAATAATATCATTATCGTCATCAGTAACATTCCATAAATAAGTCTGGTTAGTTATATTGAAGCTATAGAATCCTACGCCAGCTATATGAAGAGGGCTAATTAATGAAACAACAGGAGCTGTGTTAAGAATAGTCAGGTTACTTGAATTAACGTGTGTCATTCCAAAACCATCATTTATGCTTAATTGAGCAGTCCAATTTTGCCCCCTCGTTGTATTTCCATTACCAAGTGTAGCAATAAATGTAGTACCATTAGCATAACTGTTATTATACATTTGAGTTAAATGAGGGACAGAATTGTTATACCACCTAACCGTAATATTCATTAAATTATTATCTTGATCAAAAATAGTTGTTCTTACGTTTAAGTCCTCTAAAGTTCTATTTAATCCTAAAGTGGAGTTAATTGTTAAGGAAGTTCCATTGTAAGGTGCATTATTTATTATAAATGTCCTAGTTATACTATCCCCTGAATTAGAATAGGTGTCCAAACAACTAACATTCCAATAATGTGCTCCTGAAGATAAACCTGAAACACTTGTATTAGCCATAAATCCACTAGTTGAATTTACCCCGCTAACATAAACTAAATCGTCAATAAGAAGATTACAATATATCTGGTTAAACACATTATTATCATATGCAGTCCAATTAAATTCAATAGGAGATGAACTGGAAAATACAGATGCATTCGGAGAGTAATTTAATGCCACAGTAGGTATATTTCCAGTAACATTAAATCTAGATGGAGCAGACCATGGACCTAGATCTGTAGAAAATCCTATAGCACTCCATTCATATGTGGGACATTCAAGGTGAGGAAAAGGAGAAGTTAAAAAATAACTTTCAGGTGCGGGAACAACATCTAAATAAATTAAGTAAGTAGTGCTTCCACTGAAAAATGGATCGTTGCAAGAAGAAACTGCCATGCTACTAATGTTTATCGAAACTGCCGCAACAAATTCTGGAGTATCAACATCGTCTGCATCCCAAGTAAAGTTTTGATCAGTATAATTTACATTAATCGAATTATTAGCAGGACCTAACAATGTCATTGTTGGAAGAGTATCTAAGATAGTAAGATTGTTCGACTTAATAGTAGTCGAGTTAAAACCATCATTTATGGTCAAATTAGCAAACCAATTTTGATCCCTTGTAGTGTTTCCATTGCCAAGTGTAGCAATAAATGTAGTACCATTAGAATAACTGTTATTATACATTTGAGTTAAATTTAGAGTAAAATTATTGTACCATCTTACAGTTATATTCATAGTATGATTATTTCTATCAAAAAGAGTAGTATATACATTCAAATCTTCTAAGGTTTTATTTGCACCAAGAGTAGAATTTAGTAAAACTGTAGATATATTAGTTGGTGGAAAGTTAAGAATCTTAAAACTCCTAGAAGTACTAAGGCCTGTGTTTTGACCGTCATCAGTACAAGAAACATACCAGTTATAATTTCCGACATTAATTCCCGCTACTGTAAAATTAGTAGCAGTTGCATTAGGAGAAACAATGTTGCTTGCATTGATTACTCCATTTAAAGTTATATTACAAAGAAGAGAATTATCCCAATCATCAGTTGCAGTCCAATTGAAATTAACAGAATCACTTAAATTAAAAGTAGCAGCATTTGCAGGAGAATTTAAAACTATAGTTGGAGGCAACAGGTCGGTATCAAAGGAGGGCCTAAATGAAGCTACAACATGTGCAATATCTTGAGATCCGGACCAAGTCCAAGTCATGGAATTATGCCCTGGAGTGACGTTTGTTTTATATCCTCCGGATGAAATTAATAGAGGACCATTAAGAGTTTGAGTTATATTGGGTTCAGGATCTCCTGAAGTAGTAGATAAAGTAAGAGTATCAACTAACCAAGAACGATAAGCATAAGTGGTGATATTAGTGATAACATTTTCTGAAACAAAATTTTCTAAAGTAGTAAAATTCTCTAAAGGATCCGTTGCATTAACATTAGCAAGTGTAAATAGTGCTAAGTCCGCGTCAGAAGAGCCAGGTAAATCTATAGAAAGTCTACACCCCGCACAAATAGAAGGATTTACAAGATAATATATTTCTGAATTAAAAGCCCCAGATTCACTAATGGACCCACTACCCACCCTAGTCATTTCAGAACCATCGTAACTTACACTATTTGGATCTGTAGGGCCAGTAAGAGCCATCTGAAGAACTAATAGATTTGCTCCTTCACTTACAACTACTGAACTATCATCAAACTCAACACCTGAAAAAGAATAAACTTGTTCAGGATCCACTAGATATATTGATTTATAAGGTCCAGGTAAAACTGTAGAGTCATACCTAATTGAACCTTGAGTATAATTCTGACTTTGTAAATAAATAGCAGTAACATTATAGGCATAAGACACATTACCAAAATTAGTCAAGTTACTTATTTCAACAGCTCTTTGTCCTATGACGCTACCATTTACATGTAAGCTAAGTGTGGCTCCAGGATCTCCTACCCCTATAGTTGCGTTAAGCAAAACTGATGTATTATTTAGTATGAATATATTGGACTGCGAGTCATTTAATCTAAGAATAGGAAGAGCAGAATCATTTCTTGATACAACATAGTTGAAAATAGAAGACCTGTTATAAGTAGAAGTAGGACTATAAGACCACCAATAATAAGAATAAGTTCCAGCGCCTAAATTAGAAATAGTCCTATTAAACATATTACTTGTCAAGTTAGTTGCGCTAAAGTTAACACCGTTAAACTCCATTCCTGCAGTACCATTGCTATTATTTATACTAACATTGAAAAAATAAGCCTTGTTTATCAAATAAGCAGAATTATTAGAAATAGCCTCGTTAAAGTTAAAGAAACTAGGATATGTTATGACAGGAATAACGCAATTTCCATCCCATTCAGTTCCATTAATCCAATAAGACTTCAAGATGGTAGAGTTAGTGCTATTTACATAACCTACAACAAAAGCTCCAGAACATAAAGATTGCCCAGTGATAGGATCCTTACCTGCTGCAGCAAATATAGGATAAGTACTATTTGCGGTTAAAGATGAATTAGTAAGAACCTGAGCAAAAGATTCTATCGTAAATTGACCATTTATAGGAGTTACATTTCCATAATAAGATCTTGCAACTATGCTATTAGTAGATTTATTATACCATATTGCTACAAAATAATCCCTCGCCGTACTAGAACCATTAGTAAGAGTAACAACTTCAACAGAAGACATAGTTCCTGCATTTGCTTCTATATCCGTAGGGGCAAGAAGGGTCTGGTTAGAAGCGCCCCTTATAGTTAGAGTAATATCTTGATCTGCATGGTCATAAAAAACAATTACGGTCCTGTTATTATCCAAATTAGACATTGCCACTTGACCAAAATTACCTACTGCAGTATCGATAGAGTTAGCTCCGGAAATATTTAAGCTAGATCCAGAAGAATTAATAGTTCTAAATAATATATCATCTGCAGTTCCAGCATCATACCAAGCTAATCCATAAGTTGTACTGTTAATACCTACACAGTCTAATGCATTCATCCTGTTATTTTCTGGTGCCGACGCAGTATCTACATTTAATTCATTGTGCCCACTAACCCTAGAACCATTTTGGAAAAAGTCTATGAAATCAACGTCTCCTTCAGCCTGATCAATGTAGCAATAACCATAACGATCTCCTAGATTTGCAAGACCAATATCATACCGGTTATTTCCAATAGCTCCATCAAAAAAGTATTGATTAGTAAGGGCTGAACCTGTAATATTATAAATCTGATTTAAGTCGTCTGCAGTAGATTGGTTAACCCATCCAATCGCAAATTTGGTTGTATTTATCGTAGCAAGACCAACTCTAGAATAAACTCCTACTCTGGTCCCCACAGTGACTGGACCAACCACAGTAGTTCCATTAGGATTCATGACTGAAAACTGTGTTGAGTTACCAGTAACATTAATCCATGCAACAACAAAAGTAACTTCATCTATAGGAATTATGTCTATATCTCCAGCAGGCCCATTAAGTCTAACAGTAGGGTCAGTAATATAATCAAATTCTATATCTCCTCCAGAGATATGCAAGTCAAATGTGTCTTGACTAGAATTTAAATTTAGTAAAAATACTTTATTGTAATCATTTTCAACAATATTTGAAAATTGAACTAAACTTTGATTTGAATCCTTTTCATAAACGCTTATCAATACTTCAGATATATTTGCCCCATTACTTACTCTAGGGAAAATAGTGATATCGTTTTCATTAGTCAAGTTTCTTTCAAAGGTGACTCTTACATAGTGGCCATCTACAATAGTTTCAGACCAATAACCATCAAGTTCGCGAGTTGCATTGTAGATATCTGAAATGAACTCTCTATTTTCATCTAAATGTAATGCGGAAATAATTAAAATAATATTAAATGTCTGATTACTAAGGTGCGGTGCAACCCATTCAATATAATCAATATACCCATCAGAATTTGTATCATTATATGAAGAAACATTCAAAGTAGAATCATTTTCAACCCATTCAATTCTAACTGAAGAAATATCTTTAATTTTAGACCCATCTGAAATACTAGTATAAACAAGAACATTTTCGTAATGAATATCTTCTGGACTTGAAACTAAAACAGTCTTAAAGTTATCATGAACCACATTTTCAGTTGCAATTGGAGCGCCAGTGTAATATTCTATTTCAACGATAGAATCGTTTTCATTTAGTTCTAAAGAAACCTCTTGAACTAAAGACTCTTCTTCAATTACTCTTCCAGTAATCCCAAATAATCTAAAGAATTTATTTAAAAAAGATTCCTTGCTCAAATCTATATCTGCGGTAACTTCACCGGTAATACTTACCTTTAAATCAGATTCAGAATCCGAACTCTCTAAGGAGAAATCAGTATCTTTAGACTCAAGTTCCTCAGAAATTTTATTAACAGTGAGGTTCTCCGCACTTGCAGGTACTTCAACAGTCAAATTCAAACTATCGTTTAATTCTAAGGAAATAGTCTTAATCCACTTAACTGGTTGACCTATAACTGCACCATACTGTGTAGTCTTAACTTCAATTAAAGTCTCATTAATGAATGTTTGATTAAATTCAGTAACATTAGTTACTTGAGTTTCATTTAAGATAGTTTGATTAACTCCTGTAACATTTGTTATCTGAGTTTGATTAGTTCCAGTAACATTAGTTACTTGAGTTTCATTTAAGATAGAATCGTTTGCAATCGGATGGGTTTCACTAACTCCTTCTTGATTTTCATTACCTTCTACACCCTCTACAAGTTCAATATTAGAAATAGTTATAGAATCTGATGCTTCAACAATTAGATTAGAATCATAAATTAATTTAATCTTTAAGTCATCTTCTTGATTTGCAATTAGACCAATTTGATCTAAATTTAAAGTAATTTTTTTAGATTTATCACCAATATAATCAGAACCAAAACCTTCATTTTCAATAAAATAATCGGTAGTTACTAAAACCTCATTATTTTTTAAGTCAAAATTAATAATGTTATCATTTAAATCAACACTCTCAGAATTTACACTTCCCTCAACAAGTGAAGCAGTTTGACCATCATTAAGGGAATAAGTAAATTCTTTTTCTTTAGAAACCACGCCAGAAACAACGTTAGATTCAGAGATAACTGCTCCAGTTATCCCAGCTTCAATAGAATCAGATTCAGATGTTTGTTCTTCAACAATTTCCTCAGAATTTGAAGATTCTTGGTTTTCCTGCCCTTCAACTTCTTGATTTGGTTCCTTAATCTCTTGTTCTTCAATGGATGGTTGATCAGGCACATCTTGAACATCATTAGATTGTGAATTTTCATTTTCATCAAAAACAGAAAAATCAAAATTAACTAAAGGATAAGAAATAATTTTTCCAGCTAAACCATAACCAAAACCGCTTCCAGAAACAGATGTCCCTTTTGCATAAAACTGACCTTCAAGCAAGTCATCTGAAATAAGATCTGATAGCATAAATTCTTTAGAAAAATTACCGTACTCAATTAAAACAACAGAATCAGCAGGAATTAGTTCCCCTTCAAAAATATTTAATTCTAGTTTTCCATTTATAGATTCACCAAAATTATAATTTGTTTTTATGTCAAGAGAGGCATTTCCAGTAATATTAGATGAAATGAAATAAACAGAAGCAATTAATAAAAGAAAAGCAAAAACCATTAATACATTTTTGATTAAAGAAATATGTATTTTTTTATGAGGGAGTTTAGTACCTAAGTAAGTTGTTACAACATTACCATCGACACGCTTGGTTTCATAATAATATGGACCGAAACGTTTTCCATCTTTGTAAGTATATTTTTTGTGCACCACTTTTTATAAAAAAAGAGTTCTCTTACAGCTCTTTTTATGCAATGAATTTAACAAACATTCTTTATAAGCGTTTCTCACTTAAAATAAACAGTTCTCTTACATAAATTATAGCTTAAAATTTCGTTTAAATTCCAAATTTCTGTGGAGTTTTGCAATATTTTCTTCACATACAAAATCATGTTGGCGAAAACCTCCGCCAAAAGTCTTAGGAATATGAAGAAGTTCATGGATAATTACTTTATCCTGATCCGACATAGATAATTTATCAAATTTCTCAAGAAACTCAATGGTATAGAAAGCAGGAGCCTTCATACCTTTTTGCATAACCTTCCCTATAGTGTGGCAACGAGCAATTGTTCTTTTAGTGCTTGAACCAAATGATCTCAAACATTCAACCCTATTAAGGTCTACGTGATCCATATTTAATTTAATAACTATTTCACTAAGCCTCTCCTTTAGATCAGGAGCATAATCATACCTCATAAAATAAATTATAAAAAGACTTATTTAACAATTTCTATAATTTTTAATCTGCTTTTAGGATTCTTAATTTTAATTTTACTAAAGTGAACTCCAAACTCTTTAGAAATAATTTTAATTAAAGACAAGTTAGCTAAGCCATTAACCCTATCTTCTTTAATATTTGCTAAATAAACCCCATCAGAAGATAATTCAAAACTATTTTCTAGAGAACCAGCCCTAACCTTGACTTTGATAATCATCTCGTTAAAATCTCTAATCCATCAAGATGCTTAATAATGTAATCCTTACCAACAGCTTGTTTAGTTTTCAAGTTCATTGCCTTAACAAACTTGTTCCCAATATCTGTATGTAACCTATATGCAAAGTCTAAAGCAGTGGATCCAGGAGGCATTAAAAAGCAATCAGGTAAAACGTTCCCCTTACTATCTTCCATTTTACTTCCAGCAGGAAATACAGCAATATATTTCAGAATATCGAAAACAACACAATTAAGGATATTTTGTACCCCTGTAGAACCAAATTCATGCATAACTTTTCTTATTAATTCTAAGGCATTTTTTTGAGGAACACTTAATTCCTTAAGGATTTCAAAGTCTTTTTCTCCAGGAATATATTTTATTATTCCCGCCTTGTCAGCTTGCCTTAAGCTTAATTCACCATCTGAAAAACAAGCAATAACTGGATAACTAAATTTTTCTTTAATTTTAGTAAAATTATGAATTCCGTTTGGCCTATCCACCTTATTTGCAGCAATTATCATTGGCTTTGTATAGATCCTTAATGAACGAGCAAAGTGAAATAAAATCTCATCTGTCCAAGCAGAAGGTTTAGTTATATCCAGTTTCTCTTTTAGGACAACATGATTAACATCATCTTCAGTTACTTTTAAGCCAGAAAACTGTTTAGCAACAGTTTTGGAGAAGTTACCTTTTTGCGTCTCCATTGATTTCATTACAGTCGTCCATACTTTTTTTAAGATTCCAAGATACCATAAATCTAGTTCTTTTTCAATCATCATAATATCTTTACTCGGGTCATAATTCTCAGTTTGTTTTCCACCCTCATCAGTTTCTCCAGACATATCTACAACATGAATAAATGCGTCTACTCCTGCTAAATCATCTAAAAATTGATTTCCTAATCCCTTTCCTTCAGACGCACCTTCTACTAAGCCTGCAACATCAAATAAATCAATAGGCACAAACCTATGTCCTTCCCTAACGTAACCTTGCCTAGGATTTGAAATCTTTCCAAAATCTGCAGCTAAATCATGAATTTTAACATAAGCCATACCATGATTAGGTTTTATTGTTGCAAAAGGATAATTAGCAATTAAAACGTCCGATAGCGTTGCTGCTTTAAAGAAAGTGCTCTTTCCAACATTAGGCTTTCCAACAAGTCCTATAATCATAAAATGACAAGAAAAAACTCATTTTTAAGGTTATTCACTTCAAATAAAATTGAATCCTTCAACATACTTATAAATAAGATTCTCTTGAAAAAAACATGAAAAACAAATTATTTTTACTAACAGCATTAGCTATAGCAACACTATTTTCATTGGGTTTAGCTTCTGCTTGTTCATGCATCTATTTTGAAAATACATCTCAAAAGTTAGATAACGCCGAATACGTATTTTCAGGTGAAGTCACAAACATAAAAATTTCAGGCCAAGAATATAATGAATTACAAGAAATAACAATTAAAACAATCCAATATTGGAAACCATTTGATTTTCCAGAATCTGTAAATCTCAATTTATATTCTCTAAAAGACTCTGGTGCTAATTGCGGTTATAATTTTCAAGTAGGTAAGAAATATATTGTTTATGCATATCTTGACTCTGAAACTGGAAAGTTAAGCACAACCTCTTGTATGGGAACTTCAATATTAACTGAAGAAACAGATGAAATAAGTGAATTGAACAATTTAACTAATTCTACTCAAGTAGAATATAGCTTCGACCCAATAGTAGAAGAAAAAGGTGAAAATATAGTATTGAAATTTTTTAACTGGTTAAAGAACTTATTTTCATAAACGGAAACATTAAAAAGAACTATTTCGGGTCCAATACTAGGAGCCCATAGCTCAGCCCGGTTAGAGCACTGCTCTTATATGAATAGACCTCAATAGAGGTTTAGTGTTTAAGCTACACAAGCTAAGAACAGCAGGGGTCCCAGGTTCAAATCCTGGTGGGCTCATTAAATGAATTGAAAATTCATTAATTAATCCAGAATTTTAATCAGTGTTCAAGTTCAAATCACTTCAAAATAAATATTAAGAGAGTTATTTCTTAGAAACAACAACTGCATATTCTTTATCAGTATCTGTAAAAATCATTGAATCTTTAAAATACATTTTACAGAATTTCTCAAACTCTTCAGCATAATATTTGTACAAATGAGCTACAACAAACTCATCGCCTTCTTCAAAATTAACCATTTTTCCATCTATTTGCTTAGTTATTTGTTTCCTAAGCTTGTAGAAAAACTCAATTCTAGAATTACCAAATCTAGCATTAAATTCAAAATCTTCATCATTAAAACCCAATCCATACATGAGATACTTGAACCAATTGTGAAAAGAACCATCCATATATTTATGTAAATCAACTAGCCTTTCTCCAATTCTAACCCCGTTACCTATAATCAAAACATCTCCATCTTTCATATCCCTTTCTAACTCAAACAAATATTCATTAATATCAAAACAAGCAATAACCCCTCCTAATATAATAACTACATTTTTTTTGAAACCTTCAGACTTCAACCCATCTGCAATTGGCCTAAGCGAACGCCCATCTCCTGAAGATAAAAATGGTTTATACTCAACAACATTAGATATCCCAGCTTTTTTCATATTTGCAACTGCTAAATCTATTAAATATTGAGAAGCATTCAAAGGACAATACCTAATTTTAATTGATGGATTTTTAGAAACAATTTCCTTGACAAGTTCAGTTGCCTTAAAACCATCCCCACAATAAATGTCAACTAAATTAAATGGTTCACCACCTATGTTTTCAGACAAGATATTTGCATGTTCTTTGATTATTTTTAATTCTAGTTCAAAGAATTGTTTCCTGTATGAAGGAGTAGTTGAAAAAGATAAAAAACCTCTAGCTAAATCATCAGTCAAACTAAGATATTGTAAATCAGTCAACTCCCAAGACTTATTTCCATTAGTACGGGCAAAACCATTCTTTAAAAAAGCAGATAATAACATGTCATGCAACCAAAGGTTTTGGCCCTTATGAGTACCAGACATAAAAAAAGATCGTATAGAAGGTATTTATGTTTTTCGCATAAAGTTTTACTATCGCTTAATGAATAACCATAAGTGAATAAAAAAGGTTTAAAAGGCATCTTTCTCAATTAACTTTGTCGCCCTAATAGTCTAGTGGTCAAGGACGCGGCCCTTTCGCGGCCGAAACCCGGGTTCGAATCCCGGTTGGGGCATATTTTAGTACTACAACAAATTTTAAAAGCATCAAAACCCGCAAATATCGTGGAAGAAACTAAAATTCCAGAAACTAATTCTCCTAAAAAAAGAAATTTAAAAAAGATATTCACAATAATCTTAATAGGTTCTGTATTACTTAATGCTATATTAATCCTAAAAATATTATTTCCAGGTTTTGATTTAACTGGAGCAGTTACTCTAATTAATCCAGAGTTAGATAAAAATCTTGCAAATAATGTAGAAAGTCAGGGGTTTATCCTACACTATGAAGGATTAAAGACTAAAATAGCAAATGAAATTTTAACACATCATGCAACAAACGATGTAGGATTTTTTATCCAAGACTTAAAAACAGGTTCATGGAGTGGAAGAAATGAAAGAATGGGTTTTGCTCCTGCAAGTCTACTAAAAATACCTATAATGATCGCAATTCTAAAAAAAGTAGACAGGGGAGAGTTAAGCCTAGACAGCAAATTAGTCATAAGATCTGAAGACATAGATAATACTTATCCAACTACTTACGAAAAAAAAGATGGAACAGAAGTGACTGTAAAAGAACTATTAAAAAGTATGATAACTAATTCAGATAATACTGCAAAAAACACATTAATAAGGCAGTTATTTTCTTATGAAGTAGACGACGTGTTCAAACATGTGGGAATCCCTAATCCATATCTTCCAGAAAATATGGATAAGACCATTTCCCCAAGAGATTATTCTAGATTTTTCAAAGCACTATACTTCTCAACATATCTTTCACCAGAACTTTCTAAATTTGCATTAAGCATTACAACAAATACTCAAACAGAAAATCTAATTCCTGAAGGAGTTCCAACAAATGTAGAAGTTGCCCACAAATTCGGAATATATAATGAAAATGAATTGCATGATTGTGGGATAATTTATCATGAAAAAAACCCTTATATTCTATGCGTAATGACGAGAAATTTAGGCTCGGTAGAAAGTGCAGATATAATTAGAAAAATATCCAAAGAAGTCTATGAATTTGTAGATAATAAAAATTAAGATTTATTAATTATAATTATTGGCCTAACTCTCAAATCTTTTCTTGATTTAATAAAATCACCATTATAATCAAACCAAACTTTCTTAAAATGAGAAATTTTCATAAAAACTTTCTTGCCGTATTCAGGATCAATAATATAAATGCCAGTTTTATTTATATCTACAACTATTGAATAATGCCCTTCATAATCTGAAAACCAATTTACTATAACAGGTATTCCTTTTCTAACAAATTTTTCAATTTCGATAATATTAGAATTTTCTTTATATTTTGCATTAAAGCCAAAGTGCTTTGCAGCCTTAACCATATTTTGAGGAGAAGTTCCGGAATTACTTTCTAGAACAACGGTTTTAGCAACTTTAGCAATTTCTTGAATAGAAATATTTTTACCATAATAACCAAACACCATTTTTAATGTGCAAGGACCGCAATAAGATTCATTTTGCTTCAAAGGTTTAATTTTTATCATCCAATCCACCTTAATGCCTTTTTTCTATAAATAAATCCTAAAATTAATCCAAAAAACATCCCTGATAAATGGGCAAGATTTGCAACGTTACTTGGAACAAAAAGGCCTATTAAATCTCCGGCAGCCCAAATTATTCCAGCTATAAATAAAGGCATTGGAAATCCAAAGGCAAAAATAAACATTAAAGGCCTAATTACAATCAAAGCTCCAATAACTCCGAATATTGCTCCGGACGCTCCTAAAGAAGAATCATAAAAGTTTACGCTGACAATATTAGCAAGTATCCCTGTAACAAAGAACACTATTAAAAATCGCTTTGAACCTATTAACCTTTCAAGCATACTTCCAAAAAGAGCTAAAGCAAAAATATTGTAGAGTAAATGAGCTAAACCCCCATGTAAGAAGATAGCCGTAACAAATCTCCAAATTTGAAGGTAAGAGTTAGAATTAAGTAAAAAGAGCTCAGTAAATCCTGAAATGAGCAATTGAATTAAAAATAGGATAAACATTACTCCGCAGAACTTCAAAGCATAAAATCTAAACCTTCTTTTTTTCATAAATCAATTAAAAACCTTAACTTTATAAACTATTCAAAACTTCTCAAATTATGAATATACAAACCCAGAGGTCTATTCATTGTCGCATTAGTAAGCAATTCTAGTTTTAACTCTAATATCAAAACCACAAATTCACAGTCTTTATATACCAAATATGAAGAAGAATTAAATATATGGCGGATGTTGTGTAATGGTAGCATACCGGCTTGTGGCGCCGTTGGAGTGGGTCCGATTCCCACCTTCCGCTTTTCAGTTCTCCGCAGTGAGTCTCCGAGCATGTTGAGGAGAGTCGAACAAGAGAGGACTGAAATAATGCAACAAAAAAGTTCAAAAAGAAAATGATATACCAACCAGAAAATGTTAAAGGATTTGAAGATTATTTACCAGTTGAATCTCAAAAACGTGAAAAAATAAAAGATATAGCTAAAAAATATTTCAAATTATACGGATTCCTTCCAGTTGAAACCCCATCTATAGAATTCGATGAATTAATGCGTTCAGATATGGGCGAAGAAGACGAAGCTGTTAGAGATAGGTTCAGGTTAAGAGACCGCGCAAATAGAAATTTAGGTTTAAGATATGAATTCACTTTTCAATTATCGAGAATATTTAAGCAAAATCCAAACATAAAATTACCTTTCAGAAGATACCAAATAGGTTCTGTATTTAGAGATGAAAATATCAAAGTTGGAAGAACTCGCGAATTTACTCAGTGTGATATAGACATAATAGGGGATCCTTCAATAAACGCTGAAGCAGAGTGCCTTGCAGTTGCAACAAATATTTTAGAAGAATTAAAAATAGAAAATATCAGCATACAAATCAATAATAGAAAACTAGTAGATGAAATAATAAAATCTGTCCAAATAAATGATAAATTACAGGTCTTAAGAGAAATAGACAAAATAGACAAAATAGGGGAAGATCAAGTAAAAATGAACCTCAAAAAATATGCAGACTCAAACCAAATATTGAGCCTGTTCAAATTAATGGAAAAAGATATTTCTTTCTTCAAAGATAACATGTTTGAAGGGTCAGAAGATTTATTGAATTTAATTCAAAGGTGTAAAGAACTAGGTGTAAAAGTTACATTTAATCCTCGTCTTATGAGGGGCTTCAATTATTATACAGGTAGCGTATTCGAGATCTTAGTAGGTAAAACTGCCCTTTTAGGAGGAGGTCGTTACGATAAACTTGTAGGAAAGTATATCCCTAATAAAGAAATCCCTTCAGTAGGTCTTTCTTTTAGCTTAGAATCTTTAATGGGCCTATGCCAAAAAGAAATAAAAGAATTAGAAATAGATAATACTAAAGCAATTATAATATCCATTGATAAAGAAAAAGAAACAACAAAACTTGCTCAAACACTAAGAAAAAATAATATAAGTTGTATAACCAATTTCTTAGGAGTTGGAAAAGCACTAGAATATGCAAATTCATATAATATCCAATATGCGATTTTTGTAGGAAAGGAAGAAATAGCTAAAAAGAAATTTAAATTAAAAGATATGAAGTCCGGCGAAGAATCTTTATTATCTGAAAAATCAATAATTTCTAAATTAAAAGATTAAGTTTCTTTAGAATTATTATAAAATATTCCTGCAATTAAAAGTAAAAGTCCCAATATTGAGACCACTATACTCACTGGAAAATAAGGATTATTAGCAGTTTCAGAGGGAGCAAAGTATAAATCTTCCAGAGGTTGGGAATAACTATACAACATAAACCCTAAGACTAATAAAATAACTCCTATAAAAATCAACCACCTGTTCATATAAATTCAAAGACTCAAGAGTATTAAAATTAGATTACTCTGAATCTGTAGCTTTTTCTATTTTAACTTCAGCTTCATGTTCTTCTTCTAATAATTCCATTTCTTTCTTTAACCTTTCAAGTAAATCTTTATTTTTAGCCTCATATATCTCTTTGAGTAAAATCCATATTTCTTCAAAGTGACCTTCCTGTTCAAGCCAAACCTTTTGCTGATTATCTAGATGTAATAAAGATACAAAAGTAAGAAGCCTTTCTTCTGAATCCATACTTGACAATTCAGAAAATGCTACTCTTTCATCACTCTTTGAAAATATCCCTCTTAACTTAGAATAAATATTTTTTATTTTATCTTGCAAATTAAACAATTTTTTAGGAATGGGTAAGTAAGCATTCATTTCATGTTGCTTTAATATAAGTGCCTTACGTTCACGCCTAGATTCTGTATTCATAGCCTTGCTAAGAGCCAATATAAGTTCCTGTAAAGATACCTTCTTATGCCTAGGTAATGGGGTTCTAGGAACTAAATCAGGAATATCTTCGTCTAACGTGATTCTTTCTTGAGTATAAACCTTTTCTTCCTTTTTACCATATAAAATATCATCTAGTGACTGTAAGTCCCTACTTAAGAGAATTTCAGACTTCAAACGTAGGAGTAAAGAAGCAGCCAATAAAACCTTAGAAGAAATAAAGAAATTAGCTTCTTCTAAAAGCCTAACTTTCTCAATATACTTATTAGCCAAAACACTCAAGTTAATATCCCAAGGGTCGAGCTGTTCTGAATTAATTAAATCATAAATAATAGTCTGCCAACTCAACCTATTGTCAAAAAGCAAATCATGTATCTGTTCCTGCCCTACTTTCTCTTTTAGTCCTTTAATTTCTTTAACACCTGCTATAATTTCATCACTTTCTTCCATATTATAGAAATAAAACAAGATTAAATAAACTTATACCAAAGCAATGTGTTGTAACTATATAATAAGAACATAATCGAAAGATTTAAATACCAGCCAAAGTTCGTATAATTATCATCACCTCTTTTTCCCAGGAGGGGACATCATAGCCATCTTCTTGAAGGCAATGGTCTCTCCTCTATGGGTTTATTTAATAAAACGATAATATTGTCGTTATAATAAACTCTTCAAAGTTTTTCAGTTAAAGTCCTAATATGGGCAAGAAAAAAATATCCGAGTTGGAGGTGATGAAAAAACTAAATTTTACTTTTTACCAAATTCTGTATATTTGCATTTTCCACAATGAAGTCTGTTTAAGCCACCGCCTAAGAAAACTCCAGGCCCACATCTAGGACAGA
>CAYRCZ010000008.1:0-15613 GCA_964423055.1 Candidatus Woesearchaeota archaeon
CTTAGTTAGGTTTAAATGTATAATTGATTTTACAATTTGGAGATGATGAAAATATGGCGATAAGTCTAAATCCCAATCCTGTTGTACCGGCTTTGCCAAAAACTACTGACAAGACAAAAGTCGACGTAAGATATGCATTAATTCAACCATTTGCTAATGCACACATCTATTGGGATGATGAGGCCGGAGAACTAATATATGATGTTGAGGAACCAGTCTTAAAAGATGAAGACAGGGAAACAATAAAGAAATTAGAAGATGCTATGATTGAATTGATTAATGTCAATGTAGTCACTGAAAAAACTCCTGAAAAAATAATGGAATATGTGGACAAGACTGCTAAATTTTTAATAAGTGAATTAAATCTAAAAATTGAAGAGGGAAATTATGAAAAAATATTTTATTATTTATATAGAGATTTTGTAGGCTTTAATGAGATAGAACCTTTGTTAAGAGATTATTTTATTGAAGATATTGAGTGTAATGGAGTAAACACTCCAATATACATAGTTCATAGAACATATCACAATATTAAGACAACTTTGAAATTTAAAGAGATAGACCATTTATCTAGCTTTGTAGAAAAACTTGCTCAACGTTCCGGAAAATATGTCTCTTATTCTGAACCTTTACTTGATGGAACATTGCCTGATGGAAGCAGAGTTAACGCAACATATACCCAAGATGTCACATCTAAGGGACCTACATTCACTATTCGTAAATTTACTAAAATCCCTTGGACTCCAATTCAATTGCTTTCATTCAATACTCTGAGCCCAGAAATGCTTGCATACTTTTGGATGCTTGTGCAGTATAAGTCAAATATTTTCATAGCTGGAGGGACTTCATCTGGTAAGACTACATTACTTAACGCGATTGCATTTTTCATTCCGCCAGAATCTCACGTTGTAAGCATTGAAGATACAAGAGAATTGAATTTACCTAGGGAAAATTGGATACCTGCGGTATCTAGAGTTGCAATGAGTAAAGGAGGAGTCGGAGAAATAGATCTTTTTGACTTACTTAAGAATTCATTTAGACAGAACCCTAATTATGTAATAGTTGGAGAAGTTAGAGGTAAGGAAGCTTTCGTATTATTCCAAGGTATGGCTTCTGGACACCCGTCAATAAGTACGATGCACGCAGATTCTGTGGATACCTTGATAAAACGTTTAGAAACTCCACCAATTGAACTTTCACCTACTCTAGTAAATTCTCTTGACTGTGTTGCGATTATGACTCACGCATTAATTAAGAAAAATGAAACTAGAAGACTAAGAGAAATAGTTGAGATAGTAAATGTTAAAGGGGATGGAATGGTTTTAGTAAACACTCCTTTTGTATGGAATCCTGCACAAGATGCATTCTATTTCAAAAAAGAAAGCAAGGTTTTTGAAAAAATATCCATCAGGTATGGAGTAACAATGGAAGAATTACAAAAAGAGTTTGCAAATAGGACTAAGTTACTTTACGAACTTTATAGGAGAAAAATATTTGATTTTGATGAAGTAAGAAAAATAGTTGTAGACTATTACAGAAGCCCTAAAGTAGTTCTTGAGAAAATGGGAATTAAATAAAAGGTATATAAAGCAAAATACATTCGTATAATTATGAAAAAAGAGGATGTTTTTTTAGCATATAAAATGCTTGTGCAAATGAAGGAACTCTCTGAAAAACTTGATGATTCTATAAAAAAAGAAGATTTTGATAAAGCTTCTCAATTCAAACAAAAAATATTGGAAATACAAAGGAGCATTAAAAAAATATTATGATTATTGAAAATTTGAAAGCAAATATCGATACTGAAATAAGTATGGTGCGAGAGCTTGATAAAATATATTCTAGCGAGATTGAACTAGATGCTGAAGAAATTAGAATTTACACTAAAATTGCAGAGTCATTAGTTAGAAGAATTAGGATGCTAAATGATAGCGTGCCTGAAATATTAGATAAAATTCCTACAACTAACTTGGCAATAAAAAATGAAACTGAGGAAGTTAAGGGTCTTGAAGTCGTACCATTAAGTTCCAACCAAACAAGAGAAGTTGCAGTTGTAGTCTCTGAAAGAAATAGATCTGAATTTTTGAAAGAACTTAATATTGACTCCCAATTACTTAAAAAAATAAAGAAGAAACAAAAAGAAAAGCCTAAAAAATTAGAACAATTCAACACCACTAATTGGTATGGTAAAATTTCTAACAAGTGGTTCTTTAATTTCTCACAAAGACTGCTAAATGAGGGAAGCTTCAAGTCCCTTATTATGGATATAAGAAAAAGTAACCTAAGTATTCTTTCTACTACCTACTTGTCTATGATGTTTATGTCTGTTTTGATTGCTTCTTTTGTCGGGGTATTTCTTATGATATTCATGTTATTTTTTACAATAGACGCACTTAATCTTTCTATAGAAGCATATTCCGGATCTTACCTTCTTAGACTTGTCAAAATTTTATGGGTTCCAATTGCAGTTCCAGGAATAGCATTTCTTTTGTTTTATTCGTACCCTGCAGCTGAAAAAAAATCTACTGCTGGAAAAATAAACCAAGAAATTCCATTTGTGGTAATTCACATGGCTTCAATTTCTGGGTCAGGAATAGAACCAATTGAATTGTTTAAGATAATTGCGACCAGTAAGGAATATGAATTTGCAGGAAATGAATTTCGTAAAATATTGAATCAGACTAATCTTTATGGTTACGACTTAAGCACTGCTTTAAGAAATGTTTCTCTTTCGACGCCTAGTTCTAAATTTTCCGAATTGTTAAATGGTATGGCCGTTACTATAAACTCTGGAGGAGATATGAGAAAGTTCTTTGAAAAAAGAGCTGAAAGTTTACTTTTGGAGTATAGGCTTGAAAGGGAAAAGGCCAACAAATCTGCTGAAACATTTATGGACCTATACATTAGTATTGTAATTGCAACTCCTATGATTATGGTAATGCTTTTAGTAATTATTTCAATTTCCAAAATAAGCACTGGATTTAATCCTACTCAAATGACTACAGCAATTATTGGATTAGTTGCTATTGTTAACGTATTATTCATTGCATTCTTGCACATGAAACAACCAAACTACTAAAATGATATTAAAAAAAGCACACTGGATAGGAATAATCTTTGGATTAATTTTAGTAGCACTAGACTTCATATTCTTTTTTGGAGAAAATCTGTTTTACTTCCTTATTGGAATAGCTATGACTGTTATTGCTCTTCCTTTTGTTGCAACAACAATATTTGAAACCAACTTAGAAAAAGAAAAAAATGAACAATTTTTGGAATTTGCTAGAGCATTAGCTGAAAATGTTAAGGGTGGGACACCTATAGGTCAAAGTATCAGAAACATGAGGAATAAAAATTTTGGATCCCTCACTGAAAATATAGGAAAACTTGCAAATCAGATATCTATGGGAATTCCTATGAGCAAAGCATTAGACACTTTTGCAGATGATATTGGGAGTATTACAGTTAAGAGAGCTATTTCTTTGATTAAGGAAGCTGAAATGGCTGGTGGAAAAATAGATGATATATTAGACTCTGTAGCTTCATCTATTTATCAGGTTGAAAAATTAAAAAAAGAAAGAGCTGCTTCCATTTCTTCTCTTGTAGTTCAAGGATACATAATATTCTTTATTTTTATCGGAATAATGCTTGTAATGCAATTTAAAATAATTCCTTTAACTGAGGATGTTAATAGCGTTGGAGGGCTTGAAGGAATTGGAGGAGGGTTTGGAACAGCTGTTCCTGGCGCAGGAAGCGGAGAAGCATTTTCAACTGATGATTTGTCTAGACCATTATTATGGATGTTACTTTTACAGGGTTTGTTTAGTGGACTTGCAATAGGTAAACTTTCAGAAGGAAGTGTAAAAGCAGGAGTAAAACACTCTTTTGTTATGACAATTGCTGCATTTTTAATTTCTACAGGCGCTAAATTGTTTTTGTAATAAAATAAAATAATTCTTGATTTGTTCTCTTGACTTCATATTCGTAGCCTAAGACTTTGAGAATTGTTTCAAACCATCTTCTATAAGGGCTATTCATGGGTTTACCTGTTAAAGTCCTAGTTGCAAAACTCACTAAGAAATATTTTGTTTCAATTGTTTGAAGTAAATGCTTTGATATTTTTGTCCTATCACTCCCTAAAATATCTAGGACTTTGAAAATTATACAAAGGTCTACTTTTGGAAAGTTTTCTACTACTCTAATATCTTTATGGTGAATATCTCCATTAATTTCTTTTATTTTGAAGAATTGTTCTACTATATCTAGATCGTTATGGTTAATGTCAAAAGCATGATATTTTATTCCTTTTTGGGCTATTGCTACAGGGTTTATACCGCAACCTAAATCTAGAATGCTTTTAGGATTTATTTTTTTTATCATTGACTTAACTAGTGGATAATCCTCTAACCTTTCTCTTGTTGATGAATGATTTGATAATAATTCTTCAAAATTTTCAGTTTTTACTAAATCTTGCCTATTCTTTATATTTGATTTTGAAGCATATTGACCTGCATATCTGCGTAACTCTTGCCTTACCTCTTTTATTATGATTTTACGGCTTTTTTCTGATGAAATATCCTTTATTTTATTTTTGTTAAGATATGACTCTAGAACTGACTCAATCAAAGTATCTGGAAGCCCATTCAATTCATATTTTTCTTTTATCTTTCTTATTAAATTATTCATGTTACGGCTATAAGTAAACCTATATAAATAAAGTTAAGTTTTTAATTTGGATGAATAAAAAGGGGTTAAGCCACATAGAATTTGTGGTTTCGTTTGTAATATTTATAGGATTCATAGTATTTGCATTTGTATTTTTTAACCCATTAAGTAGCCAAAGAACTTTGAAATCTACTATGGACTACGCATGGATAGAAGTTTCTCAAGAAGGTAAAGAAAAGGTCGAGACATATTCAGTTTCAATTAGCCCCCTAAATAACTTGGACTTAAAATTAAGAATAGATGGTGTACCTCTTAACTATAATGCATCTGTAGAAGATGTTGATGGCGTACCCATTAGTACCCATAGGGATTCAGCTGGAATAGTTTACTTTACGAGAAATTCAATTGATGACAGATTCTTTAGAATAAGATATGCTGAATCTTTGGTCGATAGTCGGCCTCCAATTCCTCTTGCAACAGACTTAACTGGAAACTATGGAATTTCTTCTTCAGAAGTTAAGGATTTTTATTTTGAAAGTTTATTTTTAAAATTGAATAATAGCTATTATACTAATTATTCTGAGTTGAAAGAAGAACTTAATTTACCTAATAGGATGGAATTCGGATTTATAGTTACATTTGGAGATTCTGAAATAAGGGCTGTAAATGAAATACCTACTGGTATTGAAGTACTGTCTAAAAATGATAGAGTTGAAATTATAAGAGAATCTGGTAAGCATGAATATGCAGAGGTTATAGTATTAGTATGGTAAATAGAAAAGGCATAGCTAGAATAATTGAACTCTTAATTGCAATAACTTTGATTTCAGTAATTTTACTTATAACTTACAGACAAAATTTACCTTCGCAAGAAACTCAAGATTTATCTGAAAATGCTCGAGACATACTTGCTGAAATAAGTACCATGGAGGACTTAAGATCTGAGATAATAACAAGTCAAATAAATGTTGTGTCCATGGTCAATACCCTAACTTTCATTAATGATAGTTTGCCTGATTACATTAATTTTGAATTAAGAGCTTGCGTTATAACTAGTGCATGTGGACAGGCAAGCTACATTGGAAATGTATATTCTGCAGAGAGAATAATAAGCACCAGTAAAAGTGATTTTGGCCCTGTTAAATTGAGACTATTCCTATGGGTACAAGAATGAAGTTTGAATTTTTAGAACATACTGGAGACATTAAATTCAAAGCCTATGGTAAAAATATTAATGAGTTATTTGAAAATTCTGTCCTTGCTATCTCTTCAGTTTTTTCCAGAGGAAAAAAAATCAAGAATAAAAAGAAAATTGAAATAACTCTTAGAAGCAAAGATTATGAAAGTCTTCTTTACAAATTTCTTGGAGAAATTATTTATTTATTTGACGCAGATAATTTTGTTATCTCGAAAGCTAAAGTAAAACTAACAGAAAAGATAATGGATAAATATGTTAAGGATGGGGAAAATACACTTACTGCTACATTATACGGAGATGATACTAAGAGCTACAAAGATTTAGACGCGGTTAAATCTCCAACATATTCTGAAATGTACATAAAGAAAGAAGGGAAAAATTTTGTTTGTCAAGTTGTTTTAGACGTATGAGCAGTTTGTTTAAATAACATAAATTAGTTGAAGATACATGAAAATGAAAGAAAAAATGAAGAAGGTAGGCGAATACATATATGAGTTGCCTAAACAGGAAGGAATGCTTGTTCCTGGAAGAATTTTTGCATCGAAAGAGATTTTTGATAAAGTAGAGGAACAATGTATTATCCAGTTAGCAAATATTGCTAAATTGCCTGGAATAGTAGGTTATTCGCTTGCAATGTCAGATGTACATGTTGGATACGGCGCACCAGTTGGAGGCGTAGCTGCTTTTGATGCAAAAAAAGGAATAGTAAGTCCTGGAGTTATTGGATATGATATTAATTGCGGAGTAAGATTAGTTTCTACTAACTTGACAAAAAAGGAATTCATGTTAAAGAGAGATAACCTTATGAAAGATATTTACAAAAATGTCCCAAGTGGGGTTGGAACAAAAAGCGAATTTAGATTAGATAATAAAGAAATTGCTAATGTAGTATTAGAAGGAGTTAATTGGGCCATTAGAAAGGGTTATGGAAAGAAAGAAGACAAATTATTTTGTGAAAGCGAAGGTCAGATCCTTGGGGCTAATCCTAAAAAAATAAGTCCAAAGGCTCTTGGGCGTGGGATGAACCAATTAGGAACTTTGGGTGCTGGAAACCATTTTCTTGAAATTCAGGAAGTAGATGAAATCTATAACGAAATGGCTGCTAAAACCTTGGACCTAAAAAAAGGACAAATAGTAATTATGATTCACTCTGGATCAAGAGGGATAGGCCACCAAGTTGCTAGCGATTATATTGAAAAGATGGAAGAAGAATATGGTTACAAACATTTACCTGATAGAGAACTGGCATATGCACCAATTGGTTCACCACTAGGTCAAGATTATCTAAGCGCGATGAGCGGGGCAGCTAATTTCGGATTTACCAACAGGCAATTAATAATGCATAAATTAAGAGAGTCATTTAGAAAGTTCTTTCCTAAATCCGAACTTAAATTAGTTTATGATATAGCCCACAATATTGCTAAATTTGAAAATTATAAGGTAAATGGAAAGAAAACAGAAGTTTTAGTTCATAGGAAGGGAGCTACGAGATCTTTTGGTCCTGAAAGCGAAGATGTACCTAGTAAATACAGAAAAATCGGTACCCCGATATTTATTCCAGGGAGCATGGGGACTAATTCATATGTTTTAGTTGGAACTAAAAAAGCTGAAGAATTAACTTTTGGAAGTACAGCTCATGGAGCAGGAAGATTATTGTCTAGAAGTGCTGCATCTAAATTAATTAGTGCTAACGATTTGAAAAAAGAACTAGAAGATAAAGATGTAATTTTACAATCTGGAAGTTTGAAGGGGGCAGTGGACGAAGCTCCTAGTGCTTACAAAGATGTTGATGAAGTTGTTAGAGTTTCACACGAACTAGGAATAGGTAAAATGGTTGCAAAACTTAGACCACTTGGCGTGTTAAAAGGCTAATAAATAAAACTGATAATCTTTATAAACATGCGACGTTAGTCTTGATAATGAAGAGAGGGATGAATTTATTATTTTGTGGATTATTTTTTGTACTTCTTCTATCTTTTTCTAGCGCTCAGACTTGTATAGATAATGAAAGAATAATGAGACTATCTTCAAGCACTAATGCTCACGGAGAAATATATAATGGTGCTGGAAATTATGGTACTGAAATTTGTTTTAGCAGTTTATTTCCTGGATATTCTGTTCCTTCTAATCCTCACACATGTACAGGAACAAATCTTGTTTTGAGATTATCTTCTGATACAAACGCTCATGCCCAAGAACCTGGATATACTGGAACTGCCTACACTAGAGATATTTGTTATGGAGACTTAGTTTGTCAAAGTGTTGCTGGAAACGCAAACTGTCCTGCTAGTTTTGTTGAAGTTGCTTCATTATCTTCCAACACTAATGCTCATTTGGAAACTGAAAGCGCAAACCAATATAACAACGCTGGAAATACTAAAATTTGTTGCACTGTGACAAATAGCCCTCAGTTGCTGGACGCAAGATGGGTATATTATGACGGAGTCACACAAATCCCTGCTAATACAAATGTTTGTAAAAATAATGTGATTATTGCTAGAGTAAGAACTTCTGGAATAGCAAATGGAGAATTAGTAGGATTTTTGTTTTCTGATGATGATTCACTTAGCCCTGACCCTATAGTATATTTAGAAGCACAAGTTCAAGACAATGAAGCTAAAATTGAATTGAATTTAAGCGACCCACTAGTGCAAATAGTCTTACAATCAGAACTTGGAGGTAGTGAAGGCCAGGATTTAGAACTTTATTTTGATGCTGGAAACATAAATGTTCCGCTACCAGTTACATCTTTCCAAGTTATATATCAGAATGATTCAACATTATGTTCATTTGACCCTCCTCAAGCAAGTATTACTGCTCCAGTGCATAGAGGAATTTACTATGCTAATACTCAAGTTACTTTTGAGTCAGGATGCACAAGTCAAATTGGCCCAGTTACAAATGAATGGACAATTACTCAAAATGGAAACACTCAACAATTTGTAGGCCAAAACGTACCGCACACATTTACTTCTGCAGGACAAGTAAACGTTGAATTGAAATGCACAGACTTAGATGGAAGATTCGATATTAATGAAACTCAAATTTTGGTTATTGCGAGTCCTTACACTCTTGCATACATAAACCAGCCTTCATTTGAAGCAATTACATATACAAGCCCTCCTGGAACTGGGCCTTACTTCCCTAATGAAGCCTCATTTAGCGCATCTGACAGTTTTGCAGTTAACACTATTAGTTCGAGTGCTCCATGTAGTGTTGAATGTATCGGAGGAAATTGTCCAACTGAAACTGAAAACTCCCCTGCGGCTTGTGGGTTAGGCGGAGGACCATTAACAATAACTCAAACAACTAATAGTTACAGCTCATTATTATTTAATTGGACATTCTTAGATAACGATTGGACAACTGATTGGGCAAGTTTTGAAACTTCAAATGGAATTTATTCTGGAGCAGTGCAATATGATGATATGTCTAATACATTAGATGATAAGAAAATGAGGGTTAATGTTAGACATGTTGCAACAGGGGCAAATGCTGACTTTGAAAGAGATTTCACACTTGGAAGATGCTTGAATAACGGAAATACCTATTATGCTTCAAGAACTGAAAGCTACTCCACCAATCAAGAAAATAGCGCCTGTAAAGGTGGAGATAATACTGCATTAACTGCGGACGATTGTTGTGTTGCAGGATTACAATGTTTGCCTGATGAAACCGATCCTACAAACCCTGCAAGATATTCCTGTCAAATACCTGCCGGTGGATTGATATTAGAATGTAATGATTTTACAACTCAAAGTTCATGTAATGGGAACGCTAATCCAGCTATACCTTTAGCTTCTTACGGCCAAACACCTAACGCATGTACAACACTAAGTTGTGTTTGGAGTGCTACTAGCGGAACTTGTGGATTAAATGTAACTACATACCAGACTTCTTCAAGTGGAGCTTGTAGTTCTGGACCTGGTGCAGTTGTTGTAGATTCTTGTTCTTACACAACTACTGTAAGCGAATGTATTGCTGGAAGAAAGACCATTAGTTATAATACAATAGCTGGTGGAGCTACTTGTAATAGATCTCCTATAACTGTTCCTTGTGGTTCTCTTAGTTTTGAACTTAGTTTCTTTGGATTAAAACAATTCTTGATTTCTATCCTACTAATTGGAGCAATATACATTGTTCTCAATTTCAGAAAGGAAATAAAAAATGCTGAAAGATAATTTGAAGTATTTTGTTATACTGTTAATTTTTGTTTTTGGAATTATTGGTGCTTTTGCTAGCGTAAATCATTTGCATAACACTATAGAGACTAATTATTCAGATGGAGAAACAATTAGAGGTAAAATCAATTTAAGATTTACTAATGAACCTAGCGACCATAAAATAACTAGTAACTTCCCTGGAAGTTTAACATTACTTGAACTAATAAAAAATCAATCTGGATTAATCGAAGGATTAGATTATAATTGTTCGACTAATGATTGTTTGAATGATTATTCTTCAGATGGTACAACTAATCAACTACAATTAGGTTCTGGCGAAGTTGGATATTCTGGATTTAAGATTGAAGGAAGCGGAATTGAAGTAACTGATGCTAGCCTAAAAATTAGTTCTAATGCACCTAGTAGCTGTACACCTAATTTATATGTTGATTTACTTGCTGATGGTTTTGATGTTCTTACAACAACTCAAGGGAGCGGCGAAAGTTGCGGAATAAGACACACTGGATGCTATGACCAATCTAACACTCTCTTAGCGAATATAGTAACTGGAAAAGAATATTGTCAGAAGATAAGCATACCTTTAGGACCTGCATTTATTGTAGGAGCTCAAATAAAACAAGGAAGTGGAGAATCTAACCTAACTATGAAATTGTATGATTTTGATACCACAGATTTATTGGGTTCTTGCAAGTTACCTCAGAATTCAATTCAAAATCAAGACCTTAGTTGCCAGATAAACTATTCAGGATATGAAACTAAAGAATATTATGTTTGTATTTCCACTAGTTTGAATAATGGATATCAAATAGGTCAAGAAACTAGTTCTCCTACATGTGGAACTGCTCAAGGATTCAACTCTTTGAACAGCGATTTTGATATATTTGCTGAAACTATAAAATATGCTGCTTCTCCTAGTTTTACAATTAATCAAACTACTTACAATAATGCATTTAAACTAAATCTCAAAGAAGTTATTGACCAATACATACAAAATGTTTATGATGGTAATTGTCAAAATGATTGTTTTGTACCTTTCAAAATATTTGGAGGAAATCAAGTAGTTTCCCTCGGTGACGCGAGACTAAATTATGATAGTTTTGGTGCTACTCTAAACCCTATAGAAGAAGTACACAGATTAAATTATGACTCTTCTAGAATAACCTCTGACAATTTGACCCTTGACATTTCTAAGGCTGATTTTGTTATTCCTATTGCAAGCAATGAAAATAAATTTAAATTATATTTAGACGGAAGTCAAGTTCTTGATAAATCTATAAACATAAAGAAGAGTTTTCTTTTCGATATTACCCCTAAGTCTGTTTCTTTTGGTCAGAGTGTTAGATTTAACGTTACTTCATCTACTAAAATTATAAGGACAATATGGAATTTTGGAGATGGCACTACTATACAGACAGTTAATGGTACTTCTGTACTTCATGCATTCACTAAAAACAGCACTTCTTTTAGTGTTAATGTTACTGCTGTAAGTAATACTACTCAGGCAACTAGACAGTTTACAGTATTTGTAGGAAATCCAAAAGATGTTGCAAACTCAACAATAGTAGAATATAGAAAGAGAATCACAAATATCACCAGTCAAATTAATTCTTATCCCTCTTGGGCAACACAAGAAATACAAAACATAGTTGACTTAAACGGATTAACTTCTGGGTTAAACTCAGTAGAACTCGATTTTAAAAATGCCACTAGTGAAATAGATTATCAGAATGTAATGCTTGATTTAATTGAACTTGATGTACCCGCTTATGTTTCTTCAACAATTTCAGGAGATAATATTCCTTTAAGTGTAGGGTACCAAAATATTAATCCTAATTACATAGAGCAGATAGAAAATAAAGATTTGCAAAATAGTAATCTTGGTGAACAAATAATTGCATGGATGAATGATAATTTTAATCCTGAAATTTCTTTTAAGAAAATACAAAAAACTGGAAATGGCGGAACAGAACCTGTCGGAGCAATATTTACAATAAAGACTAACCCTATAACTCAAATTGATACAAAGTCATATCTTATTTTTGGACAAGATATTGAAAACTCAGGAGTTTACAAAACAAATTATAACCCTCTATCAATTACTTCTGGAACAGACTATATTTTATTAGATACTTCTAAGAGTGAGACTTTTGAATTTTTTGTTTCAGGCGACATTGATGCTGAAACTCTTGGAGCATACATTGCTCCCTCACTAGAAGTTTTAGGAGATATAGAAGCCCCAGAAGGGGAATGTGTAATAGATAATGTGTGCTCTAGTAGCGAAACAGCAGACTCATGTCCTGAAGACTGTTCAAGAAGATGGTTTAAGTTTACGCTATTTGGGTGGATATTACTAGGAATTGGAGCTTTAATCGCTTACATAATACTGCAGGAATGGTATAAACGCAATTATCAAAGAAGTTTATTCCCTAATTCAAATGACCTTTTCAACTTAGTAAACTTCATCTATAATGCTAGAAGGTCTGGAGTATCTGATAACCACATAAAGAATAAATTAAAGGAACAGAAGTGGTCTAGTGAAAGAATAAGATTTGCATTTAGAAAGATAGAGGGTAAAAGGGTTGGAATGCTTGAAATTCCTATATTTACTCGTAAAGAGCATAAGGAAGTAGTCAGAGAAATAGCAAATAGGCAGAAAACACCAGTTGACGCAAGATTTATTAAAAGACAATCTTATCCTTGAACATGTTGAAATTATTAACTAAACTATTCGGGATGTTTAAGAAAAGAGACAATTTGAAAATAGGTTTCTATGGTCCCCCTAATGCCGGTAAAACTAGTCTTGCTAATTTGTTGTGTAAAGATTGGACTGGAGAGGAACTTGGAAGCGTAAGTGAAGTTCCGCACGAAACTCGTCACGTACAATTTAAGGAAAAAGTAGAAATAGAACATAAAGGGAAAAAAATGGTTTTGAAAATAGTAGATACTCCGGGAATTGCTACAAAAATTGATTATGAAGACTTCTTAGGTTTTGGAATTGCTAAACAGGAAGCTAAAAAAAGAGCTAAGGAAGCTACTCAAGGAATAATTGAAGCAATTAAGTGGCTTGATGATATGGACGCAGTAGTCATAGTTCTTGATTCGTCTGAAAACCCTTACTCCCAAGTTAACTTAACAATTATAGGGAACTTACTTGCTCGTAAAATTCCAGTTTTAGTTGTAGCGAATAAAATAGACTTACGAAAAGCTAATGTTAAAAAAATAGAAGCTGCTTTTCCAGAATACCCTGTTGTAGGAATATCTGCAAGAAAGGCCACAAATATGAATGAATTTTATGATGCTCTCTTCAAGCTTACTAAAAAAGCTTGAGGCAGATTTAAATAAAAAGCAAACTAAAAAACAATGATGAAAAAAAATTCGAAGTTAAAGGGGTTGAGTATACATATTATGCCTTACTCCGAAATACGCGAACTTACAATAACTGAGAGAGTGAAAAAAATATTAAATTTAATCCTGGGAAATAGGGTGGTGATTTTACAGGGTAGACTTAGACCTGAAGAGGAAATAAGGTTAATTGAGGATACAATGGCGATGGTAGACCATATTAAAACATTCAAAGGAATTGAATTAGCGGTAGTAGACGCGAATCGTAATGAGGGATTTTTCTTAAGAATGAAGAGGGGAATCGCTAGAGGATTAACTGGAGAAAGTAATTCTTTGACCATAATAGGTCCTGCTTCAATAGTCAAAGAAATAAAGAGAGATCCTTCAAAAATAGAAGTTTTCTTTTAACACTATATTTATTAATCTTAGAATTTAGAAAGTTTTATGCCTCATCAATGCATTCACTGCTCTGAAACATATCCTGACGGATCAAAAGAAGTATTAGAAGGTTGTTCTAAATGTAATAGTAAATTTTTCTTTTATTTGAATATGGAGAGATATAAAAAAATAATATCTTCCAAAGAACAAAAGACTGAACAGCCAATCGACATACTAACCGAATTAACATCTGAAGATAAGAAGCATATGGAAGAAGACGTGCGTGAAATCATGGGTATTGAAGAGATTGATGCGCCCGTAATCCTTGACTTAGAGACTGTTAAAGTGACTTCCCCAGGGAAATATTTACTAGATATCCCTAATTTATTCAGTAAAGAAAGACCTTTAGTCTACAAACTTGAAGATGGTAAATATGTTATAGATTTGGCCTCATCTATTCGTAAGAAGTAAGGTTTTAAAGGAATTAAGGCTTCAGTAGAATATGGCTGATTTGAAAAAAGTTGTTCTTGAGCAAATTAAAAAATTGAAACCTGAAGTTAATTCAATAAAAGAACTTGAAAAAAGAAGTAGAGAATTTATGCTAAAGTTACAGGAAGAAATATCCAAATCAAAAACAGATGCTGATGTTTTTATGGGTGGGAGTTTCGCTAAGGGAACGCTACTAAAAGCAGAAAATTATGACATAGATATTTTTGTTAGATTTAATCCTAAATATGAACATCTTTCAGACAGACTTGAGAGATTTTTAAGAAATTTATCTGTTAGATTAAACTTTGATGTTGAAAGGGTTCATGGAAGCCGCGATTACTTCATAGTAAGAGTTAAAGGGCTTTCAGGTTACTTTGAAGTCATACCAGTAAACAAAATAAAGAAACCTAAAGAAGAAAAAAATGTTACAGATTTAACTTATTTTCACGCACCTTATGTAAAAAAAAGAATAAAAGGATTGGAAGACCAAGTAAGACTAACTAAAAGATTTTTGAAAGCTAATGAAGTTTACGGTGCAGAAACTTATGTGAAAGGTTTTAGCGGATACACAGTAGAATTACTAATAATAAAATATAGAAGTTTTGTTAAAATGCTTAAAGAATTGATTAAAGTAACTAGTGAAAAAAGATTAATTATAGATACAGAGAAACATTATAAAAATCAGAATGAAGTTTTTATTCAAATTAATGAGGCTAAATTACATTCCCCTGTAATTCTTATTGACCCAACTTACAAAGAAAGAAATGCGTTAGCTGCACTACATCAAGATACATTCGTTAAATTTCAGGAATCTGCTAGATCATTTTTAAAAAATCCTTCTCCAAAATTCTTTGAAGATAAAGATGTAGATTTCAGTAAATTAAAAGAAAAAGATAAAGATAATTTTGTTTCCATACACTTAGCCACAGATAAACAAGCAGGAGACATTGCAGGAACAAAACTAAGGAAATTTTTTGAATTAGTTGGAAGAGAAGTAAAAAAAGAGTTTACATTAGTAGATAATTATTTTAGATATACTGGGGGTAACACTGGAGAAGGTTACATTATTGCTAAACCTAAAAAAGAATTAATTAGGATAGGACCACCATTACACTTGAAAAAAGCAGTTGCATCTTTCAAAAATAAACACGCAAACACTTTTGAGAAAAATAAAAATATACATGCAAGACTTGAAATTAAATTTAATATTAAAGAATTTTTAGATTCTTGGAAATCTGGAAATGGTAAATTAATGGAACAAATGCATATAACTGACTTTCAAATAGTATCATAATCTTGAGCTATATAATCAAGTAATTTACTCATTTTGCATTAAAGAGTATTTTGTCCAAACTCT
>CAYRCZ010000008.1:15713-26648 GCA_964423055.1 Candidatus Woesearchaeota archaeon
TATATAATCAAGTAATTTACTCATTTTGCATTAAAGAGTATTTTGTCCAAACTCTTAAGTTTTCAACTACTCCTAAAGATAAAGCTAAAGACTCTGGATCTTGCCTAAAATGGTAAATTGCGCCTAAACTTGCTAAGTTTGGAAGGGTTGAAGAAACATACCTAGCAAGACCTTGAATAAACTTTGGATGTGAAGATCCATCTAAATTTTCCTTTAAATCCATTGCTAAAAAATAATCTCTTAATACATTCATTATTTTCTCCTTGAAGACATATTTTCTATTATTTTTCTTGCCTTGTAAGCTTGAGTTTTTGGAGAGTTTATCCAATAAACTAATCTTGAAGAATCTTCATCAAAACGTAAACCCAATCTAACTGAACCGTCTACTGATTCATAAACTTCATTGCCTGAACCTATTTTAGTCCTTTGACCTATACATCCAGTTACCCAATCAATAAATGAGCTATAGTCTTCTTTTCTAAAATCATCAATAACCCCGGACCTTATGAATGCCATTTTATTATTTATCCATTTACCTGAATCTTTCTTCCTTAAAGGTAATTCTTCTACCTGTGTAATATTGGAAATTAGCATCCATGATAACTCTTTGCAAGTCAGCTTCTAAATTCGCAACTTCATCTTTTTTACCTGCTAGCCTTAATTCTAAATGTGAAGGTGAAACTAATTCCATATTTAAACTGCAACCCCTAAAATGATATGTACGTGAATCAGCTGTTGAACCTAACATAAAGAATTTTTCTTCGGGATTTTTTGCTCCTTCAACATACTCAAATAACCTTTCAAAATGAATTCTATTTGTTCCAAAATAATTTCGTACAGTCATTTCAAGTTCACTTTTTTCAGCCATTTTAGTTATTATTTTCCTCCAATATTAATTATTATTTATCAAGCATTAAAGTTAAAGAACTTGCGAAATAAGGAGAATTCACCCAAACTCCAACTTCTTCCTGATTGCTTTCTGGATGTACCATTAATAACATTTCTTTTTTGTCTACAATAAAGAACTTTCCAGATTGATTAGATTCTTTTATTTTAAGATCGTTACGAGATGCAATTCTTTTTACCTTGTAAGAATCTCCTGATAATGATATTTTTACCTTTATTTCTTTACTAAGTTTGTTTAAAACTGAAAGTAATACTCTTGACTTATCTTCAAAGTCTTCTGCAGTTGTATGGATTACTATTTCTTTTTGTGCAGAATCAATCATTTCTTTTAATTTTGAAAGTAAATTTGATCTACCTTTGATGTGTCCTGATAATTCTTCTAATTTAACTGGTGAAATTCCTTCTTTGTGTAATTGTACTAGTTCTTCATATTCTGATGTTCCCTTTAGATTTGAGAGTGTAGCTACTTTTTCTTGAGCTTTATTTAATGTGTTTGTTTGCATCCTTTCTAGAACTGTTTTAGGCTCTACAGCTATGTATTTTACAGGTTTACCTACCTTTACTATAGCAAAACCACGCTTTGTTAGAGATTCTAAAACGTCATATGTACGAGAGCGAGGAACTCCTGAGATTTCAGCTGTTTCTCCTGCAGTAACTATTCCTTTAGAAAGCAAAGCTAACCAAACCTTAGTTTCGTAAATATTAAGGTCAAAGTGTTCCTTCACTTTATTGACTACTTCTTGTTTTAGTATCATAAAGGAGCGAAAAATACAGGGTATTTAAACGTTTCTAATGTTGTAACTTAATAGGAGTTATAGATCAACAAAGTTTGAATAATAAATAATAAAATGAAGTTAAACTTACTTAATGTAGCTCAATCTAGAGAATATTTCTAATTAAATTAAAATAAAAAATAAACAACTGCTAATGCGATAAAGCAACCTATACTTATGAAAGGCATAGCAGGATAGAATTTACCTTTTTCAGATTTATAGAACAAGAATGCTAGAGCTAGAGTAGCACCTACTGAAATTGTAAATGCTTGCCACAAACCTAGAGTTCTTAGAACTACTCCTGCTAAAATTATAGGGAATACAACGTCTCCACCACCTAGGATTGCTAAGTTTACTTTGACTTTATCTAGTTTCTTATTTTTTTCTTTTGCAGACTTTGAACTGTTTTTTACATTCTTTATGAGAAGTTTGTCTTCTTTTCTCATGTATGGAATGAAGAAACCTGAGAACAACTTTAATTTCTGGATTTGGAACTTAGCCATTTTCTGCATGAAGCCTGCATGCCAAACCGCATACATATCATATAATGAAATTATTACTAGTAATGCTACTACAGACCAAACACTTAGAATTGGTATGAAAACTGTTGCAATTCCAGGATAAATTAGAAGCTCCGTAGCATTATGGACAAACATGTTTCTTTGGAATATTTTTAAGATCCCTAGAGGAATCGCTAAAATTACAGAGATTAATGCTGCTTTAGGCAAAGGCATAAGGAATGCATTCAATGCAATTGAAAGGCCTAAAATTACCACTATTGTAAACCAACCTCTTAGGAAAGTTTCAGCCTTTAATTTCATCAATAAGAGCATTAGAGATACTGCTATAATTAGAGCAATTATAATTGAAAGAATAGATTCTTGAGGTTTGATATCTGTTGGAGGATCAAGACCGTAAGGAAGATTGTAAACAGTTTCATTTGTAACTTCTCCAGTACTTTGGTTAATGACTTGAGTTATTTCAGGTAAATATTGGTGTGCTACAAATATACCTATTAATTGTGCAACGAAAAACAAAATTACTAAAATTAAAGTTACTTTTACTGTATGCTTCATATTGCAAAATTTATCCTCATTTTAAACCTATAATTAATTCTGATTTTAATCTATTTAAATTATCTTTATTTTAACCTAATAGTTTCTAAGTTTCTTGGTACAACTGTTTCAATACCATACTGCCTATAAACGCTGGATGCAAAATCCAAACATCTTGATTGTTCTCCATGTGAAATAATTACTTTCTTTGGTTTTGGAGACATTCTTCCTATAAATTGCATTAATTCTCCACGGCCAGAGTGTGCTGATAAACCCGACATTGTTTCTACTTGCATATTTACGTTAATTGTTTCTCCTCCAAATTGTTCATCTATTTTTACAACTTTGTTTCCTTCCTGCACTGTTCTACCTAATGAACCAGGAGCTTGATAACAACCGAATATAATCAAGTTCTTTTCATTTTCTGCAAACTCTTTGAAATATTCTACTGACGCTCCTCCGGCCAACATTCCAGAAGTTGCAATTACTATGCAAGGTCCACCTTCAACTACTTCTTTTCTTTCAGTTTGTGAACCTACTCTCTTGAAGTAAGGAGATGTGAATGGATTTTCATCATTGAAGATTTTATTTCGAACATTATTTCCTAAAAATTCTGGGTAAGCTGTGTGAATTGCAGTAATATCCCATAACATACCATCTAAGTAAACTGGGATCTCTGGTAATTTTCCGGTTCTTATTCCGTCCTCTACTCTTAACAAAGTTTCTTGGGCGTGACCTAAACCTAACTCTGGAAGCAATATTTTTCCACCTCTTTTCGCAGTTTCACTAACTAATTTATTGAATATTTCTTCTACTTCTGATAAAGGAGGCTGTATCTGATCTTTACTTCCGTAAGTTGACTCTACCATGACAGATTCAACTCTTGGATAGAAATTTACTGCTGGATCTAGGAGTCTTGTTTTTCTGTAGTTTGAATCTCCAGTATATACAAAATTGTGAAGGCCGTTTCCAATATTTACATGAGTTACAGCTGAACCTAATACATGGCCTGCATTGTAGAAAGTTATTCTAATGTCTGGAGTAATATCAAAGACTTCTCCGAAATTAAGGCAAATGGAATGTCTAACCATTTCTTTTACATCGTCTGGTCTGTAAATTGGAGCTTCTGCTTGTTTGTAAGTAACTCCAACTAAATCTAAGGCTAATAATGCGGCTATGTCACGAGTTGGAGGAGTCATATAAACTGGACCACGATAACCCATTTTGTATAAGTAAGGTATCAAACCTGAGTGGTCTAAATGCGCGTGAGATAAGACTATTGCATCTATGCTTCCCAAATCTCCAACTTCTGAGATATTAAGATAGGGGAATCTATCTGGACCTTCTACAATTCCAGGGTTTATACCACAATCAAAAATTATCTTAGATTTAGGAGTCTGTAATAACAAACATGAACGTCCTACTTGACGACCTGAACCTAAATATGTAAGTCTAACCCACATATCCATTTTTTCAGGATTCCAATTCTCATATATCTTCTTTCCAATATCATTTAGAAATTTCTTTCTGTATGAGTTATTTGCATATAATACATCTCTGATTTTTTCAGTTATCTTTGAATGTATTGCAGGACTTCTTTGAGTTTGGATTGTCCACATTGTTGAGTCCCTTATTTGTTTTAGAATTGCGCCTTGCTTTCCAATTACTATTCCAGGGCGCTTTGCTTCAACAATAGCAGTACTTCTTTGAACGTCAAAAATAATAGCTTCTATTCCAGCTTCAGAAGGAACCAATTCTCTAATTGTCTTTTCAGTTTCTTCTTGCGGTGCAAGTAAAGAAGTATCTGCTCTTAATTCAATTCTCTTCTTTACTTTCTTTACAACATCACGGATCTTTTCTTCACTGTCTCTAAAAAATTCTTTATCGGTAGTGTAAAGAACGATGTTAGCTCCTTCAAAAAGGCTCTCGCTAACTACGCCGTTAGGTAATTCACTTTTTATCGCCTTTAGTATTTCGCTCATCTTATTAGAATATTACTTTGAATTTTCGAAACTTAATATTGCTTCTTTATCTACTACTTGTTTAATTTCGCCTTTCTTTACTGTATAAATATCAAGTCCTGAACCTACTCCTGGTTCTCTTGCTGTTGTTGCCTTAATACACTTAGTTACTAATGCAATTCCCTCATCAATACTCATATTCTTTTTGTACTCTGAGTCTAGTATAGGGTGAGCTTGCATTATTCCGCTTCCTGATGCAACATATGTTTCTGAATCTTGGATATATCCGTCTGGAGAGATATCATAAAGATATAACCCGTTTTCGTCATAACCTGAAAGTATAAAGTGAGTTATTGCAGGGATCATTGAAGGTTGTCTTATGTTACCATAAACCATGTTAGCCATAAAATTTGCTGCTTCTGGGACAGATATTCTTTCCTTAGTCCTTAATTCCTTAAGTTTGAATTCTGCTTTCAAGATATCTAAGACTTTTCTTGTGTCTGAAGCAGTTCCTGCAGTAGTTGCAATCATCCTATCTGTAAGTTCTAAGATTTTCTTAGCTTTTCCAGCAATGTAGGAAACTCCTCCGCCTTGAGAACCATAAGTTTGTCTTTTATCCGCAGCTACGACTATACCTTCTTTACAAACTATACCAATTGTTAATGTTCCTGTCTTTAGAACGTGTTTTGAAATGTCTTCATTCATTAGAATAAAAAATACCTCTTAGATTAATGTAAATGGATAGTATTTAAATTTTTTCATTTGCTATAACTTCAGAGACTCCATTGGTCTTTTTGAAGCGTATAACATGGTCAACAAAGCCCTCCATCTTTGTTTCATGACTAACTATTAACAATTGCTTAACATTTAACTCTCTAAGCATATCTCTCATTTTATCTAATTGGACCTCTGAAAAGCCTTCTGTTGGTTCATCTAATATTACTACATCTGAAGTCTTTATTTTACTCAATACAGAGTTAATTAGTTGGTTTAATGCAAGCCTATAAGCTAATGCTACTGCAGTTCTTTCTCCTCCAGAAAGGAACTCATAATCCAATTCAAACTCATTATGTACTATTACTGGAGAAAAGTTTTCATCCAAATATACTTCGAAGGCATCAGTAGTAAGCATAGAAAACCACTTATTGAATATTTTAGTAAATTCTTTCCTTAAGGCAATAAGGATATTTTTTTCTGTGAACTTGGCAAGATTTAAGAAATTATTGGACAACCAATTTTCAATATCAAGCATTTTCATTAATTTATTTTTAGACTCTTGACCTTTTTGGATTTCTAGAGAATATTTTGATATTTCCTTAAGAGTCATTTCTATTTCTTTTCTTGTTTCAGCCAACTCTATTTCTTTTCTCTTTTCGGAATCTGTTAAATAATATAATTCATCTTTTTTTATCTTAAGCAAGTTTTCATATTTAGAATAATCTAAAGAATTCTTTTTTTGCGAATCTATTTGATCATTAATAAAAACAATATCTTTTTCAAAAGCTTCTTTTAATTTTTCTAATTCTTGTCTCTTTGAGAGATATTTGTTTAAGTTTTCTTGTTTAGCATTATTAACTTGTATTGCTACTTTATCACTCTCTAAACTTTTTAGAATATTTTTTTGATTAGTTAATTCTGAATACACTCTTTGAATTTCATTAATAAGAACTACTTTATCTTTATCAAATTTATTTATTTTTGTTTCTACTTCGTTTATGATGTTATGTTTATGAGCTTCTGGGACATCTTGTAAACAAGTCGGGCAATGTTTAAGCTGGTATATTTTAGTTTTTTTAACTAACTCATTTTGTTTTTGAATATCTAAAGAATTACTATTTGAACTGAACTTCATATATTCTTTTTCTAACCTATCTATTTCTTTGAGAGTTTCTGCTATTTGATTAGGTATTTTATTTGGGTCAAGGTTTATGGCTACTGGTTTTGAAGATGAAATTAAGTCATTAATTTCTATTAAATCTTTATTAAAACGAGAAGTTTGTTCTTGCTTATTTCTTAAAACCAAAGAAAGTTTTTCTATTTCCTTTTTGAAATTTTCTCTTTCTGCAACCTTATTATTTAAATTTTCAACTTCTTTTTCTTTTAACAATCTTTCTTCTTTTATTTTTTTTATTTCTTCTTGTTTTTCTGTAACTTTAGATTGAATAATATTAAGAAATTTTTGACTTGAATCAACATCATTTTTTCTAGTATCTATCATTGCTGACTCTGCTTGAAGAAATCTTGAATCATCCCTTATCATTGTTGTAATTCTTGCGATATTTTCCTGAATTCTTTTGTACTTATCTATGCCGAAAACATGTCTTAAAACATCTAATCTAGTTTCAATATCTTCTCTAATTATCTCTTTCATGTTCTCTTGAGGTGTATAAACAGTATACCTGTATAGCAGGTTATTTTTCCTCACAAAATCTAGGGGGTAATTAAGAAGCTCTAAAATTTTTAATTTTACTTCCGTAACTGAAGACTCAAACCTATTTCCGTTAACAGTTATTACCGCAAAATCTTGATTTATTGATTTTGAACTTCTTTTTAGACCTCTTTCTATCAAAACATTATCACCATTGATGTCTAACTCTAAAGAAACTTCTCCATAATCTTCTCCGTTTGCTAGTAATGAAGAACCTCTTTGTCCGGGCTGCAAACCAAAAAGAGCATATTCTATAGCTAAAAGAACTGAAGTCTTTCCTGAACCAACGTCGCCTGCTAAAAGAACTGCACCTTCAGGAAAAACTAACTCCTGTTCCCTATAGCTCCTTATATTTTTTAATTTAATTTTTTTGAAAATCATGGAAATAAAACCTTTCTTGAATCTGAAAATAATCTATCTTCAAAGGCCCTTGAAGTTTCATCTTCTTTTTTATCCATATTTAATAAAGAAAGCAATAATGGAATATGCTTGTTTAATTCATGAGGATTTTTCTCACAGAATCCATCAACTATTTCTTTTTCAAAATCTTCTGTTTGAGGAGTAATGTCTACTTCGACTATTGGAAAGAATAATTTAGTAGTATTTTTCATAAAACAGTAAACTCCTTCTTTTCTTGCAAATTCTTCTATTTTATTGAAATTAATATCTGTAATTTTTCCTTTCTCTAATACACCTTTTAGTTTAAGGATGAATATTTTATCTTTAAGAGGATGTTTTTTTAATTCTTCTATAATTGTATCTGTTCCAATTAACGAGTCTCTTATTTCTATATCTAAAACTAATACATCCTTTAATTTTATGCTTTGTCTTTTTGCACCTTTGTTTGTATCTACTATGTAAAATGTCCCGTATTCTAAATCTTCTAACTCGGAGGCATTATTTGGATAAATTGGCCCACCGTAAACTGCATTACCCTTTTCATATTCCAAATGTAAATGGCCTAGGGCAACATAATCTACTTTTGGAAGGGTCTCTCGATTCACTGATGGTATATCTAAATTAGGTAAAGCATCTTTCATAGTAGTATGTAACATTAGGATCTTAAACATCCCTGGAGCATCTTGCAATTTTATTTTTGGAATATCGTATACTTCTAGACCTGTTTTTTTACCAGGATATCCATAAATGGCTGCTCCTTTGTAAATAGTAGGTTCTAGAATTATTGAGTTATCTTTCTCTATAGACTTGAAGACATTTACCCCAAAACCAGAACTAGCCATTACATCAAGAAAACTTTTACCTGAAATTGAATAATCGTGACTTCCTGCTATGAAAAAAACTGGGATATTTGCTTCTTTTAATTTACGAAATTCATTGAACGCATCTTTTATTGTTTCTATTGGAGGATAAGGGGAATCAAATAAATCTCCAGCTATAAGAATAAAATCAACTTTCTCTTTTTTGCAGGTCTCTAATGCTGTCTTGAAGCTCTCAAAATTTAATTGTTGTAATTCTGGATATCTCCAAGCACCTAGATGACAGTCTGCCAAGTGGCCGAACTTCATGAAATTTATTTATATGAATAGTTTATAGGCATTGTTGTGGTCTTGATCTTAATCAAAATGGCCAAAAGCAACATACCTAGGATCTTCAACATTTCTTAAGGTCATTTCCTCATCACTTAATCTTGAATATGAAGTCCTATAGGGATTTGAAAAAAGGGTCATCAACTCTTCCCTATCTGTAGAAGAATCAACCTCATCTAAAAGTCCGTAAATATTTGACATGTTAAGTCCTTACTTTTATTGAGTTTATAAAATTATTGGATTTTTTCAAAAAGTAAAGAATAAGCCTGGGCAGCCGTACACCTATTAAACGCTAAAAAAAGAGTTCTATCTCTTGTTCCTAAGGCTGGTGAAAAATGTGGCTCTAAATGCCCTTCTCTTGCATTTGTCCTTAATTCTAATCCGCCTTTATATCCTGGCCTTTGAATCATTTCAGCTAAAGTCTGAACTGTTTTTTCACCTAGAGTTTGAAGCAATAAAGGATGCTCTATTACTTCTTCTGGTCGCCTAAGAATTATAGAAGGATAATCCTTAGGATTTGGAGTGATTTTGTTTCCAACAAATGGGGCTAGAGACATATATCCTTGAATTTGCTCTGAATAATCTCCTTCACCCCTCCAAGCTAATGCAAGACGTTCCACATTATCTTGAAATGAGCTAAATTCAAATTTTCCCCAATCATTACTAGCATAAATGCTAAAAGATTTTGGTTGTCCTAATGAAACAAATTTTCTTTCCATAAAAATTGTCAAAATTAAGGTTATTTAAACTTACTTATAGGTTCTTCCGTTCTCTTTAATTACAAATTCATCAGCTCTAGGAGGATTGTTTGGTTTGTCTCTTGGGACATAGTAAGGTTTTTTTGGAACTAATGAATCTCTTTCTTTTGAACTATCTTCCCAATCGTGAGGAAATTCTTCTTCAGATAAATTTCTTAAAATCATTAATTTCTTATTTTTATTGGATTTATAAGATTATTGCCTTATTTCTAAAACTTCAAGAGTTTCAAAAAACAAACTCGTTTTAGCAACAACCTTTGATTTTAGGCCTTCTTTTTCTAATTTTTTATTTATTCTTTCTATTGGAGTTAATGAAGAAACTAAAAGAAGAAGAACTCCATTTTCTTCCATGTGTTTCTTTACGCGATCTAAAAAGTCTAAAATAAATTCATCTCCGTCATCTCCAGCTGTTGTAGCTAATTGGCTTTCCTCATCTTCATCTTTTTCTCTAGGTAAGTAGGGAGGATTACAAATTATAAGGTCAAACTTGCCTTTTACTTTTTGAAATAAGCTGGAACGAATTTTCTTTATATTTGGTTCTTTTATAGAGTCTAATGCTTCTTTATTTATGTCTACTGCAGTTACTGATTTTGCACCGGTTTCTAGCGCAGCTTTAGCTAATATTCCAGTACCTGTACACATATCAATGACAGATTTGCCTTTCGAATATTTTCTTACTACGCTTTCCATAAGGAAAGAATCTTCTGCTGGTTGGTATACTAAACTCATAGACTCAAAAGATCGAGAATATCATCTTTAAAGATTATTACTGAGATTAAAGATAGAACTAATAATAGGAGTATGAAAATTAAAAAGATTATTTTTCCATTTCCTGATGGGCTTGTTTTTTGAGCAGGAAGAGGTTTAGGCCTTACAAATTGTGGGGGTGGAAGTGGAGCGGAAGGAGTTTTGTATTGAGGAACTTGAGGCATTGACTGCATAGAAGACATTTGTACTTTCTGTACTGGTTGTTCTACTTTAGTTGGTTGCTGAGTAATTTGTTGAGATTGTGAACTTATCTGTATTTGAGGAGTTTGCTGATTTACTTGTTGAGCTTGTTGAGCTTGAAGAGAAGGATTATTTGAAACAACATAATCATAAGCTTCCTTTACATCTTTAATTGGATAACCTGAATTAATTAATGACTGAGCTATTTTTTGCGGGTTGCCACCATGATCAATTGCATTCTTCAACATCCCTACTATATCATCCCTCATGCTACTTTTATTGACTCACCGTTTGATAGTAAGTGAACATTATAACCTTTTTTGTAACCCATATCTTCTGCAACATGCATTCCAGGAATAGTTTTAGCGTGATCTCCGTGTGAAGGGATAACATTTTCTGGATTCGTTAATTTGATTAATTCCATTAAGTCTTCTCTGGAGCCATGTCCTGAAACGTGAAGGTTCTCTGTGATACTTGGGCGATATTCATTTAATCTCTTTAGTAATTCAGCTTTTGAAGCAATTGTTTCAGGAGCAGGGATTGTCTTAGAACAAAATAC
>CAYRCZ010000009.1:0-5473 GCA_964423055.1 Candidatus Woesearchaeota archaeon
ACTTTGTACCAAGTAACTCCTGCAAGCCAAGCAGACATTAGAAACTCTGGAAATGTGCTTTTGCCTTCTTGATCTGTTCTTATTGCCTTGATTAAATTTTCTTTGCTAAAATGAGGTATGATTTCTGAACCTTCTATCAATGGTTTGCCTTGTTGGATTACTTGACCTTCTTGCATTATGTAAATGCTCTGACATGATGGAAGCGACCATATATTTTGTTTAACTCCCGCTCTTCTTAACACTTCTGCTAAATAGGGAAAACCTCCAACTTTAGGTCTTGTTTTTATTGCATGAATTTGGGCTTTCTGTAATTTTTCAATTAGATTTATCATTATTTTTTATTTACTTTTGGATATATAGATTTAACTTGTTAAGATTTTTTATTTCAAAGGATTATTTCTAATCCATTCACTGCAATTATTTAATGCATGGACTAGATCTTCTAAATCTTTAGGGTCAAATGATTGGGTGCTTCTTGATGAATCATTTGAGGCTAAATCTCTCCCTACAGTTATTTGATAACCTTTAGATTCTCTTGTTTGACAATACCAAACTCTTGCACTAGAGTTGCCTATTCTTGAATAATATAGTTCTGTTATTTGAGGAGGATTATCTTTAGCCATGTAATTTTTATTTTAGATTGATTTATTAAGTTTTAGATTGTTTATTTTTTAATGGTTGAAGTGATGACAATTGTTCTATTAGTTATTGGTTTGATTATTGGATATTTAATTGGAAGTTGGATTGCTAAATTTAGACGTGATCGTCATTGGGAAGGGCAAATTGATTTTCATCGTAAGGATGCCATAATGAGATCTCGGGCAGTTCTAGCGGGAAACTTTAGTGAACAACTTGCTCCATACTTACCTGATTTCCCCTTCAACCCTAGCGAGTGTAAGTTTATTGGAAAACCTGTAGACTTTGTTGTCTTTCATGGGCTTGATGACAGGAACGTAACTGGAGTTAGTTTTGTTGAAGTTAAAAGTGGAAAATCTAAACTTTCTGGAACTGAAAAGAGTTTGAAAGAAGCTATTGAAAAGAAACATGTCCAATGGGTAGATTATAGAGTGCCTGAAGACATTAAGTAGGTTTATATATCCAGATTTTGGAGATTTTTTATGAATACGGATATAACCTCTCTTTTAACAGATAACTTAATTGGCGGATTGAAAGGATTAGCTGCAGGTGCTGCATTTGGAGCTGTTTTATATGAACCAGTTTCAAATTATAGGATTCCTAAAACTGCTTTACATAAAATTGGTTTTGGAGCATTAATGGCTTATGGGGCAGATTTAGCTGCTCTGGCTGGACTAAACATTGGTGGTGAAACAAATTGGCAAAATAATCTTGGAATTACTCTTGGTTTTGCTTTAGGTTATACTATCGCAGAAAAAATCAGAGATAAGATTGATCAAAGATCTAATTAATTATTTAAGACTTTGACAGAAGTCGCAGTTCTTCTCGATTGGACAGAACTTGAAACCTGATGACCTTGCTTTTATTATTCTATTTGCTGTTTCGACTATCTCATTTTTTACTTCGTTTAAATCAAAGTAAGTTCTTGGACTATGGATCTCTTTGGCAATTCCTTTATTATCTATTTCAAAAATAAGAGGGTGTTCTTTTTGAAGCATATCTAAAATAAGTCGTTTTGGTCTCCCTCGGTTTTTGGAGGCTAAGGCATATATTCCTAACTGCCAATTTCTATATCTTGGCTTGACATCCCACTTTCCAGTCTTATAATCTATTATTGTTAGGTTTCCTTGGTCATCTGTATCTATTCTATCAGCATAACCTGTAAATGTCAGATTATCTATTCTTTCTTTAAGATGTACTTCAACTTGTGAATTTTCATTATACATTTTCTTGTTTCTTTCTAAAAATACTTTAATCATAGAACTTGCATCTTCTAAATTTACATCTTTGAATTCTTCTATCTGAGTTATCTTTGCTAGATCTTCTAACTCTTTTTCAGTTTTGAGATTTTTAATAACTGCATTTTCAAGAACTTTATGTATGAAGCTTCCAAGAGTTATAGCTTCCCAAGATTGAGGAGTAGGGTCTGGCATATTATGAATATATTTCATTTCATAGCGTTTTTCACATTCATCAAATAATTGTAATGACGAAGGGGAAAATGAAATATAATTTTCTTCTAAATTTATTGCCGGAGTTATGGTTACTTCAGGAACTTTATATAAATCGCTATCGTCCAGAATGAATTCTATATTTTCATTATTTATGTAATCTATTTCTTTTAGGAATTGGCTAACTTCAAATTTTCTCTGACCATATTCTTTAGCATAGGTAAGGTATAATTTCTTCTTTGCACGAGTGAACCCGACATAACAGAGTCTTCTTTCCTCAGGTATTTGAGATTCTAAACTTTCAATATTTTCATCTAAATTGTCTTTTTTCTCTATTCTTTCTATTGGAAATTTCTTTTGAACCAATGAAGACATAATTACTATTTCATATTCAAGACCCTTTGTTGAATGGTTAGTCATTATTCTTACTCCATCTTTTACTAGTTCTGGAGCTTCTATATTGATGTTTAGGGAGTCAATAGTATTAAGATGGTATATTAGGCCTGAAAGGTCTGAATCAGATTCAGGTAAATCCTTAACAAATGAATGAAATTTTTCTAGAACTGGGATAGAATCTTTATCTTCAATATTAAGATTCTCATATAACTTTTTTACTATCTCTTCAGATTTTAATTTTGATATATCTAATAATTGATTTATTATTTTCTTTATTGATTCTAATTTTATTTTGCTTTCTTGTGAAATTTCAAAATCTTTATCTATGAATTCTTGGCAGACTACTTCTTTTTCTCTTAATTTTTGGATTTCTTTAGTTATGGTAAAATTGTCTTTTTGATTGGTAATTACTTGGTTTACTATCTCCCATATTGCTCCTTCCCCACCTTTTGATTTATTTTGTAGTTTTTCTGTTATTGTGAGGTATGCTCTAACTAATTTTATTTTCTTATCTTTTAGAAGAGAGTTTTTATTTACGCTTGTAAAGGGTATATTTTCATATTCTAATTGTTTTTTTAATAAGTTTGATTGTTGATGTGTTCTAAATATTACACATATTTGACTTAGTTTTGTATTATTTTCTAATTCTTCTCTAATTATTTCTATTATCTTTCTTACTTCTTCTTTTCCGTTTTTTAATTCGTATATCTTTATTTTTTCACCTTCTATATTATGAGCATTTCTAACTTTGAAACAATCAGCTTTATTTTCATAGTTATTTTCAATTAGTTCATGAGCAATATTCAAAATTCTATTTGTGGACCTATATGATTTGTCTAGTTTGTATATATCATTCTCTTTTACATCAAATACTTTCTTAAAATAGTTAAAATTATCTTGATATGCTCCTCTAAATTGGTATATTGATTGATTTAAGTCTCCTACAACTGTTATGTTTCTCCTTTTTGCTATTTTATCTAATAAATCACATTGTATTTTATTTGTGTCTTGGAATTCATCAACAATAACATATTCAAAATTATCTGCAATTTCTGGACTTTTTGTTAAAAGCTCTAGTGCTTTGTTATGCAGATCAGAGTAATCTAAGCCATTATTTGCTAACTTTATTTTTTCATAGGATTTCCACGCTTGAACAAATTTAGCATTCTTGATCTCTTCATCTAGAGAATCTCTCTTTTCTTTTATTGAATCTATTTCAGACTTAGATAATTTGTTGATGTGGTTTGTATTTATTTTGAATTTTGATTCTTCTAAATCTTTAGATAGTTTTGATATCTCTTCAGGTTTTCTTGAATGTTTCTCAAGACTTTCTATAGTAATTCCTAAGTCTTTTTTTGAAGATATTTCATTGATATATTTGTTGCATAATAATGGTGCTATTTTGAAATATTTGTGCAATAATATTTTCCCATCATCCGGGGTGATTATTTTGAAATTAGTTTTGATGTTTATTTTTTCCCCATATGCTCTAAGAATATCTGCGCAAAACGAATGAAATGTGCTTATTATTGGCTCTTTATTTTTTAGAAAAGGAATTATTCTTTCGCGTAAGTTGTTTACTGCTTCATTTGAAAATGTTAAGCATACTACTCTTTCAATTGGAAAAGGTTTATTGTTAATTATATGTTTTAGTTTTTCTATGATACTTCTAGTTTTTCCAGTACCTGCTCCAGCAAGAACTGCACAAGGACCTGTTGTTTTTGAAATATAACTTTCCATCAACTCAAATTATTTGAAGAGTATAATTAGTTTGTTGTTAAAATTATCTAAGAATTTCACCATGGCCGATTAGACGCCAGTGATTATTGATGTTTCTTGCTAATCCGACCTTATCGTTTTTGAATGGGACTATTGGTATTTTTAGAGATATTTCTGCTTCATCTTTGTTTAATTTGATTATGTTACCTACGGTTACGGAAGTGTTTATTGAGAGCATTAGATTTTCTCCAGGTTTTAGAGCAGGGATAGCAATGCCTCCAACGTACTCTTTGAATAGGTGGTGTTTGATAGTTATTTTATTTGTGATCTCAGGTAAAACTTTTTCTAATGAAACTACGCAACCTGACAAGGTATCTGTTTTACCTATGGACATATCTAATTCTGTTTCTATTGCCGCATTTCCTCCAGGAGTAATTTCGTTTGTTTTACTTGAGCCTTTAAACAAAGAAACTACTTTTGTTTTGATAGTTTTGTATTTGATTTGATTAGCTTCTTTTATCATTATCCCAGGTTTTATTTCAATTGTATCTCCAACTTTCAATTTTCCTGTCTTAAGTGTTCCACCCATTACCGCACCGTGTAATTTTGATGGTTTTGTACCTGGTTTGTTAATATCAAAGGATCTTGCTACCAAAAATAATGGTTTTTCGTTTTGGTTTCTTTCAGGAAGAGGTATCTCACACATAGCTTCATAGATTCTTTCTAAGTTTATTTCCTGTTGAGAAGAAACTGGAATTATCGGAGCACTTTCTGCAATTGTTCCTTTGAACTCTTTTCTAATCATATTATAGTTTTCAATTGCTTTTTCTTTTGAAACAAGGTCTATTTTATTTTGGACAATGATGATATTTTGGATGTTCTTTGCTTGTAATGCCATCAAGTGTTCTCTTGTTTGAGGTTTGATTCCTTCATTAGCAGCTACTACTAGAATTGCTGCGTCTACTATGGCTGCTCCTGAAAGCATTGTAGCCATAAGCATTTCGTGTCCAGGGGCGTCTATGAATGTGATATACCTTACCTTATCTCCTTTATTGTCTATATTGTATTCTTTATCTTTAGAAATTGTAATATCTGCATAACCTAGTTTTATTGTAATTCCGCGTTTAAGTTCTTCGGAGTGAGTGTCTGTCCATTTTTTACTTAATTTGTATAAAAGTGTAGTTTTACCATGATCGATGTGACCGGCAATTATTACATTTAGAGTATCTAGTTCTTGCATGAAATGTTAGAAATTCTTAGGTTTTTAAAGA
>CAYRCZ010000009.1:5573-7038 GCA_964423055.1 Candidatus Woesearchaeota archaeon
TCTATTGTTTTTGTTTTAACTACTATTTTTTCTGTTTGTTTAGAAAATATCAATACTATTGAAACAATTATTAAAATGCCAACAATTGCTAATGCAAGATATGTTTGTTGAGAAATTGTATCATACATCGGACAGTAATTTCCTCCATGTGCTAAAGTGCAAGAAGAATCTACAAATCCAGTTAAAGCTGTCTTGAACATGAATATAATTAAAATTATTAGAATGGATACTCCTAATAGTATGTAGCCTACGTTTTTATTTTCCATATATTTAGGTCATACTTACGGTTTTTAAATTATCGTCTATGAAACTAGTTTCACAAAAGGGCTTTTATATTGGATTGTATTGAAGATTTTATGAGTTTGAAAGATTTTGGGAAGTTTATGACTAAAGATGTTAACTTTGTGAAAAGCGTGTTTATTTCTCTTATTGTTTCATTTTCTGTTTTTTTGATCGCTTATTTTTCTAGGCTTAGATATATAGAAGATTTTTTTCCAAGGTATGGATTTTATATCTTTTTTGGAATTCTTAGTTATTCTTTGATTGTTCCTACATTAAAACATATTAGGCCTTACAAGGAATTTCCTTGCATGGGGGGAATGATGGTTGGAATGACTCTTGGAATGATCTCTGGATTTTTGCCTGGATTCTTTATTGGGGCTACAAATGGGATGTTTTATGGAAGTCTTTGGGGTATGATTGTAGGTATTGGTTTAGGCGTGTGGTCAGGTAAATGTTGTGGCATTATGGGTGTAATGGAAGGAATGATGTCTGGTTTTATGGGTGGATTAATGGGGGCAATGACTGCTATAATGATGTTTAATGATAATCTTAAATTTGCAGGAATTCTTGTGTTCGTTATTTGTTCTGTTATAATTTTAGGTCTTAATTTTATGATATACAAAGAGACTAAAGGAATTGATAGGATTTATGAAGATAATTTCTTTAATGCAGTATTAAGTTTCTTATTGACTACAATTACTATATGGCTTTCAGTATTTGGGCCAAGGAGCGTATTATTTCAATGAAAATCCTCCGATTTTCAAGTATTCGCAATAAGAGGTATTGCTTCATACAATGAGTAAAAATAATTCCTTGCCTTATATTATTGGAATAATTGCAATTATAGCGGTTTTTGGATTTGTTATGGTCAAGAGTGGTTCTACTGATAATTCGGAAACCTATAATGCACCTATTGTAGATGGTTTACAAGAGATTGTTTTAGGAGTTAAGGATTTTAATTATTATCCAAATACTATCAAAGTTCAACAAGGGATTCCAGTTAGAATTTATTTAGATTCAAGTGTCTCTGGTTGTCTGAGAGATTTTACCGTTAGGGATTTTGGAATTCATGAATACTTGAAGACTTCGCAAGATTATGTTGAATTTATTCCTACGGCGAAAGGGAGACATAGTTTTGCTTGTAGTATGAATATGGGAACAGGAGTTTTGATTGTAGAATGAA
>CAYRCZ010000009.1:7138-11424 GCA_964423055.1 Candidatus Woesearchaeota archaeon
AAGCTATTTTGGTCTTGGTTACTTACCATTCCAATAGCTTTGATAATGTTATCTGAAAGACTTTTTGGAATGGCTATTATTGAGATGCCTTACTCTGTTATTTTTATGTTAGCTCTTGGATTCCCTGTCTTGTTTATTTTTGGATTTGATACTATAAAAGGGGGATTGCGAGGATTCTTTACATTTTATTTCAATATGGATTCTCTCATTGCATTGGGAACTATTGTTGCATACATTACTGGTTTTCTTTCTCTATGGGACTTTATTGCAGATTATTCAGGTGTTGCTTCAATGATTATGGCTTTCTTTACAACTGGTAAATATGTTGAAGCTAAGGCTAGAGGAAGAGCTAGTGCTGAAATAATGAAACTTTTACAGCTTGGTGCTAAGAGTTCTATTATTATTAGAAATGGAAAAGAAGTGGAAATTCCTATTGAGGAATTAATTATAGGGGACGTAATGGTTATCAGGCCTGGAGAAAAAATTCCTACTGACGGGGTCGTTATTAGGGGAGAAAGTAGTGTTGATGAATCAATGGTCACCGGAGAGAGTTTACCAACTGACAAGGGAAAGGGAAGCAATGTAATTGGAGCTACAATAAATCAAGATGGGATTTTATATGTTAAAGCTACTAAAATTGGAAAAGATACTTTTCTTGCACACATAATTGAATTAGTTGAAGAGGCTCAAGGCTCTAAAATACCTATTCAAAAATTGGCAGATAAAATTACGAGTATATTTGTCCCATCTATAATTGCTCTTTCAATTCTTACTTTTCTAAATTGGTGGTTTATTTTTGGAGATTTGAGTAGGGCAATTGGAGTTGCAGTTTCAGTTTTGGTTATTGCGTGTCCTTGTGCTTTAGGTCTTGCTACTCCTACTGCTTTAATGGTTGGAAGTGGAATGGGTGCTAAAAGAGGAATATTGATTAGAAAGGGAGAAGCTATACAAACAATGAGGGAAATTAAGACAGTTGTTTTTGATAAAACTGGAACTATAACTAAAGGAAAACCTGAAGTCACAAATATTTATTCAAAAGTCAAGGAAAGTTATTTGCTTGAAATATCCGCTAGTTTGGAGAAATTAAGTTCTCACCCTATTGCTCATGCAATAGTGGTTAAGGCAGATTTGAAGAAATATAGGAAAGTTACTGGGTTTTTGGTTATCAGAGGCAAAGGAGTTATTGGAAAAATTGGGACAAAGGAAATAGCTATTGGAAACAGGGCTTTAATGTCTGAAAGAAAAATAAAATATTCTGATTTTAACTCTCAAATTGAAAGTTTTGAAAATTCTGGAAAGACTGTAATGATTGTTTCTGAAGGAAAGAAAGTTATAGGGGTTATTGCAGTTGCAGATGCCGTTAAAGATGATTCTATTGAAGCTATCCAAAGACTTAATTCATTGGGATACAGAACGGTAATGCTTACAGGAGACAATGAAAGAACTGCCAGTGCAATTGCTAAACAAGTTGGAATTAAAGAAGTAATTGCAAATGTTCTTCCTGAAGATAAGGCTAAGAAAGTGGAAGAATTACAGAAAAATGGATTTGTTGCATTTATTGGAGATGGAATAAATGACGCTCCTGCTTTGAAACAAAGTAATGTTGGAATTGCAATGGGCACTGGAACAGATATTGCAATTGAGGCTGGAGATATTGTTCTTGCTCGCGGATCTTTATTAGGGGTTGTTCAAGCTATTAATTTGAGCAAAGCTACTTTCAAAAAAATAAAGCAGAATTTATTCTGGGCATTTGCTTATAATATTGTTGCTATTCCATTAGCAGTCGTTGGATTATTACACCCAGTGATAGCTGAAATTGCAATGGCTTTATCTTCTATAAGTGTTGTTACAAATGCTAACATATTGAGAAGAACTAAGATTGATTAAAGAGTTATTATTAATGCTGAAAGAAATACATTGATTACGGCTGTAGTAATACACCATGAACAATAGTTATTTAGTATTCTTGTTTGAATTCCTATTAGGATTATAGAATATGCAGAAGCTAGAATTGACACTAATTTTGTTGCAAGTAATAGGTTTGTAGCAGGATTTGAGAATAAAACTACTAGGATTCCTATGTAGTATAATAGGCCTATTAGTTCGTTTTTCACCCCTAAGGTTCTTGAGTATTTGCTATCTAATACAATATTACAACTTTCACTATTTACTGGGCAAATAACTTTTTTATTTAGAAGATGAGCTATATTGATGTATAGAGTTATTGCTATTCCTATAGCGCAGAATATTATAATTAATGTTTCGTGCATAAAAGTAGATGATTTTTGAGCTTATATTACTTGCCCCAGTCAGAATTTTTCTTTCTCTTGATTTCTGCTATTTCCATTATTGCCTTAATTTCTGTTTCTGATAGGAGGTCTTTATTTTTCTTGAATGCTTTAAATTGAGTTTCTCCTAATTGGCTGTAAAGGTATCTTTTATCTGCTAATTGTCTTTCGAAATTTGTCCCAGGTAAAGACATTGCAAGTTCTTTACCTTCTGTTGCCTCATCTACGGAGTCTTTATTTTCTTGTAATGCTTTTACTCTCGCTATTGGTTCATCTGTTTCATCAATTAATTGTACATTTTTCTTTACCTTTCCTGCTAGGACCTTTACTCCAAAAATTGCAGGATTTGAATTTCTGAATTGATATTTATGTAATATCTCTAATTTACATATAGGTGCTAACTCCATCATTCTTTCTTTTTCTATTTGAGCATGTTTTTCTTGCCTCCATTTTTGCAAGTCTTCAATAAGTTTGTAAACTACTTGATTTGTTAGAACTTTTATATTTTTTTTATCATATTCAAGGTCCTGTTCTAAATCTACATTGAAACCTAGGATTATTGCATTCAATGGATTTAATTCTAAGTTTGCTTTTCCTGCGACAATGTCTGACTTTCCTATGTCTCCGATTGAAGCTCTGACTACTGGAATATTTGCTTGTTTTAATAATGTTAATAATGCTTCTAAGCTACCTAATGAATCTGCTTTTGCAATTATTCCTTCCTTATCTGTTTGAATAGTATTTTTGAATTCCTTAGCAAATTTTTCAGTTAATTCTTTTTCATTGTTATCCACTTTTTGGAAAGGCATTCCTGAAAGAATTTCTTCTTTATTTGTTAATTGCATCCTAATTCCTGTTGTTGCAAAAACCTCTTTTTCTGATTTGAATTTATTGCTTAATGGAAGAACTTCTTCAATAGACCTTATTTTAGTAATTATTATTTTGCCGTCTAAAGTTGCTATTCCTATTTGGTCTCCTTCTTTTAGTGAACCATCGTAAAGAATTGCTTCTGCTGTTTCCATTGAACGTTGTTTTTTCACTTCTAGAAGAATTCCTTTTGCTTCATTTGAAAGTGTTAGCTTTTCTCCTAGGAATTTTTGAGATAATCCACATAATACTAAAAGAATTTCAGGTATTCCTTCTCTTGTTCTTGCAGAACATGGTACTATTGCTATTTTTTTAGTAAAGTCTGAAACTTCATAAAATAAATCGCTATCAAAACCATGGGATTGAAGAGAAGATTGGAAAGTACCAAATGATACTTCAAATTCGCTTCTTGTATGCGGTGGTAAATTATCCAAAGATTTCTTTATTGTTTCTTCTCTTCTCCAACCGCTTAATTTGTCTATTTTGTTTAATGCTACTACAAAAGGAGTTTTATTTGCCTTTAGAATTTGTATTACTTCTGCAGTTTGAGGTTGTATTCCTTCCTTTATGTCTACTACTAGGATTGCTATGTCTGCTAATGAACCTCCTCTTTGTCTTAAGTTTGTAAATGCTGCGTGACCCGGGGTATCTATGAATAAGAAACCTGGAATCTTTAGATCTATTCCAGCTTTGTCTATTAATGGACAGACGCTTTTTATTTGATCAAAAGGATATTTGGTAAATGATATTTTTTGAGTGATTCCGCCTGCTTCACCCGATTGAACCGAGCTACCTCTAAAACAGTCCAAAAGGGATGTTTTTCCATGGTCTACGTGACCTGCTACAGTGATTATTGGTTGCCTTATCATATATTTTCGAGCTTAACCTTGTTTTTAAACGTTAACGGGAGATTTAAATTATGAGGAAATTGGTTATTTTGAGTTTCTTAGTTTTGATATTTACTTGTTCTTTCTTTGTAGCTGGTTACTATATTATGTTTGATTTGCCTTTTTCAGGGACATATACAAAAGCAGTTTGTGATGGAAATATGTGTGCAGATTATGAATTTACTTGTTTTGAAGGAATTGTTACAAATTCAAAAAGAATAAGCGGTTTTATTTTATTTGATGG
>CAYRCZ010000009.1:11524-17360 GCA_964423055.1 Candidatus Woesearchaeota archaeon
TTACATTTCTAATTCTTCATAATTCTCTTGTTTTGCTTTCTTTACCGGTTTTGACTTTTCTGATTTTGATTCTTGGTATTTCTTTGCTTCTTCTACTGCAGCTTCTGATACGGTGAAATCGGCTTCATCTATTGAATTGATTGCTTTCTTGAAATTTGCAAATTGTTCTGCGCTTATTCTTGTTCCAGCCTTTGTAAAACCAGTGTACCTTTCTGAACGAACAAATTCTCTTATTGTAAGACCTGCTTTTCCTCCAAAGTCATCAATTCTAATTACGATGTCTGTTTCTTGATTCTTTGGTATTCTATCAATATCTTTTTCCATATCATTTTCATAAGGGTTATGTATTTAAGGATTTGTGTCTGCATTTTAATATGGTTTTGAAAATTGGAGATATTAAGCTAAAAAATAGATTATTTTTAGCTCCCATGGTCGAAGTTACAGATTGTGCTTATAGGTTGCTTTGTCGTTCTGAAGGTGCTGCAATGGCATATACAGAAATGATTTACGTGGATGCTATTTTACATGAAAATTCTAGAACTCAAAATTTAATGAAAATTGCTGGAAAGAAAGATAGGCCTGTTGGATTACAGATTACGGGGAATAATTTAGCAGAATTTGTAAAATTGTCAAAGTTGAAAGTTTTAGATGATTATGATTTGATTGATATTAATTGTGGGTGTCCATCTTCGCGTATTGTTGGAAATGAAGCTGGAAGCTACTTACTTAGGACTCCGGATAAAATTGGAGATATGATTAAGGTCCTTAAAGATGCCGGGCACATTGTTACCGCTAAGATTCGTCTTGGTTTTAAAAACAATAATGTTCTAGAGGTTTCTAAGGCAGTTGAAAAAGCTGGGGCAGATTTACTTACAATTCACGCAAGGACTTCTGAACAGAAGAATAGTGATAAACCTGACTGGGATTGGATTTCAAAAGTTAAGAAAGAAATAGGAATTCCTGTGGTTGGAAATGGGGGTGTTTTGAATGGGGAAAGTGCTTCTAAAATGCTTGACATTTGTGATGGTGCAATGGTTGCAACTGGAGCAATAGGGAACCCCTTTATTTTTAGAGAAATTTTACGTTATCTTAAGACTGGAAAAGAAAAAGAGATAACTAAGAAGGATCGGTTATCTGGTTTTTCTGAATATGTTCAACTTGCTCAGAAACACGATGTTTTTGAGATGTCTAGAATCAAATATATCGGAAGCAATTTCTTCAAGGGTTTTGATGGAGCTTCAGTTGCTCGTGTTAACTTGATGAAATGTAAATCGGTTAGTGATGTTAATGCTTTATTGAAAAGTTTATAATCTTCATTTATGATGATTAATTATGGAATTTTATAATACTTTAACTCGCAAGAAAGAGGAATTTGTTCCTATTAAAAAAGGAAAGGTTGGTATGTATTCATGTGGACCTACAGTTTACTGGTATCAGCATATTGGTAATTTTAGAACTGCGCTTTTAGCTGATTTTCTTAAAAGATCTTTAGCCTACAATAAATATGATGTGAAACATGTTGTTAATTTTACAGATGTTGATGATAAAATGATAAAAGCTTCTCAAAAAGAAGGGCTGTCATTAAAGAAATTAGCTACAAAGTATGAAGACATATACCTTGAGGATTTGGAAAGCTTGAATATAATCAAACCTACAAAGTTTTTGAGAGCTACTGAAAATATTGATGAAATGGTCAAAATAATTCAGAAGCTTTTGAAGAAAGGTTATGCATATACTACAGAAGATGGGGTTTATTTTTCAATATCTAAGTTTAAGCATTATGGGGAGATAGCAGGATTGCATAAAATTACTAAGACTAAGGAAAGAGTGAAAAAAGATGAATATGATAAGGATAATGCACAAGATTTTGCATTATGGAAATTTTATTCAAATGATGACGGGGATGTATTTTGGGATACTCCACTTGGAAAGGGAAGACCTGGTTGGCACATAGAATGTTCTGCAATGTCTATGTCTGAATTAGGAGATAATTTTGATATTCATACAGGGGGAATGGATTTGATATTTCCACACCACACTAATGAAATCGCTCAATCAGAGGCTTCAACAGGGAAAAATTTTGTCAATTACTGGTTGCATGGAGGATTACTTAATTTGAAAGAAGGAAAAATGTCTAAATCTCTTGGTAATATCTACACTTTAGCTGATTTGAAAAAACAAGGATACTCTCCTATCAATTACAGGTATTTGTGTTTACAGACTCACTATCATAAACCTCTTGAGTTTTCATTTGAATCTTTGACTGCTTCTAAAAATGCGTGTGAAAAAATAGAGAGAAAGATAATTAGGTTGCGTAAAGAGAAAAATCCAGGGAACACAGATGTTGAAGATTTCAAAAAGGATTTTATTAGTGCCATTAATGACGATTTGAATATCCCTAAAGCACTAGAGGTATTTTGGAGTGTTATGGAAGAAGGGAATATGGAGTCTAAAACCAGACTTGCTTTGCTTGAAAGTTTTGATGATGTTCTTGGATTAGGAATTAGAGATATGAAAGAGAAGAAGGTAGTTATTCCTAAGGCAGTTCTTGATTTACTTGAGGAAAGACAGAAGGCTAGGAAGAACAAGATGTTTGAAGAAGCTGATAAAATAAGGGACAAGATAAAAGAAAAAGGTTATGTTATAGAGGACTTGGCCAAGGATGGACCTACATTAAGGCCAATTTAATTTTTATCTATTTTGACATATAGTGTTCTTTTTCTTCTTTTGAAAAATGTTCTATTGAATATCTTAACATTGTTCTAGGCATGACTTTATGATGTTTATCTAAGAATTCTTTTAGTTTGTTTTTGTCTTTTTTTCCTAATTCTCTAAGCATCCAGCCTACTGCTTTATGTATAAGGTCGTGTTTGTCTTTTAGGAGTATTTCTGCTATTTTTATTGTTTCTTGAAACTGATTTTTTCTTATGAATTGAAGTGTCGCGATAATTGCAATTCTTCTCTCCCACAAGTCTTCTGATTTTGCTAGTTTTTCTAGAATGGATCTTTCTTTATTCATTAGATTTTCTCCTAGTATAAGGTGTGCTGATTGATCTACTAAATCCCAATTGTTTATGTGTTTTGTGTGATTCAAATAAAAATCGCATAACTCTTGTTTGATTTTTTCATTTGATTTTTTGAATTTGTCTACCAAAATAAATAGTGCTAAAAGTCTATGTTCATGAATTTTACTTGTAATGAGGTTTTTGATTTCAATCAGCTCTAAACCTTTGTATTTTTTTGCTAACTCTCTTGTTTGAGGTACTGTTAGTCCAATAAAAATATCTCCTTGTCCGTATTCTCCCGGGCCTGTTTTAAAGTACATTTGAGAGGCTATCGCTCGGTCTTTAGTAGCGATATTTTCTATTTCTAATTTAATTTGAGTTAATTGATTCATTTTGTAATTTCCTTACTGATTGTAAGACTCTTATGTCTGGAGACAGGATGTAAACATGATCATTTTTGGATCTAACCGCTCTGTAAATTCTTTGTAAGAACTCTCTATATGCTTTATCTCTATAGAAATCCCAAAAATGATCTGGGTGTGTTTTTTGGAGTATTTTCCAGAAAGTATCTGAAATATTAGGGTTAGGATATTTTGTGAAAACTACTGAATTACACATTGACCCAGGAAAGTCTATTCCTCTAGAACATTTTGTCGTGAATAGTTTATCATTTAGCCCTTGTTTGAAGACTGCAATTGCTCTACCAGTTTTATCTTCTCTTTGCAATTCTATTAATGATTCTTGCGAAGTTAATTGAGTTAGATTATACTTTGCTTTTTCTTCATCATTAGGAAGATCTTGAAACGCATTTACATGAATTAAGGTTGGTCTCTTTGCTTTTTGTACTGCTAAGTTTAATGCTTCAAGATATTCTTTTCTTGTATTCTCTCCAGCTTTGAAGTTAGAATATTTACAGTCTTTTTCCTTACCAGTCATTTCTATTTCAATAGCTCCTTGTTGGAGGGTTTCTGCTTGTACTATTTTGAAATTTGACATTCCAAAAATGTTTTTTATAACGCTTTGTGAATGAAGAGTTCCTGACATGAAAAGAAGGACCTTACTTTTATCTAGTAATTCAGAGATTTTTTGAGATAAATTTGTACTTACTAGTTTTACATACAAGCTTTCTTCTTCTTTTCTATAAGTAAGGTATATCTCTTCATTTATTTCTTCTAAACTTCTTGCTATTTCGAGAGCTTTATTTGAATAGTTATTTTCATCTACTAAAATTTCAGATTCTAAATCTTTGTCATTGTTTAGAAGTTTGAATATTTTCTTTATCTTTGTACCATCTAAACTATACACTTCATTTTCATCTATTCCTAAGGCTCTTTTGTTTTGTTCTTCAGAACTTATTATTGACAATATTTCTTTAATTGTTTCTCTGGCGTTCATGGAGTCAGGAGCTAGAGTTGTTAGGCTATTTGCTAATCTTGTAAGGTTTAGATCTTCTTGTTGGAATAAGCTATCAAGAAATTCATCAGACTCATCTATAATTTCTATTTCAGTTGCAGGTTTTCTTCCTAAGGCTAACTCTGCTTTGTATTTTGCTCCGTTAAAAATAATTACATCTGCATTTTTGTAAGCTAAATATTGGTCATAATATGAACAGCCTGATTTTCTATGGTAAAATGTGTATTCACGGCCATCACACCCTTCATATTTTATTTTTTTAGCATCTTTTAATTGGGCTAAATCATATGTCGAAGGAACTATTGGACTCCAGTAAGGATTTGCAGGTGCTATTGATAACCTCTTTATGTTTTTGTAATCCGGTACGTCTTGGCCAGACACAAAAGGGTTATTTTTGAAATAGTCTGCAATTTTATAATAGTTTTTTTCAGTTATTTTTATGTTTTCTGGTAAATCTGGGTCTGCACATGAAATTCCTGCGTTTATCATTGAATCATGGTTTTCTCTTCCAGTCATTACAGCTATCTTCATTTTCTGGCCGTTTGATTTGTAAAGAAACTTATTTTCTGCATAATCATCTTCATATTGTCTTTGTAATGCTTTAACTGGAACTATAATTGAAGATTTTCCTAGTTTTCTTGCTACATTAAGTGCTATTGCTGATTTTCCGGTGCCACATGCTCCATGAAGGAAGATTATTCTGTTTCCTTCTTTGATCAAGTTAAGAATTTCACTTACTACGTCCTCTTGGGTTTTACCATTTGAAAACTTTAATGGGGTTATTTTACCTTTTGAGTCATTTAAGTCCCAATTTGCACCAGAGAATATGTTTTCAGCTTTACTTTCTTCTTTTAGGAAGCTCAAACTACTTGAGTTTCTTAATGCGCTTTGCGTAGTTAATTCTTCAAAGTCATCAGGAAGTATTACTGTTTCTTTTGGTTTCCAAGTCTTTACAATATTAGATTGCATATTTTGGAGCCTGGATTGATCACCGCCTTTCATCATGTCTGTTTCTTTAGAGCTACGGTTATAAAAGTGTTTATGTTTAGTAAGTCTTAAAAGGCATAGATATTTCTGTGAAATGTGCGGGGATGCCAGAGTGGTCAAATGGGTCACGTTAAGGCCGTGATAGCTTAGTGCTTTCCTAGGTTCGAATCCTAGTTCCCGCATTTGAATCTTAGGATTCGAAGTTCTCATAGCTAGAGAGAAAAGAGAGATTTTTAGGATTCGAAGTACTAGAAGTGAACTCTTTTCTGGGATAAATTGACTTGATTTTGGTTGCAAAAAAGGTTTAAAAAGGATCAATTATTCTCTTTTATGTAAGGCCCATAACCTAACAATTCTTAACTCTTTGGAGATTTTATGATTTCAAAAAAATATATTCCTTTGGTCGCATTAATGTCTTTAGGGGCATGTTC
>CAYRCZ010000009.1:17460-24502 GCA_964423055.1 Candidatus Woesearchaeota archaeon
TGGAGAAAATTATTTTAGTAGAAATGGGCTCTTTGATTTGGCTGAAGATGATCCTGAAAGAGCTAGATATGAAAGGAGTAAAGTTACTTCGGCATTGGGAAGATACTTGTGGAGTTTAGATATTTTCAAACCTGTTAGAGATGTTTCAGATGGAGTACGTGCGAAGGCAAATGAAGCTGTAAGGGATGTTTTTGGGTCACATGCCCAAATAGATTATAATGGGGAAAGAATTAACCTTGGATATACTGGAATTTCCACAGAACTTTTTGATTTTAGTATGAATGTTTGGACAGATACAGATGACTTCAAAAGGAATGGGTTATCTATAGAAATGGTCTTTCCATTTGGAAGAAGAAATAGATAATTAGGCAGTGCTTAACTTAACAATATTGTTTTCTTCAAATAATTCAGTTATCTGATTTTGATAGTCTATTACAAACTCTAAGCTTTTAGCATTTAGTGGGACTTTTAAGTTTTCTACGTCAATTATCTTTTTTCCTCCAACAGATACTAGGTCTAATTGGAATTCTTCCACAAATTCATCGTCTGCATAAAGCCCTACAAAAACTCCTTCTGCAGGTATTAACCCTCTGTTTAATACTTCCATGTGGAAATTAACGTATCTTCCGCTTTTACTTGCAGTTAATTCTGCAAAGACAAGATCTGGAGCCGACCCTACACCATATATTTCATTTATGCTATCTATGATTTCCTGATCTATTTTTTGATCACAAATTAAGATTGGATAAAGAATACTTTTTTCATCATTATTATGGTCAAATCCTAGAGCATGTAAAAGTTCGTGAAGGGCTACGTTTGCATTTTTACAGTTACCTTCTCTATAAAGTGCTACTTTTCCTTCTAATATTACTGAATATAATGTTGAATTTATTACTCTTGATGGTCCACCTTCTCCAGCTACAAAGTGGTCTTTTTCTTCAGCTTCTGGAGATATATCAGAGCATAATATTTTTAGGATAGCATTAGACTCGCTTACTGGGCTAAAGTCCAAAACTGTTAAGTTTTCTAAGATATCAAAAGCTTCTTGCATTCTTGAAGATTTAATTTCCGGGCAAGTTTCAGATATATGATAATTTATTATATTATTAGGGTACCTCATATTTTCATAGAATTGTTTGCTTGGTAAAGTGTTTGTAGTGGTTATTTGCTCTGAATTTGTACTTACAAGGTTAACGGTATGTCTTGGAATATTTTGATATAAGTAATATCCAGCATAACCAATTGCTATTAAAAACAAAATTACAAAAAATGCTGCAAATAACCCTCTTTTATTCATATTTCATTCATATTTTGTAATATATATAAATCCTATTAATTTATTTTCTAAAATTTACTTTCTTTCTATTATTTTTTCAACTGAATGTCTTACTTTTTTATATTGGGCTGTTGAGTCAGAATCTGAACGATGGCCTAGAGCACAAAGAACTACTGAGGTAAATCCTTTTTCTTTAAGGTTTAATACTTCATCTACTCCTTGTGGTGAAAATCCTTCCATTGGTGTAGCATCTATCTTTTTCATTGAAGCTGATTGTAGTAATATCCCTAATGGTATGTATGCTTGTCTCTTTGACCATTCTGCAATCTCTTCTTTTGTTTTTCCCTTTCTAAAACCAATCATCATTTCTTCATATCCCTTTAGAGATTCTATCGGTATTCCTCTTATATTTGCAGTATCTTTTATGAATTCTTTTATGTATTCTTCAGAAACATCTGTTTTTGCACAAATTACAATTAAATGGGATGCATCTGTCACTTGAGGTTGATTCCATGCTTTTTCTTTTATTTTCTGTCTCAATTCTTTATTTTCTATTAAAAGAAATTTCCATGGCTGTAAACCAAAGGATGAAGGTGATAAACGCATTGCTTCTAATAATTCATCAACATCTTTTTCAGATACTTTCTTAGAATGGTCATAAGCTTTAGTAGCATATCTCCAGTTTAATGAGTTTATTATATCGGACATACTATATGATTGATTCAAGGATATTTAAACATATAGCTTTATTTTTTCTTAAATTCTAATGAACAGGAGTTTATACAGAATCTTTTACCTGTTTTGTTCTTTGGACCATCATCAAATATGTGTCCTAAGTGGCTTTTACATTTTGAACATATTACTTCGGTTCTACTCATCCCTAAGGAATTATCTTCTATGAATTTTACTGATCCTTCTATGGCATCGTAGAAAGATGGCCAACCTGTTCCGGAATCAAATTTTACGTTTGACTCAAATAGTTTGTTTCCACAGGCAGCGCAAGTATACATGCCTTTTTCTTTATGATTATAAAATTTACCTGTAAATGGTCTTTCAGTAGCTTTTTCTCTTAAAACGCTATATTGTTCTTTGGTTAGCTTCTTTTTGAAATCTATTTCTTTCATTTCTATGATTAGTTCAGTACGGTATTAAAGTTTTGTTTTTAACTACTAATTGGTTATACTATTACAAAGGTTTAAATATGGTGTTTTTGGAAGCTTTTTATGAATAAAATGACTTTGTCTGGCTTAGGAAATGTACCTACATTACGTATGCGTCCATATTCTGAAAGGTTTGATTTCGCTGAAGAAATGGGTTTTGGTATGGATCTCTTTAACTTAAAAGTTGGAAGTTATATTGATGCTGGAAATTATGATGCTGCTAACACAGATTTAGATTTTTTTGCATCAAAAGCTATGGCTAGATTGAGGGTTGCAGCCGAATATGGAATAATGCATCCAAGAGATTTCTTGCATTTAGCAAAAGATCTTACTTATAGAGTTTCTGAAATAAGAGATGAAATTAAGCATGCTCAAAGAAATGATCTTGTAATAGTAGCTTAATTATAATCAAAAGATTTATATAGATTAAACGAACTATATAAAATATGAATAATTATTCAAAAATTGCTTTGTTTGTTTTTTCTGCTATCTTTTTAGTTGCATTTGCGGGATTTTCTAGCGCTGCTCACCCTTACAACACTTATACTTATACAGATAGAGATGGTTTCTCATATTCTGAAGATGATTCTGGATTCAGGATAAACTCAGATAATACTCATCGTTCAACAAGTGCTCGTGGTTATACTTACTGCGGATTTTATGATTGGAGTTATGGTGGAAAGAGATGCGCGAATTCATATTCTAATAGGCCTTATTATCCAGATCATGCATCTTATGATGAATACGATAAAGATGCTGCCATAAATAAAGCATTTGGGACTTATGATAATAGTAAGAAATATGATTATCAACTTAAGCTAAAAGAATTGGATAATCAAATTAAGTTAAAAGAACTTGAACTTGAAGATAGATACAGACGTGATCGTTACAGATATGCTGGTTATGGATATTCCGGCGGAAGATATTACTCTTACGGCTGGTAATTAGATAGGAATAAAAACTCTTTTTCATTTTTGTTGTCATGAAATTGGCTAATAAATTTAGATTTTATATAGGGTTATTAATCGCTTTATTTTTGGTTGCTAGTTATTTTTTAAAAATAGAAATTGATTCAGGGGCTAATTATACAGTTACAGATAGTTTACTTGGAATTATTATTTTTCATAGTTTTTTTGTGTTGATTGCATATTCTTTAATCGCTTTGTTTTTCATATTTACAGGGTTTAAGAGGGTAAAAATAGAATGAGTTCAATTAAAGGGTTTAAGGAGGTTTTTTCTAAACCTTCCTATATCCTGTTGATGTTATTTTCTGCTTTTGTTTTTTATTTGATAAGCGTAGTTATAACGGATTTTGCAGACTTTAGATCTATATTTACAAATTACGGTTTTTCTTTAAATTTAATATTTGATTACTTTATAGGATTTCCTTCTACCATAGATAATTTTTCAGCATATAGTATGTTTTTCATTTCACTTTTATTCGGTTCTTACTTATCATTGGCTTCATATAAAACTAAACAAGTTAAATCTCTTAGCGGAAAATCTTCATTTATGGGTTCTTTAGGCATATTTTTTGGATTTATTGCCCCTGGTTGTGCTGCCTGCGGTTTAGGATTGGCTTCTATTTTTGGATTTGCAGGCTTTTTAGTGGCTCTACCGTTTCATGGAACTGAAATTTCATTAATTGCTTTCTTTTTTTTGGGGTATGCTAATCTTAAAATTGCCTCAAAAATAGGTAAAAACACCTGTTCCATAAGGGTTAAATAGGTAGTTTTAGCCTCATTTCTATGGTAAATCGTAGTTTAGCTTATAGTGGGTCTCAAAGGTTAGATGCTTCTAGTTTTGAACGCGAAGGTTATTTTAGCGCTAGGCTTTCAGTAGCGAGAGTTCAACAATATTTTGTCAATGAAGAGGATGCTTTAGATTTAACCTTTGTAGCTGTTGATCAAACAAAGGTTCTTCCTCCCAAGCTTAGACATAATTTAAGTGGGAAGAATGTTGAATCTTTTTTAGGGGAAATGGGTGTTTTTACTTCCAAGCAATTAAAGGGTAAGAATGTTGTTGCAGTTATAGAAAAGGCTAAAGATGAAATCGTAGCTCTATTTCCTTCTAATGAATCTCTTTGAAGAATAGTTGAACCTAACAAAACCTTTATTAAATGTGAAATTTATTTTGATTTATGAATAGTGAGAAACTGAAAGGGGGTTATAATATGGAACAAAAAAGTGAAACAATTACTATAAGAAAAGATACTCTTTGGAAGTATTCAACATTCATATTACTTGGAGTTGTTATTTTAGGAGTTATCTTTTATGTTTTACCTGGTAAGAGTACTACTGGAAATGTGATCCAACAACCTGGACAGCAACTTCCAACAGTTCCAACTGAAAAAATACAAGTTGAAACTGATGGATCTCCTATAAAGGGAGATGCTAAGGCTGAAGTTACATTGATTGAATTTACAGACTATGAATGTCCTTTCTGTCAAAGACACTTCACTCAAACAGGTCCTGCTCTTGACGCTAGAATAAACGCTGGCGATTTGAAAATGGTAACTATGGATTATCCATTACCATTCCATCCTCAAGCTCAGAAAGCTGCTGAAGCTGCTCACTGCGCTCGAGATCAAGGAGGAGACGAAGCTTACTATCAAATGCATGACTTACTTTTTGAAAGTGGAGTTGCAGGAGGAGTAGCTGCGTTCAAAGAATATGCTAAACAAATTGGCTTAAACGCTAATGACTTTGCATCATGTTTGGACAATGGAGACTTTGCGGACGTAGTTTCTGATAATATGAACTATGGAGCTAGCATTGGAATCCAAGGAACACCAGGTTTCTTCATAGGTAATGACAAAGCTGGTTACGGATTGGTTAGTGGAGCATGTCCTGCTTCTACATTTAACTCTGTTATTGATGCAGTTTTAGATGGAAAGGATTACGCTGTTACAAACTGCCAGTTTGCATTAATCTAAATAAGTTTTTTATTTTTTTTATTTTTTGAATATTTTAACAAGTATCCAACTTGTTAAGGAGATCATTAAAAATTGGGCAATAAACCATTCTGCAGTATAGGGTAGGCCGAAACTGAAGTTAGCGCAATTTCTAAACACGCAGTTTACATTTTGGTCGTAATTAGTAACTAATCTAGATATTATGAATACTAATGTTACTTGTATAAAACTGATTATGTAAAACTTTGATTTATTCAAACCAATTAAACTCATTGCATAAATGCTTAATGGTAAATTGAATATGTGTTGGAGGGCTATTATTTTACCTCTTAATTCTCCTGGTTTGAAGAAATAGTCTGTTATTCCAAATAGGCTTTCTTTTGTTATGAGTTGGTAGAAGAAATCTAAATTCCAGAAGATATAAGGGATAAATATTATTGCTACTTGGCTAGCAATTAAACTTGAGTTTTTTCTTAGAATCCCTATTCCTAAAATTATTAAACAAATATAACTCATCCATAAAACTGGAGCTATTCCAGTATTTGCCTTTAGGATATTGTCTATAACTGCGGCAAACCCCCAAATTAAAAGTAATAGTCCTATAAAATTTATTATTTTATTCTTCTTATTCATCTATTCTTTAGTTTCTTTGACTTATTATGTCTGACTATGTGAAATATACCATATAATCCTATGAAGAACCAAATTATATTTGTAAGAAATGATGGATATGCTTTAATGAGTAATGTGTTTATTCCAAGCATCAAAGATCCTATTATATTCATCCATTGGTATAATTTTGATCTGCTTGTGAGATTCTTATGGATAAGAAGGAAATAAGCTAGTAAAAGGAGAATTGCTCCAACCCAACCTACTATCTCTATTAACATAATAGTTTTTAGAATATTGAGTTAATAAATCTTATTTGAAGAGTTTATTGAAATTATCTTCTATTTGTTTTTCTGCTTCTTGTAACTTAATTCCTTTTATTTCAGCTATTTTTTTATAGCTATAGATTACATTTGCAGGTTCATTTGGCCATTCTTTTAAAGGGTGTAAATAAGGTGTGTCTGTTTCACATAATAAGTTTTGAATTGGTACTCTTTTTATTACATCTTGAAACTGCTGTGAATAATGCGAATTTGCTGGGATGCTTAGTAACCAACCATTTTTTGCAATTCTATCTACTAGGGACATTTTTCCAGAGAAACAATGCATAATTACTTTTTTTGCTTTTAGGTTTTCTAATAATTCTATCGTATGCAATTCTGCTTTTCTTGAGTGTATTATTACAGGTTTTTTTAATTCTATAGACAATTCTACAAATTTTGTAAGTATCTTCTTTTGTTTGTCTAGTGTCTTATGCAAATCTTCTTCTTTTAAGTCAAGCCCTACTTCTCCTATTGCAAAAATTAGTTTTTTATTTTCTTTTATGAATTCTATTTCTTCATCTATTTCTTTTTCTGATAGTTTTAATGCATCTATTGGGTATATTCCTAAGGCTGGTAAAACTTCTTTGTGTTTATTTGCTAATTCTAAAATTATTTGGTTTTGGGAGTGGTCTGTCCCATTTACAACCATTTTATCTACTTTTTTTGCTTTAGCATTTTTTATTGCTTTTTCTGCAGTTATTCCTTCTTCTATTAATTTATCTAAGTGGCAGTGTACGTCAATGAACATGTTTTAGTCTGG
>CAYRCZ010000010.1:0-18441 GCA_964423055.1 Candidatus Woesearchaeota archaeon
GTAAGTATGTTAGAGCAAAAGGATTTTCTAAATTGATTGCAACAAAGGATTGCGAAAATAAATCTTTAGCTTCTAAAAATGAATATTTTGTTAAAAGTCTCTCGAGGAAAGAAAAGATTGAATGGTTTAAATAAAATAATAATCTATTACATCTCTAAGGGTTGCATCATCCCAACCCTATTTCCTTCAGTATCTTTAAACATTACAAATCTTCCTATACCTGGAATATCTTGTATATCTCCTTCTATTTTTCCACCATGATTTTTTACTAATTCAATACTATTTTCTAAATGCTTTACTGAAATCACTATGTGTGGAATTGAACCATAGTCTTCACTTTTTTGGAAAAATCCTCCATTGATTGCTCCAGGATTTTTTGCCATTCCTTTTTCATCGGTTTTTGTAGTATTTGCTAAAAGATAATCTCCCATTTCATGACCTAACTGATTCATAGACCAACCAAATGTTCTTTCATAAAATTCTTTTACTCTTTTCCTATCTTCTGCAGGCATCTCAAAATGTACTACTGGGTCCATAAATGTTTTTTATTTTTTGAGTTAATATACTTTTACTTCAATTAACCTTGAAGTCTTCTATCGATTTAAATACTAAAATAATTCTTTTTGAACATGATAAAAATGGTTGCACTAGTAGCGATAATGATGGTGGTTTATTCAGCTGGAGCTTTTGCTTGTTATGAGGTTGGAAAATATATAGATAATAAAATAGACAATGAAATTGAAAATTTTGAAGATTGTGTTGCTGCAGGATACTCCGTAATACAAGTTTATCCAAGAGTTTGCGTTGACTCTAATGGAAACACCTATGCTGAAGAAATAGAACAATTTATTAATTAATTTGATTTTTCCTTTTCATGTCTTTTAGTGGAGTTTTATCTGGAATTGTTATCGCGATATTAGGATTTTCCACCTTAATTACATACTCAGATTTAGGTGCCCCATTTATTTCTATACCCTTAGGATTAATTTTAGTTTGTGTAGGTCTTTATATGATAATTAATACAAACAAAGAAGATAAAATTGAAGAGATACGAAAGAAATAAAAAGAAGAAGCGTTTTTGTATAATATGGCTGAAATAATTGTAACAACATCTGAAAATGTTCCAGGAAAGAAAATAAAAAAAATACTTGGAATAGTTAGGGGAAATACTGTAAGATCTAGAAATATAGGTCACGATATTGGTGCTGCATTCAAGAATATTATCGGCGGAGAAATTAAAACTTATACTGAACTAATTTCTCAGTCTCGTGATGAAGCTTATAATAGAATGATAAATAACGCATTGAAAATTGGTGCAGATGCAGTAGTTAATGTTAGATTTACAACCTCTACTGTAATGGCCGGTGCTTCTGAAATGCTAGCTTATGGAACTGCAGTAAAACTTAGTTAATGTTTATGAGAATATTTTCCTTTTTCGTGGTTAACATCTAATATTTTGATTTTGAAAACTAAAGTTTTTCCAGCTAGAGGGTGATTCAAATCTATCGTTACTGTTTCTGCATCTACTGCAGTAATTTGTACCGGGAATTGTTCTCCTTCTGGGGTAGACGCAACGATAACCATTCCAACTTCTGGTTCTTGTTCTTTTGGTAATTGGCTTCTTGGAACTTTTTGTTCTAAATCTGAATTACGTTCTCCGTATGCTTCATTTGGTGAAATTGTGAATTCTTTTTCTTCTCCTTTAGACATTCCTATAACTGCTTTGTCAAAACCTGGTACAACATGACCTTCTCCAGCTACAAATTCTAGAGGATGTTCATGACCTCCATGAGATGAAGAATCGAAGACTTCGCCATCTTCAAAGCGACCTTCATAATTAAGAGCAACTAAATCTCCCTTCTTGATTGACATGCTTTGATTTTGAATAAAACGTTTTTAAATCTACGTATTACTGAAATATTTAAAAAGGGATAATTTTAGATAGCTCTATGAATTATAGAATTGAGTTTAGAGATAAAGTTGAAGCAGACAAAGTTTATCACGGATCTAGAAGGAGTTTTGCTTCAAGAGGAGTGGATTATACTGAAGGAATTAGAAGATCTGATCCTAAAACATTAGCAGTATCTGATGGCTTTATCGAAGAGGTTAAAAGAATTATCGGAAGCCATAATGCGAGACACAAATTGACTAAGTTGGAAAGTGATTAATTTTCCTTATTACTCTTTAATGAACAACAATATTTATTAATCAATAATTATCAGAGTTATTATGGCAGGAAATATTCAAACTTTAGATTCAAAGAATTTTAGTAGCACTATTGCTAAAGGCTCTGTAATTGTAGACTTTTACGCTGATTGGTGCGGCCCTTGTAAAATAATGGCACCTAATTTTGAAAAAGCATCTGGAAAAGTTACTAGTGTTAAATTTGCAAAATTGAATGTTGATGGAGCTCAGGACATTGCAATGGAATATGGAGTAATGAGTATTCCTACAACTATTGCATTCAAGAACGGACAAGCAGTAGATATGAAAGTTGGAGCTTTAAGCGAGAATGATATTGTAAAGATGGCTGAGAAAATTAAGTAATTAATTAATAATCCAATCCACTTGAATTCCTGGGGCTGGAACACACCCTTTTTTTAACAAATATTCTTTTCTTGAGCAAGTTCTTACGCCATTTATAATTGGGCCTCCCGAGGGAGTTTGCCTTACAAATTGAAAACCCATTTCTCTTGCAACTGAAAAAGCTGCTTGGTAAAGTCCCCAACCATTACCTTGTCCTCTAAATTCCTCATTAATTGCAATACTTACTAAATAAAAAATATCATTTGATACCGTAAGATCTAAATGAGTCCTCCAACTCCTGTTAGAATAATCTGATCTTCTAGAATCATAATTAATACATAATTCTCTACTTTTTTCTTGACTTCTTTTTACAAACACACTGTGATCTGGATGATAAAGAGGAAATTCTAAAGATAAACTTTGACGAGTTATTTCTTCTACTTCTTCGCTACTTGGTATTTTTATCATAAGATCTTTTCAACTTGCCCATGTTCTACTTTTTTATATCCTCTTTTTCTAACTAGATAATCTTCTCTTGTTTCTACAAAATTTCCGTTAACTACAATTACACCTGAAGGTATTTGGCATAAACGAGTGCAACCAAGTCTCTTTGCAATTTGTTCTACTGAATCATATAATTTATCTCCTAGGCCCTTTCCCCTTTGAGATTTTTCAACTTCTATATAGGTTAGATAACAAACATTAGGCCAATAAAAATTTAAATCGAAATGGGTTGTATTCATTGTATCTGTTGCTTTTCCATCTACAGTCCTATATCCTAACCAAGCCTTAAAACGATCCATATCATTAACTCTTACAGCATGAGATTTATCATAGAGTGGAAAATTTTTCCTCAAAGTATCTCTTGCAATTATTCTTAACACTTCATTTCCTGGAATTACTAAGTCCATTATAATTTTGCAAAATGTTTGTTTAAAAAGCTATTTATTAATTAAACACAACAGTTAAATACCATTTTTCGAGTTTAATATTTACAAAGGCCTCGTAGCTCAGCCTGGTCAGAGCACCGCGCTCTTAACGCGGGTGTCGTGGGTTCAAATCCCATCGGGGCCATTTCAAACTCCGAAGTGAGTCTCCGAGCGAGTTGAGGAGGGTCGAACAAGAGAGTTTGAAATTATTGTTCTATCCGATAGTAAATCGGAAGATTTAAAAACCACTTTTTGCAATTCATTCTAACTTCAAAGTCATAAAATGCCTTATGATTTTTGCGACTAAAAATGCACGCCCTTCAACCAAAACATTCAAAGCTAAAAACCGACGAGGTTAAGAAAGTTCTAGAGAAGTATAACATATCTGTTTCACAATTACCAAGAATTAAGGCTGATGATCCTGCATTACCTCAAGACTGTGCTGCTGGAGACATTATTCAAATTGAAAGAAAGTTTAGAGACAAGGTAAATGTTTATTTTAGGGTGGTTGCATGAGCGCTGATAAACACATACTCATCAAAAAATATTTACAACAACACTCATTGGTAGAATCAAGCGTTAGAAGCTTTAACGACTTTATTTCTAGAAGAATGCAACAAATCGTATACGAATTAAATGATACTATCCCTCAAGAAGAAGTTAAAATCAAGTTCGGTAAAGTTAGAATTGGAAAACCTAACGTTACAGAATCAGATGGAAGTATTTCATTAATTACTCCGACTGAAGCTAGATTAAGAAGAATAACATATTCTGCTCCTATTTATGTAGAAATCACAGTTAATTTTGGAGATAATTCTGATTCTGCAGAAGTAGAAATTGGAAGAATCCCTGTAATTGTAAAGAGCGATACATGTAATACACATGATATGTCTAAAGACGAGCTACGAGAGTCATTAATGGACCCTCTGGACCCTGGGGGTTACTTTATCGTTAATGGTAATGAAAGAGTAATCGTTATGGCTGAAGATTTAGCTCCTAACCAACCATTTATCGAAGAAGGAAGACGTGGATTAACATTACGTATGTTTTCTCAAAGAGGACCTTACAGAATCCCTACAACTATCTCTGAAACTAATGAAGGAATATTGGAAGTTACTTTCTCCAGATTAAAGAATATCCCTGCTTTAGTTATGATAAAAGCTTTAGGAATATTAACTGAAGCTGAAATTGCTAAGTATATTGGAAGACAAGATGATTCAGTTATCGTTAACTTGTATGAATATGCTAAGGTACAACAAGCTAAAGATGCATTTATGATGATTGCTGAACTTTCAGGAATACAAGGAACTGAAAAAGAAATTTTAGACAGGGTTAAGCAGAGAGTTGATTCTTACTTTATGCCACACATTGGTTTGACTAAAGAACACAGAATGGAAAAAGCAATTAACTTGTGTAAAATGATCAAACAATTTTTACAAGCTAAACAAGACGGTTCATTAAGAACAGATAAAGACCATTACGCTAACAAGAGAATCAAGTTATCTGGTGACTTGCTTGCTGATTTATTCAGAGTAAACATGAATATTCTTGTTAAAGATATCCAGTACACTCTTCAAAAAGTTGCTAAGAGAAAGAAGTTCTATTCTGTAAAGACTGTTGCTAAATCAACATTATTCACTCACAGAGTTGAAAGTGCTATTGCTACAGGAGCTTGGATTGGAGAGAGATCTGGAGTTACTCAGAACATGAGTAAGAATAACTATCTAGACATGTTATCTTCACTTCAGAGAGTTTCTTCTATGCTTCCAGATGAACAAGAAAACTTCTTAGCTAGAACTCTACACCCTACACACTATGGAAGATTCTGTCCTACTGAAACACCAGAAGGAACTGAAATTGGATTAAGAAAGAACTTAGCAATATTAGCTAGAATATCCAACGCTATTGATTTTGATGAAAAGACTACAGTTAAACAAATACAATCTCTTGGATTAAATGAAGAGGCTGGAAAAGATGTATTCTTTAACGGCAAATATATTGGTATGGCAAAAGACGTTGAAGCTTTTGTTTCTGCAGTTAGAAGAGAAAGAAGAAAAGGAAACTTCCCTCTTGAATTAAGCATTTCAAGTGATAGCCCTGCTAAAACAATTGTTCTTTCAACTGAAGTTGGAAGAGTATTACGCCCATTGATTGTTGTCGAACATGGCGCAAGTAAGCTTAAGGATGAACATTTAGTATTATTAGAACAAGGATCATTAAACTGGAGAGAATTAATTAAAGAAGGAGTTGTAGAATATATTGATGCTAGCGAAGAAGAAGACGCTTTCGTTGCTCAGACCCCTGAATCTGTAAAGGATAAACACACTCACTTAGAAATTGACCCTGTTGCTATTTTCGGACTTGTAACTTCTCTTGTACCTTTTGCAAATCACGACCAGGCTTCTAGATTGTTAAGAGGAAGTAAAACATTAAGACAGAGTTTAGGAATTTATGCTGCTAACTATCTTGTAAGAATGGATACTAACTCATCAGTTCTTCACTACCCACAGAATCCTCTTGTAAAGAGTTTTGTATTCGATACATTGAAATTATATCCAGCTGGACAAAACATTGTAGTTGCAGTTATGCCTTATGAAGGATATAACTTAGAAGACGCTACAATCCTTAACAGAGCAAGCGTTGAAAGGGGAATGGGTAGAAGCACATACTTCAAACCATATGAGTCTGTTGAATTTAATTATGCTGGTGGATTAAAAGATGAAATTACTATTCCTGATAAGGATGTTTCTGGATATAGAACTGAGACTTCTTACAGATTACTTGAGGACGATGGAATAGTTTACCCTGAAGCTCAATTATCTGCATCTGAAGTTATTATTGGTAGAACTACTCCTCCTAAATTCTTGTCTGAAGCACGTAACTTGAGTATACAATCAAAGAAAGAAGGAAGCGTAGCAATAAAACAAGGAGAGTCTGGAATTGTTGACTCTGTATTTATTACAACTGACTCTGAAGGGAACAAGATTGCTAGAGTTAGAATAAGAGACCATAGATTACCTGAACCTGGAGACAAATTCTCTACACCTCACGGACAGAAAGGAGTAGTTGGATTACTTGCAGACCCTAAGGATATTCCATTCACATCTAAAGGAGTTAAGCCAGATCTGATTTTCAACCCTCATGGTATACCTTCAAGAATGACTGTTGGTTATATGATTGAAGTTCTAGCTGGAAAAGTTGGAGCTGTTACAGGAAGATTTATCGACGGAACACCTTTCACTGGAGCTAAAGTTGAAGACTTAGAAAAGCAACTTCAACATATGGGCTTTGCATTTGACGGAAAAGAAGACATGTATGATGGAGTTACAGGAAGAAAGATGGATGCTAGAATTTATGTTGGTAACATGTACTACTTGAAACTTGTTCACATGGTTAAGAACAAATTGCAAGCAAGAGCAAGCGGTAAAGTTACATTATTGACTCGTCAGCCAGTAGAAGGAAGAGCTAGGGGCGGAGCATTAAGATTAGGAGAAATGGAACAGCAAGCATTAGTTGCACACGGAGCTTCATTATTATTAAAGGAAAGATATGACTCTGATAAAACTGTTATCCACATATGTTCATCTTGTGGTAACATCGGAGTTAAAGATGGAATTAGAAATAAAACTTACTGTCCAATTTGCGGAGGAAATGACATTGAGCCAATTGAAGTTGCATATGCATTCAAACTTTTAGTTGAAGAACTACTAGGATTACATATATTAACCTCATTTGAACTAAAGAACAAATACGAACAATAATTTACAATGGCAAACCCTGAAATAGTTAAAAAACAAGTAAAATCACTTAGATTTAGCCTCGTTAATCCTGAACAAATCAAGAAATTGAGTACAGCTAAAGTTGTTACTCCAGAACTTTATGATATCGACGGATTCCCAGTAGATGGAGGTCTTATGGACTTACGCCTTGGAGCTGTTGACCCTGGAGTTAGATGTAGAACTTGTGGTGGAAGATTGAAAGAGTGTCTTGGACACCCTGGTAGCGTTGAATTAGCAAGACCTATAGTTCATATCAAATATATTCCTTTGATTGAATTGTTCTTGAGAAGTTTCTGTAACTCATGTGGTAAATTAACTTTAGAAGAAGATAAACAAAAGAAATATACTCCTGTTGAAAGAGCTAAGAAAGCTCGTGATAAAAAGAAATGTCCATTCTGTAATGTAGATTTAGAAAAAATCAAATTAGAAAAACCAACTTCATTCTATACTGGAAAGAAAAGATTATTCCCTAACGAAATTAGAGAAGTGTTAGTTAAGATTAAAGATGAAGAAATAAAGAAGATAGGAGTAAATCCTAAAACTTTCAGACCTGAGTGGGCAATTCTTTCTCAATTACTTGTTCCTAGCGTAACAATGAGACCTTCAATTACTCTAGATACTGGAGAAAGATCTGAAGATGACTTGACTCACAAGATCTCAGATATTATTCGTGCAAACCAAAGGTTATGGGAAAACCTTAACGCTGGAGCACCTGAAGTTATTATTGAAGACCTTTGGGACTTATTACAATATCACGTTACAACATTCTTTGATAACAATATTTCAAAGATCCCACCTGCTCGTCATAGATCTGGACAACCTCTTAAGACTATTACTGAAAGAATCAAAGGTAAAGAAGGTAGAATTAGAAAGAACCTAGCTGGTAAGAGAGTTAACTTCTCTGCAAGAACTGTAGTTTCGCCTGACCCATATTTAGGATTAGATGAAGTTGGAGTTCCATTTGAAGTTGCTAAAATAATTACCGTAGCTGAAGGAGTTACAAGTACAAACTTAGAATATATGAGAAACCTTGTAAGAAAGGGAGATGTACACCCTGGAGCTAATTATGTTATAAGACCTGATGGAAAGAAGAAGAGAATCACTGAAGAATTGAAAGAAGAAATTTGCACTGAACTTGCTCCTGGATATAAAGTTGAAAGACATCTAGTTGACGGGGACGTTGTATTGTTTAACAGACACCCTTCATTACATAAACAAAGTTTGATGGCTCACCGTGTTAGAGTTCTTCCTTACAAGACATTTAGATTGCACCCTGCAGTTGTATTCCCATATAACGCTGACTTCGACGGAGACGAAGTTAACATACACTCTCCTCAGACAGAAGAAGCTAGGTCTGAAGCTGAAACATTATTGAATATCAAACATAACATAATGTCTACAAAGAATAACTCTAACTTGATTGGTTTGATTACTGACTCTTTGACTGGAAACTATGTTCTAGGTAAAGATAATTTCACTAAGTCTGATGCTGACCAAGTATTATTTGCTTCAGGAGTAGTTAACAAGAACAATTCTAAAACTATGGAAGGAACTGAAGTTTTCGCTCAAGTTATTCCTAAGGATGATTCAATAAAAATACCTAAGGAACTTACAGATGAAAATACTCTTGGATTAGAAAAGGGACAAATGGTTAAATTAATAGATAAAGCTCATGGAAGAGACGCTGCAATAGACTCTATTCAAAAAGCTGCTGCTTTAGGAACTCAATATATTACAAGAAGAGGATTCTCTCTTGGATTACGTGACTTAGATGTTAGCCCTAAAGTTAGAGAAATTACTAATAAGATAATTGAAACAGCTTATGATAAAACTGTTAAGATTGACCAGATGGCTAAATCTGGAGATTTAGAAATATTACCTGGTAAGACTGTTGACGAAACTAAGGAAATTAAGATATCTCAAGTTTTGAACGAAGTACGTACTGAAGTTGGTAAAGTTGTAAAAGAAAATATTTCAAAAGACTCTTCAATTGGAAGTATGATTTCTTCAGGAGCAGCAGGATCTGCTACTAACATTACACAGATTGGTTGTTGCGTAGGACAGCAGATTTTGTGGAATAAGCGTATTGGATTTGGTTACAATGGACGTACAACTTCACACTTCAAGAAAGGCGATGTTGGTTCTGATGCTAAAGGATTCATTAAATCTTCATTCTTTGAAGGATTGAAACCTACAGAATTTTTCTTTGGAGCAATAACAGGAAGAGACGGACTTATGGATACAGCTCTTAGAACTCCTAAATCTGGTTACTTGTATAGAAGATTAGTTTCAGCATTACAAGATTTGAAAGTAGAATATGATGGAACTGTTAGAGATGCTTCACAAAATATTGTACAGTTTGCATATGGTGGAGATGGAAGAGATGTTTCTGAATTACACACTGGTAAGAAAATACAAGCTGGTGAATCTGTAGGAGTTACAACATCACAATCATTTGGAGAATCTTCAACTCAGATGGTTTTGAACGTATTCCACTCTGCGGGAGTTGCTGAAGTACAAGTTACATTAGGTTTGCCTAGATTGATTGAAATATTCGACGCTAGAAAAGAACCTTCAACTCCAGCTATGGAAATTTACTTAGATAAAGAATCTAACAACGAAAAAGATGCTAGAAATATTGCTGAAAAATTGAAAGAAGTTAAGCTTGCAGAAATTGCATCTGAAGTTAAGATGGACTTTTCTGGAAAGAAGATTGAAATCGAACTTGATGCTGAAGCACTTAAGAGAGTTCATGTTGGAGCAAGTAAAATTGCAGAAAGATTGAATGAAAAAGGAATTGACGCTAAGCAAAAAGATAACACTATTGTTTTGAGAACTCCTGACTTAGGATTCAAGGAAATGTACAAGATGAAAGAAAAGTTGAAGAGTACAATTATTTCAGGAGTTAAGAACATTTCACAAGTAGTTGTTGCTCACAGAGGACGTGACTTCGTTATCTTGACTTCAGGATCAAACCTAAAGGAAGTAATTGAGTTCAAAGGAGTAGATAGAGATAAAGTATTTACAAACAACGTTCATGAAGTTGCTGCTGTTTTAGGAATTGAAGCTGCTCGTGAAGCAATATTACTTGAAATTAAGAAAGTTCTAGATTCACAAGGTTTAGACATTGATGAAAGACACCTAGACTTAATTTCCGACGCTATGAGCAACACAGGATTAGTTAAGGGAGTTACAAGAATGGGAATTATTTCATCCAAATCAAGTATTTTTGCTAGAGCTGCTTTCGAAACACCTGACAAACAATTTGTTAATGCAACAATACAAGGTAAGAAAGATGATTTAGCATCTGTAATTGAAAACATTATACTTAACCAACCAATACCAGTTGGAACAGGATTACCTGGATTACTTGTAAAAGTTACAGGCGCATTAGTAGACAAAAAAATTAAGAACAGAGCTAAAAAAGAGTAATTAATTTTATATACTGACTTGATAAGGTACAAATAATAAAATGGCGATAATTGATATGCAGACGATGAGATACATAAATCTCTTTGAACGAGTGGCTCGCGTTCGTGCAACAAAGTGTTTTGTTTACAACAATACTATTTATTTTGCTATTCCCCCTCAATTTTTTGGAAAAGCAAATGTGAATCAAACTTCAAGAATGATTTCAGAACAACTTGGAAAAAGAGTAAGAATAATTAGAGATGCTAACGATGATTCAAGTGATGTAAACTCGGTTGGTAAATTTGTAAGCGAAGTTGTTTCCCCTGCAGGATTTGATAATTTTGAGATTCAAGAAGGAATGTATATTATTACTGCAGGCTCTCGTGAACGTGCTGCAACCTTAATTGGAAGAAATAAAATGAGATTAATTGAATTGAGTGCAATAATAAAAGATTATTTTGGAAAAGAAGTGAAAGTAGTATAAATTAAAATATCTAATTCTAAAATGAAAAACTATTCTTCTAAATTAATGAGTGCTCTTTATTATCCATTAAAAGCATACGAATTAGCGGACCAGACAGTATTAAGATTTGCTTATGCTACCGGTAGAGGACTTATCCCTAGTTTTGGAATGGCTCTCGCTATGCCTACTTCTTTTGTTCAACTTAGAGGCAATATCTATAGATCTAGAGATAACCCGCAAGAAATATTTGGAGAAACAAATTATCAAAGAGTTATAAGTGCTTTAGGAATTGGTTATGGGCTAGTTGCTGGAGGTATTGTAAGCAGGATAATGACTGAAGGAGTTTATGAAAATTTTTCTAATGGTGGAGTTGCTTGGGCAATTCCTTTAGTAACTCAGGCTATTTCTTTAGGGTATGAATTAGGAAGAAGAGACAACACCCCTCCAAAGAAACAAAAGAAAAGAAGTAATAAGTAGAAATTGATAAATAGATTATTTTCTTAAGATTTTTTCCATTGGTCTTCCCTTCGCCAATTCGTCAATTAATTTGTCTAAATAACGAATTTCTTTCATAATAGGTTCTTTTATATCTTCAATTTTTACACCACAAATTGTTCCTTTAATTAATACCCTTGAAGGATTTAATTTCGGAGCTTTTGTAATAAAATCTTCTATGTTTGTTTGTTTTTTAATTTGTGATTCTAAAGCTTTCTGGCTGTATCCTGTTAACCAAGAAATAATAGTGTCAACTTCTTTTTTCGTACGCCCTTTCTTTTCGGCTTTAGCAACATAATATGGATAGACCTTTGCAAAACTCATTTTATAGACCCTATGATTTTTATCCGTATTATTTTGCATACAATCTCCCTAGATCTTTTTTGATTTTAACTTTACTAACCGACCTTTTCTCTTTACAATATTTTTGTAATCCCATTGAATTTCTTTTGATTTTTTGAGCCAACGTTTCAAATCCTTTGAATTTATTTCTGAAACTTCATTGTATATAATAGATGCATCTTTAAATTTCTCACTTTGTTTATTCAAAGCTTCCTCTTTGAAATCTTTTCCACTCCAGAACATCAACCGGATACCGGCTTTTTGTTTGCTATAACCAACTATTGGGTTGCCTTCTAAAAACCAAACTGGATGTCTGTGCCAAATCTTACTTTCAGATTTAGTCAAAACGCTATCTATCTCTTTTGCAAGAATATTACATATTTTCTCGTCAGAATCAACCAATTTATTGTTGTATTCAACTATATCTTTGTTTATCATCTGAATTAACTTATTACCCGATTATATTTAAATTATAGCAGCTAAAGGATCTCATTTAGTAAGAACTATTAAGTTTTTTGCACCTATAAAATTTGTATATCCTATGTGGGCAAAGTAACATTTAAAAACCACTTTTACACAAGGATTATACATGGGTTTATTCAACGCTAAGAAATTGATGAGGAATAGAAAGAAGTTCAGATGGAACGATCGTACTTACAAAGTTAGAACTCTGAAACTTAATGTTAAAGCAGACCCTCTTGGTGGAGCGTCTCAAGCTAAAGGAATTGTAGTAAGTAAATTCCAAAAAGAAGCTGCTCAGCCATCGAGCGGAATGAGAAAATGTTGCAAAGTGCAGCTTGTAAAATCTGGAATTTCTGTAGGAGCATTTATCCCTGGAAACTTAGCTCAAAAATTCGTTGATGAACACGATGAAGTTATGATTGAAAGAATTGGTGGAAAACAGGGACGTTCTAAAGGAAACATTAGGGGTATCAGATTTAAAGTTATTCAAGTAAACGATCAGCCACTTCACTTATTGTGGAAAGGTAAGATAGAGAAGGGAAGAAGATAATGGCAGATTTTCCTGATTCTCCTCATCACAGAAGAAACCCTAAGCATAGACAGACTGTTGCTAGTAGCCTTAGAACTTTAGCAGATCAAGGAAGTGTCGTTTATGTTCAATCAAATGGAAGTTCTGTAGAAGGTTCTATAAGTTATAGAGCTGTAAAGAAAGGAAATTCAGGTTTTTATGATCATGAAGGTAAACAAGTTTCAGTACACTCAGTTGAAGATGTTGACTTGAGTATCCGAACTGTTTATTTGAGAGGAAACACACAATGAGTTTTAAGATTTTTGACCTTTATGACATGGAAGAAGTAAAAGTTACTGATGTTGCACTTCAACCTTACATAAACATTCAACCAAAATTACTTATAAAATCTCATGGAAGAAATGTTGGTAAATTTACTCAAACAAAAGTACACATAATTGAAAGACTTGCGAATCGTCTTGCAGTTCCTGGACACGTTGGAAAAAAACATAAGATAATTGCTTCACATTCTTCTGGAAAATATGGAAGAAATATGCAGACAGTTATGGAAGTATTAAAAATAATTGCAGATAGAAAGAAAACAAATCCTGTTCAAGTTTTAGTTAAGGCTATTGAAAATGGTTCTCCTAGAGATGAGATTACAACAATCGAATATGGTGGAGCTCGTTATCCTCAAGCTGTAGACGTATCTCCACTTAGACGTGTTAACTTGGCTATTAGATGGATGGTACAAGGATCTTTCCAAAAATCATTTGGTAAAAAAAGTAGAATGGCTGAAGTACTTGCTAAGGAAATAATTGCAGCTTCTGAAGGTAGTATGGATAGTTATGCTGTTGGAAAGAAAACAGAAGCTGAAAAACAAGCAGATTCATCCAGATAATTTATTTTTAGAAAAATTAATTTATACAAAAAGTTTAAAAACAAATTTCTTTTGTCAACAACTCAATGGTTGATAAAGTCGAAATAGATTATTGCAAAGTTGGAAAAGGAAGATTATTCTTTGGTAGATTAAATGGCCTCGAGGTCGAAGTTAATTCTATGTCTTGTCTTGGAAAGGGTAGGTGTGTTTCATGTAGAGACCAATTTTGTGCAGATGTTACTTATAAAGATAGAACAATACAAGTTGAAGAAAGGACTGCGATGGAGTTTGTTAGAGAAGTTAAAAGAATAACCAAGGTTGATTTAACAAATTATCTTAAGGGTAGCCCTCTTAGAAACTATTGAATTTAACAAATCTTATTTGCAATTAAATCCTTTATTTTTATTAGAGTTGCATCTTTAACTTGTTTTTTAGGGTAAGGTACATAATTACCTTTTGGGCGAGGATCTACAAAACCAATATTATCAAATTCTCTTACACCCTCAAACCTAGGTATCAAATGGGCATGCAAGTGGTTCCATTCATTTCCTAGAATTGCAACATTCGGCCTAATTTTTCCAAATAAATTTTCAATTGCCCTCTTCCAATCTGGAATCAATTCTTCAAAGAGTTGAACTGATTCTGCCCGGTTCATATCGGTTACTAAGTCAGCTTCCTCTCTTCTTGCAGAAGCATAACACCTGCCAAGGTAGGGAAATTGACTTTGATGTAAATACAAATCCCATAACGTGTAACGGGCTATTCTAAGATCTTCATAATCCATTAAATCCGATCAAATAATTGGTTTAAATATTTACTTAATTATTGAAACATTAGAAAATATGGGTTTCTCCATATATTCGTTTCGAAGAAACGAAGTCTTTAAAAACCTCTTTTTGTAAAACGATTTATCAAATTTAAAATTTAACATGGCAGAAAAAGAAACAAGTTTGAATAAGATTGAACGCTTGACAAGTAACCAAGCAAATATTCGTAATGTTGCTACAAGTGCTCACATCCACCACGGAAAAACTGCTTTTACTGATAACTTACTAGCTGCTGCTGGTATGATGGCTAACAAAAACGCTGGAGACTTAGAAGAGGGAATGAGTACTTGGTTACATAAGGACGAACAAGAAAGATTGATGACTGTGGACGCTGCTAACGTTAGTATGGGTCACGAATATGAAGGAAAAGAATATTTGATTAATTTAATTGATACTCCTGGACACATTGACTTTGGTGGAAACGTAACAAGAGCTATGAGAGCTATTGATGGAACTTTTGTATTGATTTGTGCTGTTGAAGGAATAATGCCTCAAACAGAAACAGTGCTTAAGCAAGCTCTAAGAGAAAGAGTTAAGCCAGTTTTATTCATTAACAAAGTTGACAGATTGATTAAAGAATTAAAAGTTACCCCTCAGGAAATGCAAGAAAGATTTGCGAAAGTTATAGCGGACTTTAATAATTTAATTTTACAAATTGCTGAACCGGAATTAGCTGAAAAATGGAGAGTAAGCGTAGCTGATGGAAGTGTTGCATTTGGTTCTGCCAGAGAAAACTGGGCACTTTCAGTACCATTCATGAAAAAGAGAAGCATTTCATTTGGAGATATTATTAAGATGTATGATATGGAAGAAGAAGCTAGAAAAGAGTGGGTATGGAAGAATGCTCCTTTGCATGAAGTAGTTCTTGACATGGCTGTTAAACACTTGCCTAACCCCCTAGAAGCTCAGAAATATAGAATTGGTAGAATATGGAGAGGAGACCCAGAAAGTAAAATGGGACAGGACTTACTTACATGTAATAGGGATGGAGAACTTGCGTTCGTAGTTACAAGAATTGTTATTGATCCAAGAAGTGGAAAAGAAGTTTGTGCTGGAAGACTTTATTCTGGAACAATGAAAACTGGAATGGATATTTATTGCAATAACAACAAGAAAAAATCAAGAGTTCAACAAGTTTTAGTTTACAACGGAGTTAAACCTGAACAGCTTGACGAAGTTCCTGCTGGAAACGTACTTGCGATCTCTGGAGTTAACGTAGAAGTTGGAGAAACTATTACTAATACTGAACAGGTTCCATTTGAAGAATTAAAGCACATATTCCAACCAGTTATTACCAAATCTATTGAAGTTACTAAACCTCAAGACTTGCCTAAATTAATTGAAGTATTAAGAAAAGTAGGAAAAGAAGATCCTTCTGTTAAAATTGAAATTAATGAAGAAACAGGAGAAAACTTACTTTCAGGGATGGGAGAACTTCACTTAGAAATTATTGAAGGACGTATTAAGACTGAAAAAGGACTAGAGGTAAAAATGGGTACTCCAATTATTGTATATAGAGAAACTCTAAATAAAACAAGCGGAGAAGTTGAAAGCAGAACCGGAAACGGACACAACATATTCTTCTTAGAAATGATGCCTTTGGAAGACAATGTTTATGAGGCTATTGAAAGTGGAAGTATTCCCGAGGGTAGACTAAAGAAGAAACCAGAAGACATTTGGAAGAAGTTGTCTGAATTAGGCCTATCAAACGAAGAAGCTAGGGCTTACCGTGATGTTTACAAAGGAAATGTATTCGAAGACCAAACACGTGGTCTAGTATTACTTTCAGAAGTAATTGAATCTATAATTGATGGATGGAGACTTGTAATTGATGCTGGACCATTATCAAAAGAACCATTAATGAAAACAAAGTTCATATTGCATGATGCTAAACTTCACACAGACCACATGCATAGAGGACCTGCTCAAATTTACCCTGCGATTAGATTAGGAATGTTTGACGCTATGACTAAGGGTGGAGCTGCAATCCTTGAACCTATCCAAACACACTTAATTGAAGCACCTCTTGATTATATGGGCTCAGTTACTGGATTAGTTGCTTCTAAGAGAGGAGTTTTAATTGACGTAGAACAGAAAGGAATTGACGTATTCATAAAAGCCAAAATACCTGTAGCTGAAATGATTGGATGGGCCTCTGATTTGAGAAGCATTACTGAAGGTCGTGGAGTATCTAGCTTGATCACTCAGGAATTCAAACAACTTCCTCGTGAATTACAAGACCAAGTAGTTAGAAAGATTAGAGATAGAAAGGGACTCGCTGCTAATCAGTAATTTAGGAGAAATTTTTTATGCAAGATACACAAGATGTTAGAGTTAAAAGAATTTTAGATGAAGTTCTAGCTTCTGCTCCGGGAGCTACTGAAGTATTGGAAGGAAGGGCTTTGAATAATGGATGTAAACCTTCTATAGATGCTAGGGAATACCACCCTGATAAAGAAGCACTAGAATTCCATTTAACTGGTCAGGGTGGAAGAGGACAAATTTTTTACTTAAAGGTTTCTAAAGAAGAAGCTAATGTTGCAAGGAAAGCTCTTGCTTCATTAAATTCAAGAATGAGAGAATATTTTTCTGATTAGTTAGGTTTATTAATTTGTTATTTCTTTGATTTTGACCTTGGTTAAAAAAAGATTTAAGTCGTACCATAGTTTAAGGCCTGACCTAAGAGAAGAGATTGTTGCTGCTCTCGACCAGATTGCTGAAAATGATTTTGTTGAGGATATTGAACTTGAAAGATTAATTGTTGGACATCACCAACACCCACATGTAAGGGCTGAACAACATGGAAAACTTATTAGAGCTTCTATTTATACAATGGATAGACTTGGAAGGGGAATAGGTTGTATTGCGAGAGTATCTTACAAATATACCGGTTTAAATTATATCACTAGTGGAATTATAGAAGGACTTAGAAATATTAGGCCAAAAACTAAAAAAGACGATGGTGAAAACTTCTATTCGGCTAGTTTTGCTTAATTGTTAAATAAAGTTATATAACTTTATTTATCTGATTTGTTTCTTGATTTTGTTTTTGAAGTTCGCTTTAATTTTCTTGTAAAGGTTTATTAAGTTTATTTAACGTTATATAACTATTAAGAAAGATGGTGATAATTGATATTCTCAGCAGTTCAAAACTAAACTACTTTAAAGGAGAGTTTTGAACATGGTGATAAAAACATTCAACATTGATGAAGAAGTGTATAAGCAGTTTTCTACACATTGTAAAAAGAATGGAATAAGTATGAGTAAACGTGTTGAGAATTTCTTAAAAGAAGAAGTGAATAAGATAAATAATAAAATTGCTAAAAAAAATATAATTGATAAGCCCGAAAATAATAAAATTACTTCGGGACACCACAGCTTTAGCAAATATTGTTAAATCTCTCATATATCTTTAAATATGAAGACTTTTGTTTTTTTATATGAAGCATTTTGCTAATATTTGTTCTGCTGAGCCCTCATATTATGCTCAGGAAGTTATAGGTCACCTTAAGAAAAAGGATATGGAAGGGAATTATAAAATAAAAGTTGAAAGAGCAGATTTACAATATGGGGAAGTCGACCATGAAGTCACTGCAACCGTTTTTAGAAGCAGACGTTTTTGGTTTGCTAGAAAAGTTGGATCTATAACTGAAACAGTGTTTTATGGGTGTAGAACCCCTCATATAAAGATTAGACTTGACAAAGGTTTAGTTTCTGATGGAGATCTAGAAAAAATAATTAATAGGGTTCACAATCACTTAATCTAAATTTAAGCAAATTTTTCTATATCGAATTTGGCTTCTTTTTCACTTAATTCTT
>CAYRCZ010000010.1:18541-22818 GCA_964423055.1 Candidatus Woesearchaeota archaeon
TAAATTTAAGCAAATTTTTCTATATCGAATTTGGCTTCTTTTTCACTTAATTCTTTAACCTTCCAAACGCGTTTTGAGCCATTTGCTGCCTTTAGAATTAGATGTGTAACTTCAAAATTTTTGTCTGTATTTGCAATTAAACTATATTCACCAATTTCTACAATCATCTCTTGATCTTTTTCCATGATTCTTTTTTGAGTTTTCCAGTTTAAATATATTTGTTTGTTTAAAAATAAGATTAATTTGTTTTATCATTCTGCTTTCTTGCTTCCTTAAGGAGCATCAATGAAATCCTTTTCGATTCCAAATAATGATTGTTTACTGCATCTAGTAATTCTGAAGTCATCAGTCTTGATCCTTCTTTTTCCCCTGCTAAATCCTTAGAATGCCATAAAACTCTACCATTTACATTTCCGACTCCTGCTTCTATTAGGGCATCAACTTTTCCATCGAGGTTACAATCTATTGCAATTAACTTGTTTGGATAATATCCACCTTTTGAATAGTCAATTAGAAAAGGAAAATTCTGCAATTCATAAGCTCTTTGAAATTCTTGTTCTGAAATTAAGGGCTTTGGTTTTAAATGATGAATTGCATAAGGTAAACCAACATAAGTTAATGCCCCTATTACAGCAAGACTAGTAGCTAATTTTTTATTCATAAAAAATTTAAATTAAATTAGTTTAAATAGTTTATTTCACTAACCAAGTCTGAGCAATTATTACCACTATGGCTACTAAAGATAAGATTCCTTTGACTGCTAGAAAACCTGTTGCTTCTATTCTTATTGCCGGAATACTAAATATTCCCGCAAATATTGCGATAACACCTATAATTAATGTCGTTAAATGAGTGAAATTTGTCGGATTTAAACCTTCAACTCTAATTTTTTTTAGAGTATCAAATTTAGCCTCTATTATGAAACCAATTCCTATAACTATCATCCATAAAGGTTCTAAGTAATCATTAATATTAAATTCAAATAATGTATAACTAACTATTCCTGCAAATCCGATTATGCTTACTATTGCAAGAATCATTACAAATTTGTCCGAAGCAGTTACTTTGAATTTTGAATCTTTTGTTTCTAATTTCATTTTTTTCTCGGCCATAGTATAACTAAAGAAGTTCTCCTTTTATATTCTTGATATTCTTTTATTTTTCCGAATTTGGAATCTGCAGATTGTTCTAATTTTGGAACTCCTGTTCCAAATAAAAGTATGAAAATTATGAATAAAGGTCCAATTATAGAGATTAAAGCTTGTAGAGTGGTTAACCCTGACACTACAAATAAGTATATTCCTACCCAACAAAGCATCTCTCCAAAGTAGTTTGGGTGTCTAGAATATTTCCACAAACCTGTTGAAATCCATTTTTTATTTTTACTATTTTTTTGCATAAATGAAAATTTTTGAGCATCTGAAATTGTTTCTATTAAGAGTCCAAATATCCAAACAAAAAGACCAAGGCAACTTAATTTTGTCAATGCAGAATCATTAGTTAAGAAAAAGATGCTAGGGATTAATATTACCCATACTGCGACACCTTGTAATATCCAGAATTGTGCAAATTTTGTGAAACTCTCCCTAACTCCATCGAATCTCTTATCCCTCTTTATTTTAGTTATTCTTATGAATAAGAAAATTCCAAGTCTGAAAGCCCAAATTAAAATCATTGAAACTAAAATTATCTTTGACGTTGAGAGATTATTCGTTAATAATAGAAATAATGTTAGGATTATGAATGTCAGACTGTAAGAAAAATCAGTCAGTTTATCTGTTTTGAAAATAAATGCTGGGATAAAAAGAACTACTTGAATTGCTAGAGAAATTATTAATGCAAAGAATATTTCATTCATAAATAAAATTATTTTTTGTTGTATTTATATGTTTATAACTATTTTTTACCTCGATTAAACGAAGGTTATTTTTCAAAATGGAGATATTTATACAAAATTAACTGATGTAAATATGCATAAATATTTCAAAAAAGGAAATATTTATATACCCTCAAAAATAAGGGTGATTACAAATTAACATGGCAAAAACAAAACCAACAATAAACGTTGCTTTCGTGGGTCACGTAGACCACGGTAAGAGTACTACAATAGGTAGATTGATGTTCGATGCTGGAGCTATTCCTCCACAGGAACTTGATAAGCTTAAAACTATTGCTAAAGAACATGGTAAAGCTGGATTTGAATTCGCTTACGTTATGGACAAATTCAAAGAAGAAAGAGAGCGTGGAGTTACAATTGACTTATCTTATCAAAAATTAATTACAAACAAGTATGAAGTTACAATAATTGACGCTCCTGGACACAAGGACTTTATTAAGAACATGATTACTGGTGCTTCTCAATCTGACGCAGCTTTCTTAACAGTTGCAGCTGCTGAAGGAGTTCAACCACAAACAAAAGAACACGCTTGGTTACTAAGAACAATGGGAGTTAAACAAATTGCTGTACTTGTTAACAAAATGGATACTGTTGAATATAAAGAAGAAGCTTACAAGAAAGTTGTAGCTGATGTTTCAGTTATCTTAAAGCAAGCTGGATATAAAACAGAAACAATGGCATTCATACCTGCTTCAGGTTATCTTGGAGAAAATGTAGTTAAGAAATCAGATAAAATGCCATGGTACAAGGGACCTACAATTAGAGAACAATTAGATTTATTTGAGCAACCTAACAAACCAACACAATTACCATTAAGAATGCCATTACAAGATGTATATGAAATTACAGGTATTGGAACTGTTCCAGTTGGAAAAATTGAAACAGGAATTATGAAGTTAGGACAAAAAGTAGTTATATTGCCTGGAAGAAGCGGAACAGGAATTAACGGAGAAGTTAAAACTATTGAAATGCACCATGAACAAATGCCTCAAGCTGAAGCTGGAGACAACGTTGGTATCAACATAAGAGGAGTTGGTAAAAAGGACATTGCTAGAGGAGACGTAGTTTGTGACGCTGCACAACCTGCTTCAATCGTACAAGAATTTATTGCTCAAGTTGCTATAATCTCACACCCAACAGTAATTGCTAAGGGATACACACCAGTATTCCACGTACACACAGCACAAGTACCTTGCCAATTTATTGAATTAATTGAAAAACAATCCCCTGATGGAACAAAGGCTTCAAACCCTGACTTCTTGAAGAATGGAGACATTGCAAAAGTTAAAATCAAACCAATTGGAAACCTAGTACTTGAAACACAGGCTTCAAATCCAAACATGGCTAGATTTGCAGTAAGAGACGCTGGTAGCACAGTTGCAGCTGGTGTTTGCTTAGAAATTACATCTAAGAAGTAATTTTGCATAAATAAACTTTCTAAAATCTAAAATGAAAACATCTGATATTCTAGAGAACTTGATCTCTTTGATACCTCATCAATCTATTAGGTTTGTAGTTTATTCTCTTTTGACTATTGCAATTGTACAAGTTTCTAGATTAGTTAGTGAAGAAATTTAAGAGATTTTTTAAATTAGATTAACCGAATTTGACACTTCTTGAAAGTAGTTATTTTTACATATGTTTAAATACCCTGATTTTGAAGTCATAATCCCATGACTGAAATAACTAATTATAGTGGAAAAAACTCAGAGTTTTTAGAAAGGCTTCCAGAAGTAGTTGAAGCTCTTAGACCTCGATTTGTATTTATGGCAAGATCAAAATATGGGATAACTGGTCAGGATGCTATGGATGTTGTTCAAGAAACCTATGTTAGTCTAACAAAAACCTTGAGATCTGAAAGAGATTTTGTTGAATTTAATAACGGATTAGAAGGTCTTGCATTTGTAGCATTCAATAATGCTTGTGCAGACCATTATGATTATAAAAATGCTAAAAAAAGAAAAGGCCAAATAGTAGACATCTATGAAATGGAGTTAGGTGGAGATAAAACCCCTTTAGATATTTTAGAAGAAAGAGAATCTCTAGACTTGGTAATGTATCACTTGGAAGGTCTAACTCCAAAACATAGAGAGACTATCGAGGCCCATTTAGCCGAAACATATAGGGGAAATGCTTCAGTCGCCCATAGAAGTAAGCTTATGAGGGCTAGACGAATGTTAAGATATAGCCTTTCTCATTCAAAGGCATCAAATCAAAATTTGGAAATTGACTAATATTAACAGAATTTAAATATCAAGATAGATTTTTACACTTATGAAAAAAGAATATGCAATTGTCGTTAAAGATTTAAAAAAATCTTATAAGAATTTACATGTTTTGAAAGGACTTAATTTGAATGTTGTCAAAGGAGAAGTTCTTG
>CAYRCZ010000011.1:0-22692 GCA_964423055.1 Candidatus Woesearchaeota archaeon
GGCATTATTACATAATCTGCTCCATTTTTGTATAATTCTTGTGCATTATGTATTTGATTTGAAGTTGCTATAAATGTAGTTTCTTTATCCATTATTTTCATTATATTGGCATTTGCATTATAATCTGGGATTGTAGAAACAATCATTTTTACAGCCTTAAGATTTATACTCTTTAAGAATTCAGAGTCATTTACATCTCCATAAACGCAAGATATTCCTTTCTTTGATAGATTTATTATTGTTATAGGATTATAATCCACTACCAGGTATTTTTTATTAGCTAACTCAAATGCCTTTACTAAATTAAATCCTAATCTGCTGTATCCAAATAATATAATATCATATTTCTCTGTTTTTTGAAGAGTTCCTAAATTTTTTCTTTTACCATCAAATAATCCAAGGAATCTTGATATTGAATTATATATTGGTGTTGAAAAGTATATTGCATAACTGCTTAATGAGACAGTTACTAAAGTTACTAGAATCGTTAAGGAAAATACTGATTGTTCAATATGCCCTAAAGAATAACCCATTAAAATAACAATTAATGAAAATTCACTTACTTGTGTTAGACTTGTTCCAATCATGAAATTTGTTCTTTTTTTGAAACCAAATGACCTTGTTAAGCCCATTACAATTACTGGTTTAATTACAAGAATAAATGTGGAAAATATTAATGCTTGAGCGATTAATTCTGAAGTGATTGGAGAAGATAATTGAGCTCCAAAGTATACAAAGAAAAGAATTACGAAGAAGTCTCTAATTCCTTTTATTTTTGATTTTATTTCTAAATTGTATTTAGAAGATGCAATTACCATTCCTGCAACTAAAGCACCTATTTCTGTTGAAACGCCAACTATCTCAAAGATTGCTCCTACTGATAACGCCCAAGCTAGACTTACTAAAAATAAGACTTCTTGATTTTTAGCTGCAAAACTTAACATTTTTGAGAATATGAAGTGGCCTACTAGAACTACTAAAGAAATCATTAATATGAATTTGAATACTTGAGAAACTATTCCACTTGCTCCTTCTGAAGAGATTACTGGAATTATCATTAAAGCTAGAGCTGCAATGAAACTTTCAATTATTAGTATCCCTAGAGCGATTTGACCATGTAATGTTTCTATCTCTTTTTTATCTGATAAAATTTTTACAACCACTACAGCACTTGAAAAAGAAAATGCTAGAGCGATGTATAAAGATGGGACTATTGAGAATCCTAAGACTTTAGCAATAAGAAAGGAAGCTGAACAAACTATTGCAACCGTTGCAATTCCGCCTACTATTGATACTCCCCCAACACTACGGAATATTCTAAAGTCTAGACTTGTTCCTATAATGAAAAGAAGAAGAGAGATTCCTATTCCAGCTAAAGATTGTAAATGAGTTGCTGGATCTATTAAGTTGAAAATAAGAGGGCTTACTAAAACTCCTGTAATAAGATAAGCAATTATTGGAGGTTGTTTTATTACTCTGCCTAAAATGGAGATTATTGCAGCTATGCCAACAATTATTCCTATTTGTGAAAGTAAAGTTTCCATCTCCTCATTTCTTAAAGAATGGAAACAATTTTAAATGTATTGTCCTTATTCTGTTTATGGAGTTCACATCCGAAAAAGACAGCAATTTCTTTTTGGCCATCGCACTTTCTATTTTTACATTCTGTTTTATGTTTTTAGGCCTTAAGATGCACCTTATTTATTTTGCAGTAGGATTTTTATGCTTAATATTTGCAGTAAGGTACTGGGTAAAGATTAAAAAGGCCTCTTCTCCGAAAAAAGTACGTTTAAACCAACTTTAATTGGCTAAACACTCATATAAAGGTGTTAAAGACACCTTAGGATAAAAAAGTTCCAATTAAGAAGAACTAAATCACATTCATCTCCCTAAACTGAGATGAAAGGGTCCGGTTTTCGCGGCGAAGACCGGGCTCACTTTTTTTGAATAAAATTTAAATAGATATGACTCATTTATTTATTATGGCTCAAAAAAAGAAAGAGATGAAGAAAGAGAAAAAAGGAAAAGAGATGAAGAAAGAAGAATCCAGTAGTAAGAAGAATGTTTGCGAGTTTTGCTGATAGATTTTTATAGTTCTTTCTTGATATTTTATTGTGGGTGAGACATATTTCTCTTTGGAACCTAGAAGAGTAATTTCTTCATTTGGAAGCGATGCTAAAAATGGATTAACTGAAGTTGTTGCTTCTCAAAGACTGAAAGATTTTGGATTGAATGAAATAAAAAAGGAAAGTAATGTTTCCGCAATAGCTATATTTTTTAGACAGTTTAAAAGTTTTATAATTTATTTATTGATATTTGCGTTAATTGTTTCTACTTTGCTAAAAGAATATATTGATTCAATAGTAATATTTGCCATACTTTTACTTAATGCTACATTTGGTTTTGTTCAAGAATATAGAGCAGAGAAATCTATTGAAGCATTGAAAAAATTATCTTCTCTTAAGGCAAGAGTCATAAGAAATGGAGAAATAAAAGAAATAGACTCCACTTTCTTAGTACCTGGCGATATAATAGCTGTTGAAGAAGGAGATAAAGTTCCTGCTGACGCTCGAGTTATTGAAAGTTTTTCTTTGTCATGTTTAGAATCTTCCCTTACCGGAGAATCCTCTCCTAGCGGTAAATTTTCTGATGTTTTGAAAGGAAACTTAGTAATTAATGATCAAAAAAATATGATTTTTGCAGGAACCCTAATTACTAATGGGCGAGGAAAATGCATAGTTACTGGAACTGGAATGAAAACTGAACTTGGTAAAATTGCTCACTTACTTAATGATGTTGAAAAGGAAGCTACCCCTTTACAAATTAAACTAGACAAATTTGGAAAGTTTGTTGGAATGGGAGTCATTTGTGTTTCAATGCTTATTTTCTTGATAGGTTTCTTTAGAGAAGGTTTACTTAATGAATTACTTGCTGGAGATTATACTAATTTTACAGAACATGTTAGAACTTGGCTTTTGACAGCTATTGCTTTGGCAGTTGCAGCAGTTCCTGAAGGACTGCCTGCAGTAGTTACAATTTCTTTAGCTATCGGAGTAAAAAGATTACTTAAGAAAAACTCATTGATAAGAAGATTACCTTCTGTAGAAACTTTAGGGGAAACTAATGTAATCTGTTCTGACAAAACTGGGACTTTAACTAAAAATGAAATGACTGTTAGAAATATTTTTGTTAATAAAAGAGATTATGTTGTAACGGGCGAAGGATATTCAGACAAAGGATTAATCTCCTTAAATGGAAGAAATTTTCACGATAAAGATTCTATTGTTTTACAAATAGGTGCTTTATGCAATAATGCTGTCCTGCATAAAGGAGTTGAAACAACTATTACTGGAGACCCTACTGAAGCAGCATTACTTGTTTCAGCTATGAAAGCTGGAATTGATTATAAAGAACTTAGAGAAAAATTTGTTCGCGTAGATGAGATGCCTTTTGATGCTTCAAGAAAGATGATGAGCACATTACATAAAGATGGAGCTAAGTTTGTATTTTATACTAAAGGTGCACCTGAAAGAGTTTTAGATAAATGTACTCATGTACTTTTAGATGGAAAAGTAGTTAGGCTGACAGATAAAATAAAAAAAGAAATTTTAGATAAAAACAAAAGTTATTCATCTGGAGCATTAAGAGTTTTAGGTTTTGCATATAAAATTATGAGAAGAAAAGAAAAAATGCAAGAAGATGATTTGATTTTTGTTGGTCTTCAAGGCATGATTGACCCACCTAAGCCAGAAATTAAAGATTATATGGCTCGAACAAAGACTGCTGGAATTAGGGTAATAATGATCACAGGAGATAATATCAACACTGCAATGGCCATAGGAAGGGATATTGGGCTTCTTGGAGAAGGAATTGAAGGTGCGCAATTCGCAAGCCTTGGAGATATTGAAAAAAGACAAATAATAAAGACAACTAATATTTTTGCTAGAGTTGAACCAGCCCATAAATTAGAGATTGTTAAATTATTACAAGAGTCTGGAGCAATAGTTGCTATGACTGGGGATGGAGTTAATGATGCTCCTGCTTTGAAATCTGCAGACTTAGGAATTGCAATGGGCATCAAGGGAACAGACGTTTCTAAAGAAGCAAGTGATATGGTTTTAACCGATGACAACTTCTCTACAATAGTTTCTGCTATTGAAGAGGGCAGAGGAATTTATTCAAATATTCTTTCTTTTGTGAAATATCTTTTATCATCCAATTTAGCAGAAGTTATGATTGTTGTACTTGCAATAATCTTTGGTTTACCGTTACCATTTACTGCTTTGATGTTACTATGGATAAATTTGGTTACTGATGGGTTACCTGCTCTTGCATTAAGTGTGGACCCATATCCAAAGGGAATGATGGACAGGGCCCCTAGATCTAAGAATGAACCGATTTTAAACAGAAGCAGATTATTTGGTATGCTTTACACTTCCACATTAATTTCAGCAGGAGTACTAGGTTTGTTTGTTTGGAGTTTGAGCAACTTTAATGATATAAAACACGCTCAAACAATAGTGTTTACTTCTGTCGTAGTATTAGAACTTGTACGCGCTTACATTGTTAGAAAAGAATCTGGAATACCTACATTTAGTAATTTCTGGTTGATATTAGCAGTACTTACTTCCTTTGGATTACAATTATTAGTGCTATATACTCCATTAGGAAAATTGTTTGACACTGTTGCCTTAACACTATTGGATTGGGGGTATATTGCAATAACTACGTTTATTGTTTTGATTTTGAGCCTTGTTGGTGTTGCTATCCAGAAAAGATTTGAAACGAAGGCTTTTTACAAAGTTGATTGAAATCAACATGCTTAAACCTTGTCTTCTACACAAGGTTTAAAAACCGATTTTTGTTGAACGATTGCATGGGAGTAGTAAGAATAAAACTATCGAGTATTGACATTGGTCAGTTGAACTCAGTTATCGAGATGATTAAGGATTTATCCAATAAATCTGGCATAAATATGAGAGGCCCTATTCCATTACCTACAAGACACATGAAAGTTACTACAAGAAAATCCCCTTGTGGAAACGGAACTGCTACTTTTGACAGATTTGAAATGAGAGTTCATAAGAGAATTATTGACATGCCTGCTCAAGACAGAGTTTTAAGGCCTTTAATGATGCTTAAGATTCCAAGATCAGTTCAGATTAAGATAGATATTAAAGAATAATTCTAGTAAGGTTTATAATAGGAGATTTTTTGTGATTTTTATGAGTTTAAGTGAAAAACAACTTTCTGCAATGAAGTTATCTTCTTTTATAGGAAGATCCATACAAAAAGACTTGGGAGAAGAAGTTTCTAAAGCATTTAGACAAGGAATGACTTTTGATCAAATAGCTGACACCTACAATATTAGAGATTCTTATGGTGCAACTAGATCCGTTGCTTTGAAAGCATTGCATTGTGCCATATATGGATATAAGGGGAATTTAGGTAATGGAAGTTATAACCCTTTAATTGAAGATTCCGAACTTCAATCAATTAGGGAAGAACGCCAAAGACAACATGGAATGAGAGTCTTACAAAATAAAAAAGGGATTCATGCAATGTCTGATGAAGAAAGAAGAAATATGGCAATGAATAATTATAGAAAATTAACTCCTAGTCAAAGAAAGAAGATAATTAGGGAAGCTTCTTTCGGTAGGGGTGCATTGCCTTGGAGCCAAGAAGAACTTGAAGAAATTAGAAGATGTAATAGCGATCCAGAATATAGAACTAGTAGAGGTACAAATAACATAAAAATTGCTGAAAGACTAAATGAATTGTTTCATGAAGGAAGGCCTGTTAGAAATAGAATTACAGTTTATAGAGCAAGCTATAGGAATACTACAGAAAAAGCTGTTTAAGGAACAAGGTTTATAATTAGAATTTCCATATAGTTTTATGAAAAAGGTTGTTGTGATTGGAGGAGGTTTTGCCGGGGCAACTGCGGCTAAAAAATTAAAGGGAAAATGCGATCTAACTTTAATTGATACTGAAGATTTTTTTGAATATACTCCCGGAATTTTAAGAGTTCTAGTTGACCCAGACCATTACAAGAAACTACATGTTAAACATAAGGATTATTTGCAAGGTGCAGAAGTTGTTACAGGACACGTTAAAGAAGTAGACAAAAAAGAAGTTACCTTAGTTGATGGAAGAAAGATAGATTATGATTATTTAGTTATTGCTTCTGGAAGCCACTATAATAATCCTATAAAAGAAGAAGACACTTTCTTTGCTACACGTGTTAAACATTTACTAGAAGCAAATAAAAAAATAAAAAAATCTAAGAAAATTTATATTGTTGGAGCGGGACTCGTGGGAGTAGAACTTGCTGCAGAACTTGCAACGCATGCTAAGGGTAAAGTTTACTTGATTAGTTCTAATGACAAAATAATGGAAAGAAATAATTCTAAGACTCAGGAATATGCCATCAAATTTTTACAGAAGAATGGTGTAGAAATAATATTCAATGAAAGAATAAAAGATAGCGATAAAAAGAAACTCATTAGTGAAAGCGGGAAAAAATATATGTATGATATGGCATTCTTTACTGTTGGGATAAAACCAAACACTGGTTTTATGCAAGGAAAATTCTCTAAATTTGTACCTAAAGGAATAGAAGTGAATGAATTTTTACAGATACCTGAAATGAAAAATATATTTGTAGCTGGAGACGTAACAAACATAGTAGAGGAAAAGACTGCTCAGACAGCTGAGAAACATGGAAGCATTGTTGCACAAAACATCTTAGCTTCTATCCAAGGAAATGAATTACAACAATATAAGTCGAAGAAAAGATTAATGGTTATTTCTTTAGGGAAAAATAGAGGAGTTTTGGAATACAAAGGATTTGTTTGGAGAGGATGGGTTCCTTCTGTTTTGAAGAGCATAATTGAGAAAACAGTTATGCACGGCTTTAGATAAGACTTAAAAAAGGTCATTTTGACAGATTTTATATGGTATTAAGAAACGACCCTCAAATAGTTGCATTAGCCCTGTCTTTGAAATTGACTAGAGAGATGCTTCCTTATGCAGATGAAATGGCTAGACTTTATAGAAATGGAGCGAGTTATGAACAGATCGCTGAGACTTTTTTCCCAGACAGCAAATACCCTGGAATAGTCCATAGCGCAATAAGAAAACTTTTTTATGGATCTCCAGGAGGAATGGGAGTTGAAGCTTTTGAAGGAATTATTCCTGAAGATGAACTCAAAAAACTTGAAACGATGCATCGCAGAAATACTGGAAATAGAATGCTTTTAGAGGGAAAAGGAATTCATTCCATGGGCCGTGAAGAAAGATCAAGAAGTGGTAAAATTGGAGGAAAAAGATCTGGAAGAAAGTCTGTTGAAGAAAGAACTGGAATACATGCTTTAACTAGAGAAGAAAGAGCTGAAAACTCAAGAAGACTGCATCAAAGTAGAGGTATTGTTCTTTGGACAGAAGAAGAGCTTTCTGCAACTAATTCATATGCAAAAAGCCCTGAATATAGAAGAGATTTTACCTCTTTAGCAAGTAGGATAAATTCAGAGTATCATGAAGGAAAAGAAGTTAGGGATGTTGTAACTCTCAAATCTGCACTTGCAAGATATAGAAGAAGTCAAAAAAACAGATAAATGCTTAAATAATAAAGATTTTAGTTTGTTTTATGTATTCAAAAGACGAAGGTGATTTTTTATCAGATATTAGAAGAATGACTTCTATGTATGAACAACCAGTTAATGATAAACCAACACTTCTAGGGGTTAAACAACTAGAAAATTTTAAGTCAGTTTTAGCAGAAGAAGTTAATGAAGTGGATGAGATAATTGAAAACTATAAAAAAAGTGAAAATAATCTTAATGAAGAAGATAAAATAAAAATACTTACAGAATTATCTGATTGGCTTGGAGATATTGTGGTTTATTGTTCTAATGAAGCAACAAAACACGGCATAGATATTTCTAAAGTACTTGATATAATCATGCAAAGTAATTTTAGTAAAATGGGTGCTGATGGTAAGCCAATTAAGGATGAAAGAGGAAAATTCCTCAAGGGCCCTAATTATTGGAAACCTGAACCAAAAATTTCTGAATTTATTAAAGATCAATTAGATAAATAATATATATTTTTCATAATCTATTTGTATATAAAGAAAAAAATATTCTTCTTGGAATGAGGCAATATCTTGATCATTCATTAAGAGTTCTTTCTGATAAAAATACAGTTTACAAACCTAACAGAACTGGAGTAGATAGCCTTTCTAGATTTGGAGGGCAAACTGAATATGATTTATCTGATGGATTTCCGCTCGTCACAACAAAAAAAGTACCATTTAAACACGTTGCAATAGAACTTTTATGGTTCTTGAATGGAGATACAAATATCAGAACTCTTGTAAACAAAGGAGTACATATCTGGGATGATAATGCATTTTATCACCACTTAAAGAGAAATGGAAGAAATGCTCAAGTTTTACCCTATACTCAACAATGGACTGATGAAAAGGCTGCATTTATAGATAGGATAAAAAACGATGACGATTTTGCTAGAAGTGAAGGAAACTTAGGAGATGTTTATGGAAGGCAGTGGAGAGCTTGGACTGGTCCGAATGGACAAAACGTCGACCAAATTACTAAAGTAATTAATTCATTAAGAAATTCTCCTAGCTCCAGGAGACATATTGTTAGTGCTTGGAATGTTCCTGAAATTGATTCTATGGCATTACCTCCGTGCCACTCATTTTTTCAGTTTAATGTTGCTGAAGACAAGTTAGATTGTGAAATGTATCAAAGGTCTGCAGATATGTTTTTAGGAGTACCATTTAATGTTGCAAGTTATGCTTTACTTACCCATATAATTGCTCAACAAACAGGATTGAAACCTGGTCGATTTGTACATAGTTTTGGTGATGCACACTTTTATTGCGGAAGAGGAGAAAGAGGAGCTTGGCATGGAAGACACATTGCGGACTTAAAAGAAGCAATAGGAAAATGTTCTTCTCAAGGAGATTTTCTTAGGTTGAAAGATTATGTTGAAAGCGCTGCACCTAATGAAGTTGGCCTTGAAGTGGGACTTGATCATGTTACAGGAATATTAGAACAACTTTCTAGAGAGCCTAAGAAACTTCCAAGATTAGCAATTGCAAATAAAAGATTAGAAGATTTAACTGTAGATGATTTTGAATTATTTGGATATAATCCTAGCCCTTCAATAAAGAGGACAATGGCCGTTTAAATGACTAAAGGAATTATTATCGCCGCGGTTGCGGATAATAGGGTTATAGGGTCAGACAATAGAATGCCTTGGGAGAGAATTCCTGAGGATATGAAAAGATTTAGGGATTTAACTTTAGGACGCGCAGTTTTAATGGGAAGAAAAACCTATCAGTCTTTAGGAAAACAGCTTGATGGAAGATTAAATGTCGTTTTGACAAAGGATAATTGTGCTATTCCCAATAATAGAAATTTACTTACTACTGGTTCTTTGAATGATGCGATTAGAATGTGCGAAGATTATAGACAGTATGGCACATTTTACATAATTGGAGGTGCAGAAGTTTACAAGCAAACCATAGATTTAGTGGATAGAATGGAAATTACTCATGTGCATCAAAATCCAAGAGGAGATACTTTCTTTCCAAGTTTTGATTTGGCGGATTGGAAAAAAACTGCAAGCCAGGTTAAAAACGGATATGAGTTTGCAACCTATGAAAGAAGAGAAATTTGAACACTTAAGCAATCTTTAAAAGACATCTTTTATTACATATTTTGAAGATTGCATTTTGCAAAAAGCCCAAATCGCATAGTGGAATTGCATGCGACTGGAACTCGCATTTCCGAAAGGATATCCAGGTTCGATTCCTGGTTTGGGCGTTCGATATTTATTTATTGAATTTCTTTTTAGAATAAATGTATGACTCTTTGATTAAAGTCTTTAGCTTGCTTTCATCAACATCATTTAAATTTTTTATATATAGGCAAGAGCCTGAACTCATTTTGTATTTTCCTAAATTTTTTAGTAGAGTTTTGCTCCAATTAGCACCGCACATTATGTAAATTGTTAATGCTTGTTTTCTCGGAGAAAATCCAACTAATGGCCACCATCCTTCCTGTTTACTCCTCTCAGATTTGTAATGATATTTCCCAAAACCTATTATGCTTGTGCCCCACATTGTAGGCTTTTCCTTTGTTACTTCTTTAAATAAATCTAGAAGTTTGAAAGAATCTTTCTTCTTTTGCAGATCAGTTAAATTTTCGATAAATGATTTTACACTTGATTTGTTTTCTTTTGTTTTTAGTTCTGCCATGATTTTTAGATTAGTAACTATTTTTTAGCTCTGCGTTTCTTTGCATTTCTCTTTCTTGCTATTCTTGTTGATTTCCTCATAGTAATAAGATGTTTAACTTGTATAAATAATAGCCTATTTGTAGAAATGACCTAACTCAAAAGCTTTTTATACTATAATTAATTAATGTCTATATGGTAAAGAAAAAAATGGATTCATCAAATAAAGAAGATGATTCGAAATTATTTGCTTTTCTTGCGGTTTTATTGAGCGTTGTGGGATTCATTATTGCTTATTCAATAAAGAAAGATAACAAGTACGTTATGTTTTATGCTAAACAAAGCCTTGTTCTGTTTATAGGGTGGATTGCCTTATGGATTGTTGGAATGGTCTTAGGATTCATACCATTTCTAGGAATAATGGTTCACTGGATTCTTAGCTTAGGACTTCTTGTTCTATGGGTAATGGGTTTAATCTATTCTCTAAGTGGGGAAATGAAACACATCCCATTAGTTGGAGATTTTGCTAAGAAATTAAATTTCTGATTTAGAGCATAAATTAACATATAGATTAGATATAAAAATGTCTAAAGACCATATAGTTTTATGAAAAAGAGAGAGTGGATTTTAACTTCAATTTTATTATTTGTTTTTTTAATTTTAGGTTTTGTTAATGGATTAAACCTAAACTTCATAAATTTACAATCTAGTAGTGGGCAGAATTATTCTAGCGATAGGTTACTTGCTTACGTTAATACTACAAATAGTAGCGGACAAATAAACTACACCGGGACTTGGTACAGAAATAACTCGATTTACTTACCAATATTGTTTAGTGCGAGTTATACTAATGGAGGCAATGAATATGCTTATGACTTAAGTAATGATTCTTCTGGAAATTTAATAGGACTTGGAAACACAAACAATGGACCATTTGTAATAAAATATAATTCTAGCGGATCAATAATATGGAATGTTACTTTGGCTGGAGATAGCGTAGCAAAATTAGCGATCCATAATAATAGTGCATATTTGCCTGTAACATTTTCTAGCGGCACCAATTTAATGAGGGTTAATGCTTCTGGAAGCAATATTACTCTATATACCTACAGCACTCAAAATCAACCTTATGCTGGAGCAGTTTTTGTAAGAAATAACAGCATTTATTTTACAGTTTACGAATATGACTATACTACAATTGTAAACATTAATCTAACTGGGAGTCATATTTGGAACACCACATATGATGCTGGATCTTATGGCTCGTCAGGAGATCGCCAAGATTTAGAAGTTGACAATCTTGGAAACTTATTTTTAGCAATTACAGACTACGGTAGTTCAGAAGGAAATCTTACTTTACTAAATTATAACTCAAGCGGATACTTATTGTGGAATAGCAGCTATTCTAATGGAAATGAATTAGTTTCTTCTTCCTTGTCAAGGGATAACCTAAATAACTCTTTTTTAGTTGGTGAAGATAAAGATACCTCTGAAAAATTAGTGGTTAAATTTAATTCTAGCGGGTCAATAATATGGAACTTGACATATAAGGGTCCAAAATATGATGATTTGAGAAACTCAATAATAAATTCAAGAGGTGAATTATATGTTACTGGAGAAACTAGCTATTATCCATATACTGCAAACATAGGAATAGACAAAATAAACACTAGTAGTGGTAGTTTAATATGGAATGCCTCTATATATCCTGGTTACGCTGCTGCAGGATCAGGAATAGTTCTTGGAAATTCAAATAATATATATGTTTTGTCTTCGGTTGCAGGCAACTACTATTCTTATTCTGGAAGAAATGTAACTTTATTTAATTTTGAAGAAAATTTTGTGATAAACTCATCTGTTTCTAGTTTAATCCTTGCAAGAAATATATCTCCTATAAAAAATTATAATGAGTTGTGGAAATTTTGCACTTATGCCTCTAATTCATCAGGATATAGGACAAGCGAATCTTGTAGTCCGGAATTAACTATTTTCAACCCGGTAATAAGTTCATTATCTCTAAACTCTACTTCTGTTTCAAATAGCAGCGATAACCCTCTAGAAGCTTATGTAAGTTGGGTTACGGCTGATACCCCGATAAATTACTCCTTAAACTGGTATAATAATGGGACCTTGGAGATAAATACAAACTCAAGCATAAACCAAAACTCAATGGTAAATGTTTCATCGCTTTCTAGCCCTTTATTATCTGAAGGAGATTTATGGTCTTTCTGTGTTACCGGCACAGATCCAGCTGGAAGACAAAGCAATACAACTTGTAGTATGAATATCACAATAACTCAGTCATTATTAGGAGGCTCAACTAGTTCTGGGTCCGGTTCTGAGAATGAAGAAGATGGTAAAAACTGTGATACTCAGTGGATTTGTAGTGATTGGTCTGATTGCACATTAGGTTATCAGAACAGAACATGTCAAAAGGAAACAATTGCTTGTAGTGTTTCTGAGCCTAAACCAGAAGAAAGTAGGGTGTGTTCAATATTAGAAAGCCCACCTAATGAAATAAAAGCTGATGGCTATAACTTAATTGGAAATATTCTAGGTAGCTACATAACAATACCTTTGATAATATTAGCATTTTTGATTTCAGTGTTTGTTATTGTTAAAATTGGAACAATAGATTATATTTCCAAATTAATTAAGTCAAAATTTCATTAAGGGAAATTAATAATAAAAAACAAAGATAGATACAATTATAATAAGATTAGACTTTTTTAGAACATGGGTGATTACGAATTTATTCAGGAGAATTCAAACTGGACAAAGTTATGGGTCCTTATTACGTCATTACTAATTTTATTTTTAATCTTGATTGTAGGAGTATTCTTTTCTACTTTCTTTTATGATATCTTAAATTCCATACCTTATGTTGATGGGACTATAGGTTTCTTGACATTGAATATAAAGAGCCTAACTATATTTGGGTTGTTCCTAGCGCATTTATTCGGGGGGATATTTTTTGTTCCTTCGCCAGATGAAATAATATTTTATTATGGGTTGATTAAAGGGAATAATTATTTTCTTGCATTGGTTTTTTCGACTCTTGGATATATGATTGCCCAACTTTTGAATTATTATGCAGGTAAAAAAATAAGCCCTATGATTATGCACATAGCTTCTAAAAAGAAAGTTTATGATACTCGCAGATTTGTAAATAAGTATGGAGCTCTTGGGATATTCTTGTTTAACTTTTTGCCTTTTCCAGCACCACTATTAACCTTTGCTTTAGGTATTGCCAGATATAATTTCACAAGGCTTTTTGTTTTGACATTGGTGGGAAAACTTGCCAAATATATTGTTTTGATAATTATTTATGCAGTATTCGTATAGGATTTATATACTCTAATGACGTAATAGAATTATGGATTACCAGTATGTAATCAGAAAAGAGGCTGAAATTGAAAAGACGGTTAATGTAAAAAAATTAATCGGAAAAAGAGTTTTGTCTGAAGGAGGAACTATCGTTGGAAGCATATCCGAAGTTAGATTAAATCCTAATGGTTTTGATTTTGAAGGAATTGTAGTTTCTTCTAATGTTGGAAGTTTATACATTGGAAAGAGTTATTTTTCAACTATTTCAGATTATTCTGTCATCCTCAATACAGAACTTAGTCTTCTTGTCAAAGGAAGAAAGGTACTAACTATAGATGGAAGAGTTCTTGGAAAAGTTAGACAAGTTAATAGAAAGGGAACAACTAATGAAATAGAGAGTTTACTTGTTGGAAGTTTCTGGAAAAAATATTTGCTTCCGGTTTCTATTGTAAAACAGATAGCTAGTTCTGTCCTTATTAAAACGAAATATAATGAAACAAAAGAGTATATCTGGACGAGACCTAAGTAAAACACTAACCTCTGAAGATTTGCTAGGGAAAGATGTGATTGATTTTGATAGCACTATAATAGGAGTGGTTGAAAAGGTATTGATAGACCCAAAGACTTTAGATTTCGTTGGGATCTCTATAGATAAAGGTTTTTTGAAGAAAGGAATTACTATTGGAAGAAATTATATTGAAGAAATAAAAGAACACGCAGTCTTTTTGAAGATAAGAGTCTCTTATGAAGTTAAAGGAAAAAAGGTTTTTGATTCTGAAGGTAGAATGGTTGGAAAAGTTTCTTCCCTTGAGCTATATGAAAATATGAATAAAATAGTTAATTTAATTGTAAAAGAAGATAATTTACTGTTTCCAGGTAAAGAAATCTTAATTTCTTCAAGATATATCAAGGCAATAGGTGAAAATGTAATGCTTTCTATAAAAAAAGAAGATCTGAAAAATTGATTCTGAATGTTTATATAGCCAGGATAGTTTAATAGATTATGGCAGCAACACCACCTGGAGCAAAAAAAAGAAAACTTGACTATATGGTTGACCAAAATGCATTTGATGAATTTATGAAAGCCTGTAGTAAGAAAGGTTTTGCACCTCAAGTAATATTAGAGCAAGCAATGAGGAAATTTACTCAAACAGGTCAAGTTTGATTAACTCGTTTATTTTTCTATTACACACATTTAAATAGCATGATTTTAGCCAACCTATATGGCATTTGATAGAGGAAATCGCGGAGGAGGCTTTAACGCTGGCAGAGGTAGAGATAACTTTAGATCAAATGACAGAGGATTTTCAAGAGATAGACCTCAAAGACGTGAAATGTTCGATGTAACTTGCACTCAATGTGGAAAAGATGCTAGAGTTCCATTCAAACCTACTGGAAGTAAACCAGTTCTTTGCAGCGATTGTTTTAGTAAAGATGGTGGAGACAGAAGAAGTTCAGGTTCCGCAAACTCATCTGAAGATTTGAAACAAATTAATATTAAACTTGATAAAATAATTGCTATACTTAAGGAATTAGAGTTAGATTATGAAGAAGATTCAGAGGAACAATCTGATGATTCTGACGATGAAGAAGAAAATTAATTTTTAATTATTTCTTCTTTCTAATTTTTGCTCTCTTTACAGGTCTTTTTTCTACTACTCTTTCAACTACTTTTACAATTTGAGGTTGTTGAACTTGTTGAACTGCAGGTTGTTGAATTATTTGAGGTTGTTGAACAACTACTTCTTTTCTTGAAGGAGTTAACCACATTACAATCAAACTTATTGCTAAACTTATCAATGCAAATATCACAAAATATGCAATAGTATTTCCAACTATTGAAGCAATTATTGTTGTGAACCTTTCTGACAAAGAGCATTGAACCTCTGCTGTATTTACACATACTTTTCCAAATTGGCTTGCAACGTAAAGACCTATTGAAGATAAGTTACCTAAAATCGCGGAAGTAGAAAATATATTTGCAATACTGATTACTATTCCTAAAAATCCTCCTGTGAAACCTGCTTTTATGAAACCCATTAAATATTAATCCTATTATGGGGTTTCTTTGTCCATGTATCTTTAAGTATTTTGTCTAAAGGAGATTTTCTCCCTAGTAACTTATGAGCTATATAATGAGAAGTTAAAACACAGACCACTTGAGACCCAGCTCCTGCTGCCCAAATAACATTATCTTTTTCGTGAATTACTGGTAAAAGGTTATTACTTGTGCTAAATATCCCGGACCAGGCATATTCTGGTTTTATAGTTATTTGAGGAAATAGCCTTCTAGCGAAGGAAACGATCTCGTTTAAATGATGGTTATGGGGTGCTAATTTTTTATGCCTCTTTTCTACAAAAAGGTCTCCGAAACCGATCATTAACCTATTTTCTTTGGTTAATTTAAGATAAGCATATTCGTCCCTTGAATCCCATACAAATTTTTTTACATTCATACCAATATCTTCTACTTCTTTATCAGATAAAGGATCTGTAATTACCAATGTAGATTTTCTATTCTTGACATGCTTATGTTTGAAATCTTTATCAATTAGCAAAATAATTTTTTTAAATTTTATTTTATTTTTGTTTGCTATGGCTATTTCTCTTTTATAACTGGTTAGCTTTGTATGCTCGTAAAATGAAACTCCTTTTCTTGCAGATACTCTTGCTAATTCCTGCACATGTTTTAACGGATTTACTGAGATTCCTTGATTATATGAAAGGATTGCTTGATCAAAGATTGAAGTGTTTAATTCTTTTTTTATTTCATCCCCTATAAAAAATTTAGCCCTTTGGTCTATCGATTTTTCCAGAAGGTATTCTTTAGTCATATATGAATGATTTTCCACCCCTTGAATGTTTCCGAATAAAGTATTATTTGATTCATAATCGCAGTTCATTTTTTCTTTATGGACTATATTTCTTACAATCTCCAATCCTTTTTTGTTTGCTTCCCAATACTCTAGGCCTTTTTTCTTACCAAGAATATCAAAAATATTTGTCAAATCAAGTTCTGCTTTTACAGTAAGCATTCCTGCAGAATGCATCGTAGCTCCTGATCCAATAAAATTCTTTTCTATCAGGACAACCTTCTTATTTTTATTCATAGAAGATAAAAAATAAGCAAGAGAAACTCCTGAAATTCCTCCTCCAACTATTAGATAGTCACATTCTATATTTTCTTTTAATTTTGGATAACCTTTGTATCCTGGATTTTTCCAGAAGACTTCGTGTTTAATACCCATCTTAATTTATTTTTTTGCCGTTTTCGTAAATAACCATTTGTCGTTTCTTTAATTCGTGGAAGAATGGTTTTGGAGGAACGACTGCTTCTGGAGCAAAACTACCCCTTTCAGTGATTATTTTTTCTTTAATCATTTGAGCCATTATACTAGCAGGCATTCCTGTATCGATGTTACATCCTGCATCTTCCCAACCTTTATTTGTACCCACTATGCATTCTATAAGGACATCTTTTGTCTTGCCTTTGTGTTTTCCGTATAACCTTAACCATAGATTTTCTTTTTCTTTGTACCCTTCTGGAAACTTTAGATCTTTAAGAGTTTGAGTTACGACATCAATTGGCCTTACTTGCACCCCATCAACTAAAATCTTTTCACGTTTATCAAAACCAAGATCAATTAACTGTTTGATAACGTCAAATGAGTGAGGGGGGAATTCTGCATAAAACCTTACATTTTTTAGACCTTTATTTTTGAAATAATGGTAGAAAGTATAAGTTTCTGGGTGTCTAACAAACATAGCATCTTGTTTTCCAACAAATGGTTCCTTTGTTTTGTTTAATGTATCTAGAGGCCTAGCTTTCACAAATTTACCATCTTTAACGTTCGTAGAAGGCTCCGTAAACTCTTCTATAATGCTCTCCATGGAGAACGGAACGACAAATTTCTTGACATTAGAGTTCCAAGCAAATCCTACTTCGATAGTATGAAGTGAATCAAACTTCTGCGCTGCATGATTCAATAACACGTTTCCTATACCTGGAACTGAACCGCAACCAGTGATGTGAGTTAGGCCTTGTTTTTTTAGAGAATCGTGTAAAGCAAATTGATCTTTAGTCATAGGAATCTCTGAACCTAGGTCTATTGAATGCATTCCAGCTTTTATTGCTGCTTTGAGTACATTTAAGTTCCAGTCTCCTTCTACACAATTTACTACAACACTTGCACCAGATTTCTTAAAAATACGAGTCATCTTATCTATATCTCTTGCATCAATATGTTCGAAAGCAGTTTTCTTATGTTTGTGTAAAATATGTTCCACTCTTTTTTTGTCTCTACCTAGAAGAAGAACAGAATATCCATTTTCAACCAAATCACGAGTTACTATACGGCCCTGCATACCCGTAGCTCCTATTACAACGAAATCAAACACCATCTTTAGAATATCTATATTCCAGAGTATAAAAATGTTTTCGAGATAAGTTTATATTCTATTTGATTGTCAATTTAATATGGCTGATGAAAGGCATATAGTTACACCTTGGGAAGTTTCTGAAAAGGTAGATTATAAAAAATTAATTTCAGATTTTGGTGTTGAAGAAATAAATGAAGAATTGTTGAAAAAGTTGGAAAAAGTAACTGGGAAGAATTTTATGCTTGACAGAAAAATATTCTTTGCACATAGAGATCTTAAATGGATTCTTGACGAATACTCTAAAGGAAATAAATTTTTCCTTTATACGGGTAGATCTCCATCCGGACCAGTTCACTTAGGACATTTAATGACTTGGCAATTTACTAAATTTTTACAAGATGCTTTTGACTGCGAATTGTATTTTCAGTTCCCAGATGAAGAAAAATTTCTTTTTAAAAAAGATATGACTATGGAAGAGACTACAAAATATTTACATGAAAATATGCTGGATGTAATTGCTTTAGGATTTAACCCAAAAAAAACACATTTTATAGTAGACACTAAACACGCAGACTTACTTTATCCTGAAGCTTGTAAGGTTGCTAAGAAACTTACATTCTCAATGGTGAAATCTTCTTTTGGATTTGATGACAGTGCCAATATTGGGCAGATATTTTATACTTCGATGCAAGCAGTTCCAGCATTTTTACCATCTGTGATGAAAGGTAAGAAAATCCCTTGCCTTATTCCTCATGCCATTGACCAAGATCCCCATTTTAGATTGACTAGGGATATACTACCTAAATTAGGACACCATAAACCTGCTTCAATACAATGTAGCTTTTTGCCACCTTTAACTGGACCAAGCGGAAAAATGAGTTCTTCAAAAGAAGATACTGCTATTTACACTACGGATACTGCTAAAGAAGTTGAACGTAAAATAAAGAAGTATGCTTTTTCTGGTGGACGAGATACTTTGGAAGAACATAGGAGACACGGAGGCAACCCGGACATTGATGTTTCATTCCAATACTTGAAATATATGTTTGAACCAGATGACGAAAAATTAAGAGAAATCCATAATGCTTACAAATCAGGAGCAATGACGAGCGGAGAATTAAAACAGATTGCAATTGAAAAGATAAATGAATTCTTGAAAGAACATCAAAAGAAGAGAAATTCTGCTAAAAACAAAATTGACTCTTTTATGCTTAAAAAATGAAAAAAACTGACAAGTTGAAATCTGAAATTGCAATGTTTGGTGCTGGTTGTTTCTGGGGTGTTGAAGAAGCTTTCAGAATTTTACCTGGAGTGATAAGTACTGAAGTAGGGTACGCTGGAGGAAATTATGAAAAAGCTAAATATGAAGACGTATGTTCTGGAAGGACTGGACACGCAGAAGTTGTAAAAATAGTATTTGATCCTAATAGCATAAAATATTCTAAATTGGTAGAGATTTTCTTTTCACTTCATGATCCTACTCAGGTAAATAGACAAGGACCTGATGTTGGAGACCAATATCGTTCAGTAATATTTTACTTTGATGACATTCAAAAAAAGATGGCTGAAAAAATAATGAAAAAACAGGAAAGCAAGTACTCAAAACCTATTGCAACAATTATTGAGCGAGCCTCAACTTATATAAAGGCTGAAGACTATCATCAAAAGTATCTCTTAAAGAGGGGTAAGGCATCATGTCACATATGAATAACAAGTTAACTATAGTAGTCGTTGTCTTAATTATTGCTGTGGGGTATCATTTATTCTCACCTTTATTAATCTCTACCGAAGCAAATGATGACATCCCTGAAGTAAATTATGCTCTTGGATCCATAGGGACTTCTATAAAACCAGTTGTTGCATCTTTAAGTGGAGACTTAACCTCATTTGAAAAAACTGCTTCTGGAAATGTTGCGATTTATGATAATAATGGGCAAAAAATTTTAAGGTTTGAAGATTTTGAGATTGTTAATGGTCCAGGATTATCGGTTTATTTAGCTACAGATATTACTTCAGAAGATTTTATTGATTTGGGAGAAGTAAAAGCAACTAAGGGAAACGTAAATTATGAATTGCCTGTCGAAATAGATTTTGAAAAATATGATACGGTGCTTATATGGTGCGAAACTTATAACAAATTATACAGCTATGCTGAATTAAAATAAAAAAAATAAAAAATAGTTTTATTCAGCCAATTAAAATTCTGCGTTCTTCATCTCTTTTTTTAGAGATTTTCCTACTAACAGAAATCAATTCTGGGTATAGGCTCCTAGCACCAGCTTCACTGTAACCTAGAGACCTCATTACTCCAATATAATCTGTCTCAGATAATCTTGAACCTTCATTAAGCCCAAAATATAAATGAGTTTCTCTTTCAGTACGTTTCTCATCGATAATTTCTTGAAGTTCTGCACCGTATTTAGGATGTCTTTTACTAAATTCGTCAATTCCATCTTTCATTCCACGTGCAACTTCTAAATCTTCAGATTCTATCCTTGCATAAGCCCTTTCACCTTGATATTTTCCCTTGTAATCTGACAAGTCAATATCTTTTGCTAATTTTGGCTTTTGTCTTTTCAATTTTCCAGACATACTTGAAATAGGAATCTCTATCCTATCCATTGCTATAAGGCCGATTATTTGGTCTTCTAATACTTTCATTTTGTTTTTTGTTTATTTCCTCCTTACATTTCTTAATTAAAACTAGAAAATAACCTAAATGAAATTATGAGGTGAATAAGATCACCACATTAGAAAGAATTAAAAATATGCTATATATATTATAAAAATGGATTTGAAAGAAGCAGGTTTAACCGATAACGAAGAGAAAGTATATTTGTCACTAATTGAACTAGGACCTAGCTTAGCAGGAAAAATTTCAAGGAAAACTGGGCTCCATAGAAGAACAGTTTATGATGTTTGTGAAACATTAATTCAGAAAGGCCTTATTTCATACATGCTTGAAAATAATAGAAGAGTATTTTCAGCGGTAAATCCTAGAAGAATTCTTGACTCAATTGAACAAAAAAAGAATAGCTTGACCCCATTAATAGAAAGCCTTAGCAGTAAATTTGAAATGTCGAAGAAAAAAGAGCAAACTAATTTTTACAGAGGTAAAAATGGGTTAAAAATGGTTTTTGAGTCACAACTTGAATATCCTGAAATATTGATTCTTGGTGCAAATAGAGAAGCTTATAACAAAATGCCATATTATTTCAAATGGTTTAATGAACGCAGAAAAGAAAAGAAAGTAAAAATAAGATTAATCACATCTGACAAAACAATAAGCCCTAAATTTCTTTCAGAAACTAGATATTTACCAGATAAATATGCAGACCATATGGTAATTAATATCTATGGAAATTCTGTGGCAATGATATTATGGAATAAAGACCCATTTGCAATAGTTATTGAACAGGAAGAATTTGCTAAAGGATATCGCAAGTATTTTGAATTACTTTGGAAAATTGCAAAGAAGTAACTTTTATTAATGCACAAGAATTCTTGAATATATGAAAAAGAAAAAGGTTTTAATAATATCAATTGTTGCCGTTCTTGCTTTAGTAATAGTAATAAGTAACCTCATGGCATCAAAAAATACAAAAGTTGCATTAGAAACAAATAAGGGAACTATAGTTCTTGAGCTTTATACTGGGCAAATGCCTATAACTGCCGGAAACTTTGTTAAGCTTGTTGAGGAAGGATTTTATGATGGAGTAATATTCCATAGAATTATACCTGGATTCATGATTCAAGGAGGAGACCCGACAGGAACTGGAATGGGTGGACCAGGATATAAAATAAAGGATGAATTTACTGGAACTAACTTGGATAAGAATGACCGTGGGACCATATCTATGGCAAACGCTGGACCTAACACTGGAGGCTCACAGTTCTTCATTAATTTAGTAGATAATAACTTCTTAGATGGTAGACACCCAGTTTTTGGTAAGGTGGTTGAAGGCTTAGAAATTGTAGATATAATCTCTAACGTAGAGACTGATTCTCAAGATAGACCTGTTGAAGAGATTAAGATAATTAGTGCGAAGGTCATTTAAGGAAACTCATGAAAATAAAAGACTTGATGAAAAAGCCAGTTGTTACTGAACGCGATGTAACTCTTTCTGATGCGGCTAGTGTAATGAACAAATTTAAGATAAATAGCTTAATAGTTGAAAAAGATGGAAAGATTATAGGGATCATTACACATCATGACTTAATCAGATATTTTGGACAGAATAAAAAAGTTTCTGAAGTAATGACTAAAAATGTGCTTACTATAAAAGAAGACGATAAAATACAAAGAGCAATAGAATTAGTCAGAGAAAAAGAAGTTGGAATTTTTCCCGTTGTTAATAGCAAGGGAAAACTTGTAGGGATACTAGATTCTAAAGATTTACTAAAAGTCTGGGATGATGATGACTTTTTGATTGATTAAACATGATATTTTATCTTCTTATTCTTATTCTTGCAATTCCAACTGGTTTTGTTATAGCCAAATTAGCACATGATGAATTAATACAAGGTTTTCTTTACATAAAGGCACTTACAATAATATCTTTTATTTTAATGGCCATATTCTCTTTTTATAATGAAGTCATTACAGTTTCCTTAGGATTCATTTCAATTGTGAGCTATATTAGTGTTATAAAGCGATATGATAAACGTTGGGCTAAAGAGAGAAATAGATAAAAGTAAGATATAAAAGGTAGTTTTAGG
>CAYRCZ010000012.1:0-6422 GCA_964423055.1 Candidatus Woesearchaeota archaeon
ACGTTGGGCTAAAGAGAGAAATAGATAAAAGTAAGATATAAAAGGTAGTTTTAGGGAATATTGATATGAGTAATGTTAATGAAATTGAATTAGATATACTCAAATTTTGGGCTAAAGATAAAACTTTTGAAAAGTCATTAAGGGGAAAGAAGAAGAGCTATGTGTTCTATGATGGTCCTCCTTTTGCCACAGGACTGCCTCATTATGGACATCTTCTTGCTAGTACAATAAAGGATACTATCCCAAGATATTGGACTATGAAAGGGCATAAGGTCGAGAGAGTATGGGGCTGGGATTGTCATGGATTACCAATTGAAAATATCGTTGAAAAAAAACTTGGTTTTAAGAGTAAGAAAGACATTGAAGCACTCGGCGTAGATAAGTTTTGTAATGAATGTGAAAATTCAGTTATGAAATTTGTTCATGATTGGAAAGGGTTTGTCGAGAGATTAGGAAGATGGGTAGACTTTGATAACTCTTACAAAACTATGGATGTAAATTATATGGAATCTGTTTGGTGGGCATTTAAGGAAATTTATGATAAAGGCCTGATTTATGAGGGAAGAAAGGTTTTGATGTATTGTCCTAGATGTGAGACTCCTTTAGCTAATGCAGAGATTGCTATGGATAACTCTTACAAAGATGTTACTGAACAATCTGCAATTGTCAAGTTTAAACTAAAGGGAAAAAATGAATATTTTCTTGCTTGGACGACTACTCCTTGGACATTAATAGGGAATGTTGCTTTAGCTGTAAAGACTGACGCGCAGTATGTAAAAGTAAAAAACAATAATGAAACTTATATTCTTGTTGCTGAGAGATTGAGTGAACTTAATGGAGACCATAAAGTTCTTGAAACTTTCAAAGGAAAAGATCTGAAAGGAATAGAATATGAACCACTTTACATTATTGAAAACAGGAAAAAAGGACATTACGTAATCGATGATAATGAAAATATAACTGTTACAGATGGTACTGGAATAGTTCACATGGCTGCTTATGGGGAGTTCGACTATTCTATGATAAAAAAACATGACTTGCCTTTAATCGAACATATAGGGCTCGATGGAAAGTTAAACCTTGGACCAAGTGAATGGAAGGGATTATGGTTTAAGGCTGTCGATAAAGAAGTAATAAAAGATCTAGAGAAGAGAAATTTGCTATACAAGGCACAGTCTCATAGGCATAGTTATCCATTTTGTTATAGATGTGAGACACCCTTATTTTATGCTCCTCTGCCTTCTATGTTTATTGATATTCAAAAAATTAAGAAAGATTTGCTAAAAAATAATGAAAAGATAAACTGGTTCCCTGAGCATTTGAAAGAAGGTAGATTTAGGAATAATATATTGAATGCTCCTGATTGGAATATTTCCAGGAATAGATATTGGGCTTCCGTAATTCCAATATGGAAATGTTCTTCTTGTCCAGAGTTAAGAGTTATTGGAAGCATAGATGAATTGAAGAAATACGCAATAAATTTTCCAAAAAAAATAGACTTACACAAACCTGTAATGGATAAAGTAAAACTAAAATGTAAATGTGGAAAAGAAATGACTCGTGTGCCTGAAGTTCTTGATTGCTGGTTTGAGTCAGGACTTATGCCTTTTGCTCAAGCCCATTATCCTTTTGAGAAGAAAGAATGGTTTCATAAAAACTTCCCTGGAGATTTTGTTGCAGAATATATTGCTCAGACAAGAACTTGGTTTTATTACATGCTTTGTGCATCAACTATGCTTTTCAATAAGAATCCTTTCAAAAATGTAGTAACTACTGGAAACATACTAGCGGCTGACGGGCAAAAAATGTCAAAATCTAAAAATAATTATCCAGATCCTTCTATTTTAATTTCTAAATATGGTGCTGATGCCCTAAGATTTTATTTACTTTCTTCCCCTATAATGTCTGCTGAAGATTTGAAGTTCTCTGAAAGAGGAGTAGAAGAAGTCCATAAAAAAGTAATACTAATTTTACTAAATACTTTGAATTTCTATATCATGAACTCTAAAGGCAAGGAAGTAATGCCTAAGAAATTAAATTCATTAGATGAATGGATGATGTCGAGAGTTGTTCAATTATCTATCGCTGTTACAGAAAGCCTGGATAATTATGATACTATGACTTCTGCAAAGGAAATAACTAAGTTTGTTGACGATTTATCTACTTGGTATGTTCGTAGAAGTAGGGAAAGATTTAATGAATTGAATAGTGATAGCGAGAATGCTCGTGCGGTTCTTAAAAATGTCTTATTAGAGACTGCTAAAATAATAGCACCCATGCTTCCGTTTATATCTGAAAAAATCTATAGAGAAATAGGTGAAAAAGCATCAGTACATTTGCAGGATTGGCCAGAATACTCTAAAAAAGAAATTAATAGTAAAATGATAGGGGAAATGGCAAGAGCTAGAGAAATAGTAAGCAATGCTTTGAAAATAAGAGACATCAATAAAATTGCAATAAGACAACCATTGTCAGTTTTGACAGTTGCTGGAGAAAACCTATCTGAAGAATTGGCAAATATAATTGCTGAAGAAGTTAATATTAAACAAGTTAAATTTGATAAGAAGGCAAAGGAAACTAATCTTGACCTTAATATTACTCCAGAACTTGAAGCAGAAGGTTTTGCTCGAGAGATATCAAGAAAGATACAATCAGTTAGAAAAGATAGAAATATGAAGAAAGAAGAAAGAATTACTCTAGAGTTGCAATTAAGCGATAAACTAAAGAAAAATCTTGCCCCTTTTATCGATTTTATTGCGAAAAGAGTAGGAGCTAGCAAACTACATTTTTCCGACGGAAAATCTAAAAAAATAGAGACCTTTAAAATAAAGGATGAGGATGTTGGATTTAACTTTTAAAGGGTAAAATCTCGAAAACATTTAAATAGTGGATTGGCTTGTTTGCATTGATGATTGTTAATGCGGAATTTTTGAGTAGACTACGTAAAATCTTTGATCTTAACTTGTATGAAGTTAAAGTTTGGACTTCTTTACTTTCTCGTGGTGTTTCAACTGCTGGAGAATTAAGTACCATATCTGATGTACCTAGATCTAGAACTTATGATATATTAGAGTCTCTTGAAAAAAAAGGTTTTGTAGTAATGAAACTTGGAAAACCTATAAAATTTTTGGCATTAAAGCCTGAAGAAGTTGTTGATAGAGTAAAGAAACATATGCTTAATGCAGCTCAAGAAAAAACAAAATATTTAGAAGAAATAAAGGGTGGAGATGTTTTGAATGAACTTGCTTCATTATATGATAATGGAGTCAAGTATGTTGAACCGTCGGACTTATCTGGAAGCTTAAAGGGAAGACAGAATATTTATTCACATATGGATATGATGTTACGTAATGCTAAAAAGAATGCAGTCATAGTTACAACTTCTGAAGGATTGAATAGAAAGTTTGAATCTTTAATGCCTAGCTTAGAGAAAGCTAAAAAAAGAGGAGTTGCCGTAAAAATTGCTGCACCAATAAACTCAGACAATGTTAAATTTGCAAGAGAATTATCTAAATTAGCAGATGTTAGACATCTTGATAAACCTCATGGACGATTTGCTATTGTAGATAATGAACAAATGATCCTTATGTTATTAGATGATAAGACTGTTCATCCAAACTACGATTTTGCAGCTTGGATATCAAGTGACTATTTTGCGAAATCGTTGAATCAAATGGTCGAAAATACTTGGAAAGATTTAACTCCTGTTTCTAAATTAAAGATTTAAGATTAGGACTTGAAAAAAATGAGGTGGTATTATGTTTCTGCTATTTTTGCACTCATCCTAGTTGCTTTCCTTAATTTTTACGCATTTGATAAGGATTTACTTTTACAACCATTTCAAGCTGAAAATAATAATACTTTTGCACCTGCTGGCGCTTCTATATCTGGAAGTAACCTTGTAGAATATGATTCTTTAAGAAATTTGTATATATTTTCTTACTTTGCTCCAGGACAAACAACTGAATCTGTAAAATATGAGATAGATGTTTCAAGTTTTCCTTTAAGCGCGGGAGTTTTGAATATTAGGGAAGCAATTTCAAATACTTACCCTGTTCTTAATGGAGGAACATATTACCGAGATAACTCTGGAAATTTAATCCACCCAGTTCAATTTGCTAATTCTGCCCAAGAGATAATCTTCACACATAACCTTTCTGGAAACACTGTTTCGCTTGATTATGCAGATACTTACGCTGGAATAACTAGGCAGAAGAGATACGACTTGGAAATTAATGGAAAGACATTGGTTGTAAAAGCTTACGCCGTAAACAACTATTCAGGGGCCAATAATAATTATGCAGGATTTTCATTTGAAAAAATTGGAAATGTAAGTTCTGCAAGAGCAATTCAAATGCCTTATATGAAGACTGCAATGGTTAGTCTCGTAAATAATAAGTATTTTATTTCTACATACCTTGATTGGTCAAAGTCTAATTCTAATAGCGACATAGAGTTTAGATTATGGCCTTTTCTACAAGGAAATAATTACACAAATTCATTTGGTTCTAGATATATTGGCGGACCTGGACTTGCATATCCTCAATTTTCAGAAGTTGCATATATTACTCTTAGCGAGGACATACATGATACTTTGATGAGCCTTAATAGAAATAAATCTCCTTATAGAGATAGTTTGAATGATAAGGTTGCACTTCATTTTTGGGAGATAAATCATCAAAGATATATTAATGACTCATACCCTGGAGGAAGATATGTCCCTAATGCAATTTCTATGATTCAAAAGCTATATGGTTTTGGGGTTGAAAAATTATTCTTGATCATACACTCGTCCCAATATTTACACCCTACTCAGGGAGTTTCAACTCCTACTGTTTGCCCAATATCTCCTTGGTATGGCAATCAACAAAGTATAAAGGATCTTAAGAATTTGTCAATTGGTTACGGCCAACTTTTTGCCCCAGTCCATGATAATAGGATAGACATGTTTCAATCCTCTACTTATTGGCAAGGTTATTGTGATGCGAATAAAACCCCTATATCTCCCCAATCTCCAGATTTCCCTATAGCCTTGGACCATAACGGGAAATGTATGTTGACTGGGTGGTATGATCCTAATTATACCGCTTCATATTTTTATGTTATTGCTTCAGACAAGAGAATAAATTATGCAATTCCAGAATTTCAATGCTTAAATCAGATATATGGATTAAGTAACGCGCACTACTTAGACGTTTCTTCTAAAACAAGTTTTAATGAAGTTATAGATCACTCTCCTTTTATGAACAAGTCAACTTCTATTGCTCAAGGTCTTCAAAATAATAAAGAAATGAATGAATTTGTACATTCTCAAGTTAAAGGTCCAATAATAGCAGAAGGTGGAGAACATTCCCTTTACACCATTGACACTTTCGTTAGCGGAAGCGTGGATGCATTCACTAGAGAGATAAATGGAAGAGAAGATGCTCCCGTAATTCCAGATTTCGAATTAATTCACATTAAACCATTAGCTGCAAATCAAGGAATGGGTGGATTTAATAGATGGGTAAGACAACCACCTGGAAACTTTGCATGGTCCATTCCAATAAACCTAACAGAATTTGCTAAAACTAAGGCAGATAAATACAGGGCAACAGTAATTGCATTTGGGCATGCGGCAATATTTGATGATGAGTTTTTATACGTCCCTGGAAGTTACGTAACCCTTTCAGACTTCTACAACTATTTTGTTAAAGATTATTATATATTTTTAGAATTGCAAGAGCTATATTTGTCAAGTGAAGTGGACAGAATAGAATACTACCACAATAATATTTTTATGAATTTAAGTCAAGTGCTAACTACTTTTAATTCTCAAAGCGAACAAAATACTTATTTTGTAAACTCTACAAGGTTGAGATTGGCTTACGAAAATGGATTGGTTATTTATGTAAATCGACACCTCAATATTGATTGGAATATAACTGTAAATGGTAAGAGTTACTATCTCCCTCCTAATGGATGGTTTGCAATTCAAAATGGCTCAAAATTCTTAGCATATTCTGCACTGGTAGATTCAAATGGTAATCCATCCCCTACGGGAAGAAGAACAGATTATGTTTATTCAGAAGAATACTTAATGATGAACCCTAGAGGGTTTGAAACAAACTTTAGTAATGACTTAGTGCGAAATTATAGCACTACATATATGACTGTGATGAAAACAAATGGTTGGAAATTATCTGAAAACTCTAGTGGTGGGTTTAATGTTGAGAACCATAACTATTGTGGAGATAATTATTGTAGTACTGTTATTGGAGAAACATGTTCATCTTGTAGTTTGGATTGTGGAGCTTGTCCTCCATCTGGACCACCAAACACTGGATCTACTGGTGGAAGTTCTGGAGGTTCAAGTGGCGGATCGTCGGGTGGAAGTTCTGGAGGAAGTAGTGGTGGATCTTCTGGAGGTAGTATTGGAGGAC
>CAYRCZ010000012.1:6522-19216 GCA_964423055.1 Candidatus Woesearchaeota archaeon
GGTGGAAGTTCTGGAGGAAGTAGTGGTGGATCTTCTGGAGGTAGTATTGGAGGACCTAGTAGCAGTTCTAGTACTGGAAGTGGAGGAAGTTCAGGAAGTAACAATAACGAAATTATTGAAAGTAGCGAGTCTCAAGAAAATCCTCTTGAATCAACATCTGAAGAATCAAATGATAGAGTCTTAAGGCCTGTATTATACACAGTAATTGTAGGGATAATATTTGGAATAATTTTGACTTTAATTAAAATAATACATATGGTAAAAAGAAAAAATAGTTTTGAAAGAGTAGTTTCTGCTCAAGAGCAAAACTCCTTTACTTATTAATAACAATTCTAACGTCTACAGCATGCCCTTCTTTTGAATTTAAGATATAAGGATTAATATCTAATTCAACTATATCTTTATGTTTTTGAGAAATTTTAGAAATGCTTATTAGATCTTCTTTTAATTTTTCAGTATTAAGCCTAATATTTCTAAAACCTTCAAATAATTTCTTTGATCTTAATTCTTCGATCATAGATTGAGCTTCTTCTTTAGTTATAGGACACTTTCTTATCGAAACATCGTTTAATAATTCAGTAAATATTCCACCTAAACCAAATAATATTACATCTCCAAATGTTGGATCTTTTTTTAAGCCAATTATAAGTTGTTGACCTTCAACAAACTTCTGCACTAAAATCCCCTTTAATTTTAACTTGTGATTTTTTGATTTTAAAATTAAATCGTTAAAAGAAGACTCAATTTCTTCAGACCTATGAACTATTGAAACTCCTCCAAATTCAGTTTTATGGATTGCATCTGAAGAAAGGATTTTCATAACTAGAGGGGCTTTTATCTTTAGATCTTTTAAAGAAGTAATTACCTGTGTTTCTGGAACCCCTACAAATTTACTAATTATTTCTTGAGATTTTTGTGCATCTAGAACCTCTGTTTTCATAATAGTCTTAATGCTGAAGAGATTAAATAGGTTTTCATGGTTAAAATTTATATATCTGATATGTTTGTTTTTGATATGAGTTTAATGATGTTTTATGGTACTGAATGTGTGCATTGTCATGAAATGATGCCAATGGTTGAAAAAATGGAAAAGGAGCTTAAGGTTAAGGTTGAACAAATAGAAACCTGGCATAATGCTTCAAACGCCAAGAAACTTCAAGAGTTAGATAAGGGAAGATGTGGGGGAGTCCCATTCTTTTACAATGATAAAACTGGTAAATTCATATGTGGTTCTGCTTCTTATGACGAACTTAAAGCCTGGGCCAAGGGCTAATTTTATATAGTTCTCAAATATTATTTTAATGGTGATGATAAAATGGAAAAAGTAGTTGCAAACTTTGAGATAAAATTCTTACAGATTTTGGATGAAAATGGAAATTGCGATGAAAAACTTAAACCTAAGATAAAAGATGATGTTTTGAAAGAGATGTATAGGTTCTTGATTTTAACTAAAACATTTGATGATAAGGCCTTGAAACTGCAAAGGCAAGGAAGAATGGGGACATATGCGCCTATGAGGGGACAGGAAGCTTGTCAAATTGGTAGTGCTTTTGCAATACAAAAAAATGATTGGGTTTTTCCAGCTTTTAGAGAAAATGGAGTGTATATGATTAAAGGAGTACAACCAGAAATGCTTTACAGATATTGGATAGGAGACGAACGAGGAATGCAAATCCCTAAAGAAATTAATATTTTACCTGTTTCAATTACTGTTGGAGCTCATTTACCTCATGCTACTGGTGCGGCAATGGCTTTCAATTACAAAGAAGAAAAAAACGTTGCAATTTGTTATTTTGGTGATGGGGCTACTAGTGAAGGAGATTTCCATACTGCATTAAACTTTGCAGGAGTTTTCAAAGCTCCTTGTGTGTTCATTTGCCAAAATAATCAATGGGCCATTTCAACACCTGTTAAAGAACAAACTGCTTCTAAGACCATTGCACAAAAAGCAATTGCTTATGGAATAGAGGGAATTCAAGTCGATGGAAACGATGTATTTGCAGTTTACAAAGCAACTAGCGAAGCAGTTGAACGTGCTAGAAATGGTAAGGGTGCAACCTTGATAGAATGTTTTACCTATCGTTTAGCAGACCACACGACTAGCGATGACGCGAAAAGATATAGAAATGAAAATGATTTGATCGAATGGCAAAAGAAAGACCCAATTACTAGATTTGAAAAATATTTGACTGAGAAGAAAATAATAAATCCCGTTTTAATTGGAAAAGTAAAAGCTGAAGCGGAACAACAAATTGAAAGAGCTGTAAAAAATGCTGAAAGTGCTAAACCTCAAGGGCCTACAGAAATGTTTGATTACCTTTATGAAAATCTAACTGAAGATATGAAGGAACAAAGAGAACAAGCGGCACGCGAGAACAAGATTATTACTAAGACGACTAGTGGTGAAAATAGTGCAAAGAACGCTGGTGTTGTCGGCGAACTGGAGGAAGCTTGAACTTGGAAGGAAGAATTGCTAACTGGGTAGAATTGGGAGTTATGCCTTATAATGAAGTAATGGAGATTCAAAGAAAATTAGTTGAAATGAGAAAAAAAGATTTAATCGGAGATACTGTTCTTTCTGTTCAACATCCATTAACTGTAAGTTTTGGCGCAGATGAAAAAAATAATCAATTTAGCGAAGAATTATTACGAAGAGTTGCTGAAAGATATGGTTCTCATTCACCTCAACACATTGAAAGATATCTTATGGATAATAGAATTCCATTTGATAGAACTAGTAGGGGTGGTGGAGCAACAGTCTTTGCACCTGGACAATTTTTATTTTATCCCATAGTGGACCATATGCAAGTTACTGGATCCCATCAATTTGACGTAGGAGCTTACAAATTAAAAATTTATGAAACAATGTTTGGATCCTTAGCAAACTTAGGAGTAAATGGAATTAAGACTGGAAGTAGTGAAGCATTTAGGACAAGAGATGAAAGACGCGATGTTTGGACTAACCGAGATGGAGTTACTCATAAAATGGGCTCTAAGGGAATAGCATTAAATGGAAATGTTGCATATAACGGTTTTGCATTATATGTTGACGAATCAGGAATTGCAAATAACTGGATGGTTAATCAATGCGGATACACCCCAGAACAAGTTAGATTATGGTCTGTCGAACAAGAATTAGGAAGAAAGATTCATCCGGATGAAGTCTATAATGCGACAAAAAAAAGCATAATTCAAAACTTTGGATATTCTGCATTGCAGGAAAATGAATTCACTAAACCTTCAATTATGGAGGTGAGATCGTGACTGTTAAAAATATGGTTGAGGCATTGAATGATGCTCTTAGACTAGAAATGAAACGCGACAAAAACATCGTGATTATTGGTGAAGATGTTGGTGAAGACGGTGGAGTGTTTAGAGTTACTGATAACTTAGCTAAAGAATATGGGAACAAAAGAGTGATTGATTCTCCTTTGGCCGAATCTGGTATTGTTGGAACAGCAATTGGAATGTCTCTTACTGGACTAAAACCAGTTTGTGAAATACAATTTGAAGGATTTATTTTTCCTGCAATTGACCAAATTGTGAATCATGCTTCGAGAATGAGAAATAGATCTCGCGGAAGATTTACTACACCTATTTTGATAAGGTGTCCAATTGGAGGAGGAATCAAAGCGCTTGAACACCACTCGGACTCTCCAGAAACTTACTTAGTACACACTCCTGGAATAAAGGTTGTTATTCCGAGCGGCCCGTATGATGCGAAAGGATTACTTATCTCTGCTTTACGCGAAAAAGATCCAGTTGTATTTTTTGAACCTAAGAAAATTTACCGTGCAATAAAAGAAGAAGTCCCTGATGAGGCTTATGCAATTCCTCTCGGAAAAGCTAATGTTGTAAAGGAAGGAAAAGATGTTACTCTAATCGCTTATGGTGCATGGGTAAAGACTGCAAAGGAAGCAATAGAAAAAACAAAAAACATTGATGTTGAACTAATTGACTTAAGAACTATTTCTCCCCTAGACACTGAAACAATAATTAATTCTGTTAAAAAAACAGGTAAATGTGTTATAGTACAAGAGAGTCCTAGAACTCTTGGACTTGCTTCTGAAATAATTGCCCGTATTAATGAAAAAGCACTTTATTCTTTAGAAGCTCCTGTAGAGAGAGTTTGTGGTTTCGATACTATCCCTCCTTTGAGATTACATGAAGATTATTACTTGCCTAGCGCTGAAAAAATAGTTTCTGCAATTGAAAAAGTTGTTGCAAATGCACGAGGGCAAAATGGCGTTTGAATTTAGATTACCAGATATCGGGGAAGGAATAGCAGAAGCTGAAATTGTAGAATGGCTTGTTAAGGAAGGAGAAGAAGTTAAGGCTGACGAAGTTATTTTGAAAATTGAAACTGACAAGGCAGTTGCAGATATCCCTACGCCAGTTTCAGGGAAAATTTTGAAAATTAATTATTCTAAAGGAGATACAGTAAATGTTGGAAGTGTTCTGTGCGTCATTGGCTCTGATGGTGAAAAAGTAAAATCTTCAGTTAAAGTTACAAAAGAAGAAGTGACTCCAAAAGTTGAAAAAAATATAGAAAAAAAAGAAACACATTTTGAAGGCAAGGTTCTTGCTAGCCCTGCTGTTAGAAAATCTGCGAATGAAAGAGGAATTGACTTAAGTAAAATTTCTGGCTCGGGCTCTAATGGACAAATAATAATGTCTGATTTAGATAAAAGCGGGTTTACTGAAGTAACTAAGATCGTTGAAACTTCCAGGCCAGCTGGAATAACTGCTGTCCGTAAATATGACATGTTTGGGTATGTTGAAAGGGTTCCTATGAAAGGAGTTAGGAAAGTAATTGCTCAAAATATGATTAAGTCTCTGGCTCAAAGCGCTCAGGTTACTTCTATGGAAGATATAGATGTATCCAAATTATGGGATTTAAGAAAAAAGGAAAAGGAGCATTTTGCTATTGAAGGAGTTAAACTTACTTTTATGCCGTTTATTATTAAGGCAGTAGTAAAGGCCTTACAGAAACACCATATAGTTAATTCTTCACTTGAAGGAGATAATATTGTTTTGAAAAAATATTATAACATAGGGGTTGCAGTTCAAACTGATGCAGGACTAATGGTGCCCGTATTAAAAATAGTTGAAAGGAAAAACATAGCTGAAATTGCTAAAGAGATAGAAAGTTTGGCAGAAAAAGCTAGAAGTAGAGTAATTGATACAATGGACTTGAAAGGAAGCACATTTACAATTACTAATTATGGCAGTGTTGGGGGAACTTATGGGACTCCTATAATTAATCCAGGAGAGGCTGCAATTTTAGGCCTTGGGAGAATATTTGATAGAGTAGTTTTTGATGAAAAGACTAACAATGTAAAAAATGCTAAAATTTTGCCTATTTCATTGACATTTGACCATCAGATAATCGATGGTGCAGAGGCTGCTGAATTTATACAGACATTAAGGGGCTTTTTAGAAGAACCTAGTAGCTTTATGTAAATTAAGGCAAAAGGACATAAGCATTAAATATTAGCATTCTTTAATCAATATATGGTGATGCAACTAGACAATTTCTTTAACCCTAGAAGCGTCGCAGTTATTGGAGCTAGCCGAAACCCTGCTAAAATAGGGCATGTTATCATGAAAAACATGGTTGATGGGGGCTTTAAGGGAAGGGTTTTCCCAATAAACCCTGAAGCTCGCGAGATTTTGGGATATAAAGTTTATAATTCAATACTAGGGATTAATGAGGTAATTGACTTAGCAGTTATTGCAGTCCCCGCAGAATTTGTTTTAAAAGTTGTTGATGAATGTAATAAGAAAAAAATTAAAGATTTGCTAATTGTAACTGCTGGATTTGGAGAAGTTGGAAACCATAAACTTGAAGAGCAATTAAAAGAAAAGCTCGATAAATATGGGATGAGGTGTATTGGAGTAAACTGTTTAGGTGTTTTTGATGCACATCATAGATTTGACACATTATTTTTACCAAGATACCGATTAACTAGGCCTAAGGCTGGAGGAATTAGTTTTGTGTGTCAGAGCGGGGCAATTGGTTCTGCGATATTAGACATTGCAGCATATAGCGGATACAGTTTTTCTAAATTCGTTTCATATGGTAATGCTACTCAATTAGATGAATCTGATATAATTGAATATTTATTGAATGATGAGAATACTAAAGTAATTTGTTTATATGTTGAAGGAATAAAAAATGGAGAGAAATTTTTTGAGACACTAAAAAAAACTACTTCTCGTAAACCAGTTATTGTCCTTAAAGGTGGATTAACGGACGCCGGAATGAAAGCTACTATTTCCCACACAGGTTCACTCGCTGGAAATAAAGATGTCTTTTATGGAATACTTAATCAGACTAATGCTATTAGGGCTGACTCTCTTGAAGAAATGTTTCATATAGCAGCATTATTTGAGAAGAAAGTAGACTTTGCAAATAACAGGATACAAATAATTACTAATGGTGGAGGTTATGGAATAGTTACAACGGACGCAATTGCTGGATCTAAGCACTTGAGAATGGCAGACATGTCTTCCATAACTGCTTCTGAAATAAAAAAGAAAGCTCCAACGCATATGAATGTGGGAAATCCTCTTGATCTTTTAGGGGATGCTACAACTGAAAGATATAGAGATACGTTAAATTTATGCCTGGCAGACAAGAACATTGATGGGATTGTTTTGATAGCCCTGTACCAGACTCCTTTACTTACTACAGAGATTGTTGAAGTGATTACGGAGGCTCATCGTAATAGTAAAAAACCAATTGTAGTTATTTCGACTGGTGGTGAATTTACTGAATTACTTTCTAAATCTTTAATGGAAAGAGGGATACCTGTATTTAACTTTCCAACTGAAACTATTACTGCACTAGACAAAGTTGTTAATTATCAACTTAAACACAAGCATGTTAAGATTGTTGCTGAAAAGGATTTGAAAAAAGAAATTAAGATTGAAAAAATAATTGTAAAACCAGTTAAGGCTAAGAAAAAAATGAACAGTAAAAAGAAAAGGAAGTAAATTTATTAACAAAAAGACATTCAGATTTTAATGACTAAAAAATTTATAGGGTACGGTAGCTTGATGAGTCATGCATCTTTAAAAAAGACCATTAAAGATAAAGATTTTATTCCTATAATTGTCAAAGGTTACAAGAGAATTTTTAATGTGGAGCTAACAACTGGAGGCAAAACAAACGCGTTAAATGTTATAAAAAATAGAAAAAGTGAGTTTAACGGAGTAATGTTCTCGATAAACAATGAAGAATTAAAAAAGATAAAGAAAAGAGAAAATGGTTACAATTTTGAGATTGTTAAGATTTATGACTTTAAAACTGGAAAAAATATCGGAAAGGCAATGGTTTCAACAATTGATTTAAAAGATTGCGATAAAAAAAATCAAAAGCCAAATAAAAAATATTTCAAACTATGCAGATCTGCTGCTTATGAGATAAGTAAGGAATTTGGTAAAACCTGGGATGAAACAACTTATACTTCTGAAGGCAAAAAGGTACGGGAAATCAAGGAATTACCAAACTATATAAAACAAAGATAATTTGTTTTTATGGTGATGATAAGGATGCATAATAATCATATTTCTGAACGAGATTTACAATTACCTCATGTTGAATTTCCCGAAATTTCAAGAAGAATTGCTCTTGATAAAAAGATAATTTCTCTTGGACCTGGAGAGCCTGACTTTTCTACGCCTAAACCTCTTTTAGATTATGGTAAAAAAATGTTACCAAAAGCTACTCATTATACCGAGCCTCAGGGATTAATGGAATTACGTGAAGCTATTGTAAAAAAATTGTACAAAGAAAATAACATTGATGTAACTCCTGATAACGTTATTGTTACTTGTGGAAGTCAAGAAGCTATTTTTTCTGCACTTCTTGCTGCTCTTGACCCTACAGAACAAGTTCTTGTCCCTTCTCCAGGATATGCAGGTTATGTTCCTGCAATTGATTTAGTAAGCGCTACACCTGTTTTTGTTCCTCTTTCAAAAGATAATGGGTTTGAATTAAACGCTGACGTTCTCAAGAGACATATCGATAAACAAAAATCTAAAGTCCTTATCTTGAATAGCCCAAACAATCCTACTGGAAATGTAATGTCTCGCAAAGTAATGGAAGAAATTGCAGATGTTGCAATAGACAATGATTTACTAATATTTTCAGATGAAGCTTATGAACATATTTTATATGATGGAGCTAAACACATTTCGATTGGAAGTTTGAATGGTATGGAAGACCACGTACTAACTTTCCACACATTTTCTAAAAGTTATGCTATGTGTGGATTTAGATTAGGTTATTGTACCGGTCCAAAAAAGTTTATTACTGAAATGAATAAAGATCACCATTATATTACATTAGGAGCTCCAACTATTTCTCAAATGATTGGAGTTAAGGCTCTAACGTTAGATAAAAAATATGTTAATCAAATGGTTTCTGAATACAAAAAAAGACGAGACTTAATTGTACCTAGGCTAAATGGTATGAATTTACCGACTTTAATGCCTAAAGGAGCTTTTTACACACTTTCAGACATAAGTGCATACTCTAAGAATTCTTCAAAGTTTTCATTTGAAATGATGGAAAAAGCTAAAGTTGCAACGATACCTGGAACTGAATTTGGTCCTTTCGGTGAAGGATATGTTCGTTGTAGTTTTGCTACTGCTTATGATAAAATTGAGACTGCATTAGATAAAATGGAAAAATTCCTGAATAATAAATAAATATATATACTTCAAAGTTCTTTGCTTTTGATGGCAAGGCTTGAAGAGTCTTTGTACAATACATATTCTGATAGAATTAATTATACTGATTTTTATTGTGATGCTAAATTTTTCAAAGGTTTGGGTTACGGATTATTAATGAGCCTTGCTTTTTGGACTAGTGCAGTATTCGTAGGAGATAGAATTTTAGATGCTTTGTCCGAAAGACAATATTCTACTGATCCGAGATAGGTAGGTTTATAAAAGAAGATTTTGCTTAATTTTTATGAATGAAGAATATAACCAAAAAAATTCGATTGAATTAGATAGTGGTATCTTTAAAATTCAAGAGAGAAGTAAAAGACCTAATAGAAATAGACTTTCTGACTTACTGTGGTTAATGACAGGATTACTGGGAGTTGGTGGATGCAACTACTTAACAAACCATATAGAAGATGGTACTCCATACCATATCAAGTATGAACGCAGATAATTAGAAATTATAACCAAATTTTTCTAAATCAATTTTATTATTTTCTATTAATATTCCTTCTGACTTTAAACGTTTGATTTTAGCTTCCGTTCCATGGGCATACCCACCAATCATTCCGTTTGAAGAGATTACTCTGTGGCAAGGATAGACATTTGTATCGTGAGGGTTTTTGTTCATTGCCATGCCTACTGCCCTATATCCTTTAGAGTTTAGTTTTTTTGCTATTGCTTTGTAAGTCGTAACTTTCCCTTTCGGAATAGTCTTTAGAATTTGATAACACTTTTCTGAAAAATTCATTTTAAAGATTTTATGAAATTTAGAACTTCTTTAGCGTGACCTAAAGCTTTGACAGGGTCATAAATTTTTAGAATTTTATTATTCTTATCTAATATGAATGTTATTCTTGATATGCCTAAATATTTTTTACCCATGAATGATTTTTCGCCATATACTCCATATTTTTTTGAAACATAAAAATCTGTGTCAGATAATAAGACATGTTTAAGGTTATGAAGAGCACAAAACTTTTCTTTTGATTTATTGTCTCCTCCTGAAACTCCAATTACTGTAGCATTTAAATTTTCAAACTCATCAAGCATTGAAGAAAAACCTTTTGACTCTATTGTACAACCAGGAGTATTATCTTTGGGATAAAAATAAAGAACCTTTATCTTTTTTATTCCAGACAATTGATGCTCTTGATTAAGACGGTCTTTTAGTATAAAGTCTGGGGCTATCTCACCTATATTCATTTCAAAACTTCTCCAGTTTTCATATACCACAAAAACAAATCTAATTTTGCTAAAGACATCCTTAAAGTGCTAGCTAATTCAGTAAACTTTTGCTCTATTCCCCTATATAATTGGGGGGTTAAAGTTTTTGGGCGATCTATAACTTTGTGTTCTGCTAGGAGCGCTAAAATGTGCCTATCTAATATTGCTAGATTTTGCCCGCCTGTGTTTCTTAAGAAATGAGAAGCTTCTTTCATACCAAGGCCTTTTATATTTTCAACTAGAAAATCCCTAGCTTCTAACTCAGTCTTATCTTTAATTATATTTTTTATTTTTGAAAATGGCCTTGCACCTACAATATATTTTGATTTATTATTATGAAATCTATGTTTGTTTACTTTGATTAAGTTTGCAAGAGTTTCTTGCGAAAGAGTCTTGAAGCCTTCTGCTTGAATTTGATTTTGAATTGCAGAAGCGGTTTTTTGCTTTGCGTTAGCTGTAAGTATACAGAAACATAATTCAGAAAACCATTCATCTTCGGATTTAGTTTTAAAAGATTCAAATTCTGCAAGTCTTTTATTGATAATATCGTTTATTTCAGTCTTTTCTAACTGACGAACTTTTTCTACTAATTCGTTCATGGAAATATACATTTTTGATTGTTATAATTGTTTGCTTTAGAGTAAAAAGATTTATAATTGGACTTATTTCTAAGTACCCCATGTTTGATTTAAGTAAAGTAAGAGGTTACATGGAAGATCTTTTATTTCCTTATCATACCCAATTGCAATCCGCCTCTGAAAGTTTTAGAGAATCATTCCTTAGAGACTTAGAAAAAGTTGCGAAACAAAGAACTTTAAGTTATGAATTGGCGAATAGACAACTGCTCAGTGGAAGTTATAGGGGCCCTAGGGTTAGTAAAGTAAGAAAAAATAGATCATTCTAACAATAATAATAAAGCCATTACAGCAATTCCAGCTATAAGCGCCAATATTTGAATTATTGATTTCTTTGTTTCGAAATTTTTATGCAATTCAGGGATAAGATCTGAACCTGCAATGTAAATGAATCCGCCAATTGTAAGAGGGATCAGATAGTCTGTAATTGAAGGAGTTATTCCTGAAGCCAAAACTGCAATTAATCCTCCGGCAACAGCAGTTAATGCTGAAAGGAAGTTAAACAATAATGCTTTTGATTTTGAGAAACCACCATGTAAAAGAACTCCAAAGTCTCCAATTTCTTGAGGGATCTCGTGGAAGATTACTGCGATAGTTGTTGCGATTCCAAGAGGAATATTTACCATATAACTAGCACCTATAATTAAACCATCTATGAAGTTATGAACTCCGTCTCCTACTAAATTTGTTATAACGAATGGGTGCTCATGCCCACCATTTTGAGGAACATGGCAATGTTGCCAATGAACTATTTTTTCTATTACAAAAAATAATAATATTCCTCCTAAAATAAGGAATGAAGCTTTAAGGTTAAACAAGTCTTCTTCAATTAGTTCAGGAATTAAGTGGATAAAAACATCTCCTAGAAGAGCTCCTGCAGCAAAACTTACTAAGTACAATAAAATTTTATGAAGATTCTTTAGCTTTATTGAAAGAGTTAGTATACCTGCAAATGAGATAACACTTACAATTAAAACACTGATCATTGTGTAAAATAATGCTTCATTCATGACATCATTTCGTTAAGAAGATATTTAAAGCTTATTGATTGCCATTATCATTAACAAATGGTAGAAAAACGAGAAACAAAACAGAAGAAGGCTATAGAGACATTCATTTCTAAACTTGATAAATTCTTTACTGCAGAAGAAATTTACTCTAAATTAAAGAAAGAGAACACGGGTATTGGAATTGCAACAGTTTATAGATTTCTCAAAGAACTCGAAAAGGAAAGAAAAATCCACGCATTTAGTTGCGATAGAAGAAAAATCTACTCAAAGAAAGGAATGTCTCACTCCCACTTTATTTGTGAGATATGCGGAGTGAGTAAACACATTAATCTTGACAAGATAGATTTTCTAAAAAAATTTATTCATGAAGATTTGTGCCATGTTCAAATTGAAATAAGTGGAATCTGTTCTTCTTGTAAAAATAAAAGCAGATAAATATATAAAGCAAAATAGAGATTATAGTATATGTTTAACGGCATAGTAAATCTAAGTTCTACTTTGTTAATTGCAGTTATTCTCTTTGTTATAGGATTTTTATGGTATGGGCCTGTATTTGGAAACCTTTGGCTGAAATTATCTAAAATACCTGCTATTGAAGTTGCTAAGGCTAGGAAAAAGGGAATGAAGGGTATGTGGAAATCTATGGTCCTTAACCTTGTTGGAACATTCATTATGGTTTATGTTCTTGCTGGATTAATTTCCTTGCTAGGAATCACATCTCCGGCTCAGGGAGCAGTTTTAGGATTCTGGATGTGGCTTGGATTTTTTGCATGTACTACTCTTCTTGGAGGAGTTTTATGGGAAAACAAACCTTGGGGATTATTTGCACTTAATGGACTTTACTGGCTTGTTGAATTAAAGCTAGCTGGTTTCTTAATAGTTCTCTGGAATTAGAAATAGAAACATTTTAAAGCGATTTTAATTATCTCATTTTAAGCGGGGGTAGCAAAGCGGTTAAATGCGCGAGACTTAAGACGTCACTCCCTCATTAGAGAGAGTAGCTAAGCGAGACACGTAAGTGATCTCGTGGCTTAGTGCCTTCGGAGGTTCGAATCCTCCCTCCCGCATTTTTTATAAGAATTCTGA
>CAYRCZ010000013.1:0-15625 GCA_964423055.1 Candidatus Woesearchaeota archaeon
GGCGAGGCAACGACCTCGTTTATATACCCTTGCAAACTGAGGGGTGCAACCCCTTGTATAATCAGCGAATCGTCAAAATAATAACCGAAGTGGGGTAAGATAGAAAGGCTCTAATTAGCTGGTAATGACTAAGTTTTTTACAAAGTTTACAAATTTCTCGGTATTTGGATAGTTCTCCCAATCTTCTTCTTTATTTTTTTTCTCATTCTCTCTCCATACCAAGGCATTCTGAATTAAACTTTTGTACTCGGGTAATTCCTTTATTGTCCATTCTGCGGCATTTATTTTAGAAACCTGATCTCCGTTTTTACAAGCATATAATGCTCTGCACATTGTTAATATTGCATACGCTTGTGCATATTTACTCTTCATATTTTTTACCCAATCACCCCAAGCTTCGGTATGTGCTTTTACGTTTTGAATGAATTCATCTTTAGATATTGGATCGATAACTTCTTTAGGATCAGGACCAAATATTGTAATACTTTTTTCTCTTATCAAATACCAGTTCATTAACCATTCCTTTTGGGTTTTAGTTCGATCGAATGGTTCACCAGGACTTATATTTACGATTGGCATAAGTTTTGTCCTAACAGAATTTAGAGCTTCTTTTGAGATATAGCAGACTTCTATTCGATCATCCCATTCTGGAAAATGATTAACTAACTCTTCGTGCTTCATTTTTAAAAGATCAAACTCTTGATCATTCAAATCATTTTCTAAAATAGCTGTTAGATCTATGTCACTAATATTGGGATCAAAATCTCCCAACACTAATGAACCATCCAGATATAATCCGATAAGTTTTGACCCTAATACATCTTGCATGTTGGAAAGCAATATATTTATTACTTCGTCAACTTTGGGATAATCTGTTAATTTCTTATTCATACGCAAAATATTATTTCTCTAGTATGGCCACTGTTCTTTCAAATAATGTTTCAATTGGGGGAACTGGGACAACGTGTAATTATTTGATGCTGCTTGCTTTCTTAAGGCTTCTCCATGAGCAAAAGAAAAATCTACTTGTTTATCATCTAGTCCAGGATTATAGTTATTTCCTCGAATCCTTTTACGACCTCTTTCGAGAATATTTTCTTTACTATCCCACAGGAATATTGATTTTACTTTTGGTCGTTCGTTCTTTGATAAAAGTTCAGGATTTATTGAGTCCCCTTCAATAATTACCGGTTCGTTACAATCAAGATGTTTTTCAATTAATTTATCTAATGCTGGCCAAACTTCTTCTCCAATATCCAGTAATTTCTGTACCAACGTTTCAGTGTCAAAGTTTTCAAGATAATTTGAATTTTCTAGAAAAAAGAATAACCGAGGATTAGTTTTCTTATCTACAACTTGTTGTATCGCAATTCGGATATCATCAAGCTCCATTAAGGGAAGTCCATAATGTTTACTCAGTTGACGAGCAAGATAAGACTTGCCCACCGCCGAACTTCCTCCTATTAATAAGATATCCCATTCTCGCATAGTCACAGTATATATAAACTTAATGACTTATGGTAGTAAATATAATAGTTTGGCTTAAGTAGGGACGCTATAAATCTAGTGACACATTAGATCATAAATTTGTTAAAATTCCCTTATGAAATATACTTTAGATTTTATTAAAGGTACTGAAAAATGGGTATTAGATGAGTTAGCTTCAAAGCATCCTGACATTAAGATTCTTGAAAAAGGGATTGACATGGTCATTTTTAGCAGTGTAAATTCTATTACCAACTTTAAGGATATTTTAGGTGGCATTCGGATTACACCTGAAAATAGTAAGAATAGCATTAACCTATTTAGACGGAATTGGCGTAAAGAATTTGTTCCTGCTGGTATTAATCCCGCATTGGCTTATATCATGTGCGAAATAGCAGAAATAAGAGAGGATGATGTAATTCTAGACCCATTTTGCGGTGGCGGTACGATACCCATTACGGCTTCACTATATTTTAATCCTAAGAAGGTAATTGCATCAGACATAAGCGGTAAAGCAATAGAGATTACACAAAAGAATGCTTCTAACGCTGGAATTCAAAACATATCAATATTCCGAAGTGATGTTGGGAGATTAAATTTGAGCGAAAACAGTATTTCAAAAATAATAACTAATCTTCCTTTTGGTATTAGAGAGAAATCTCATCTTGAAAATTTAGAAATTTATAATGACTTTGCAAAATTATTGAGTGTTATATTAGTCGAAAATGGGAAGGCTATAATTCTGACGCAAGAATTAAGTTTATTGCAGGAAACATTACTAAATGTAGGGATTAAAAAAATCGAAGATTATCCAATAAACCAAGGTGGATTGAAACCTCATATATTTGTGTTTAAGAAGTAGGATATAAACTAATATGCATTTATCTTGATTGAAGTAACCAGTTTGCAATAAATTCACATCTTTTAGGGTCATCTGTGTAACCTACACTAAGTGCCCAAAGCCAATAATCAACGCAACGAACTAATGTCCAACCACGAGATATTTCTTCATCAAGTTCCCCGCTTTCTATTAGTTTGTTAAAACGATGAGTTAAACTTTCAATATCTTTCGTTTCTTCTTGTCGTCTTAACATTAACGGAAAAAGTCCAAACTCCGGATCTCCAGCAATAACTTTGGGGTCAATTACTAACCACGGTTCTCTTTCACCCTCTAATACGTTTCCATAATGAAGATCATGATCTACTAAAAGTTCCGCTGTAGTTGGTGCGAGTTTTTGCGCTTTTTCAATCGCCGAATGTAATATCTGTTTAGAAAAGGGTTCTCCTAATTTCTCCCATCTGTCCAGCATGATTCTAATTGTCAATTCTGTTTGATCTTTAAGTTTTGGGAATTCAGATGGCGCAGGAATAGCAAGTCTGCGAAGTAGCTTCCCAGCAACAGTTATAGCTTCACCTGCATTAGTATGCTCAAGTGTTTTATTAAAATTAAGACGTTCTAAAAGTTGCACTCCATCATCTGGATCTGAATTTAAGAGTTTAACTGCACCATTCCCATTCCATAATTGTAGAGCTTGTACTTCAAAATGAGACGCTTCATCCATCCAAGCTACTTTTAAAACACATTTTTCATCATCTCTAATTACTGGAACTACTAAACTAAGATGACCGTGAGCAGGTTCACCATCAACAATAAGATTCCATTTCTCGCAATAAGATTGAAATTTTGAAGGAATAGTTTCAAGCCAACTTTTACCTGTTTCACCAAAGTCAGACATAATTCCTGAAACAAACTTGGGTGGTATATTTATAGCTTCATTCATATTAATTCTATGCTCTATGACCTACATAGGCCAAGCATTTCTTTTTCTCTAATTTCTTTAAAGCATTAGTTCGAGCATATCCATCAAATAGTAATAAATCTGAACCTCTTAAAATCAATGGAGGAATATTAATACCAGTTGGTATAATCTCAAGTTGTTTTTCGATTCTAGGAGATACATCTTTTAAAAATTCATTAGAAGCCAATAAATCGGCTCTCATCGTTATTTTATCGACCTCTATCTCTTCTAATTTCCACTTTGACTTATATAAATCATCACCATATAAATCAAAGTCCTCTGTTTCCCATTCTTCCTTTGCTACTGAAATAACGTAATCTCTGACTTCATTTTCAGAAAGAACATAATATTTCACCCCATCTAACTCCATAAAAGTTTGACCCATATATTTTATTTTAGTCTCAAAGTGATCTTTACTCAAGTATTTCTAAATTGTACTTATTTAGTAATCTGATAGACTACAGGAGTATTCAGGCCAACTTTATGAGTAAAAAGCAAATTAAAGACATTCCAAGTATAAAAAAGAATACAGATACACTTAAAGGATTTAAGGCTTTTAAGACTGCTTTTCCTGTGCTTAAACCTATATTAAAAGCATTTGGTGGAGATGTCGCTAAGGTTGAGGATGCTTTTTTACAGATTTCAGAATTGGAGAAAACGAGCCATGACCTTGAAAACATACCTGACAAGTTCAATGATTTATTGTCTAATCGTGGCTGGATTATGTATGAATTAATGGACTTTGAAACTGCAAAAAAAGCGGTAGAAATTGCTGAATCCGCCAGTATAGATAATGCTGAAGACTTCCTTGTCGATTATTACACTATTGAAGTTCTCACTTTACAACTTCGATGGATGAACGGTGTTGATTCTTTTAAACCAAGAATGGAGTTGGCGCGTAAAGCACTCAACGATTTTAATGAAGGAAGATATTATGCGTCTGTGATAGTTGTTCTAGCATTACTTGACGGTATGATTAATACAGCAAATGATAAAAGACTTGGTTTTTTTGCTTCGAATGTCAATTTAGAAGCGTATGATTCAATATCGGCTCATGATAAAGGCTTAAACCAGTTAGTTGGAATAATGAGTAAAAGCCGCACAAAAACATACACCGAAGAAATAACTATTCCCTATAGAAATGGAATTATGCACGGAATGGATTTAAATTACGATAACAAAATGGTAGCAGTTAAAACTTGGGTTGCATTATTTGCTTCTAAAGATTGGGCATCAAAAGCAGAAAATGGATTATTAGGAGAACAAGCACAAAAAACTCCTCCATCATGGAGTGATCTTTTTAAGCAAATTAATAAAAATGCTGAGAATAAGAAAGCTTTAGACAACTGGAAACCTAGAAGTCTAATACTTGGTAAAAATATCCCTTCTCAGGGATTACCAGAAGATTATCAAGATAATACACCGGAACGTAGATTAGCGGAGTTTATGCTCTATTGGAGTAAGAAAAATTATGGATTCATGGTTAGCTGTTTAAGTAAAATGTTTCATGAAGAGATGAAGGACACAATTATTAGGGTAAAAGAAATATATAAGGATAAAGACTTTGTTTCATTTGAAATTGTATCCATTGAAGATGTTGCTGCGGCTGTATCAGTAATAAAGGCTAAGATTATTTTTAAGCGGCAAAATGAAACAATCGAAAAAGAACATGATTTTAGAATGATTAATACGGATTCTAAAGGGAATGTTGAGATAGCAAATACACCTTTATCAGAATGGGGAATTATAACTTGGGGTTTATAAACCCAGTTTAGTCCTCGCTGAATTATTCTTTTCCAATCTTAAGATATCTTACTTCCTGTTCAAAAAGTGGTGTAAACTTCCCATCCTTAAACACAAATCTAGTTCTTTTTAAGCCTTCTTCACAACATCTACCAGTAAACTCTCCCACAGATCCCCATTCAGCATAGAAACCGTTTGTTGTCTCCGCCGGAAGTATTGAATTAACTGTGGATCCCGTCTCACTAAGCGTGAATATAATATTGTTTCCTTTTATTATATCGGTCATAGGTGCGCCAAATCCTGCAGCGTCGGTTTGCGTATAGCTAACTATACTTTCATCCTGACCATCTCCGTCTACATCGAATTTATCTATAGCATAAATGTAATACGCAGGAAGATAATGAGAAGTTAAAACGCCATATTTCTTGAAACTTTCCTCTGCTTGATAGCTCCCCATTTCCATTTTTGTAATTTGGGCTTGAGTCTCATTAGCTGACAGTAGTTTAAGCGGGGTAATTTCATTTGAATAGTCTTCGATCTTAATATCAGTTGTAGGATATGACTGATAAACAGACATGTTTTTTATTGCCGCAATTTTGTAATCAGTAATTTTGTCATCACTTTTATCTTTTACCGAGCCCCATTGAACGTCTTCCTTTTTAAAGTATTCCATCGGGAAGTCTAGCCAAGGAAAAGATTTATCAACTGTATTCGCAATATCGTTAGTTTTTGATTGATTATTACCGATTGATTCTAGGTGAAGGGTATTATCTTTAATGAAATTTTGACTAATAACTAACCCACAAATTAACCCAACTATAAAGGTAAAGAGAATAAATACATACTTTTTATTATATTTCATATTACAATACTGACTATAGTCATAGTTACCTTATAGCATTAATAGCTGTTTGTATATCTCGACCATCGCCAGAGTATCCAATTTGCAGTATTCTTCAAGATCGTTTAAGATTTTTTCTTTAGTATCATCTCGTTTACCGTCTAAGACTGCCTCCATCCACAATCTCTGAGCACTTGCACCTTCTTTGATTCCAAGCTCTTTATACGATAATTCGGTTACTAATACAGGCAACACTTTTTTAATTGAAGCACTCCCACCAAAATCTTTATGAACGTACCAATTACTTGAAAAAGGAGTCATTAAATCACTTATTCTTTGATTTAACTCTTCATAAAAAGTTTCGAATTCAGGTGCTAGTTTTCCTAAAGATGTATTACAATTTTTCTCAAAACTTTCATTCCAAGTTAAAACTGTTCCTTTTGTGCCAATATTCAATCTCAGTGACTCACTTAGTTCCATTGCTGGGTTTGAGTTCTCTTTGTGCAAATACCCGAAGTGCTGAAGATCACCATCTGGTCTGTCTAAAACATGAAGTGAATATTGAAATGGTATTTGTTGATATGGTGTCATGCCATCAAAATAAGGAACAACGCTGGAAAGCGTTTCATAATCCAAAAAGTATAGCGGATATTCCAAATCTTCAAGAAACTTTTTTATTTGAACTTTATCGATAATTTCTTTTCCCTCTTTAGTAGCTTGCACTTGAAGCCTTTGTTTTTCAGATAGAGGAAATTCGTCATGAATATCTATTAACCGTTCTATTTTAAGTTCCTCTAACTTCCCAATTTTGTCAGCATTGACCATAAATAAATCATAAATACTTTCTGGATTAATTGTTTTCAAATTGCGATATATATTAAGCCAATCACGAAATGATTCACCCCTGTAGTGCGAAGGGGAAATGTCTGGAATATTGGGAGAGGCAATTATTTCCAAAGCCGTTTGGATATTAGCTTTTGTTTCATCGCGTTTATCTTTAACCTGTTCGGTTATATCTGTTATCCGGGTTAATTCATTTGCCTTTATCTCACCACCTCGAATATAGTCCTGATTAACATGAATAATGGCAATCTTGTTAATGTTAAACCCACAGGCTTCGAGAACAATCATTTGAAATGCCAAATCAAATTCGTGTTCAGGTTTTGCCTTTGTGCTTGATTTAATTTCATAAAGATCGAAAGTATTATCAGAAATTTTAACTAGCACATCACAAATACATGTTATATTTCCAGACTGAAACCTACCTTGAGAAATAACATTCGCCCCTTGATTTAATGCTACCTGTGTCCGAGTAATCATTGATGAATATTCATCAAAACTAGAGAACCCAACTGTAATGATTTCGGGGAAAAGCTGCTCTGCATATTTTTCAAACAAATGTCCGGTATCAAAAATAGCTTGTGTATTATCATCGATTTTAGGGAGTTTACCCTTATCGTATTTTTTCAACCACAACCAAGCGGGGTGTTTAAGAAACATTAAATATTCGGATTTAGATAAAATCATATATTCCTATTCAACCTATATCAATTGGTTTTCCCTCAGAAACTGTCTCTTTCAGTTTCTGGGATTGATTATCATATATATAATTTACTATTTCCCCATTATCAATTAACTCTACTGCAAATCTAATGATATGAATTGGAACACAATACCATTCTCTGGGAATGTATGATCTACCGTTTTTATCCGTTATGGAAATGTCTAGAGCAGCATCAGCGAAAACTCTATGTATAAAATGTTCAATTTTCTGTGGATTGTATTCTCCTGTTATCTTAAAGCTCTCAACCAGCTCGACTTCTGCCATCAAATAAGTCGGGTCATCTTTAGCTCCCGCAATTCTCTTTGAGACTGGAGTCCTCGAAAAACCAATCTTGTATAGATTCTCAATTGTACTTACTTTGGGATCTTCACTTAATGATCTTACAACGTATATGTAACCTTTAATATCATCAGTAATATTAACGTCATCGAATATTTCCGTCTCACTAACCACACTGTAACCATCTTCATATAGATCAATGGCTAGAGACCTATCGTACATCTCTGATTCTGTGCCATTTTCAAAGATTAACCGAGTTCTTGCTTTTGGAGATCCATGTATAATTTTTTTCTCTCCAATACTCTCAACAAATACCATAAGCCCCATTGAAATGTAATACCGCCCAACTTTTATTTGATTACTATTCGTAAATCGTACTAACTTATACTTTCCTGATTTCAAACCTTCTTGCATTTCTATGAACCCTTGTTTGTATAAATTAAAGTCTTCGGCTTTCTTTCTACGCGCTATTGAGTCGGCTGCAGCTTTCACGTAAGCAGGTACGTTTTTAACTTTTAATATTTCATTACCAGACCCACTGAAAAGTCCAAACTTATCTTTGTCGAACAACTCTTCGACACTACTAGGTATTTCTGGCCCTATGAGGAGGCCTAGCGTATCAAACTGCGCGAGAGCTTCGGATTTTTCAGGATTGTTCTTAATTGATTCAAGTCTTTTTGCAAGCATTGCTTCATTTATATCAAGAGACTCAATATCAGGCTGACGATCATATTGTTCTACAAACTCAATAATCTTCTTAAAAGATTCAGCAAGTCTGTCATCGGGAGTTGGAGCTAAAGCTTTTTCCTGGGGAATGAATAATGTTCCATCCTCAGATTCAAAAAGGTGAATTAACTCTTCTGTAAGATCTTTTTTAGCCATTTTGTCCCTCTCGTCCCTTATCTCTTTGAAGTTGAGCGTATCGCGCAGTTAGGTAAGCTTGAGCTTGGGCTAATAATTTTTCATTCTTATCGTTTGAGTTAAGCATTGGATATTTACCATTGTGGGCAACTACGAATGCTTTGATTTTTGGTACTAGAACTAGTGCGTCCTCATCAGACATATCTATACGAGAACCCGCAATTGTATCTTGTATCACTCTAAATACGTCTGTGCCAACTTTTTTTGAGATAACCTCAAATGCATGCTGAAAAGGATTTATAGAATCAATCAAATCAATCGTTAATTCATCCAGATTAACAAAACTATTCGCCATGGTTATAAATTTTCTTCCGCCATCTTCAGTGATTCTTCCAGTTTTAAATGCCAGATTACTTGCTAAATATTGACGTGTAACTTCTACTTCCTCATCATTTAATCCGGGAAGTCGCTCTCTGATTATTTTTGACTGAAGATGTTTTCTATATTCCGTAGGAAGATTTGCAGCAACTGATCTTTGATACTGCGTGTCTTGTAATATAGCTGCAGTTAAATCTTCAAGTTCTGTTTCTAGAATTCTTTTCACTTTTTCATTCGGAGGTTGTTTAAGTCCTTTTACAAAAACTTCACCTGCTTGTGTTTTTTGTGTTGGGGATGTACGTGGTTTAAAGGTGAAGTTAGGAGCTAGGACTTGTTCCATAAGCAAAGATGCTGTTATGGCTTTAAGCATATTATTTACTGAAATCTGGATATCATCCTGAGTTCCATTTGGTTGTACGATTAAGTTAGTGAATTGAGCGTGTGATTTATTGTAACTATCACGAGTACATCTGCCGATAATTTGCACAATTTCAGTCAAACTTGCACGATAACCTACGGTTAATGCCTGTTCACAAAATGGCCAGTCAAATCCTTCTTTTGCTTTTCCTAGTGCGACAATAATATCAACACCATCAATATCCTCTCGGGCTACCTCAGCAAGGTAATTATCAAGTTTAGTTCTATGTGAAGGTTCATCTTCAACCAAATTTGCAACCTTAAGTACCCGACCATCTACGGTTTTTAAAAGCTCTATTCCAGTATCAGGATCCAGCTCTTGCCACTCCCCGATGAGTCCGTAAATTTGTTGAACTTCTTCATGTTTTCCTATTTGAGTTGACTCTTTTGAATTTACATTAGGAATATGAATGATAGTTTTTTTATTAGTATCTAAGACTGCTTCTAATGCCCCTGGATCTAAATAGCTACCGGTGTAAAAGTGGTATCCTATACCTAATGTTTTCAAATATTCATAACCGTTAAGTTGTTCGTAATATGTGTAAGTAACCTTGTCAAAATCCATTTCATCTTCAGCCCGTAAAATTGGAACTGCATCTCCTCTAAAATACGAGCCTGTCATCGCAATCATCTGAACATTTGATGAACTCATGACATTTCTGACTAAGTTACCTAATATACTAGCATCGCTAGTTGAAACGTGGTGGAACTCGTCTATTGCAAGTACACAGTCATTAAAATCATTAGGGTCTATTTCTTCAAACGCATATCGTAGAGTTGCATGAGTACAGATTAGGATCATATCCTCACTTTTCATGAATCTTAAGAAAGCTGAAACCTTACTTTTGTCATCTGCTGTTCCACTACAAAGATTGTTTCGTGGCTCAACTACCCAGTCCGAAAAGAAACCACCTTTGGTCAATTTCGTATTTGAGAAAGATGCACCAATTGAAGTTTCTGGTACTGCAACAATAACTTTTTTTAATCCTTGGTTATGAAGCTTATCAAGCGCAATATACATTAAAGCCCGCGACTTACCAGAGGCAGGTGGCGCTTTTATAAGAAGATGTTTACTATTTCTTTTTTCGTATGCTCGTTGCTGCATCTCACGCATACCTTGCTCATTAAGCTTCTTGCTTTGACCAGTTTGGTCATATGTATTTTGTATGATATTTATGGTTGAGTCGTTCATTCCAAGTTATCCTCTGCAGACATTTTTTCATATAAAGCAATTAAATCCACAAGCCTTTCATTGTCATCTTCGTATGGTTTTAGTCTATAAAGCTTATCCACCAATATATCATTTTGGTGATGCGCTTCTCGCAAATCTTTTGGCATTATATCTGGGTTATACATTTCTGCTAATGTTTTTTCAGAATGATTCTCTCTAGTCAATAAAATAGTTTTAGCTGACTCAATAAGATTTTGTTTTATATCATGTGAGTATGTGGATACTGGGAAGGCATTATAACAAGTGTTTGAGGAGTAGTTAATATCTGTCCTTAGTCTTCCCGTCACATAATTAACCCATGACATGTGCATAATTGAATTCAGTAGTGCAAAAATATCAAGTTCGGCATCAAATATACAAAAACAACTGCTTGTTACTATCGTTTCTTTATTTAGAAATGCTATAGGTATATACTCTCTGGTGCCTGAAGACACACTGGGAATTGCAATCTGCGAATTGACAGGTCTTTTTGTAGTTACGAATTTATGAGGAACATTAGCAAATGATTTTTCAACACTATTCCCTGTAATCCGGTGTTGTCGTACTTTATATATTCTATCTGCAATATCGGGTATTGATAAGGCTTCAGATAAATCCTTGTCTTCAATCCATAAACACCAACGATTTGTACTACTGATAACTTCCTTTGACCCAACCATGTCCTTTATAAATTTTAAAGTTCGATTGTCATTTTGGATTAACCTATTTTTCTCGTCTAAATTAAGCATCAAAAATCCTCCTTCTCGTGGCTGTGTGCCACCAATCATTGGAGGAATATTTGAAATTGGTAAATTATGTTTTTTTAGAAAAAAATTCGGACCATCTGATAAATAGCCATTAATATTGTCTACCTTTTTTTTGATATTACCATCTATAAGAAACTTATCCTTTATATTTTGAGATTTATTTACTAAACCAAAAACAGTACAAGTAACTCCTGCCGCATCTGCAGCGTTATTTGACCAATTAAATGATGAGTAAGCATAAAATATTTCAATTCCCCTGCTAAAGATTCTTGGCCATAATTGCCCTACTTGAACTCCTTGGCTAATCGAATCGGTTGTTACTAAAGCTGCTCTGGCCTTAGTATTTTCAATATATAAAGCTGCTTTCAAAATCCAACAACATACATAATCAAGTTTTTTATACTTGTCGTGCCCATCAAACACAAATTTGAGATCATCTTTATGGTAATTTTCTTGATTTCGTTGACCTTTATAAGGGGGATTGCTAATAACATAAATTTCATCAAATTGTAAATTTGATTCCTTATCATCAATTAGTTCTATTTGTTCATAGCTGTTTGGAATAAGCGATTCCTGTTTATAATTACTGTTAATCCTTTTCCTTGGCACATTTTTACAAACCTCTTGCCATTCTATTTGAGTTGCATTACCCTGCACTATATTTGCTTTGTCATCTAGTGGAATAAGCTCTATTCTTTTGCCAAACTGCTTTTCGAATTCTATATTCATTTGGTGTTTAGCGATATACAATGAGAGAATTGCTACCTCGCAAGCAAAATCATCGATCTCAATTCCATAAAAATTATTTAGATCAATTCTACTTTTGAGTTTTCCAGCAAGTGCAGCTTTTTTGTAATCTTCTTCAAATACTCGGTCAATTATTGCATGCTCAAGCTTACGAAGTTCTTTGTAAGCAATAATAAGAAAGTTACCGGAACCACATGCTGGGTCAAAAATTTTGATCTTGGATATGCGTTCCCAAAGCTTCTCTAGCTTACTTATATTGTTGTAGTTTTTATCAAATTCCTCCCGTAATTCGTCTAGAAATAATGGCTCTATTGTTTTCAGTATATTTGGCACAGAAGTGTAGTGCATACCGTGGGTTTCGCGCAGAGCTTCATCGACAATACTCTGAAACATAGACCCGAAGATATCCGGATTTATTTCTGCCCAACTTAAATATCCACAGTCAAGAATCAACTTCCTGGCTTGCGCATTGAAATTGGGAATAGTAATACCTTTTTTTTTGTCAAATAAGCTACCATTTACATAAGGGAAGATTGAGAAAGGGCTGGTGTATCCGCTTTTATCTTTTGTGTCTAGTGCTTCAAAAAGGGTACCTAGAAACTGGTGCAAATCACTACCATCTGGGTCTGTAAAATCCTTAATAGAGTTTGTAAAGATGCTATTATTATCTTTCGCAAAAACACGTGTATCCTCTGCAAAAAAACAAAAAAGTAGGCGTGTAAAAAATACATTAAGTTCATGTCGGAAGTTACTTTCTTTTTCTTTTAGACGATCAGTATTCACCTTTTCCACCTCAAAATATAATTCTTTCATCTTATCTGCAGCACGTCGGTCTGCTGCAGCCTCAGTCTTTTCATCTACCACCTCATCTCCTGTCCAACCATAAAAGAAGTCAACATTGCGATCTATATCCTCCCACTTTGTTTCTAAAGTATTTCCTTTCTTAGTGTCTTTTGCTGCAAAAGACTTAAAATCTGTAGCAATTAAAAACCTAGGATTGTAACGAGCAGTTAATGGATCCTGTTCTAATTTTTCCACTTCAGCTGGTAGGCTGTCTGATTTAATTACGTTTTTAAAATAAACAACTCCTCTTTGAAGTACAGTAGTCTCTTTATTGTCTGCGAGGTTAATAATCCCACTTCTTAGTTTTGTTATAGAGGATGCAGAACGACCATATGCTGCCATGAGTTCGTAAAGAACATCTACTGTGTAAGCTTCTCTATTAGCTATTTCTGATACGTTGCGTTGTGCTTGCTGAAAATTAATTTTCATAATTACTTCTATTCCAATCAATTCTAGCAAATGTATGAGCCTAAGAATAGGTTAAGATTGTTAGGTCTATGGAATTAAACAAATCATGGCCTATCAGTTCGTATTTAGTTATTGATATTCTCTTATATTATGTGATATATATTGTTCGTAATCTCTACAAACTGCTCACTGCCGATTAGGCAGTTTTTTTGTATATAGGGAGGTGAAGTATGAAAAAAGCAATTATATTAAACTCACTTTTAATTACCGCGCTTGTTGTTCCTTCCATTGCGTTTGCGCAAAGTGCTGATGTTGCTAAAATTGAAAGTTTCATTAAAAATATTATCCAAATATTAGTTACTCTTTCAGGGCTCGTTGCAGCGGGCTTTTTTGTTATGGGAGGTTTAGGGTATATCACCTCAACAGGTAATCCAGAAAGTTTAGACAGATCCAAAAAAACTTTGGTTTACTCTGGTATAGGACTAGCAATTGTCCTTGGTGCATTTGTATTAACAAATATAGTTTCAGACCTTGCAAAGACTGCCTTTGGAGGCTAATGCGATTTATAAATGTTTTAATTTGGAGCATCTTATCTTTATTCATTTTTGTTGAGCCATCTTATGCAGCAATTAATAATCCGGAAGTTGCAAACTTTACCAACACTAGTTTAATAACCCTCATAGCGTTTGCTTCACTTGCCACAACTTTCTTTTTGATTAAGGGCGGATATTTATACATGACTTCATCCGGCAAACCAGATACTTTAGATGATGCTAAAAAAACAATCAAAAACGCTGTTTTAGGTTTGGTTCTTATCTTAGGAGCAGCAGTTTATATGAATCTGCTAAATAATGCTTTTACAACTCCTGCTAATACTTATACCGCTCAACAAATCTCACTTTCTGCAATTGATCCTATTAAACCTCAAGGTGGTTTAACTCAGGTTATTCTTGACGCAGTAAACGGCTTTTTTCAGAGTATTGTCCAGTCAGCTACTAAACCATTGGTTGATGGAATATTAGGCTTTTTAGCTTCCACTCCATCAGTTGCTACTAACTCAGTTGTATTTAATTTCTGGTTAATCATGTTAGGGATTGTTGACTCATTATTTGCTTTAGCTGTAGCCCTATTTGGTTTCCAATTAATGAGTGCCAGAAGTTTAGGTTTTGAAGAAGTGGAATTTAGTCAGATTTTACCCAGACTAGGAATAGCTTTTTTAGGAGCTAATATGTCGATCTTTTTAGCTGATTGGGTCATTGGGCTATCTAATACTTTAGTTACAGCAGTCCTAAATTCTACAGGTGGCTTAAGTCAGGCATGGCTTGTAAATGTGGTTGATATGTCAAAAATTCTTTCTGGGAGTGAAGGAGAAATGTTTTTAATTACTTTAATATTTATGGTTTTATTTATCATTTTATGCGTAATCTTACTCCTATTCTATATCAGTAGGTTGATTGTTATTGCTTTAGGTGTTGCGATCTCACCGTTTATTTTTCTACTTTGGGCTATTCCAAAAACCGCAGATTTTGCTGAAATATCAATTAAAGCTTTTTTTGTGACTGTATTTACAGTCTTTGTACATATTGTAATTATCCAACTTGCCTCGGCTTTTCTGGCTATACCTGGTCAAACAGGCACTAATTCATTACTCTCAATTTTAATTGCTATTGGATTACTCTTCACCCTTTTAAAAACCCCTGGTTTTATGATGCAACTTATTTTCTATAACACTGGAAAAACAGCGATGAGAAAAGTCGGCAGTCAGATTATGAATGTTTTAACTACAAATAATTCCAACACAAATGATAGTAGCCGCTCGCTGGAACCACGCGCAGAAAGCAGAGGGCAGCAAATAATTAAATCAAGGAGATACGTTAAAGCATGAGAACCACAATAATTCCAGCTCAAATAACGACGGTTGAGGATAAAATAGCCGGTAACTTAAACTTTACCCAGCTGATCCTACTGGTTATTCCCTTAATAATTAATTGTCTAGTCTACACTCTGCTTCCCGAAAGAATGCATTTGAATCAATATAAGACAGTATTAATGATTAGCAGTTTTGCTATTTTTGCAATCTTAGCGATCAGAGTTAAAGGAAAAGTTTTAATAAACTGGTTAATTATTATTTTTCAATATAATTTACGTCCTAAGTATTATATTTTTAACAAAAACGATCTTTCTGCAAGAAAGATAGAAATTAGTTTAGGTAAAAAGGAAGCCGATGTCAAAACAACCAAAGTCACAATAACAAGAGAATCTTCTGCTTTTTCAGATTTAGCA
>CAYRCZ010000014.1:0-1130 GCA_964423055.1 Candidatus Woesearchaeota archaeon
CATAAACGAGTTCGTTTTATCCTTGCTTAATGTTTTAGCTTGTGACTGAAACTTTCAGCATAGCTAAGAAGTTCGGTTTAACCGGGTCTATTTTTTATATCCCAAGCATAAGAAGCCACTCTTCTGATGCGTTGTGCCTTGGATGCATATCCTCTTTCTGTGAAAACCTGTTCGGCATCTTCTATAGTCTTAACTTGCGGATCTTCATCAAGTTCTCCTTGCATCATTTCTTCTAAAGTATAATCCTTTAATCCAAAAGCTCTTTTTGCTAACTCTTCATCAGAAGGTTCTTCTCCCATGCCTTGCGAAGTGCTTTTTCTAAGTATTTCTATTCTATCTTTAAGTTCAGCTTCTTTTATTGTTTTTTGATCCAAACCTCTCAAGTAAGTGATCGCTTGGTTAGTTACTAAAACATATCTTCTAGAAACTCCCATTAGGGTTGGATCGAATTCCTCATCTGTAGCTCCTTCTAGAAGTTTGCCATTAATTCTTCTTTGATATGATCTCCAAATACCTTCGCTTATTTTAAAGTCATCTTCAGATATCCTATATGGGTTATCCATAATTTTTTTGATTAAACTGCTTATTTAAAGCTATGCATTTTAGTTACTAATAAGTGACATTAATTATCCAGATGAGTTCGGTTTAATCTTCTAAGTTTCTAGAATTATTCTTAAAACTCATTGCTTCTATAAGTGCAGGTTCTAGCGCAATAATATCTTTGAAAGTTAAAATTCCTTCCAATTTACCTTTTGAAATTACAGGTAAGTGTTTAATATTATTTTGACCCATTAATTCTACTGCTCTATGCAAATCTTCTTCCGGAGCTATGTGGATTACTTCTCTAGACATTACTTCTTTTACGAGAGTAGCTTCTGCTTGTCTACCTTCAGCAACAATTTTTCTTGCAATGTCTTGTTCAGTTAAAATTCCTACAACTTTTTCCTTATCTGTTATTATTAAACAACCTACTTTTTCTTCGGCCATTTTTTTAGCTGCAAGAGTTACTATATCTCCTTGAAACGTGGTATGCACATCTCGAACCATGATTTCTCCTATTTTGTATCCTGCTTCCATAAAATCATAAGAACTTACTTGTTTATATTGATTTATGTTCTAAAAAATTATTT
>CAYRCZ010000014.1:1230-14997 GCA_964423055.1 Candidatus Woesearchaeota archaeon
ATAAAATCATAAGAACTTACTTGTTTATATTGATTTATGTTCTAAAAAATTATTTTTTACTTAAGGATGCTAAAATAAGAATTATGAATGGTAATATTGTATAATTTATCATTAAAATGGGTGAAAAAATTATGCTAAAGAATAAGTTTACCAATGGGCCAAAATTTGAGGAAATAATAGTAACTTGACTAATGTAAATTATAACTAATCCAGACAATGCAATATTAAGATAAAGAGTTCTTCTTAGGAGGTAAGTGTCTATATCTCTTACCAAAATGGCTAGGAAAATAAACATATAAATCCCAGCAATAGAAAGCCATCCTAAAGAAACATCTAATGCTTTAGTAGAATCATTTTTTTCAAAGAAAACTCTAATTACTACTACTAAGAAAATAGAGATTGTTAGCATTATTTGTGCTGCTATTCTACTTTTGTTTTCTTTCATATAAAATTGCATATTATTCAATATTTAAATATGGTAGATTGGTTTATTTAGTGGACTCTACTCTTTGCCAGAGTTCTTCACGTTTTTTCTTTTTGAAATTAATATCTTTGTAAATTACAAACCACAAATACAAACGTGCTACAAATAACTCTAATGTCCAAACGAGTTCGCTTAATGATTTAATATATTTGAAAAGTTTCCAGAAATTACTGCTTTCTTTTCCAAAAGATCTTATTTTTACATTGAGTAGTTTGTGAATTTGGTTATACCCTCCAACACTTCTTTTTTTCTGTTTTATCCAATCACTAAAATTCTTTGGATAGGTAATGTAAGCTTCGGCACTAGGTTCATAATTTATTTTATATCCTTTTTTATAAACTAAATAAGATATATACCCGTCTTCAGAAAGTAATTCTTCAGGGAGTTTTGGCATAAGTTTTTTTCTAATTGCAAATAAATATCCGGAACAAAAAATAAATTCATTCTTTCGGCTTTTTTCTAGTCTTTGTTCATGTGCTGCATCTGCAAGAACATGCCCCCAGTATGCAAATTTATTATTTTTTTTATCTATTGATATTGGCCTTCCGCTAACTGCTCCAACTTTTTCATCTTTAAAGTGCGAATTTAGTTCTCTTACACTTTTTTTACTTATAGTAATATCTCCATCTGTCCAAATCAATATATCTCCGCGTGCTTCATTCATAACTAAATTCATTGCAGCAGGTTTTCCATTTCCTTTGTCCATTATTGTTCTAACTTTTTTAGAGGCTTTTTTTGCTGCTTCTAAAGTTTCTTTATCTGGTGCAACAACAATCAATTCATCATCTTTTTTTAATTGTGGGGCAATTAATTTAACTGTTTTACCTATTGTTTTAGGTTCTTTAAATGATGTAATTATTACGCTTGTTTTCATATATGTTCGAGAATAAGGCTAATTATAAATTTATTGAGTTTTATTATTCAATAAACTATCCAAGGGGTTTGTAATTTTCTTTATTTGATCTGTTGAAATATGAGTATACAATTGAGTAGTGTTTAATGAGGAGTGTCCAAGTAATGCTTGAATCATTCTAATATCTGTCCCGCTTTCTAGTAAGTGTGTTGCAAAACTATGTCTTAAGGTGTGGGGTGTAACTTTCTTTTGAATATCTGCACGGTTTCTCAAATTTTTAACTATTTTTTGAATATTTCTTGTGGTTAAAGGTTCTTCATGAGAGAATAAGTATTTTGCTCCATCTTTCTTTTTTAAGTATTCTTTCAATTCATTAGCAAGTCCTGGTGAAACTGTAAACATTCTATCTTTTGAGCCTTTTCCAGATCTTACCCATCCTATATTCTCTCCGAAGTTAATATCTTGAGGTCTCAAGTTAACTAATTCAGATACTCTTAATCCTGAAGAATATAATAGTGATAAAATCAATCTTGACTTTCTAGTTTCGGCGGATTTCAATAATTTTGAAACTTCTTCCTTAGTCAAAACTTCAGGGAGTTTTTTATCCTTTTTAGGCATTTTAATGTCTCCAACTTCTTTCTTTAATATTTCTGTGAAAAAGAATTTCAATGCAGCCGCTGCAAGCATTATGGTATTTTTTGATTTATCTTCAAACATACTTGCTAGATAAGTTCTAACATCTTCTTGATTTAATTCTTCTACTGGTTTGTTATTGCTTTTCAAAAATTTATCAACAAAGAACGAATAATTCCTCACAGTTAAGGGAGAAAATCCTCGAAGTTTTAATTCTGTATGTAATTTTCCTAAAGTGTCCATCACCATCTCCAAGATTAAAATATACCCTCTGTTTAAAAGGTTTTGTAAAGAAAATTACTCGTATTTGCTTATGTCTTTTGCCAACGGAGTAAATGGAAAAGGTCTTGAGTTTGTCATAAATATCATATATCTTTGGAAGTGATACCAGTTAGTATTCCATATTTCACTGAGGGTTGCTAATTCTTTTAATCTTTTGCCGCTAAATATAGAATAAAAAAAGTTGATTATTACAAACAAACTTATCAAATATCTCCAAACAACGAGAATTACTCCAGTAACAATTCCTACAATAATCCTCATCCAAGATTCTTTTCTTTGAGAAAACCTTTTTGGTTTTTTATTTTCTTTTTGGTTTTTCATTTTAACGGTATGATTTCTGCCTCTTAGAACGAGCTTTAGAGTCTCCAGGTTTGCGTTGTTCCTTTCTTCTTACGTCTGCTACTAACATATGTCTATCATATTTTAAGTATGCTTCCTTTAATTCAGTGCTCTTGCTTAATGCAACAAGTGCTTTAGCAATTGCTAGACGAGCTGCTTGAACTTGCCCTTCTTTTCCTCCACCTGTTACTTTCAAATACAAATCATAATTCATTTTTCCAATTGTGCTTTCATACATTCTAATTGGTTCTAATAATGATAATTTGTGGAACATCCTCATGTTTTCAATAATGCCGTGATTATAATGGACTTTTCCACTACCTTCTGTAACTATTATTTTAGCTACTGAAGTTTTTCTTTTTCCAGCGGTTCTAATCAAAGCTTTCATCTTAATTCCTCGCTTATTTCAGCTAATGTCAGGGAAAGCATTCCGCTTGATTGGGCAATGCTTAATTTCTTAGATTCAACAAATTCTTTTGGAATTCCTTCATAACATTTTATTCTCTTGAAAGCATCTGCTCCTCTTCCTTGTTTATGAGAAAGCATTCCTCTTATTGTTCTTTTAACCATTCTAGCAGGTAATGTAGGGAATATAGGTCCCTTTAATGAAGAACCTCCTTTAGTTCTCAAAGTATGGTACTTTGCAACAATTATTCTTCTGCTTCCAGATACAACTGCTTTTTCACAGTTTAATACTGAAACTTCTTTTCCTAATAATGCTTGTTTAGCTACATAACTTGCAAGTCTTCCAAGAACTGCGTTATTTGCATCTATTACTATTTTATTCATCTTAGTATTTTCACTCCTTGTGCTTCAGGATTTTTTTTAATTTCATCAATTAATTTAACAGCTTCGCTCTTTCCTTGTTTTATCTTTTCATGGGCTGATTCTGAAAAATATAACGCACAAATCTTTACCTTTTTAGTTAAATTTCCATTTCCTAAAACTTTTCCAGGAACTATTATTACATCTCCCTCTTTTGATTCTTTTTCGATTCTGTTAATGTTAACGTCGGAATATCTTCTTCTTCCTCCAGAAATTATTTGTGCTATTTTGTTCCAATTTTTAGATTTTTTAGCTGCAAATATTGTATCTACTATGTATGTGTCCATTTTTCTTGGAATTCTTTTTGCTATGGATGTATTGCTTATCATTTTACTTCAAGGATTTTTCAAAAGCTTCTAGATTCTCTTGCAAAGTTTCAATTGCTCTTGTAAATATTTTTTCAGCGTCAATCATTCCGAAAGATTCAACAAAAACTAAATATTCTTTGCTGTCTGAAATTGAATCTTTGTCTAATTTTTTAATTTCATCAACTTGGTTATCGTTAAGGTCGCAAACCCATTTATTGCCTTTTTTCTCATGTTTTATTGCTCCAGAAAATTCCTGAACTATTGAATCTATTTTTACATTTCCAGATTTTACTTCAAACAAATTTCTGTAGTAAATTAATCCTGGGACGTGTTTTGTATGTTCTAAACCACTAGCAACATTTGCAGTAGCAGTTAATTCTATTTCTTGATCTTTTTCAAGCAATGTTAAAGGAATCGAACTGAAAACAACTTTCAAATCTCCTTTGAAATCTCCTGAATAAACAGTTGCAGGTCCAACTTTCTTTAAAGACAATGTTCCTGTAGTTTTCGAGGATATTTTTCCATCATTCTTTATAGGAACAAGACCTATTCTATGAGCTAGTACTTCATCATATAATGCTGAGTCGTTTTTGAATATTTCAACTTCATCAATAGCAAGAGTAGGAATTTCTTCAACGCTTCTTCTAATTGCATTTAGAATAGAATAATTCATTTCAGTTCTAAGGATCATCTTCTCAGGGGTCTTTACAACAACTTCCATATTATTTATTTGAAAAAAAGGCTTTTAAATGTTCTTTAAACCCTTCTTCCTCTCTTACCTCCTTTCTTCTTAGGTCCGCCTCTAGGCACTCTGTGAGTGTCTAGAACTCCTAATATCTTGAATCCTTCTTTGCTTAATGTTTTAACAGCTGCGTGAGCTCCAGGACCAATACCAGGAGAATTTGTTTTACCTCTTGTTCTGATATAAAGAGCATTAATTCCTGCGTCTCTGGCGAATTCAGAAGCTCTTTTAGCAACAAACATGGCAGTAGTAGGGTTAGCTTTCAAACGAGAATGCTTTGTAACCATTCCTCCACTTATTCTAGTTATTGTGCTTCCAGATAAGTCTGTTATATGTACTATAGTGTTATTGTAACTTCCGAAAACATAAGCTATTCCAGGAACAACTTCTGCTCTTTCCTCTTTCATTTCAACATTTTCAGTAGGAGCTTCTTCAGATTCTTCAGGAGTTTCTATTTCTTTAATTTCTTCTTCCATTTTTTCTTCCTTTACTTCCTTTTTCATTGTTCTTTCTCCTCCTTAGCCTTTATAGTTTTAGTTTTCAATGTAATGTTTGATTCTGATTCTATAGGGACTATAAAACTTGGGACATCGACTGCTTGGCCTTCAACAAAAACTTTTTTATGAACTATAAACTGTCTAGCTTGTCTTGCAGTATTCGCTAACCCTTTCTTCCAAACTACTGTTGCAAGTCTTCTCTTAAGCAAGTCTTCTTTATTTAATGCAAGAACATCTGCAATTGTTTTAACACTTAATCCAATACTTCTAAGTTTAGAAAAGAATTGTTCTTGCTCTTCCGTAGAAGCAGTAATTAAGAATTTTGCTCTGTCTCTGAAATATTTGATTTTAGCTTCAGCTTTCCATATTTCCCTTTTATTTTTTAATCCATATTCTTCAACTAACTTATTCTCATCGCTAATTCTAATTTTATCATAAAGTTTTCTTGGCCATGAGAACTGGTTTTTTTTACGGATCATTTGGCTTTCTTCTTGACCCCCACAGCAACACCAGTAGTTCTAAAGTGGCTTCTAGTTCTTTGTCCTCTAACTGGTTGTTTAAGAGCGTGACGCATACCTTTGTAACTCTTTATCTGTCTCATTCTCTTTATATCAAAGTCTTTAACCATGTCTAATTCGTTTGTTAACAAGTGCTTAGATTCCCCTGTGTCATAATCTCTCTGTCTATTTTTCATATAATCATACATAGTTGGCTTTTGCAAGAATGCTTCTATTTCTTCAATTTGTTTTTTAGATAATTCAGAAATCTTTATATTTTTATCAAACTTTAATATTCTACAGATAGCATTTGAAACTGCCCATGAAACTCCTTTGATATAAGTTAATCCAGGGTAAATCTTTTTGTTTCCAGGAATATCTTTTCCATGGATTCTAACAAGTGATTCTAAAAATTCTTCTTCCTTTTGTTGTTTCAACTTAAAGTCCAACTTAGGTTCTTTCTTCTGTACTTGTTTTTCTGTTTTTTCTTCTGCCATATTATTTACATTACGAATAACCTTTGTCTAGGGTTTTCTGTTAACTCTTCAAGAATTCTCTTTTCTATTGCTTTTTTTGGGTCAGGAGCGCTTTTAACTCTTTGTCTTATTTCTTCAAAAGACTCGAATGTCTTTTCGTTTCTGACGTTAAGTAATTCTTGTGTATGTTTACGACCAAATCCTGGAAGAAGTTCAAGTTGGTGTAACCTTGTGTTGATTGCTTGAGCAGAATTAAAGAATTTTACAAATTCTTGTTCATGCTCCCCAACATAAGTTTCTATGAACTCTTGTAATTGGATCTTAGCCGTTTCAGTTAACTTATCGACACGTAACCTGCCGATAATGTAGTATATCTTGTCTCTCTTTTCCGGACCTATATAAACCTTTTCTTTAACAACTATTTGGGCTCCTCTTATAGGCGCTAATTCAAGTAATGCTAAATGCTGAGTTCCTATTGCTTGAACGATAGGTCTCATATTTCCAGCCATTGGATAACCATTCGATAGATAATCTAATACTAAAGCATAATCGTCTTTTTTCATCATGTTTAGTACTCCTTAACCGCCGCTAAAATATCATTCAATTCTTTTTCATCAAGGGAAATATCATTTAATATTTTTATCAATGAATCTGAATCCTTTGGAAGTAAATCTACTATTTTAACTAAAACTTCATCTTTAAGTTTTAAGTTTCCTAATCCCTTTAGACTTTCAAGAAGAGTATCTGCTGTTTTTTTATCCAATTTAGAAAATTCTTTTAAGTAATCTCTTAATTCAGGTTTTGATTCTAAATCTCCAGACAATTCTTTTACATCTCCAAGGTGAACTGGTGTCATTTTCAGTATCATTTCTTAGTTACCTCTATTTTCTTCAAATGTACAGGTTTAACAATGTAAGTTTTAGGTTTTGTATAATCTTTTATTGAAACGATATAAGACTCTCCTCTCTTTCCTATTACCACTCCTGTTCTTCCTTGTATTCTTCTAGGAAATCCTGGGCTCTGAACTGCCAAGTCTCTTACAATTGCTACGCTATCTCCCTCAGTAAACTGTTGGAAGTACTTAGTAAAGGATATTTTTCCCCTCGCTCTAATATTTTTGTTGGTTAACATAGAAATATCTGATGAGGGACCTTTAAAAAGCTTCCGCAGACTTAAGCTGCTTGCTTATTAGAAGTCACACTTCCCTGATAAAGGTCTCCTTTATCTCGGGCAGAACCCATGTTGCTTATTATTGCCTGAAACATCTTGTCGCCCCATATTCCTCTTCCACAAGGGGTGCAAACATCAACAGCTCTATTATCTGTTATTTCAGCTTTACAATATACACATTTACTTGCCATATTTTCCTCTTTTAGCTCACTGAACAATTAACTCTTTATAAATTTTTATAGCATTTTATGTAACATTTATAAGCTAATGTTCCTAAATAAAAACATGAAAAAGATTTTGATGATGTTAGCTCTTAGCTTATTTTTAATTCAATTGTCCTCGGCAGTTTGTACTTTAACTCCTTCATTAATCAACCAAGATCCTACTTTAGCAGTTCCGGGAGAAGTCGTAAAATTATTATTTCAAATATCTGGCACAGAAAACCCTGAATGCGGGACAATAAATTTAGAGTTTGTTGAGGCTTACCCTTTTAGTTTAGAACCAGGTTTTTCAAAGGTTGAAAAAATTCAAGGAGGAACTTATCAAAGAGATTTTAATTCATTTTGGATAGTTCCTTACAAAGTTAGAGTAGACTCAAATTCTTTAGACGGAGACCAAAAATTGAGCCTTAAGACGTGGATTAACTCAGATTCTCAATTGGCAAAAATAAGTGATTTTAATATTTCAGTACAAGAAGTAAGGACAGATTTTATTATTACTTTGGACAGTTATTCTTTTACAACAAATAAACTGGTATTGGGGATTGTTAATGTTGGTGAAAAAAATGCACAATCCATAACTGTAGAAATCCCTGAACAAGAAAATGCTGATGTTGATGGTGGCCGTATTAAAATTTTAGGGGAGCTAGATTCTAACGAGGACACTACTGTAACTTTTGATGCAGCATTAAAATCAGGAAATATAATAATTAATTTAGAATATAATGATGAAATAAGCGAAAGAAGAAAAGTCTCGCAAGAAGTAACTTTCAGCGAATTAGCTTTTGAAAGTACAAGGGCAAAATCATCTGTTTCATTTGGTTCAATTCTAATCTGGTTAATAATAATAAGTATTGTTGTTTATCTTTATTTACAAAGAAGAAAAAGATTAAAGCATCAAAAAATGCATTTACAAAAATTCAATAAATAATTATTCATATCTTAGTGCTCTAACAGGTCTTATTTTTGAAGCTCTCCATGCAGGAAGTATTCCGGATATTGCACCAGTTAAGGTAGCAAACAATACACATCCTAAGAATAATTCTATTGAATAATGCGGGCTAAGGAAACCCCACCCTTGAGAGTCAAGGAATGCTCCTCCAATACTCGTAATAATAAATCCAAGCAATATTCCAAATGTTCCTGCAACAAATCCTAAGAATCCTGATTCAAATACGAAGATTGCAAATACTTCCGAATTAGTTGCCCCTATTGCTTTCATAATCCCAATTTCCTTAATCCTCTCTATAACTGAGGTGATTGTAGTGTTTGCCGTGTTCACTGCAGATACTGCTACAGAAATTAAAGCTATGAATACTACAAAATAAACTATATAATCTAAGACTTGCGTAAATTGTTCTATTAATTCTTCAAAAGATGCTACGAAGAAATCTTCTTTTCCTTCTTCAAGATTTCTGGAATCTCTCAACTCATCTTCGACTCTTTCTATTACTGCTTGAATATTTGATGCATCAACTCTTGCTATGATTTGATTATATTTTCCCGAGCTATTTGGGTAGAGCTCTTCAAAGTAATCATTGGTTATGTAAATATTTGAATCATCTTGTGGATTTCCGACTTCTTCAAAAAATCCGGTAATCTTAAGTTTCTGTCCTTCAACCTCTAAATTATCATTTAATGTTAAAGCATCTGGGAATATTTTATTTTCTACTCCATAATTATGGCCTAAAAGAACTCTCCCATCATCTCCATTTCTTAAATCTCTTCCTTCAATAACTTCTACAGCAAATACTTCTTTTATTAGGTCTGCATCATCTGGGTTGTAGCTTATTAAGAAAACAAATTTTTTTACCTTCCCTTTAGTAATTTCTGCGGCTTTCGAATACATTCCAGTAGCTTCATAAACTCCAGCAGTTTTTCCAACTGCGGTTATATCTTCTTCAGTCAAGAAAAAAGTGGTGTCTAATCCAGGAGCCCCTATCCCCTTAGGAATTATCATAATTTTATCTGCCCCTGAGCTTGACTGTACCTCGTTTACATAGTCAAATAATCCTTGCCCAAAACTTACAAATATAAATATTGTAGATATTCCTACAAGTATTGAAAAAATAGTAAGGAAACTTCTAGCCTTTCTATGAGTAACATGTTTTAGTGAGTATTTTATTAATTCTTTATTTATCATTTAACTTCTTAATGCCTCCACAGGTTTTTGATTTGCAGCTCTTATTGCGGGGATTATCCCTGATATGGCCCCTATAAGGAAACTTCCAATAAATGTGAAGACTATCAAAAACCAGTTTATTTCAGGAGATGTTGAAGCACCAAGAAAAGTGTTTATTGAAAAAGTTCCAAAATATCCTATGGCTATTCCAAATAATATTCCTGCTGCGCCCCCTACTAATCCTAAAAGCCCTGCTTCAATGAAGAACTGGTAAAATATGTCTGAGTTTTTAGCGCCTATAGCTTTCATAACTCCAATTTCTTTAACTCTTTCAAGAACTGAAGTAGTCATAGTGTTTACAATGCCTAATGAGCCAACTATTATCGATATAGCTGCGATCAATGCAACGAAAACTTGTATTCCTGTAAGAACTTGGTTTACAGTAGAAAGAGATGCTTCTGGAGTAGATACTTCAAAGTCTTCTTCTCCTACTTTAACATCTCTTCTATCTCTAAGCAATTCCTCAATTTCTAATTCTGCAACTTCAATTAAATCCTTACTCTTTATTTTTACATCTATAAAATCTACATTGTCTCCTTCATCGGATATCTCTTTTAAGTCTTCATCATTTAAGATAATTATTTGATCATAAATGAAACTCCCTTCTTTTTTCAATATCCCTTGAACTTGATATTTTCTATCGTTTAAAGTAATAGTATTTCCAACTCTTATTGCCTTATCGAATCCGCTTTTATCTTCAAAATAAAAATTGTTTCCCAAAACAACCTTTCCTAGGTCTCCATCTTCTAAGAGTTTCCCCTCTAATGGTTCAACACTTATTATTTCATAAGTTAATTCTCTTTGTGAGCCGCTGGGAACGTTAGTTGCTGAACCAATTAATAAAATATCGTTGAATTCAGCTTTAACCGTTACAATATTTCTTCCAATTGCTTCGTCCACGGTATTTAATCTAGAAATTGCTTCCGCATCATCCTTCGTTAAAGGATTTGAAACGCTTGTTCCAGGGGGTCCAAAAGAGTTTAAGCCTCCTGCTTGAACACTTATGACTTCTGTAGAACTTACTCCAAACTGAGACAATATTGCCTGTCTTAATCCTCCTCCAAGGCTAATTAAAGAGACAACTGTTGCAATTCCGATAAATATCCCTAACAAAGTTAACCAACTTCTTATTCCTCTTCTCTTAAGATTTTTGAATGCTATCGAAGTATAATCTAAAAACATTCAAACCTCCAAAAAAAATCAATCTTTCTTTTTATTTCGTCTTTTAATCCTTCTATAGACGATCCATGCAATAAACAGTAATAAAATGATTCCAACATAAGTACTTGCATTGTTTTTCTTTAAAATACCTTTCTCTATTGCTTCTTGAGCACTATAAACTCTTAATGACTTAGTTTCTATTACTTGTTGATCTCCATTGTTAAAGTCTTTATATGTTAATTTTACAGACAATGATGGAAATTTACCATTATAGATTACATCAAATGAAGTAGTTTCAAAGTCATCTGAATCAATTGTACCAATATACTCTGAATTTTCAGATAAAAATGTGATATCTTCACTATCTACAGTCAAAGATACAAATCGAGCATCAGCAAGGCCTTTATTGATTACTCTTATGTCTAAACTACCTTGTTGGCCTACGATAGAATTTTGAGTATTTACAACAATCTCGATTTCAGGATCTGCAGAGACCACTATCCCTAAAGTTCCGCTTTGTTCAATATCATCTCCATTTTCTTCATAAGTTATATCATAATCTATGGAGTAAGTTCCTGCAGGCAAGGTATTAGCGATTCTAAATCTAAAAATAAATGTTTCTTCATCATCTTCTTCTAATGTATTCAAAGACTCTTCTGAACTTCCAATAGGAATTATTCCAGGATTGTCAAAATTTAATCTAAAAGAAAAGAACTCCAAATCATCATTACCATTATTTTCTACCTCTATTCTTATGGTTCCCTCCTCTCCAGGTGAAACTGTATCTACAGTTACAGATTCTACAGATACTGCACTTGTAAATCCAATTAAGATGATTATACTCAAAATAGATAAAATTGTTAATTTATTCATATTCAAGCGCAACAAATATAATTTATAAGTCTTTTTCAAAAATTTAGCACTCTTTCAGTAACAATTACTTCTTATTTATCCAAGAATTTCCTTTTCTAATAGTTACTTTTTCTACCTTACCATCTTTTAACCAGTATATTTTCTTTGCATGTTCCATAGCCACATCAGGAGCGTGAGTAATGAGAATTATAGTTTTGCCTTGATTATTCAATTGAGTTAACATATTCATTACATGTTCTCCAGTTTTTGTATCTAAATTTCCAGTAGGTTCATCAGCCAAAATTATTTCAGGATCATTTGCTAATGCTCTAGCTATAGCAACTCTTTGTTGCTGGCCCCCGCTTAATTGATTAGGGTAATGGTCCATTCTAGTATCCAATTCAACAAGTTTTAGTAATTCCTTGCTTCTAGCTTCTCTTTCTTCCAAGGGAACTTTTTGAAAGAGCATAGGAAGCATTATATTTTCTCTAGCGGTTAAATTAGGGATTAAATTAAAGCTTTGGAAAATAAAACCTATTTTTTTGCCTCTTAATTGGGCGAGTTCTGACTCTTCAAATCTTTCTATATTTACTCCTTCTAAAAGTATTCTGCCATTTGTCGCTAAATCTAGGCTTCCTACAAGGTTCATTGCAGTACTTTTTCCAGAACCGCTCGGACCCATTATTGCGACAAAATCTCCTTTTTCTATAATTATGTCTATGCCATCCACTGCCTTTACTACAGACTCACCCATATGGTAGTATTTTGTAACCCCTTCAAGAGTAATTAATGGTTCAGGCATGAAATAATCCTTGATCCATAATATATAATACTTTAGGAAACATTTAGATTGGTTATGAGAATGAGAATTTTAAGCCATTTAATAGCAATTCGCAACGTTTAAAAACGGTCAAATAACAATAATACCATGATAATTCCAGTTAGATGTTTTGGATGCGGTAAACCTATAGGGCAACTATGGGAAGAATATAAGAAAAGAACTACTGCAGGAGAAGAAGCAGGAAAAGTTCTTACAGATTTAGGTTTAGATAGATACTGTTGCAGAGCAGCAATGCTTGGGCATGCAGATGTTCTTGAAGAAGTTTCTAAGTTCAAAAAATCCTAATTAGAATATAATTTTTAAGTTCAAATTTTTTAATTAAACTACGCTTACAACTAATATTGCAGTTATCATATGAAGTAGTAAGGATATCGTAAACATTTTTTTACTAAAGTAATTCCAATTTCCTACTAATGGAAAAATCTGATCTAAAATTATACTCGAGCTAATCCCCAAAATTATCTTGTTTATAGGGTTAAAACCGTTAGAATAAATTAGTAATGAGGCTATAAAAAATATTATTACTCCAAAATGTATCAAGTGCCAATCAAAACCTGTTTTTATTCTAAGCCATCCAGTAAGAGTATGCGGGTTTTCTTTTTTGTCAAAATAATTATTTGATCTATATCCGAAGTAGGCCCAACTTCTAGATATCAAAAAAGTAACAATTAATGTAAAGAAAAATAAATTAATCATTTTATGGCCCACCTATTTTTCATCTTACATTTAATACAGATTACTTGTTTATAAGTTTTTGATATTCTAACTATTCCAAGGGATAAGTCCGAATAGCATTTTTTGCAAAATTTCTTTCTGTAGTCTTTCAAACTTATCCTAAATTTCATTGCAAGATTCTTTATCTTTCTAGTTTTATTTTGATCGAGTTTTTCTTTTGAAAAGTAATCTTCTATTTCTCTTTTAACTTCATTTTTAGATAGTTCTTTCATTAATGAAACAAGGCTCATGCATTTAAATGATTTTTTAAAGAAAAAATCGAAGACAGCATCCTTGGTTTGCCTCTTGACGGAGACTACAACAACAGACGTGAAGGGCTTAACTTCTGTGTTCGGAATGAGAACAGGTGTTTCCCCAGCACTATGGCTGTCTTCAGAATCCATCAAAATGTTAGATTTATAAAACTTCCTATTCACTGATTTTCAAGCAAGAGTAACGAAGTGGTCAAACGTGCGGGACTCAAGATCCCGTGGCTTAGTGCCTTCAGAGGTTCGAATCCTCTCTCTTGCATCTCCCTAAATAGTTTTTAAAGCCCATTAGTTCATAGAAACTTGTGCACCCGTAGCTCAGCCTGGATAGAGCAACTCCCTCCTAAGGCGTAGGTCGTAGGTTCAAATCCTATCGGGTGCGTATAATTCTTGCACTTATTATTTTTCTTTGAATCTCTTTATT
>CAYRCZ010000015.1:0-11001 GCA_964423055.1 Candidatus Woesearchaeota archaeon
CTTTGGTTTAGTTAATGTATCTCTATTGTATATCGTAAACGCTTAAAAGTAAATAGTTATTTTAGCTTCCAACCGACAGGATTACCTATATCGCTAAAGAACTTCTTAGCGTACTCTTGTCGCCACTTAGTCCGCTCCATAACCGGAGTAGACTTATATTCTTTAATATAAGCGTCGCCGTCCGGTAGGTAGGCTATTCCGTAGCGTTCGATAGCTTTAACGGCGTTATATTCTATACGGCTATCGGTAGGAGGATTACACCAAAACTCCTCTACGTGGAAGTAAATAACTAAACCGTATCCGTCTTCCCTTTTACTCCATACCGTTATATCTTGCTTCTTGCGGTCTTTATGTAATATAAAGAACGGTCTTTCGACTTCTACGTCTTTATAGTCCATATTATTTTTTCTCGGCTTCTCGACGAGCCTTAGACTCGGCGAACTTACGAGCGATTTTTTCTTTCGGAGTCTCGACCGGTTCGGTCTTAGCCGGTTCTTGCGGAGCTTCCGCTTCGGTCGGCTCTTTAGGAGTTTGGTCTACGTCCGTAGTATCCGGAGCGTCGGGAGGAGTAACTTCTCCCTCGATTACGTTAGTCTTATCGGACTTACCTTTATCGGAAGCCTCGTCGTCGGTATCTACGATACTCTCTTTATCGTTATCGACGTAGTTATAGCCGTCGCCGTCTATAGAAGCTTGGTCGGCTCTAATAGCTTGCTGTAGGCTCGTAGATAACGCTCCGTACTTACTAATTAGAAGCTTTAGAACGGTCTTCTTAGCCATTACGTCGAACTGGTCTTTCCAAAGTCCGGTACCATATTTAGCGAAGTTCTTAGAATATTGTTTAGCGTGCTTAGTTAGCTCCTCGACCGTCATATAGAGTTCTTTCTCGAAGCCGTTATTTAGACGGAAGTATCCGAGGTAGCCTATAATCTTTTTACTATTACGCTCTTTATCGTCTTGGATAAAGTCGAACTCGACTTCGCCGGAGCGTCGGTCTGTACCGATATATTCTCCCTCTCGAACGTCGGAGGAGTTAATTCTCTTAAACTGTCCGCTTCGTTGGGCTAGTTGGATAAATCCTTTATAGCCTAGTTGGAATTGAGCGACGTTCTGCCAAGTCTCGACGGTTACTTCGAAAGTAGAGCCGTCCGCCTTAGTTCGAGTCTCTTTAGTTTTAACCTTATTATTATAAGGAATTATATAAGCGAATCCGAGATTCGGGTCTATCGGAAGCTTCATACTTGCGGCGGTTATTGCCGCCTTAATTATCGACTCCGGCGGACAGTCCTGTAATACCGGATTAGTATTTACGACGCTTAAAAGCGAAGTCGTAAAGTTACCGGCGTTATCTCCGCCGATACTCTCTCCGATTACTTGCTGTACCGCTCCCGAGCGTATATACGCTTGTAGAGAGACGGTCGGTTTATTGGTCATTATTTTTAGCCTCCTTATAAAGTTCTCGTAGCCTAGATACTTTAATTTTCCACTTTTTAGCAAAAAACGAAAAATTACCGTTTATTAGAATAGTATTACGCTTCTCGCAATCTAGTAAGTCGGATAATGCTTTTAGCTCGCTATAGGTTTTAGCTTCTGTATCCATAAGGGCTGGTCTCCTTAAATTATTTAGTTGTAGTTCTAGTATATACCGTAAACGGTTATTTTGTCTAGTGTAATCTTTTACTAGAGGTCGGTAGCGTTAGTATCTCGGCGAATCATCTTATTAGATTCTCGCCAAGCCGTACCGGTCTTATCCTTAAAGAAGCCGTTACGCTTCGCTATCATACGACGTTGCTTTCGGCTACCTTGCCTAAAACGAATCTGCTCTTTTTGCTTCTCCGTAAGTTCTTCCGGTACGTCCGGAGTCTCGAGAGCTTCTACCTCGTCGGCAGTTAATCGAATCTTAGTAGTTTTACCCATAATTTAACCTTTCTTTCTAAAGACTATAGCTAATAAAATAAACCATAGAAGTAATATTACTATCATACCTTTACCGTCCGGAGGTACTTATAACCTCTATGCGTTAGTAGTACCGGAGCTTTCTTCGCTTTACGACCTACTCGTCCGGTACGCTCCCAACCGAATAGAGCCGGATAGTCGCAAGGTACGTATACGCTATAGCCTCGTCGATTCCAAGCTCGACCGGTTCGAGTTATTACCGCCGAACCGTCCGGCTTAATCTCGATAGGCGTACCACCCTTAGTATGAGTCGGACGCTCTCGGAGGATTCGTTCTCTATACGTCTCGGTTGCTGTCATAATCGACCTCCTCCTCTAGTAACTTTCTATAAGCTACCGCTTTATCGTAATCGGTAAAATACTTACTACGATATTCACCCTTTACTTTTATATAAGATAACCACCCTGTACCCGATTTTTTAACTCCTACGTCTTTATTGTTACTGGAAGTATTAGAGGCTTGCTCTCTAGGAGTAGACCACTTACAGTTACTCGGCTCGTAATTACCGTTAGAATCTATCCGGTCTAGGCTATGTTTAGGAGACGGCTTTTCTCCCATATCGGAGACAAAATTACTAAAGCCGGTAATAGGGTCTAGCCACCTATCGCAAATCTTTATTCCTCGACCGCCGTATAAGCGAAAATACGTATACTTAGGATTTAAACATCGGTGCTTCATACCGTTATAGGTCTTTAGTAGAGGGTGCTTACTTCTTCCGTCTAGTACGTATTCTTGACGTATAAGATTATCTACGCTACCGGTTCTTCGTAACCTAGCGTAATGCTTAGTACAAAGACCTTTAGCTATAGTCTCTCGTTCGCAATTCTTACCGTAGCAACTTAACATATTTTCAGTATATCACAGTTCTTCTTCTGCGTAGATATTAAGCTCTCCGTTAATCTTCTTCCGATAGTACGGACGGATATATATCTTATCTTTAATTTTACCGTCGGAATAATGGGCTAGTTCTACGAACTTTACCGTATTACTCGGAAAGTCTTTACCGGTAAATTGCTTAGGGAGTAGAAGTTCTAGCGTCTCTCCTACTCGATAAATAGTTAGTCTAATCATAATTTGCCCCTTAACTCTGGCACTTGGCTTATTATATAGGCTTTATTAGAGGCTTCAGGAAAGCGAGGGTCTATATCGTTAACTATGTACCCATCTATTAGATACCTTAAATATCCAGCTTGGCTAAGTAGGCTACAACAGCCCTGACAAATGTGATTTTCTAAGGTATTATAGTAAGTCCTTACTAGGAAGTAATCTTGCTTTCGATGTTCTTTATGAATTGGATAAAGACATCTTTGCATACGTTCGCCTTGTCTTAAAATACTCATAGTCCGAATAAACTCCTCTGCGGATTCTTTACGTTAGCCATATACTCCTGCCAAGCTACCTCCTCGATACCTCGCTTCCGAGCGATAGCTAAATCGGTAGGAAAGTATTTACCGTCGACGTTTTGTATTACGGCTCGTAGCCGGACGATAGCCGACTCTCTAGGTAGGTCTTTTAACTGCTCTAAAGCGATAGCGTCGCCGACTCGGTAGAACTCTTGCCATACGGCTATAGTAGCTTCTATATCGTCGTTACGAGCGTTCTCGTATTTAGAGAGAACGAACTCGACTTTATCTTTTAGCTTCTTAAAAGCTACGGCTCTTTCGGTTGGGGTCGTTACGTGGGTTTTCATATTATCGGTTACTCCCCATAGGATAGACTTCTTTACGTAGACCGATTCGGGTTAGGAATCGTCGCCACTTAATAATTCGGTTAATCTTTTTAGTTAGAGAATCTCTTTTAGACTCCCAAGCTTCGAGCGAGCGACCTAGAGCGTCTCGACGTACGCCGGACATACCGTAGTTATCGAGTTGGTCCTTAGACCATTTAATATTTTTATTTACTTCGGTTCGTACTTTTCGTAATTCGTATAAGCTAGCCATTGTTTAAATCTCCCATAATATTAGTATTAGTTCGTCGAACGTATTAGTAATAATTGTGATAATTATCACTAAAAGGAATAGCCACCCTATAACGGCTAGCGTATTTATAGTTCCGCAAAGAAAGCGGAGAGCTAAAGGTTTACGGATTACTCCGGTCTCGTAGTTATACCGCATATTCTAGCTCCGGTTCGTACTCGGGTTCTTCCGGTATCGTCGCTTCGATTAAAGCTTCTACCTCGAACTCGGGCATATTCATATAGTCGCAATCGTCGCAGTAGACGGAATATAAGCCGTAGCAACCGCAGTCGTTACCGTTACAGCAGGGAGGAGTTACTTCGGCGTATTCGTGGTCGCAAGTAAACTCTCCGTCCTCCGTAAGCGAGTAACTACTCGTCTCGATTATCTTTATTTTTACCCTCACTTTTATAGCCCTCCCTAAATCTTTTCTTCGATTAAGATATTACCGACGAGAACGTCGTAGCTACTAGGAGCGACGAGCGGATTAGGAAGTAGTCCGAGGTTCTTACCGTCCTCGTTAACGTAGACCGTACCGGTGGTCTTAATACCGAAGTCTTCCGGTCGAGGTAAGACTTGGTGGATAAAGCCTCCGACGTTAAACTGTAAGGCGTCGAGCGAGAGCTTCTCGGTCTTATATTCCTCTATAGAGCCGTCGGCTTTTAATACTTTGTACTTATACATAGGGCTGGTCTCCTAATAATTTGTTTGTACCTCTATAATACTACGTTAACGGTTAATTAGTAAAGTACATTATCGCTTAATTGTAATTTTAGGGGTCGTTAGATTATTATAATCTGGTAGGTAAGAGGCGATTCTATCTCGATAGAGGCGGTTTTGCCGTCCGGCTGGTCTCCGGTCGTCTCCCCTACACTTAGGACTATATGGAAGATTTACCTCTAAATATCGAAAACTTACTTTTTATCGACGAATATCCCGACCTAGCTAAGAGGGTATGGTTACGGCGTTTAGCTCGAGATAGGTCTTTAGGACGTATAGCGAGCCGAGAGTCGGAGCTTAACTTAATTATCTTCCCGACCGAGGATCTACCGGATAGTCCGGCGTAGTCGCTATTTACAAGCCGTATATTCCCACGCTATACTAAGTCTTACCTACGTAAATAATCTCTTTATAAGAGAGGGTAGTAGGAAACATTTACGAACAATTTAGGATATGAAAAAAGGACTCGCTAAAGTCCTAGATTCGTTGGAGGGTATGAAACATTTACTCTTTAATTTTATCCCGAGGAACTTCGTAAGTCAACCCCTAGTAGTACAGAGGTAGACAGGACGCTAGTTAGGCGGACGACCGGAAGCCTCGGAGAGTAACGACTCCTAACTCGCCGGTAAAAGTAAGGTTACTAGGCTTACGAACTAATTAACTCGGCTGGATCGGCTGTAAATAGATCCCTTTATACGATAGTAAACGTACGTTCTTTAAAAAATATAGAGGTTAGTACGGTTCGAATCTATAGTAAGCTTAATAGCTGTCTAGGTTCTAACCGCTCTAATCTTTATTACTAATTGACTTTAAGACTTAATTATTTTCTACAAGGAAAGTTATCTCTACCTCTGTTATTAGACGGTATTTAGACATCTTTAGACATTTAAGAACGGTACTTTAGACGAAATTAGACAAACTCTCCGCTCCCCTTTACTATCGGTAAAGCTGTAGTTCCGACGAGTCGTTAATACCCTCCCAGCGTTAGCTAGCCGAAAAAAGGGTTTGTTTTACGTTCCTTAAAATATGCTATCATTGTTCTATGACTAAGGAGACCAGTCTATGACTAAGATTAAGTTCGTAAGAGATAACGGAGTAACACTCGCTCCGGTTAAAGATCTATTCCTCTATAAAGATAATCCTCGAGACGTAGAAGCTAAAGACTTCGAACGATTATTAGAACAGATTAAGCTAGGCGAACACTCTACAATGCTCGTTACTACCGAGGGAGAGGTTCTCGGCGGCAATACCCGACTACGAGCCTACCAGAAGATCGGTAAAGAGTTCGCTAAGGTAGTCGTCGTAGAGATCGTCGAAGCCGGAGATAGCGTTCATATCGTAGTAGACGGTAAGAAGTCCGAGCGTACGTTCGACTCGATAATGCAAGCTAAAATCGAGCTAGCCTTATCGCATAACGATTCTATCGGTACGAATAACGAACTTAAACTAGCCGAGTTAATGACCGTCCATAACGTACCTATGGAGCTATACTCCGTCTCTACTACCATTACTCCGGTAGCGGACATACTCGCTAAACTCGGTCCAGGTAAAGAAAACTTCGAAGATGATAACCAGGAAATAAATACGGACGACTTACTAGCCGAAGATTCTCACGAGTGCCCTAAATGTGGATTTGAGTTTAATTGTGATAAAAAAGAATCTTAGCTACGACTGGTCTTTAAAAGATTATCCGGAAAAGAACGGCTTTACCGTAATGTCTACGTTCGCCTGCGGAGGAGGCTCGACTATGGGCTATAAGCTCGCAAAGTCTGGAAGATAGCTGCTGACTTAAATAATCAATGGAAATATGACCCAGAGGTAAAGTTATGACCAATCAAGCTAGTGAAGTCCTACAAGGCGATTGCCTAGAGCTAATGAAAGATATACCAGACGGTAGTGTTGATATGATACTGGCAGACTTACCGTATGGCACGACCGCTTGCAAGTGGGACACAATCATACCCTTTGAGCCGTTGTGGGAGCATTATAAGCGTATTATCAAGCCTAATGGTGCGATAGTGCTGACAGCCTCACAACCGTTCACCAGTGCTTTGGTGATGAGCAATCCGAAGATGTTCAAGTATGAGTGGGTGTGGGAAAAAAGCCGTGTGACAGGTGTATTAAATGCAAAACGTCAGCCATTAAGGACTAAGGAGGATGTCCTAGTTTTTAGCGTCAACACGCCTGTTTATTATCCACAAGGTACTTACAAGTGTAATAAACAGACTGGGACAGGTGTAGCTCGTGATGGCTCGCAGGGTCTAGCAACAGGTAAAATAACACAAACGAGTAACGGGAAATACCGCCAAACCGTCACTGGCTATCCTAGAAACATCATACGCATACCATCGGAGGGTCAGACAAAACACCCAACCCAAAAACCAGTAGCCCTATTCGAGTACCTCATCAAAACCTACACCAACGAGGGCGACTTGGTGCTGGATAACGTGGCTGGCAGTGGCACTACTGGCGTAGCGTGTCAAAACCTCAACCGCAACTTCATATTGATGGAGCAAGAGCCTGAGTATGTCGAGATAATAAAGAAAAGACTAGAATTGAACAAGGAACAACTGGAGGCAGAGCTATGAGAGAAATTAAGTTTAGAGCTTAGAACATAGGATATACAGTACAGGTATTCTTACTTAACTCCGCTACAATGGGCGTACCGCAGGCGAGAGAACGAGTCTTCTTTATTGCTAATAGACTAGGCAAAAAGATAAAGCTCGAGTTTAACGAAAAGCCGATACCGTTCGAGAGTCTCGTAGACCATTCCGATAAGTCCGAAAAACTTACTCCGCTCTATCAAAAACAGTGGGCTAATACTATACCTGGGCAAACTATCGGAAGCTACAACGTAGAGAAAAAGATAGCTCTAAACCGTCCTAGCCCGACCGTGGTCTCGGCTACTCATAACTACCACCCGATTTATAAGCGGCACTTAAACGATACTGAATTAAAGCGTATAGGTACGTTCCCTCGAGACTATGATTTTAACGGACAGAAAGCTAACTACGTCGTCGGTATGAGTGTTCCGCCTTTAATGATGGCTCGAATAGCAAACGAGATAGAAAGGCAGATACTCAATGTATAAACAACGACCTAAAATATCCGGTTATCGACTTAGAGATTCACTAGACCAGGAGACACTAAACAAGCTCTATGGTTTAAAGCGTAGGCTCGAACGTGGTAATATAAGTAAGTCAAATAATAAAGGAGACCAGTCTTATGTCAAAGGACAAGAAGAACAAAGTAGCGGAAGAAGTAGTAACGCCGGAAGTACCGGTAGAAGCTCCGAAGAAGCCACAAGCCGTAATTAAAGTAGTAGCTATCGAACTCGATACGGAATATACCGAGCCGGAGGGTTGGGTTCTTAAAGAGATTCATAGCGTAGACGTAGCCGAGGGTAAGTTCTTCGGCGTATTAGTAAAGATTCTCGACTATAGCTCTCCTAAAGTACGAGCCGGTAAAGAATACGAAATACCAGTAGAGGGATAAACTCTCTCTACTCTCCTAATTCTAGGTTATAGGGTTTATACTAGGTATTATGAAGACCTCTAAAAAGTCAACTCCTAAAGTAAATAAAGCTACGGTTACTAAGCCGAAGTCTACTAAAGGTGGTCCGAGAAATATCGACTGGTACGAGGTTCGTAAGGAATACTTACAAGATAGCTCTATAACCTACGAATTATTAGCGAAGAAATATAAGGTATCTAAGACGACTATCGGTAATAAAGCCCTAGCCGAGAACTGGACGGAACTTAGACAAGACCTTAACGAAAAGGCATTTACTAAGTTTACCGAAAAGCTACTCGATACTAAGAGTTCCGCTAATAGCCGACATTTACAGCATTGGCAGAACTTACAGGCTCTAGCGAACAACGCAATTATAGATATGGCCGAGCGTCGTTATTATACGAATAAAGCCGGACACCTCGTATTAGATAAAGATAATAACCCGATTCCGACTCCTATAAATACGTTCGCTCTAGAGAAGCTAGCGAAAGCTTTAAAGGACGCTATAAACGGAGAGCGAGTCGTTCTCGGTCTACCTACTAGCGTCTCGGCTATTAGCGACCCCGAGGGTAATAGCGTATGGGGTGGGTTCTCGGATATGATTAAAGCCGCAGAAAAGGTATTATCGGAAAATGGACAAGACTCAAGCGGAGGCGATACGTAAACTCCGGAAAGCTAGTAAAATATCCCCTCCGTTCTTTAACGAGTGGATACTAGGCGGTAGCTTCTGGAGCAAACAAGAGGAGATTATCCTCTCGGTTCGAGATAACCGCTATACGACCGTTAGAGCTTGCCACGACGTAGGTAAGACCTATATCGCCGCACGTACGGCGTTATGGTTCTTATATAGCCACCCTCAAAGTATCGTCGTATCTACCGCTCCTACAATGCGTCAAGTCGAAAACCTTTTATGGAGGGAGTTACGTTCCGCTCACGAAGCGAGTAATCAACCTCTAGGCGGAGAAGCTTTAAAGACTCGATTAGATATAGCTCCGGACTGGTACGCTATCGGAGCTTCGTCCGGCGACCCCGATAAGCTACAGGGCTTTCACGCCGCAAGTGGCGATATTCTTATTATTATCGACGAGGCGGCAGGTGTAGCCGAACAAGCTTTCGAAGCTATCGAGGGTATGATGACCTCCGAAAAAGCTCGTATGCTAATGATAGGAAACCCGACCTCCGACGCAGGAAGCTTTAGAGAGTCGCACCATAGTTGGGATTATTCTAATAAGATACATATCTCCGTATTCGATACGCCGAACTTCGTTAATAACGGTATTAAGACGGTCGAAGATCTACGAGAAGTTAACCTAGATAACGTCGAAATAGTTAGTCCTTGGCTCGTTGCTCCTCGTTGGGCGTACGAGAAAATAGACTCTTGGGGTATAGATAGTCCGATGTTCCAAGCTCGTGTACTCGGTAACTTCCCGAGCGAATCTACTAATACGGTTATTCCGCTTAATTACCTAGAGCTAGCTTGCGAAAAAGAGCATAGAGATAAGCTTAAAGAAAAAGGTGGACCATTACGTCTAGGAGTCGACCCTGCTCGATTCGGTAACGACGAGACGGTTATTACTCCTCGCTACGGCGGTTATATACCGGAGCAAGAAATATCGTTTAAAGAGGGTACAACGGCGACCGCCGGACGAGTTCTACAGTATTCGAGTCCTCGACCGGTCTTTATCGGAATCGACGTAGACGGACTCGGAGGCGGTGTATACGATACTCTCTCCGACTCTAATATCGACGGTATAGCCGAAATCCATAACAACGCTAAGGCTTTACCGGACGCTACCGGTCTTACGTTCGCTAACCTAGCTTCGCAATTATGGTGGAGAGCTAGAGAATTATTTATCGCCGGAGAGTTAGCTATCCCGAAAGACGATAAACTAATAATGCAATTATCTACTAGAAAGTATAAGTTTACCGGTAGAGGTTTAACGATCGAATCTAAAGACGATTGGAAAGCTCGCTATAAAGGAAAATCTCCCGACCGAGCGGACTCACTTATTTACTCGTTAGCTGATATAATCAGTACAGAAGACGAGGCGAAAGCCAGTACCGGAAAAGATGTAGCTTCTAGATTAAACGAACGTATGAGAGAATAAAAATAAGGAATATACTATAGATATGAAGATAGGACCACTAAAAATCTCACTAGCCAAGCCTACACCGCCGGAAGTCGGCGTAGAGGTTGGTACATCGACCGTCGGACTTATGCCCTCGATATTCGGCGACGAGTTTATAGACCTTTCTAAAGTTAAAGTAGCCGACTTTAAGAAAATGCTCGATACCGACGGTACGGTACAGGCTCTATTTAATACTATAGTAATGCCGTTACTAGGTTCTAACTGGACTATCGAGCCGGACGATGATACTCCGGAAGCCGTAAAACAAAGCGAGTGGGTAGAAGAACGCCTCCGCTTACCGCCTCATAAGGGCGGTATGTCTACTCCTATGGATTTAGTATTAGCTCAAGCTCTACGAGGCGTTATAGAGGGCTATTCCGGATTCGAGAAAGTCCTAGAGATTCGAGACGGTAAAGTAGTCTTTCGTAAAATAGCGTGGAGAGACCCGACGACTATTACTATTCGCTCCGACGATCGAGGCGGATTTAACGGATTTAAACAACGAGCTTTTATCGGAAGCGATTATCGAGAAGTAGTTATCCCTTTAGAAAGGGCTTTTCTCTATACCTACGGTAAAGAGTTCCATAACCTAAAAGGTCGTTCGGCTTTTACCTCCGCTTATACGAGCTACGATAAGAAGCGACGACTCTATTACTTTATGGAGCAACAGGCACAGGGCGACGCTCTAAAGACTAAAGTAGTTACCGGTAAAGAGAAAGCTTCGCAGG
>CAYRCZ010000016.1:0-9896 GCA_964423055.1 Candidatus Woesearchaeota archaeon
ACTCAAGATCCCGTGGCTTAGTGCCTTCAGAGGTTCGAATCCTCTCTCTTGCATCAAGTGAGGATTCGTTCGAATCACTTCAACTTGTAAAAGTTGGAGTTACCGCGGTGTTTTGCACTGCGAGTACTCTCTCTCTCTTGCATACCCCTAAATAGTTTTTAAAGCTCATTAGTTCATAGAAACTTGTGCACCCGTAGCTCAGCCTGGATAGAGCAACTCCCTCCTAAGGCGTAGGTCGTAGGTTCAAATCCTATCGGGTGCGTATAAGATAGGATTTTCAAATACTTTAATTCGTAAGAATTTAAGTTCCCGTAGTGTTTTACACTACGAGGACCTATCGGGTGCGTATAATTCTTGCACTTATTATTTTTCTTTGAATCTCTTTATTTTTTCTTATTGGGTTAAATTCTCTTTCCATTAACTCAACATTAAATCCATTGAATAATTCTTTTATCTCTTCTTTACTAAAGAAATGACATATCAAACCGTTTTGTTTCTCTATAGTATTATTTCCTATCTCTTTTCCTTTTTCTCGTAAATCTCCAGAGGCGAAATCCTCAAACAATATGATTCCATTTTTATTTAACATAGAACTAATCTTTTCAACCACTTTTTTCATATCTCTTTCTTTAAAATTATTTAGAAAATAATAACAAACAATTACCTCAAATTTATCTTTTATTTTAGTTTTTAGAATGTCTCCCGTGATATAAGAAACCCTTTCAGAATTAATTGATTTTTCAACTAAATTAATGGCTTCTTCTGAAATGTCAATAGCAGTAACATGTTTCGGATTATGCTCTAAGATAGCTTTCAAACTTTTTCCGTTTCCAACTCCAAGCTCCAAAACTAACTTATCTTTCAAATTCTCTTGTATCTTGTTAGTCTTTTTCCAAAATAACCCTTTAGAATAAAGGGAATTCCATAAAGTTTTTTGATTTTTCACAATATCTTCTGTTTTTTTGATAGATAAGGTTTTTTATATTATCTTAAACAAATTAATTAATGCATAAAAATGGTCTTGGTAGTTTGTTTAAGTCTCTTAGTTTGCCTTTAGCCATTATCTTATTTCTTTTACTTTTTTCATATCTTGGAAAATTTCTCGCTATACCATCTTCTGAAGATCTAATCAACATGGTTTTATCCAAATTTGGAGAGCTTAATCTTTGGGCAGTATTTTTTATAGCTTTAATAGAAGGTTTTCTATTTTTGGGCCAGTATTTTCCAGGTGGAATAATAGTCTTTTTTAGTATTATATCTGCCCAGGGAGATTTAGGGAGAATATCTGTTTTAGTTTTGATAATTTCTATTTCTTTTGTTATTGCTTATTCTCTTAACTATTTAGTCGGAAGATATGGGATTTATAAAATATTTAATAAAATAGGTTTTGGTAATGCAATAAAGTCTTCTCAAAAAAAGATACTAAAAAAAGCATCTACTGCAATAGCTATAAGTTATGAAGACCCTAACCTCGCCTCAATAACTGCTACCGCATCGGGTATAGTGCGTTTACCATTTAAGAAATTTTTAATTTTATCTATAATCTGGACTCTTTTCTGGAACATCTTTTGGGCCATTGCAATATACTTTTTAGGAGAAGCGACGCTTAAGTTAATAGGGATAAACTATATCTTTTTTATAGCCATAGTTTGGATGGGTTTGATAATTTTTAGGTTCTTTATCTCTAAGCACAAGGAAAAACACAACCTTTAAAATGCCCCCAGATGAAAGAATATAAAGCGCCGATAGCATAATGGTTAGTGCGTCTGCCTTCCACGCAGATGATCTGGGTTCGATCCCCAGTCGGCGCATATAAATAAAATGGAAAATCAAACAAATACTTCGAGTCATTCACAGCACATTCACCAGTCTAAAAAACACTGGTATGATAAATATTACAAAATAATGCTATTTGCTCCAGTGGTCTTGCTTATTATTTGTATTTCTTACTTGTTTATATTTTATAATCAAAATAATGATATTATTTACAAAGATCCAAGTTTATCTGGGGGAACAACCATTACTCTGATTCAAGAGGTTGATGTTGAAGCTCTCGAGTTGCATTTACAAGAAGCCATTTCAGATGTTCATTTAAGGACTATTTCAGATATTTCAACTGGAAGGCAAATAGCTGTATTAATTGAGTCATCTAGTTCTCCGGAAGATTTGACTCCTTTAGTTGAAGAATTTATTGGTGAGCCCCTAACTAGCGATAATTCGAGCGTAGAATTTAGTGGTCCAAGCCTATCTAACAATTTCTATAAACAGCTAGCAATAGCAGTTTTCATCTCTTTTGTTCTCATGTCTTTAGTAATCTTTTTCTTATTCAAAACCTTTATTCCAAGTATTGCAGTTATTTTTTCAGCATTTGCTGACATAGTGATGGCTTTAACAGTAGCAGATATTTTTGGAATAAGGTTATCAGCTGCAGGTATTGCAGCATTTTTAATGCTTATAGGTTATTCAGTGGATAACAACATCTTACTTACAATGAGGGTCTTAAAGAATAGAGGGCAGTCGATAAACGCGAGGATTTATAGCTCTTTCAAAACGGGAATATTTATGACTTGTACTGGTCTAGCAGCTCTAATTCCAGCTTTCTTTATAGTTACAGGTCTTCCAGATTCATTTAAACAGATCTTTTTCATTTTAGCAATAGGTCTAACTGCAACAATAATAAATACATGGTTCACAAATGCCTCGATAATAAAGTGGTATGCTGAACATAAAAAATTAAACTAATGGCTAAACTAACTTTCAGAGTATGGATTTTGATAATTTCTTTATTTTTAGCATTGCTTATGATTTCCCCTACATTTGGAAATGGGATACTAATTAGAAATGTAGATTCGTCTTCGACAGCATTTGAATCTGGCCTAAGACAAGGAATGTTGATAAAAGAAATAAACTCTAAGGAAATAAACTCATTAGAAGATTATAATTCGATTTATCAAGAATTATCTTTAAATTCAAATGAAAAGAAAATCTCAGTAGTTACAGAAGAAGATACATTTATTTTTTTAAGTTCAAACTTATCTTCCTTGGGCGTAGGTAAGGTTCCTAAATCAAACATCAAAACTGGACTTGATTTAAGCGGCGGAGCTCGTGCATTAGTAAAGCCAGTAAATGGTACTTTAAGCGACTTAGAAGTTTCAGATTTAGTGGAAATTACGAGTCAAAGATTAAATGTGTTTGGACTTACAGATTTAACAATAAGGCCTGTTAAAGACTTAACTGGGAATAATTTCATGTTAGTAGAAGTTGCAGGAGCTTCAAGAGAAGACTTAGCAGAATTAGTGGGTAAACAAGGTAATTTTGAAGCTAGAATAGGCAATGAAACTGTTTTCATTGGCGGTGAAAGAGATATTACTCACGTATTTAGAGATGCAGCACAGTCTGCAGTTTATCAAGCAGAGTCAATGGGAGATGGGACATTTTTGAGCAGATTTACATTTACTATTGCTCTAAGCCCAGAGGCTGCTCAAAGACATGCAGATATCACTAACTCTATCCCTCTTGATTCGGCTTCTGGAGGCCAATACTTGGTTGAAAATTTGACTCTAGTTTTAGACGGCGAAACCGTTGATGAATTAAGGATTAGTTCAGGACTAAGGGGGCAAGTAACCACTCAAATTTCCATTCAAGGTTCTGGGACAGGTACAACTCCTGACTTAGCTACTGCAGATGCAAGAGCTCAAATGCATAAACTTCAAACATTATTATTAACAGGAAGTATTCCTTATCAGTTGGAAATCGTAAAACTTGATACTATCTCTCCTTCACTAGGAGAACAGTTTACTAAAACATTGATCACTCTGGGGCTAGTTGTATTTCTTATGGTTTCAATAGTGTTATTCATTAAATATAGGAAACTAAAAATTACTCTTGCAGTCATTCTTACTATGTTTTCTGAAGCATTCATTACTTTAGGTATTGCTGCGCTTCTTCGTTGGAATTTAGATGCAGCAAGTATTGCAGGGATTATTGCTGGTTTAGGTTTGGGAGTAAATGACCAAATAGTCATTTTAGATGAATCAAGATCAAAGGATAACTCAAGTATTAAAGAGAAAATAAAGAAAGCTTTGTTTGTAGTAGTTGGAGCGTTCTTTACAATAATTGCTGCAATGCTACCATTATTCTGGGCAGGAGCAGGACTTTTAAGGGGATTTGCATTCACTACAATAATAGGGATAACTGTAGGAATATTAATAACTCGTCCAGCCTTTGCTGATATAATCAGAAAGATGGGTGAACAATAAATGCTTCCGCGTTGGCATATAATTTTAGGGATAATTTTTTGTGTAGTCTTTAAATTAATCTCTCCGGAGACTAGTTACGTTTCTCTTTTTTTAATCTGGTTTGCTTCGGTATTCATAGATTTTGACCATTATTTAGCCGCAGGTTTTATCCATAGAAAGTGGAATCCTTTAGAAGCAGTAGAGCACGGTTATGAAAGAAGAGATAAAATATTAGATCAAAAATCTGAGTTTGGGATGTGTGAAAAGGGAGATTTTCATGTTTTTCATACAATTGAATCACACCTCTTAGTTGGTTTAATTGCTTTGTTTTTTTGGCCTTTTTACTTTCTATTTATTGGGATGATCTTTCATTCACTTTTAGATTTAATCTGGATGGTCAGGCATGACGTATTGGATTCAAGAGAATTTTTTATGATCCAAAAATTAAGATCTTTAGTCTTATAAGAAACTAGCTACACTTTTAGACATTAGAAAAAGGCTCAATATCCAAATTAAAAATGTCCATGGTGTAAAAAATATCCCTATAAAAAGAATCATTGAAGCAAGAAGGTCAACAACGCTAAGAAAATCTCCTTTTAAGATAAATAAACTTTTTATAAAAAGTAACCCTCCTATAAAAAGTGTTAATTGTAATGGTATGCTTAATGAAAAGATCATACATAAAAGGATTATTGCCGCTACAAGGTCGATAAACCCTAGTATTTTTACAAGTACCATGATCCCCCTTATTACAGGCGTTTTAAAAACTTAATTAAGTTTTTATATAGAGTCAATTTTGGTTTTATATGGTTAATAAAAAATTAATGGTTCTTGTAGTAGCATACAACGCAGAAGCAACAATAAAGGCTTTGCTTGATAGGATGCCTAAAGAAGTTTGGAAAAGGGCTTCAGAAGTTGTTATAGCAGATGATGCCTCGAAAGATTTTACTTCGATCGTAGCAAATGAGTATAAATTAAGGAAGAAAATTAGAAATCTTACTATTATCAAACATGATATTAACAAAGGTTATGGTGGAAATCAAAAATGGGGATATGATTATGCCATAAAGAAAAATTACGATATCGTTGTAATGATCCACGGAGATGTTCAATATCCTCCTGAGCATATAATGTCTTTAGTTAAACCTTTAGAAGAAGATCGTGCAGATTTTGTTTTTGGCTCAAGAATGTCTGGCCACCCTCTAAAAGGTGGGATGCCAATCTACAAATATTTAGGAAATATATTTTTAACCACTGTCGAAAATATAATTCTCGGAACAAGATTAACTGAGTTTCACTCAGGTTTCAGGGCTTATTCGATAAAGGCCTTGAAGCAAATACCTTTTAATTTAAATTCTTCAGACTTTCATTTCGACTCTGAAATAATTGTTCAGTTAGCGATAAGGAACAAAAATAGGATAAAAGAGGTTACCATTCCAACTTATTACGGAGATGAAAAGTCTAATGTCAATGTAATCTCTTATGGTTTAAATGTTCTTAAGGTTATGATAGAATATATTTTAAACAAGACTGGTATAAGGAGTATAAGGAAGTTTTACATAAAAAATGATAAAAATAGATAGCTTAATTTCAAAACCTAAGATTATTCTTATAATTCTTACAATTTTTGGATTTTTCCTTCGTTTAATTGCTTCTTTGAATTTAGATGTTTTTGCAGACGATATGCTTTATGCTTCGCAAAGTGCAGGAATAATAAATGCAGGACTATTATCTACACACTCAAATCCTCCATTATTTTTTTACCTAACTGATTTATCTTACAAAATTTTTGGTTATAGCACTTTTGCCTCAAGGTTTTGGCCTTTAATTGCGGGTACATTACTTATTCCCTTAGTTTTTTATCTAACTAACATTTTAACAAAAAATAAGAAGCTTGCTCTTGCATCTTCTTTCTTTGTTGCAACATCTACTTTTCTTATAAGGATGACTTTTACAGAACAAAGTCTTTTAGTCTTGTTTTTTGTTACATTTGCTTTTATCTGCGGTCTTAAATATGTAGATAATGGAAAAATCTTATGGATTTATTTATTTGGCATTGGCTTTGGACTAGCTTCCCTTACTAAATATAGTGCTCCATTTTTCTTTATTTCTTTTGCCTTATTTATAGGTTATCTATATGAGAAGAAAAAATCTAATCTAAAAGGGAAAATAAATCTTAAAAATATTTTTGTAATTTTAGGGATAATCTTTATCTTTTCATTACCATTTTTGGCTTTTAATCTATTTACCTATAAAGAAAGTGGAATTGTGGATGTTTATTTTAGTAGAATTATTCATATAGATAAGGCCCAGCAGTTATATTCTGGTCTTGCAGGTCAAGGAGAATCATTTTTTCAAAGAATTTCAAATCCTGATAGTTATGGACAGTACAAGCTTCCTTTAATCACAGATCCAATATTAACTTTATTTGCAATATTTGGTTTTTATCTCATATTTAAGAAAAAAGAGTCGGTTGTACTTTCTTTTGTCTTAATTATGGTTTTAATTCCATTCATTTTGCAAAGCGGTGGATCAGCTCTACAAAAACATTTTGCCTTTATTCCACTATTTCTGTCTATTCCTGCTGCTTATGGGTTAATTGGTCTTAAAGATAAAATTAAGGATAAAAAAGTGATGATTTCCTTGGTTTCTATCTTATTTATTTCAATAATTCTCAGTTGGGGTACATCATATGGTACTCCGGACAATCTTTTCAAACAGAGTGCAACTTCAGAACTAAAATCTTTTCTAAATGATAAAGTTGAAAGTTCAGATCTTATAATTTTAGATACTAGGATATATTCTGCTAAAAATTTCTGGTTAGCAACTCCTAATAATTTTATACTTTCATCTCAATTTCCAGATGTATATAATCTAAGTTTGCAGGTTCCCCAAAATACTCTTAAGCCCACCAAAGTGTTTTATGTGGAGTGCGTGATAGAAGATTGCGGCTGGGGATGGGTTCAAAATGATCAAGCATTAAATCAATCTACAGAATATATCTCTAATGTGTTTTCTTCTAACGGGGTGTTATTAAAATCAATAAATTCTCCGAAACACACAACTCAAGAAATAATTAAGGGTTCAGAAGAGCACAATGTTTACAAAGTTTATTACATTACTCTAAATCTTCCTCAAGAACTAGTTTCTAATGTTAAAAATATTCAAAGCTTTTATTTTACTCCTTATCTCTATGCCAATATGAATAATTATTTGTTTAATTATAAAGTTTCAGGATTTTCTAGTTTTGTAGAAACTCTTAGTTTATGGATCATTTATTTGGCAATTATTTTATCATTTCTAATCATTTTAGCAACAATTTGGTTAGTATTTTCAGATAAATAAAATTGTAGAATTATATTCTATGAGCTTCGCAAAGTTCCTTCATCAATAAATCGTTATTATATTTTATATTCCATTCAGGGTATCTATTCTTGAATTTCTCTGCAGAATATATGCACCATTTATGGTCTCCTCTTCTATTTGTTTCTGAATATTCAATATTTGCTTTCTTTCCTAAGATTTTCTCAGCTTGTTGTATTGCTTCAATTATCGAGTTATTTGAGTCCCTGCCTGCACCGATATTATATGCTTCTCCTGGAATAGGGTTAGGATCCATATAGACATGCCAGAAAGCATTAACTAAGTCATAAGAATGTATATTGTCTCTAACTTGTTTGCCTTTGTAACCATTAATTACATATTTTTCCCCAGTAGCTACACACTTTACTAAATATGCTAAGTATCCGTGAAGTTTTGCACCTTTATGGGCTGGCCCTGTAATGCAAACAGGTCTAAATATAGTAATTGGTAAATTGAAATAAGTAGCATATTCTTTGGCCATTATATCTCCGCTTGCTTTTGAAGCTCCAAAAAGAGAGTGTAGGTTTGCATCTAACCTCATTGATTCATCTTCACCTTTCCATTTTGGATGGTCTTTTGGTAGGTCGAGCCTAGTTTCAAATTCTTCCAAAGGTAACTCATTTACTGAGTCTCCATATACTTTGCTTGATGAGACATGTATGAATTTTGCTTTAGGTGAAAAATGTCTATATGATTCTAGTAAGACTACTGTCCCATAAGCGTTAATCATGAAATCTTCTAAAGCATTATTCGTTGACCACTCATGAGCTGGTTGAGCTGCTGCATGAATGATAATATCGAATGGACCATATGTTTGAAATACGTGGTTTATTTGTTCAGGTATCCTTATATCTGCTTGAATATGAAAAAAATTGTGTAAATTTTCATCCAGTTTTTTTCTTTCAACATCTGTGGAAGCGCCTGAACCATACATTTTACCCCTCATATCGTTATCTATTCCATATATCTTGAATCCTTTTTCAGCTAAGAATTTTACAGATTCACTTCCGACTAATCCACTTGAACCAGTCACAAGTGCTTTCTTAATTGTCATATTCCAATCATAAAAATGCGCTTTATTAACTTTGTGTAAATTTAATCACTACTGGACTTTAAAATTTTTTAAGGATATAAACTTTCAAGTTTTTTTAACATCTTATTTTTTATTGCCTTATTTGCTGAAGTTAAAATATCTTGTCTATGGTCAATCAATAATTTTTCTCCAAGGTCTATTCCTTTAAAATCCGTAACTTCTCCGCCTGCCCCTCTTATTATCCAATAAGCAGGGATTGTATTTCCATAATGGTCGTTTATAACAACCCTTGCTAATCCTTGAGGTTCAATTCCTTCTCTAGCCAACATCTGGATCAATATCTCTGTAGAAGTGCCATAAATATGTCCGATGTCAAAAAAACCTCCGTCATTCCTATTTACAAACAACTTTCTCAATTTATCTGCCATTTCTTCCGCATTAGGTCTAGCAGTTTTTCGATCATATGCTGGAAAGTCATCTATTAGCAATGAACCATTTCCTTGATCAGACTGAGAAGAGGTCACTAACTTGACTAAATCTGACTTATTTCCAAATCTTGTTTTTCTTTCCAGTTTTTCAACTGCCAAAATATTTGAATTTGAATCAACTGTAGTATATGCATGGTCTGGAGAAATTGAATGGATTCTCGGATTTCCATCAACTATTGCAGAATATTTGAAGTCTTTTATTTTTAAATCCGCAATTGGTTTGTCTGTAACCTCTGTGAAAGAAGCTGCACATCCCCAAACCCCGTCATTTGATAACCTCATTTTACTATGTTCATTTCCTAAGCCTGCAACCTTTATCGTGCCATCAACAGGGTCAATGCAAGAATATACTAAAGATTTGCCGGCCCCAATATATTCTACATCCATTTTAAGAGGGTCTATAATTACTCCAAATTTTATTCCTCTTGAAGATCCAAATTTATGGAGCTCTTTTAAAGCAATTTTTTCAGCAATTACATCAACATAAGGTGTTTTTGGACCTTTAAGAATTGAGCTAGAATACCCAACTCTCTCTTCAAAAGACATGCGGTTAATTTCCTTTCTGATTTTAAGGCCTATGTCTCTGCCAAGCATACTCAAATCATTGCCAAAATTAAATTCCATATTTTGTCTTCAAACTACTGGTTTTTAAATGATTCTAAACTTGATCAAGTAACAAGGTATAAAAATCCTAATTTTTGATTTCTTTTATGTCTAAAAAAAAGCTTAACAAAAAAGTCCTAAATGCAGCATGGGCATGTCATAATAAGAAAT
>CAYRCZ010000017.1:0-8099 GCA_964423055.1 Candidatus Woesearchaeota archaeon
AGATTTTCTTCTATTTGTTTAGAAGCCTCTGCCGTTTGAACATTTAAAATAGCTTGTGCATCTTCAATTTCCCTTAATGCCTGTGATAGATTAACTCCTTCTTCGTAAGCGTTTTTCATTCCATCGATTAATCCACTCATTGCGTCCGTAAGTTCTACAGTTCCATTTAAAACGGAATTAACCAAACCTGCGAAATAATCAAATGCCATATTAAGACCAGAAGTCGCATCTTCTATTCCCTCAACAACCGCGTCAAACTTTGAGAATACAGATACTACAGCCTCTATAACAGGCACAATTAAGAATATAGCGGATGAAGCCAATACAGCGTTAAACCCTTGCACTCCACCACCTGCTTCGCTAAATGCTGAACTCATGTTCTTTAGAGGGTTTATTACCGCGCCAAATCCCCTTAATTGACCCACTGCGTCTACTATTGACGCTGAATAGTTGCCTACATTTCTTCTGGTGTCACCTACGGCTGCTTCTTGCTCCTTTAAAGTGTCGTTTATTTTCTTCATGGTAGGCTGTAACTTTTCCCTGCCTACTTTATCGGCCTTTACATATTCAGCATAAAGGGCATTGTATAGCTTTCGGTTCTGGTCTATTGTGTTGTTCTGAAAGTCAACATCCTTGTTAATGTCAATAACACTGTCACCAAATGCCATTTGCGCTTGTGTTGTTCTAAGCAGTTGCCCCTCTAATTGTTTCTGAGCTTTAGTAGCTGATTGAAGTCTTGCTTCTTCTAACTTAACTTGCTTGGAGTTTTTCCCGTAAGCCTCTGTAAGTTCTTCTACTGAGATCTTATATTGGTCTACAGACGCTTGCGCCTCAAGTATCGCACTTGTCAAACCTTTAACGTCTATTTCTAAAATCTTCTTTTCCATCTTAAAAAAGTTTTACGAGTTCGCACTCGGTGGATTCATAATTATTTGGGACGTAGCCTTTTATTTGACTGATATAAAACCAACTATTAAAATACGATATGTAAACAGGTTTTGTAAAGTCAAGCGTGTTTATATCTGATGAGTTCAAACGTAGATTCAAAGTGAGTATCTTGGTTTTATCTAAGACAGTTGCAAAGGGCGCATAGTATTCCGCTAACTTACTTCCAAATCCTAAATCAAAATCTAATCCTAATGTGTTGGATTCGTCTATGAAGTAAGGCAATGGGATATTAGTAGTTACTGTATCGGTTGTAATTCCATCGTTATATGTGAATGAAAAGTTTTGAAATCTAACCGCCAATACTCTTTGTTTTACGGTTTCAAATTCCGCTTCGTCACTCCCTACAGCGCGCCATATTTTAATCTGCGAACAATATTTGCCAACTAATCTTTCTACTTGTTGTGTGGCTGCAAAATCCAACTTCACCATGTCACCGTTTGCCTCTAAGTTCTCATCATCAATTAGAATAGTTGAATCTGTGTTAAACGGCTTTACTACCGTTTCATCTTCTGCGTAAAAAAGATTATTGACTTGCGCATAGTCAAACGCAAACTCTACATTAGTAGAATCAGTCAAATCTATTTTGTCGCTCCAGTCTTTAGCGTTATCAATATTTTTAGCAATGTTCCCAAAAGAAAAAAGTGTAACTACTTTTGTTTGCTCGTTTACTGAAATAAGACCGCAAAACATTTTAAGATAGTCGAGTAGTAAAGCAGATTGTTTAATGTTTGGCAGTAGGCTGCTAATTGTTGTATAGGAATAAACATCATCGCCATAAACTATGTCAGGTATTGCCTCCAATAATTCAACATTATCCAAATCTAATTCAAAGGTGTTTAATGTAATTGCAGCAGGGCTTTGATTGCTACCGTTTACACCTATTGAAGAAAAGAAAACTGAAACAGTAGAATAAACATTTGCAACAAAGTATGGAGTGTATTCTCCGCAATCAATTACAAAATCGCTCGTTGCACCTGCCAAAATTGTGAACGTGAAAACATTGGTATCGTTTAAGAATGAAAACCTACCAACCAAATCAACTCCCGTGTTATTAGTTGCGTTTATTCTTATTGTAGCGTTACATTTTACATTGTCAATTATTCGGGCTTCGTATATTGTTCCATTTGTAAAGAAAGACGGCTTACCTGCAATAAAGTAATTATACCCGTTATCGTCCGCGTCTGTAATCTTAACATAAGCAGGTGAAGCAGTAGAACCCGAATCGCTTGTAGTGGTAATCTTTAGAGTTGCCTCATATCTTCCCATGTCCTCATTTCTACGATATGGAACACTTGAGTAAGGTATGCATATTTTGTCCGTTGGGTAGTCTGATAGTTCTGTAATCTTATTATCTAAAGTGTAGCCAACATTCTCACATATCTTTCTTATTACGTCCTCATAGTATGCAGCGGGGTATAAGTATTGAACAAAAGCCTTTGAAGTCGCATTATCAAAATAGAAGTTTGGGCTGTCTGCATTGTAGTCTATAATTGGATATAAATAGCCTGTGGTGTTATCCCGACTATCTCTAACCTCATCGAATGTTTTAAAGTGGCCGTATTCTTTTAAGTCTAAATCAATACATTTATTTTTAATCAAATCGTAGAAAGAAACATTCTCACCATACACTCTTATGTTGTAAGTTTCATTCACTGATTCTAATGAGGCAAATAAAATCCTCTGGTCGATTCCATCTACTTTCAAACGTGCCTTTAAACGCCTGTAAGGTTTCAACGAAATACTATTTACATCGCCCGAATTTTCAAACACTAACCTGTTTTTAGCCGTCTTAGGTAGGTTTATTTGTGCAGACCTTGCACCGCTTCTGCTTTCAATTTCTCCAATCTTAGCAATAGAGTAATTGATTTGAATGTTCGCTTCCCCCAAATCTACATTTACATCTTCTATAATCAGTTCGGTCATCCTGTTTGAATAGTTACTTCTTGCGCGTAAATCATTTTCACGCTAACATCAAATATCTTTTCGCCTGTCTTTCTCTTTGTGTAGTCCCCATCTTGTAAAAGAATCGGAATGTATTTTACGTCTAAAGTATTTGAGTAATCAACCTTGTAGGCCTGTAAAGAATACTTCAAACTTTCCATAAGCTCCAAAGCGTTTACAGGTATGCTGCCAGTTGTTAAGACTTCGCCCTTGTAAACTTTCGACCTGTCAAAATACCTTTGCACAAAATCAGAATTGATATAAGTCTTGCCGTCTGGTATTTGAACCTCGTATGTGGTTTTGCCTGTGAAATAAAACTGCGACCATCCACCCTCACGATTAAGCCATACGATTAAAGTTTCGTTGCAATCTTTTACAGTAACCGTTTCAGAACATGCTGAAATGTTTAACAACTCCACTACGTATTCATCTTCGCTTCCATCCGAGTTGTTAGCCGTCCAACTGAATCTATACGTTTCTCCATCATTAGGAGGTGTCATTAACCAAAATGTATCTTGTGCAGGATAGTCGTTCACTTGTGTAAACCAAACAGGCTCGGTAGAATAACTGCCGTCTATATTGAGTAAACCGTTAAACGTAAATGAATCTACTTTCGGAAGAAACACTTCACGCTCAAAGTTGCCCAACACTACGGAGGTATCACATCGAAGATATGTCTTGTAGAAGTATCTCATTAGTAAGTTAGAATTGTGTAAGTAACCCAAACGGTCAAACTTCCATCGCCTGTTGTAAGTGCTGATGTAGCTTTTAAAACTAAATCATCGTTATCTACTATTGCATTCACTCCTGTCCCTGTATTAGCAGGTAGTGAACCAGATTTGTTGGATGTTCTTAGTGTAACATTAGATACAGATAAAAAAGCGTCACTGGTTGAACTTGCATCGTTGCACAATACAACATTCCCACCTGCATAGTCAGTTGTAACATGGGCGTATCTGTAAGCCATAGAAATAGGCACAAGAGCATAACCCGCGCCAATCGCACTTGCAACTGTTATAGGTGTTCCGTTTAACGCTAACAAATCAGCACTGGTTAGATTTATCTTTACAACTAAAGGAGTAGACAAATCCTGTCCTATCCCAAACCATGCTGAACCGTTCCAATATTCGTAGCGGTCTGTGTCTGTGTTGTAAACAATCAAACCTGCCGTTGGGGTCAGCGCGTTTCTTTGAACGGTTGTTACCTGTGGGAATATATTCTCGTAACTATCCACCATGTCATCTAAGATAGTTTGTTGAGGTGCTGAAAATGTAGAGGCTGCTATATCAATAGCTAACTGTGATTTGGTTTTAATTGCCATATCTTATTTGTGTTAGTGAAGTAATCTTGTCTTGTGTGTTTATCGTCTTGTTAAATTCAATCGGGATATTTAAAGGCTGCATCGCTTGACCTGTATCAACAAAGAATCTGTTTAGCTCATTCATGCTTAACCCTGTGTTGGCAACGTATAATGTAGCCTCTAAGTTATCGTCACAAAAAACATCCACCTTGTTGTAGTTAAGTGGTATGTAATCTTCGTCCGCGTCCTTTTCAATTATCTTGTTTTCTTCGTCTTGATTGTATCCGTAAACAGGGACGCTAATCACAGTCTTTAAATAGCCGTAGATATCAAACTCAATCATACCATCAGTGCCTACTTCTGGTTTGAATTGTCCGACTAATTCATATGGTTGCCATTCGCTTAAGTCTTGACCTCCTAAAGTTATCTCTCCAACTTCATACCCCTTGTAAATTGAAATCGTAGGCAACGTAACGAATCCTATTTGCTCATTAGACATTGCACCAACCCAATCAGATTCAGTGACAAATTGAATTGAAGATACAACCTCTCGTATAGTTACAAATCCCTCATAAGTTCCACCGTAGATGTAAAGCCTGTCACCTACACTCGGTGAACCTGCACCGCCCCAAGTTGAAGTCATTACTATTCCTAAATATCCGCTTGCGTCATACCCACCGAAAGCCATTTGTGTAGGCAAACCAAATTTAAATACACAATTTCTATGTGCGCTTACCCATGTGAAAGGTCGTTGTCTTATTGCGTGGTATCTACTCATACTGCTTTAAATTCTATGCCTACTAATTCAGCCGTGAACGAATTAAGAATCTCATTCGCTAATTGATTCTGTGCTTCAATAACTAAGTCATCGCTGATTATATCCGATAACAAATCACTACCTCCTTGCTCAAATATCGTTGTGCCTTTTTCACCTATCTTTCTTTGAATCAAAAACGCTAATGAATCTTTAGTAATTCCATCTGGTGTAATCCCTTTAGCGTCTATCCATTTCAGTATAGCGTCTTTCGGAGGTCGCTTGCCGTTTGCCCTACCGTAAATCAAATAGTATATGTAATCCTCCGCATACACGCTCAACATTTCACCGCCTGTTACATCATATCTCACTGAATCGTATAACTGACCTGAAGCATTAACAGCTCCGTATCTTGTTACACGTTTGTTTTTAATGTCGTATTTCAAACGCTCGCACACCGTTTCACCTATCTGCTTTAAAATTAGTTCTGTTAAAATTAGCATGGCGAAGTAGTTACTTGTAAACTAAAAGACACTATGTAACCTGACGTAGTCCCTGATAAGATTCTATAATTCGGTTCGGTTCTGATTCTACTCATTACAACTGAATCACTTTCGTAAAGAGTATTGATAAACAACCTTGAAAGCTCATCCATCTCTGCGATTATTTCTTCCCTCTTTTCGTTTGAACTATCGGGGGAATCCTGACCGCAAAAAAGCATCTGAATAGAATACGTTTCTGAATAGTTGTTTGTCTTGTCTACGTCACCCGTGAAAGGGAATAAATGTATCTGAGGAAAAGGTTTGTCAAACTCTAAAGAAGAATCCGACCTACGACCATGTGTGAACGTGCAGTCTGGTGAAACTTCAAAAGCTGTATCACGAATAATATTTACAACCGCTTGATAACTCATTGTGCGAATTTAAACCCAACCACAACGCTAATCTGCAAAGTGCAACAACTATTTCTTACGGCTGTAAATCTTTTGGAGGCTGCGATTTATCCTCGCGTCTATTGCATCGGCCTTTAGAAAAGCATAAACCACCCCTGCTTGCCAATTCAAAATCTCGTCTGGGTGTTTCTGGAACTTTTCAGCCATTTTCTTGACTGTGTAGAAACTACCCAACACTGCTAAATCTTCAACTCCTGCTTCTATTTCTTCTGGAGTAGGTTGGTATTCGTAAAGCTCTGGATAACTTTTTGTAAATTCGTCTATCTTTTTTAGCAACGCTAAACCCTTACCCAAAGAATCTACAATTAGCGTATCTTTTAAATTCTCACCATAGTAGAGTTCAACTATTTCACTTAGTGCAAGTAGAGGTTTCTTAGCCTGCAAATAAGTCTTTGCCATTTCTATTTTCTGATAGTTTTCTTTGGCAATGCTCAAATCATCTTCGTAAGGTTTGCAAAACAATATCGCGTCCTCGTGATTATCCATAAATGCACACAATCCTGTTAAGTAGCTTATCTGCCCGAAGTCTAAGCCGTTTAGATTGATTATAGGAATAGTCGTGTATTTACTTAGTCTTTCTATTAAAGACGAATCAGAGGCAGCCACAACATCACAGAAGCGCAAATAGGTGAACTCTTGCCACTTAGTTTCAAATGAATATTCTTTGGTGTCTACTTTTACTGTTATCACATTACCTCCTTCCAGTTTCGTCCTAATTTCCTTGCAGGTAAAGGCGTTCCCCTTTCACCTAAACACTCCATCGCTACAAATCTAACAGAATCCCAAAAGTGATTATCCCTGTCTATTGGGATATTCAAATAAGAATTAGTATTCCTGTCAAACCTCCAAGTGTAGTTTTCGGCTTCTCTCTTTGCCTCGATAGAATCTTCTGTTATGCAAATCGTGTATCTTTTCAAAATGTCAATACCTGCGTTTACGCTCCCCTGACCTTTGGTAACTCCGATAATGTTCCACCCCAACCGCCTTAACTCCTCTATACTTTTAGGTTCAGCAGAATCAGCGACAACTAATGTAGACTTGTTTATTCCTAGCCTGTTTAGCTCCGAACTAATATCAGTGTTAGTTAGTCCGTGTTTATAGCATAACTGTTTACACCATATCTTGCCATCCGCTTTCATTACTTTAGTTATCGCAGTCGGGTCGTTAGTGAATCCAAAGTCTAAGCCTATCCAATATGTAGGAACATTTGGCAACTCTTTGACGTATTCCACGTTCTTAAATATAACGCCCTCCACCATTGCCCGAATCCCTAAGCCGTAAATCTTCCATTTGTTTTCATCTGCCGTTCCTTTCTTAATGTTTTCTTCCGTAGGTTGGTAGCTGAATATCTTTCGTTTGACTTCATCGGGTGCGAATGGATTATCTAAAACAGTCGAATGATTATAGACTACATCAGGTCTAGTTAATACGCTGTCAAATATCCAGTGATTTGTAGCTGAGGGGTTAAAGTCTAATATACCAAAATCAGTAGTTCGCATTTCTAATTGGTCGAAGTCGTCTTTAGTAGCCTCGATAGCTTCATTTATCCAGAACACGTCTTGCTTTCGTCCGTGTAGCTTCTGCGGTTCGTCTAACCCAAAGAAACCTATCTCACTCCCGAAAAGATTATATCTCATTTCAGACTTATGAAAGTCGTTATCGTTGTATATTTCGTAAAGCCTTAGAATCTCTATGAAGTCATTTAACAACGTAGCCTTTAACCACGTTAGCTTTTGACGTGCGATAGTTATCCGTTTGATTTGCCCTTTACTTGCAGCGTCCTGACAATACAGAATCAGAAATTGAATGATAGAAAAAGTCTTTGAACTTCTCGACCCTCCCTCAAGTATTCTAATTCGAGCTGAATTGGTAAGTAACCACTGGAGTATCTTCGTGCCGTCCGCTTTCAATTTCTAAGAATCTGTTTTTATTAAAGTGTATTTCTTCAAATAATAAAGGATTGACACTAACCAACCAATAGGGATTAGTTATACCATGTAACAATATCGCACCTCGTCCGTTATCGCCTCTTACTTCGTAGCTTTCGCCCAACTTAGGGAAGTTGTAATTGCTCCCCATTTGAGCCTTAAACGCGCTGAAATCATCGTCTATGCAAATTACTTTTCGCATGTTAGCTTAAAGCCTCTGAATGTATCTGTCTTGTATTTACCCAAAATAAAAAGAAGTGCAGCCTGATTTACTTT
>CAYRCZ010000018.1:0-7522 GCA_964423055.1 Candidatus Woesearchaeota archaeon
CCTCCCGCATTTTTTATAAGAATTCTGACTAACGTCTAAAATACAATAAGATTTAAATATCTTGAAACCAAGATTTTTTTATGAATAAGTTAGCTTTGTTCGGAGTTTTTGCAATTGTATTCTCTTTAGGTTTAGTTTTTGCACAAGATGCAGAAGTTTTAATGATTGCGGATGATTCATCTACAGATATTGTTTATGCTGATGCGCTGATAATGGATAGCTATGGCGAATTAATGATTAACCTTGTATCTCCTAGTGATGGAGCTACATTTAGCACAACAGGTAATTTTGATGTAAATTTTGAATACACAGTCTCTTCATTTGATAGTAGACTTGATTATGCAGATAAAACTACTGCTTCTAAACATGATGTGCTTCTTGCTCCTAGCGGTAAAATAAAATGTACTGTAATTATTACCGGAGATTCAGACCATGAAATAAGTAGATCATTACTTCCTTCCGGAGGATCTATTTCAGTAGGTAAAGAATTAGGCCCTGGAAATTATGAATGGAAAGTTAAATGTAGAGATTCAACAGATAGAGAATGGTCAAGCGAAACAAGAGATTTTGAAATAAGCTTGATCCCAACAAATACAAATAGCAATAGTGGTGGAAATGGCGGATCAAATAACAATAATGATGAAGAATCAAATGGAAGAAGATTACAACCTATATCTTTGCCTCTAGAAGACTTAAGCACTGACCTTACAAGTGATGAAGAAGAGAGTAGCGGATTTTCAGCAATAACTGGCGCAGTTATAGGCGCTGTAGGTAAAAGAGGATTTTACGGGATTATAGGTCTTCTGCTTTTTGTAGCAATACTTGGAGCTTATGTTTACAATAAAAGAAAACAAGAAGTTAAAAAAACTAATTAAAATTTTATTTTGAAAAATCTATATTTTCAATTATACTATCTGCATTATTTATTACATGTTTTAATGCATCATCATGAGTAGCATTTCTATTTTCTTTTAGATGTGATAAAGCACTAGTTGCTCCAGCGATAACTGCAAGATGAAGTTCTTTACTTTCTTTTTTCATACTTTTTTTTAAGTTTTATCTTATTTAAGCATATTCGTGCTAAACTAGATTATCTTTTATTAACCATACCTTCAAGAATATTGTTTAGAATTCCAATGATTTCTTTACCTTCTTGCTTTTTACCGTCTTCATAAAAAGCTCTAAACAGTCTACCAAATAGTCTCGCATTGTTTATTTGATCCCTTGAGTCATGAGGCGTTGCATCATATGCATCCCTTAACAAATCGTTAGACACTCCTCTTATAGGCAATCCAGATTCTCTCTGAACTTCATAACGAAAATCTCTGTATCTCATTTTATAACAAGTGATTTAGATTAAATGGGATTATAAATGTTTTTGGAAAAAAGCCTCTGGGGGGAATCGAACCCCCTACCTTTTGTTGATTCGAAACTTTACGAAACAAATGCTCTACCTGATGAGCTACAGAGGCAGCGTATAAAGGAATAAAAAGGAAGATGTTTTTTAAACAATATGTCTGCTAAACTCTTTACAATCGGGATTGCATTATTTCTTGCCGTAGCATTTAGTATGTTTATTCTAATAGATTCTTTAGGAGGGAATTTAAATGAGGCAACAGGTCTTGTAGTTAGCGAAGACTCTTTCCCTACATACTTAGAAACGCACCCTGCAATATCTTCTCTTCCTAAAAGTTCTTCAGTGGCCTTAGTAATAGGAAGTAAAAATTATGAAATAGATGGAAGAAATGTATATCTTGCAGATAATCAAATAAATAATGATATTAAAATTACTCTTCCTGAAGGTTATGAAACAGTAATTGGAGAACTTGGACTTTGTGATGCAATAAGGAAAGCCAATAAGGAAAAACAATTAGTTGTCGATTTGTATGCGAGTAAAGCTACCCTTCTATTAAAATATAGAAATTTGCTTAAATATGGAGAATGTTTGAAATAAGATGAAAAATAAAGTAATTGATTCTTTGAAAATTACTAATCTATCTTCAAAAGAGATCGAAGAACTGATTGAAATTCCAAAAGATAATTCTCATGGAGATTACGCATTTCCTTGCTTTACACTTTCTAAAACTTTGAAAAAAAGTCCAATGCATATTGCTCAGGAACTTGTGCATAAGATAAATAAAAATGGATTTGAAAAAGTTGAAGCTATTGGACCATACATAAATTTCTTTTTAGATTCTAAAAAAGTAGCACATGATTTATTAGATAAAATAATGAAAGAAAAAAAGAAATACGGGTCAAATTCTAGTGGAAAAGGCAAGACCTTTATGATGGAGTTTTCACAACCTAACACCCATAAAGCATTTCATGTAGGCCACATTCGTGGAACTAGTTTAGGCGAAAGTATTGCAAGAATACGTGAATTCTCAGGATATAAAGTAATAAGGGCTAATTATTCCGGAGACACTGGAATGCATATTGCTAAATGGTTGTGGGCATATAATAAATTTCATAAGGCTGAAAAAATACAAAATGATGAAAGTTGGTTTGCTAAAATATATGTTGAAGCAGTCCAAAAATTAGAAGGTAATGAAAAGGGCGAACTTGAAGTACTTGAAATAAACAAAAAACTTGATGAAAAAAAAGATTCAAAACTTTTGAAGTTATGGGAAGAAACAAGAAAGAAGTCGATATCTGCTTGGAACCCAATATACAAAGACTTGTTAGTGGATTTTGATGAACACTACTTTGAAAGCCAAGTTGAAGAAAAAGGGAAAAAAATCTCTTTAGAACTTGTAAAGAAAGGACTAGCTGAAATTTCAGATGGGGCTACAATAATGAATCTTAAAAATAGGAATTTAGGAGTTTGGATTTTACTTAGGCGCGATGGAACGGTCCTTTATTCAGCTAAGGATATTGCTTTGGCTCAAGAAAAATTCAGAAAATACGATATGGATGAATCATTAGTAATTACAAGTGCTGAACAAAACTTACATTTCCAGCAATTGAAGAGAACTCTTGAAATTATGAATTTTAAAAACTGGGAAAAATATAGCCATCTAGGTTTTGAGTCAGTAAGACTTCCTGAGGGGAAAATGTCTTCTAGGACTGGAAACAATATCCTTTATGCAGATTTTAGAAATGAACTTGTTGAAGCAGCTAAGACTGAGATATCTAAAAGAGATGAGTTAAAGGATAAAGAAATAAATGAAAGAGCTTTAGCAATTGCAATATCTGCAATAAAATATTCAATGTTAAAACAAGATACAAATAAAGTAATAATTTTCAATAAGGAAGAAGCTATAAGATTTGAAGGAGATACTGGACCTTACTTACTTTACACATTTGCTCGTGCTAATAGCATAATAAAAAAAGCGGGTAAAATGGGGAAATTTAAAATCGATAAAATAGAGCTACATGAAAGAGCATTAATTAATGAATTAGCTCATTTCGAAGATTTAGTCTTAGAATGTTCTAAAAATTTTAATGTTAACAATATCGCTCATTACGCTTATAACTTGGCTCAGAAATTTAATGAATTTTATCATGCTTGTCAAGTTATTGGAAGCAAGGAAGAGAAATTTAGAGTTGCACTTGTTTACGCTTTTGCACAAGTAATGGAAAATGCATTGCATTTACTTGGAATACCTACACTAAAAGAGATGTAAATATTTATTAACTGAATCTGCATATGATTTTTGAGGATTGATGGAATTTAGATTTAACTTGAAAAAGAGTCATGTTTTTGCAATTATAGGGATGATATTTTTTGTTGGAAGCGTAATTGCTTATGGAACTCTCCAACCATCTAATATGGGTCACACAGATGGTGAAGTTGAAGTAACAAGTGTTGCAGGAAATCCAACTTTGAGAGTATGGGCAGGAAATGTTCAAACTAGTATAACAGATCATGAAAATAGAATAGATAATTTAGAAAATAAGGCTTGGACTCCTCTTAATCCCACTCCATCTGCAGACTATCTTTGTTGGCCAAATGGTTCAGGAGTTTGTTCTCCTGGAATAACTGGTGGGACATATACAGGAGTAGTTCCCCCAAGCGCTAAAGAATTTTTAGTTTATGCTGCAATTTACACTGGTACTACACCTCCACCTGGAAGTGGGGCAGATCCAGCATATTTTGAAGTTTATACTCAAGAAGGTTCCACAAAATATGCACATAGAATTTTAGCAGCGGGACCTAATTCTCAAACATTCTGGTTACCAGTTACTTCTGATGGTCAATTATATAGGAACTTAGTTGGCGGTTCTATGAGTAACGCAAATACTAGAGTTAGAATATTAGGATATAGGTAATTCTATAATAATCTTTAAATACCTCGATAAAGTTTAAAGAATCCATGGAAGGTGTTGTTCAAATATTATTAGCTAATGCAGCTATATTTTTTGTAGTTTTGTTAGTTTTGCTTTTGGTTTCAGGAAGAAAAAAACATAAAGTTAAAGATAAGAAACAATACCTTTCTAAAGAATTATTAGATATAAAAGAACAGATTTCTGAAGATTTAGATTAGAAACTCTTAAAAAGCTTCTAAGAATGGAATTTATGTAGGCGAGTTGGCACGTTAGCCCTGTGCTGTTACACCTGCGGGCTTCAAGTGAACTTAAAGGAGTACGTGAAACGAGCAAACTCTCGTCTTTTACCAGACGTTGAGGATTTGTCCTGTTCGACCGTTCTCCTGTGAAATGGGTCAGGCCGGGAACGGAGCAGCCCTAATCAGAAGTTTCGGTGCTTGCAGCAAACAATTCCGAGGATGGTAGAAGGTCAAACGATTTTTTGACCGTCAAGCAAACTCCCCGCCTACGCTTTACTAATCATTTAAAAACTTCTTTTGACTTTGAAATTTGATGAACAAAAGAGGGCAAGTTTTTTTGATGGCTGCGCTAATAATCGCAGGAATACTCATTAGCGTTGTTAGAATTTCTAATGAAAGCACTACTTTAGATGAACCAGAAGCTTTCTTTGATTTGAGTGATGAAATAAGCTTTGAAACAAAAAGAGTTCTAGATTATGGAGTTATTAATGCAGAACCAAATATTAGTGAACTTGCTTCTCAATTACTTAGTAATTATAGCGAAGCAATAGGAAATCAAGATGTGGCTTTTGTATATGGAAACGCCGTAACTGGAGTTTATGCTTATTATTATCAATCTATTCAAGTAGTCGCTGTTACACTTTTTGATGGAGTGGTTGTCCCAATTACTATACAAAGTGGTAGTCAAATTGAAGCAGAATACTCAAGCGTATCAAACACTGCTACAATAAGAATTGATGGAGTAGATTATACTTTCAACTTGAAACCAGGGCAAAACTTTTATTTTGTTTTAGCGAAAGATGAAGGAGGAGAAAAATTTGTTACAGTTGAATAAAAAGGGAGTTAGTATAATGGTGGGATATGTTTTACTTATAGCTATTGCTGTTGCGCTATCTACCGCCGTATTCTTTTATTTGAAATTATATTTACCTGATGAAAGGCCTGAATGTGATGTAGATATAAGATTAACAATTGATTCAGCAACTTGTGTTTGGGACACCCCTATAAATCCAGGATCTGTGGTAATAGATTTGAATTTAACCAATAGGGGATTATTCAAAGTTGAAGGAGCCTACATAAAAATGGGAGATTATGATAGAGTATTTAGAGAAGATTTGAACCCGGACCTTACCCTCATATCTTCTTGTAATGGAAATACAGGATTCTTGAATCCTGGAGAGAAATTCTGCAAGAATTATTTCCGTAGTCCTGTTCCAACAATACCTCAAGAAATAAGTGTGCAGCCTGTTGTTTGGATAGACAACAAGCCAGTTTTGTGCCCTAATGCCGTTGTTGCTAAGACCATTACTTGTGTATCGCCTTAATAATATATTAAGGTCAAGATATATAAAACAATACCCACTTATTTGCCTATGATAAAAAACAAGAGGGGAGTTAGTCCTGTTGTTGCTACAGTTTTACTTATTGTAATCGTTGTTGTTTTAGGTGCAATAATATTTATTTGGGCACGTGGATTTTTATCTGAAAGCGCAACTAAAGGAGACCGAGTAGTTGAAAGTTCTTGTGAAGATATTAATTTTGAAGTACAATTAGTTGCTAGTGCAAGCCAATGTAGTGGCGGAGCTGCAATAGACATCAACAATATTGGAAATATACCTATTTATGGAGCTAAGGTTTTGAAATATGATGATTCTACTGGTGCTATTGATAGCTTAGCTTTGGCAGATGAAACCTTTGTAGGGGGAACAGTTACAGTAGGAAAATCGTCTTATGTTTGCCTTAGCGGAACTACTTTAACTAGCGAAGACAAATTTAGAGTTGTCCCTAAGTTATTAGCAGAAAAAGAAAGTAGAAAAATAGTTTATACATGTCCTGAAAAAGATGGTCAGACAGTAGTTTATTCTTAGAATAACAACATATAGAAAATGAAATTTTCTAAAGATTGACATTTTTACCAATAAATGATGAAATGTCAACATATAAAAAGTATTTTTGATAACGATAGTTATGGTGATGATTTTTAGAAAGGGAGTTAGTCCTGTTGTTGCTACAGTTTTACTTCTTGTTTTAACAATTTCTATAGGGGGAGTAGTTTTCTCCGTAGTACTTCCTTTTGTTAATGATAAGTTAGGAGATAGCAAGGAATGTCTTGATACATTTGAAGGAATAGAATTCCCTGAAAGCAAATTTAATTGTTATATGAATAACGGTGCTTCTGGAATGGATGAAACAGGGTTTTCAGTTAAAATAAACAAGGAAGGCATAACTAATGTGAAGGTTAGTTTAATAGATGATAATGGGAACTCTGATGTGTTTGAAATATATCAAGGAACTACAGATGAAAGACATTTAAGACCAATGGGTGGAAATTATGGTGACGCTCTTGAATTCCCTTCTGTAAGTGGACAGAGAACTTATGTTGCAGATAAATTTTATAATAAAGCAGAAATTTCTGCATTAACCCCTTCAGGAGATGTCTGCTCTGTTGCTGATATAATAGAATTTGAACCTTGCATAGGGGTTACTTTTCCATGATTTTTAGAAGAGGACAAGTATGGGTGGAGACTGTAATTTATACATTAATTGGCCTTGCATTAATAGGTTTAGTTCTTGCTATTTTGACTCCAAAAATAAAGGAATTTAGGGATAGAAGCGTAATAGAGCAAACAATAGAATCTCTTAATACTTTTGACTCAAAAATTATTGAAATACTGGATGCACCAGGAAATAAAAGAAAAATTAGTTTAAAATTAGATCGAGGTGCAATAATAGTAGATTCTTTGAATAATGAACTGAAATATGTTTTAGAAGAGTCTGATGTAAGATATTCTGAACCCGGAATAGAATTAAGTCTTGGTAGAATAAACGTGCTTACAGAGGAGCTTACTGAGACCTACAAAATTACTCTATCAGTACCTTATGTTTATAATCTGACATATGACGGGGCAGATAGAAATGAAGAAATATTCCTTCCGGTAAGCATACCCTATGAATTCTTTGTTGAAAATAGAGGGATTTCTAACGGCAAAGTTTGGATAGATATTACTGAAGGA
>CAYRCZ010000019.1:0-2631 GCA_964423055.1 Candidatus Woesearchaeota archaeon
AATGTTCTGATCCATGCCAGCATGCCAATAATAGAACTCCATATTCTTAGCAAAGTTATTCTTTACATAAAATGACATCGGGTCAAGCACTAGAAATTGCTTATGGAACATTATTTTGTTTGTGTTAACTTTAATGTTTTTTATTGTAGAATCAGCCTGTTTTCCTCCAGATTCAAAATTTAAGTAATAAATTCCGTTTAAATTAGGGATAGATATTGACTTTTTTTCTATCTCTCCATTTATCCTTCCACCACTTATATCCCCATCATCTTCAAAAAATTCAGAATATATTATTTCTTCATTCATATCTTTTATGTATAAAGTATAGTTATCTTCTCCAAGATACCAATTCATGTCTTGTTTATCAAAGTTCAAAATTAATCCACCTTCAGTATAAAAAATAAAGTTAAGATTGCCTCTAAAGGTGTTTGGTATTAACGTGTCTTTATGCTCATATCCGGTAACCTCATATTCTATGTCTATTGGAACATAAGAATAAATGCTACTTCCAAAATAATTGTTAAATAAGTAATCTTTAGCATTTTCTTCATTAGATTCTTTTTTAATCACATCTTTTCTTTTATACAAATAAGAATCATCAAATTCTTTGGCAAGTTCATAATTTTCTAATGATGGAAATATCAACTCATTATCAATAATCAAGTCGGCCTTTGTTCCAATAAAATCCATTGATAAGGTAGTCTTAGAATCCTTTGGTATTTTTACAGGGGAGTTAAAGTTAATATAAAATGGGACTGTTTTTACAATTTCCCTATAAGTTTCTTGCCCATATTGTACTGGGGGGCTTAACGCTTTGCTTTCTTCAAGATAAAGGGGTTTTCCTTTATCCATATCTCCTTTAGTTGCAACGTCAACACTATAACTTACAGAACTAGCGGCAGTGAACGGGGTAAAAATATAAGATAATACTAAGGCCAAAACAACTAATGGAATAAAGTAAGCAAGTATAGTTAAGAATAATTTAAGTTTAGGTTTATGTTTCAAATCTAGGCTTTCTTCAATTTTGTGAGGTATATCTTTAATTTCGTTTGTTAAACTCACAATTTCCTTTTCTATTTTTTCAGAAAATTTCTCAGGGTTTAATTTAGATTTTTTAGATGCTTTCCAAGCTTCAAAATTTTTAGTCCATTCATCATTAGATGTGTATTTTTTTGCCATTTTTTAGATTCTGCTGTCAAAAATTCATATCAAGCCTATATTTTTAAGCATTTGTCTCTCAACTCAATACGATGGTAAAAAGCTATTTTAAGGATAAAACAATTTTTGTTTTGGTTGCAATTATTATAATTGGATTCATTCTAAGAGTCTACTCTTTAGGTTCAAGCCCTCTTTGGTTTGACGAGACAATTTCTAGTCTCGCTGCAAATAAAATTGCTCAAACCGGCATACCTTTACTAGATTCGGGAGTCCTTTATTCAAGAGCTTTAGTGTTCCATTATTTACAAGGGCTTTTCATTTTCTTGTTTGGTCAAACAGACTTCATAGTAAGATTCGTTTCAGTTTTGTTTGGTTTAGGAACCATACTCTTAGCTTTCTTTATAGGAAAAGAATTCAATAAAGAAACAGGAATAATTGCCGCGTTATTCACAGCATTCTTATTTTTAGAAGTAGTTTATTCTAGACAAGCTAGATTCTATCAAGCTTTTCAATTTCTATTTTTCCTAACAATCCTTTTACTTTACAAGTCAAAGAAAAGTAAAAAATATGCTTACTTAGCTTCAATATCTTTGATTTTATTAGTTCAAACACAAATAGCTGGTCTTGTATTAATTCCTTTCTTTCTTTTCATTTTCTATAAAGAACATAAGGATCTAAAATTATTCATAATTCCTATACTAGTTTCATTATATTTTGGATCATCTTTACTAGGTCTAGGTGCAACTTCAACAGGAAGTGTTTATGCAGAAGAATATACTTCTCAAATTTTTAATAGTGTAAGGGCATTTGCTTTAATCTCATTACTAGGAATGCCCCTAGCATACAAACTGAATAAAAAGATGTTTTACCTTCTTTTTCTGCCTTCTTTGATTATGTTCACAGGCCTATTTTTTGTTAAAGTCTTTGCCTTAAGATATGCTTATTTTGTTACGCTATCTATAATTATATTTGTTTCAGCAGCGTTTTCAAATATATACAAAAATAATCAACTTATAGGGATAATAGTAATTATTCTAGCAATAGTCTACCCTTCAAACCTATTCTTTGATTACAATTATCTTACTGTGGTAAAACCAGAATCAATTTCTTCTTACACTTCAACAGAGCCAGTCATAGATTACAAATCAATAAATCAAAGTACTAAACAATTAATCTTGAATAATCCTTTAGTTGTATTGTCTTCGCCAGGAGTTGAATGGTACCTAAAGAAACCGGATTATATCATTCCATTTTCTTTAAACGGTCTAGAATCAGGCTATGCTTTATATGAAAATAAAGACACATACACAGGTTCACCTATTTGGGATAATCAAGAAAATGGGTTTATCTTTTTAGAAGACTATTTCGCCTATTCCAAACTTGGCCAGAGCCAAAGAGAAAAATTAAATCAAATGAAGTCTAACTGTTATTTAATTGAAGAAAATCCTTCAATCAAAGTATATGGTTGTAAAG
>CAYRCZ010000019.1:2731-7036 GCA_964423055.1 Candidatus Woesearchaeota archaeon
TCTATGAATGTTTCTTGTCCATAGATATTCAGTCTGTTTCCTCTTAAGAAAACATTTGCATCTTCAACATTAAATCTTTCAAGCCTAACTTTTTTCGCCATTTTTCTTCTCGACTTTCTTTTTTATTTAAGTTTTATTGTCTTTTCCGAGAAAATATTATTTTTGCAAGTTTTGAATTATTTGAGGAAGTCTTTCTTCTATCTCATATAATGCTTGTAAGTACAAACCTGGTTTATTTTCAGAAGAATATATTCCTCCAAGTTTAGAGTAAAGTATGTTCCAGTCCGCTTGAGAAGCTTCAGGATTTCCATCAAAATTTCTTATATTTTCGCTAATTCTTGCTATTGCTTCTTCTCTTTCTTCCAAAATGTAATTGGTAATAGGAATGCTTGTTGAACCAAGAGCGGCAAAGCCAAGATGGAATATTAATGACTTATGTTTTCTTAAACTCATAAAAGCCCTCCCAAATCACCTTATTTAAACCTTTGGAATGTCGTAAATTTCAGTAGTGACAGTTTACTTAATCCAGTTAGATTATTTTATTTGACTTAAACGGATACCTTCTAAGATTTTAGGGAGTTCAGCTTCAATTTTCATTAATTCAGCTAATCCTGAATCTCTAGGGTGTTCTCTTAAATTCAATTCTCTTCCAAGTACTTTTTGATAAAGAATATTCCAATCGCCTAAACTAGTTGTTGCAGGTCTTCCATCTAATGCAGAAATGGCTCCATCGACCTTTTCATAAATTCTAGAAACTTCGCCTCTTACATAAGTGTGGTAGATCAGAGATCCTATTACTGTTCCAACAAATAACCCTCCACAAATTGCAGACTTAACGTTGTCGGAATAAGAGTTTAACATATTTATTAAAAATTCAAATTTAATTCATTTCTTGGCTAACTACTGCGCCACGGGTAACAGAATTCAACTTATCATAAAAGTCAATCTGCATTCCAGAAGGTATATTCATGATAACTTGCAAATCTCCATTTCCAAGCCATTCTTCGCTTTCCTTGTAATCTTTAAGCATACCATAAACTTGTGCGCTGAATCTAGCAGGAATAATTAGTTTGACTTTCTTAGTTTCAACTTTTATAGGTATTACTGTAGCTAATTTAATCACCAGTTCAGGCATTTGAGCTTCAGCCGGTCTATTATCAAAGTTAAAATGAACTTCATTTATTGCTTTCCTTATTCTCTCTTCAGTGTAAGGTCTTCCATGTTGGTCTACAGAGTTACGTAAAATTAAATCAATGACTTGTTTTACTTTCTTTTCGCGTTCAGCATCTCTAAACTCTTGATTTTTCTGTATTTCTCCTTTCTTCATGATCAATTCAGCAATCTTATACACATCTTCTGTATCAAAAGCAGCGTTCAGTTCTGCTTTAGAAGCAGCAAATCCCTTCTTTAAATCAGTGTAAATTGAAGGCATGTTTAATGCAGAAGAAACGTTTCCAGTTCCAGCCTTAACTTTAAGGGCTTCATCTAAATCAACTGAAATTTCAAATTGTTTTCCCTTAACTTTAATGCGTGCTTCAACTGTTGCCATAAGGATTATCGTAGAACTCGATATTTAAAGATTCTTACACAGTTCTTAGACTAAAAAGGTTTTAAAACCAATATGCCAGATTAAATCCCCATGCATTTAGAAGATTTAGAACCGGACCACTTAAGACAAATTATTGCCTTATATGAGAAGTATCTCGGAGATAAAGGGACAGTAGAATCTAGGTTCTTGGATCACCCAATGAATGTTTTAAATTATTTGAGGGCTAATAGTACCGGGACATACAGAATAGGTTCAAAGTATTCAGATTCATCAAAACTTCTATTCAGAGTAAATAATGGAGATTTAGTTATTAGTGCTGACCCTCAATGTTCTAGCACAGATTTGTTTGAAGCTTCTGATTTAGCAAGACAAAATTTCGAATTAGAAGTAAGTGCTTATTTAGGCAGATTATCAAAGCATTCCAGAAGATAATTTATATTTTAAACAAAACCTAATAATTACTTAGCAAACTTTCTAAGGTCTTCGCCATGTAATCTGACGAGCTTAGCATCTTTTGTAGGGATCATTCCAACATCAAACCTTGCTAATTCAAAATTCTTTCCAAGTATTTCTTTGAATATCTTCAAAACAAACTTAATTCCTTCTTCCATAGTCATGTTTTCATTAACTCCCTTTCTCAATTCTTCCTTAACTTGTTCATCATTCTCTCCAATTGAGTTAGCCTTATATGAAAAGAAATTTCCAGTAATGTCTGAAGTGTACAAGTGAGGTCTTCCCTTTGAAACTCCTGCAATCATTACAGCAACTCCATATGGTCTAGAACCTCCATACTGAGTATACATCTGTTTGTTATCTGCAATCATTTGTATTACAGAAATAGGATCAATTGGAGATCCATAAGAAACTCTGTGTTGTTGGGAAAGTAATCTAGCTTTGTCAATCAAAACACGGGCGTCGGAAGCAATTCCTGCTGCAGTAGCCATAACATGTTCATCAACTTCAAATACTTTTATAGCAGATTCAGGAGCGATCAAGTTATCTCTAATTCTTTTATCTGCAACAATTATTACTCCATCTTTACATATAATTCCAACACTGTTGCTTCCAAGTTTAACAGTCTTTTCAGCATATTCTACCTGTAGTAAGTGTCCTTCAGGTGAGAACATAGTCGCAGCTCTGTCATAACCCATTGCTTGATGTTGCATTTCAGTTGGCATATCCATAGTCAGTAGTAAAATCTCTTTTAGATAAAGGTTTTGAGTTTGAGGTCTATTTAAAATTTGCTATTCAATTTTTCCTTAATTCTAATTGAATCATTGCCCCTAGGTATTCAGCAGCAAAAGCCCCATAAGGATTCATTCTTCTAGAGTCAACTAAGACTCTGCAAGTTTTATCTTCAATATCTAATTCATAAATTATTGCAAAATCTAACCCTCTAAAATCAAAAATATCTACTCTTGCATAGTCTCCGAGAACTCCAATGCCTTCATTATGGATCTGATGATTAAGTCCTCTTTTAGTTAATAAATGGCCTAGGCCATTTACAGCTTTTTCACCAAATTCTCTTTCCTCAAATAATCCTTCTGCTCTTCCAAAATATAAGTTGCTTAACCATCTTGCTCCATCCATAAAATCAAGAAAAAATAATCTTTTTTAGATTTATCTATTTAGTTAGACCTTTCAAAGTCCCGCTAACTCTTAGTATCTTAAGTTCATCTTTAGCCATAGATAGAGCTGCTTTGACCTTGTTTAGAGACTTATTATTTATGGCGAGCGTTATCTCATCAGCTACTTCTGAAACGAATATTGGAGCACTTTCTGCCCATCCTAAAACTCCAATGAATTCTAGAATTGCTTTTTCTATTGCACTTCTTTTCCCTTTGATTAAAAGATATCTTTTATTATCTCGAGCTGACGGTTTTAATTTAAGCATTTTAGATTATATCAAAACCAACAATTTCATTTGTTTTGATTCTTAATAGGTTGCTTTCAAGAGCAAATCCTAATCCTTCAGCCCCTCCAACTTTAAAGTTAGCCATTCCTATTACGTTTCCATCTTTGTCTACTAGAGGTCCTCCAGAATTTCCAGGGTTAAGTGTAACATCTGTTTGAATGTATGCAGGTAATCCATTAGGTCCTTCTCTGTCAAGAGCAGAAACAATTCCTTCAGTTACTGTAAATGATAATCCAAGAGGGTTTCCAATAGCAATTGCTTTTTGACCAATGGATAAAGTATCAGAATCTGCTAAATTAAAACTTTCCAAATTAGCTGAAATTCTTAATACTGCAATGTCTGCTATTGGGTCAGTTCCAACAACTTGAGCAGTATAAACTTCGCTGCTATATGTCTGTACTTGTATTGTTGAACTTCCTTCAATAACGTGATTATTTGTTAAAATATAACTTCCATCAGAAACCGCGAAGCCTGTTCCCGCAGAAATATCCGTAGTAACTGTAACTACTTTTTTTATTGCCCCTTCAACAACCGAAGACAAGTCTTGCTGAGTCGACCTTAGTAAATCAATTTGACCTTCAAAATCAGTTCTTTGTTGAGATATAGATCTTACAATTTCTCCTATCTGATATTGGTTTTCCTGTCTTATGCTTCCTAAAGAACCTTTAATCTCTTCTTCAAAATTACTTTGTTGAGCAATAAGTTTAGCAGATTGAGAACTTACAAATGTAAATGAAACTAATTGTACAATAAGAAGTAGTATCACCGCTCCGTATAAAACATTGATATGATGTTCCATTCAAACAAAAAACCTCTTGTCTATTTATAGCTTACTTTGTCA
>CAYRCZ010000020.1:0-6487 GCA_964423055.1 Candidatus Woesearchaeota archaeon
AAGGGGTTGCACCCCTCAGTTTGCAAGGGTATATAAACGAGGTCGTTGCCTCGCCCTTGCAAACTTCACCCCGCTACGATGCCCAGGTATTAGGAGGCAGGCAGCCTCCTAGAAACAAAATTATCTAGGAAATCAAAGCCTAGAAAGTGGGTGAAAGAAAATTTATGCAAAATCCAGTTATCCATGGTGGATACACAGAGCAGGATCTAAGAGAATATGCCCGTTATAGAAAAGATAGTGAGTTAGAAGGCATTAAAGATTTACTTGAAGACAATAAAATATCAGAGGGTATAATTTCTCCAAGTGAACATGATGAATATCGTGAACCACTTTCTTTTACTAAAGAAATTGTCATAGATATCCTATTATCGACCGGAGGTGATGCAGACGGTTTTAAGCTAGTTTTTGACCAAGATAAACAGCTAATTAAAGGCTATTACTACTGGTCAGATTGGGGTGTTTATGAAGAGGTTAGATTAACCCAAAATGAGCTAGATTGGGTTGATTGTTTGTACATGGCGAGTGAGTGGCTCAACTGTTAATTAATTCTGCCGCTCTTGATCGGGCGGCAGAAAATAAAAAGAAAGGAGGAATATAAATGAAAAAATTGGATTTACTCGATCCAGCAGTAGTTAAAATAATCAGTGACTATAGTGATGAAATTTTAAAAATCATTGATGATAATGAAGGACTCACAAGAAGTGATCTTCAGGCTGTTGTTGAAGCATTAGTTATAAAGATACTGAGGCAAGGAATAGAACTAAGTTGATTCTACTTTTTGCCAGATATCATTGCTATTAGATTTAAGCCTTATTTTAGTTGTTAAAAACATTGAGATTTTATCTTCAAATGTTTTTTCTAGTAAGGCTTTAGTATATAAGTTAATATGTTTTTTTATTGATTCAGTGGGACATATAAGAAGTATTGAAGGAAGCGGGGTATTATCGGTGTTTTCATCCCAATCACTATTTTCAACATATTCTAAATAACTTCGCACTCGTTGTCTTATTACAAAAGGTGGGGTGTACTCGTCAAATAGATCAAGAAAATATCTTTTGGTAAGCTCCATTCCTTTTACAGCAATGAATGCATCAGGTAAAGGACTTGGAAAATACTCATAGTCGTGAAGTTCATTTTTAGTGAAAAATTTTAGCTCTTCATTAGCATTATTAGTTGAAAGAAGATATATATAAACATCTCCAACAAATAAACAGTGATCTATAAACTTTTTTTCTCTTCTATGTTCCGAGTAAATATATTCCAACTGCTCAATATTTAAGTTGTTTTCTGATTTTAATATATTTCTTGCTTGAGTGCCTAAGTAGTAAGTTGCTGGTTTAGTATTATCTTGAAATGATTTTCTATCATAGTGTCTTTTTATACATTTTTTATCTATTAGATCTTTTATCCATGTTAGTGATCGATTGGGGTTTTTATGATTTAAGAGTTTTTGAATTTGATGGGTATTTAGGAATCTGAATTTATATAGGTAGTTTAGAATTTCTTTTTGTTTCCGGGTGATGGGTATTATTTTGGATGTTTGTTTATTTGTCATTGCTTATTACCTCCCCTTATATTTATATAAGGTATAAGAAGACAGGAATTTATCATTATTTAGGTTCAAAATTCATTTAATTCTGAGTGTACGCGTACACCCATTTTAACTAGGCTGGTAGACCTTGTTTAGATGTTGTTTTCCTGTTCTCTTCCACAACTATTTCTGGCTCTAAATTGATTAGTTTTACAGATTTTTGTTTTGTTTCATACCTAGTAGCATATTTTCCTCTTGACGATCCGATTAATCGCGACCAAACCTCTATATTTTTGATTATTGTGAGTGGCATTGTTTCCCCGGAGAAAGGTTCATCTGGGATTATCGCGGCTTTCTTCATGAAGAAATGAAATGAAGGTAAATTAGATATCTCTCCTTGATCTATATATGGACTGAATTGGGGGAGAAGTATTTGTTCGTCTCTTGGATTTGCACTTCTGAAAGTAACTACTGTTCCTGTATTTGCTAGAATAATATCAACTAGATTTCTATCTTTCTGCTGGGATGTTGATTGTTCTGCCATAATTAAACTTAATCCATACTTTCTGGCTTCTGATAACATTTGGACGAAAGACGGAGTCGCAAAGTTTTGAAATTCATCTACGTATAAGTAAAATTCATTTCGTTTATCTTTCTCTATTCTTGCTCTTTTTAACGCTGCTAACTGAATTTTATTTAAAATCATAATACCCATTACCTCAGATGTATCTTCACCAATATTACCTTTTGCCAAGTTGCAAATAAGAATTTTTTTATTATCCAGAATATCATCAAAATTAATTGTCGACTTTTCTTGTTCTAATATTCTCCTAGCTGATGGAGAAAACAAAAATCTTCCAATTCTGGAAGTTACTGGTGAAACCATTTTTACTTTTTGGTAATCTCCAGCTTTTCCAAATTCAAATTTCCAAAAGTTTTTCAAGTTTTCGTCTTGGAGTTGTGAAACTACTTTTTTCTGTAGTACTGGGTTATTCAGTAAATCAAATATGGTAAAGAGAGTTGGATTTTCTAAAGTAAAAGCCGTGTGTATGGTGTTTCTTAAAATATATTCAATCCTGTGAGGGTTGGACGACATACCATCTGAAAACATTTTCCTAAATAATGAAATGATACTCTCCGTGATAAATTCTTTCTCTATTAATGAATCATCTTCATCCAGATTTGGCGTTAATTCTAATAAATTGACCCCAATAGGATATTTAATATCAAGAGGATTAAAATATATAAGGTCTTTTATTCTCTCTTCGGGAATACATGTAATAGCTGCTTCAGCTAGATCACCGTGAGGGTCTACAATACACACTCCATTACCATTTTTAATATCCTGATTAATCATGGATAAAAGCATGGTTGTTTTGCCAGTTCCTGTCGCTCCTATAACATACATATGCCTTGCACGTTCTTCTTTGGTTAATCCAATCATGGTTGTTGTTCCTCCAAATGTGTTCTTAGCGAATTCAACATTAAATTGGGGGTTATTCTTTAATGAAAGTGGTGCAGGTAACTCTTTTGAATAACTTTTTGCAATATTTTCTGTTTGAGTAACGCTAGTAAAAGGGAAATGATAAAGATCCGATACTTCAGAAACTGAAAGAACTGTAGGGCTACTATTAAAAATGGTAGAGAGTAATCTTTTTCTAAAGTTCAACATCAATAAATAATTAAAAGATTTCAGCGGAATATGCAGTTTTTTCTTAAGGGATTGGCTACTTGTTGCTGAAAAAATACCTAATGATGAAATAAATCCTCTAATTCTTTCTGTGAGTTCATGTTTATTTTTAACTCCTATCAATACTCTTAATCTTGCTTCAAATAATGGTTGATCAATTTTCTCTTCAATTGATTTAATAATCTCTTGTTCAAAATTTGTTAAGACTCTTGCAGGTCTTTGCAGATTCTGAGTTGCAAAATGGGCAAGATACTGACTTTGCACTTGTCTTTGAGCCATTTTTGGATCAACTAGGTCATTAATGACTGCACGCAATATATAACCGACACTATTTAGCATGAGATGAAGAATTTTTAAAGGAAGCAAAAATAAACTATTTAAAATTGAATTATTGGATTGGTTTATATACCCTATGACATCTTCCCCTCTAATAATTTTATGTTTAATAATAGAAGTAATACTTCTGTCAGTAGGGGTAAGAATTATTTGTAGAGATATTAGTTCACCTGGAGATAGCTTAGTCATCATACCTGTAATGTATGCTACGGGGTCATGTTCTATTAAAATATCCTTTTTTTGTAGAGGATATGAAAAGTGTTTCGTTAAATCAAATTCAATTACTTTGGTGTGATAACCTTCCATATTCTCAGGTAAGTATTCATTTATAATTCGAACACTCACATATGGCATATATGAAATTAAGCTTCTTTTTAAGTTAGCTGCTTGCTCAGGAGCTGTTCTAATTAAAAATTTAATTCCTAGATTTTGGGTTGAAACAATTTCACAGGCAAAAACTGTTTTTTTGCCGATTAGTTTATCAAAAATCGATTTCTGTTTTCCTAAACTGTGAATTACTGAAAATAATTGTTGGGTTGTATATGCCGTTTTCTCTGTAGAGGCCGGAGGTGTCAATTCTAATAGAATAGATTGTTCGTTTAAAGATCGTTTTAGAGCTATAATTTTACGAATAATAATCAAAGTAACAACTAAGAAAGTTACGTTTAATAATAGAAAAAGTACATTAGAGGTTATTCCTTGGAAGCTGGATAACGAGTTCGAATTAGTAACGTTACTTAAAAGATAATCTGCTCTTAGTTCCTGAATTGACATAAATATCACCAAAGAATATTAGGCAGAATTACTGAGCCGACTATACCACATTATTTTATTAATTTGTAGCTAAAATAACCTATTTTAGTCTTGACAACTATACATATTTGTATATATACTATACATATCTGTATATAAGAAATTAGGCTTGGAAATAGTATGCAAAGTATAAACTTACCTTTATTTGAATTAGATAATCAAAATTTAACAAGTAAGCGGATACAGCCTCCAAAAGAAATCTCAGAAGAAAAAGTTATTATCCCCTTGACGCAAGTTCTTGAGCATATTTCACCAAATTCACTCGAAAAACCTAAACAAAGTCTTGAGCAAACGCCATCATTCAATCAAGCACTTAATAATCTTTTTCCTGAGCAGCTTTATGATGACAAAGAAATTCAAAAGGCAAAAGAGATACTTGGAAGTATTACGGCGGAGTTAACTCCACAACAACTTGAGGTAGTGGTTGCAGAAGTTAAATATCTTGCTGAAACTTGGCTTGATGATTTCGAACGAGAAGTCTTTCAAGGGCAGACACTTAAAGAGCTTTTACATAACAAAACTTAAATTATGAGACCTTCAAATACAATCATGGCTGATGGGAAAAGAGCAATAATTTATCTTCGGGTATCTTCAGAGGAACAAGTTGATAATTTTTCACTTGATACACAGGAAGAGATTTGTAGAAGAGAGGCAGAGAAAAGAAATTACTCAGTGGTTGAAATATTTAAGGAAGAGGGGAGATCTGCTAAAACTATTTCTGGTAGACCTGTTCTTATTAACTTACTAGAGACTTGCCGAAAGAATAAAAACCAAGTTCAAGCAGTATTTGTGTATAGATTAGATAGAATTTCAAGACAAACTGCAGATTATTTGGCTATTAGAAAAAGATTAGCTGAAAAGGGAGTAGCAATAATATCTGCTACGGAACCGACGGGTGATTCCCCTACAGAAAAACTGGTTGAGACAATACTCGCCGGCTTTGCTCAACTGGATAACGATATTAGAAGTGAAAGAGCTAAAAATGGCCTCAGAGCAAGATTTCTATCAGGGCTAATTAGTGGTAAAGCACCAGTCGGATACAGATTTCAAGCTGGATTTGCGGTAAAAGACCCTGAGACTTGGGATGGAGTAAAAAAAGCTTGGGATTTAATGGCTACAGGGACAAAAAGTACTAAAGAAATGGCAGAAATAATGAACGATTGGGGATTACGGGAGGTTCGCGGTATCAGAGTTTATAAATTTAGATCTCAAACTACCTGTAGAATTTTTAGACAGAAATTCTATATGGGCATCATTACATCAGAGAAGCATCCTGAGGAAGTGAAAGGTCAGCATGTACCTATGATTACTGAGGAGCAGTTCTATAAAGTACAAGCTATTTTGGAGGGAAGGAATTTAAACAAAACTGCTTTGGCTAAACGTACATTCGAAAATGTTGAATTTCCTCTGCGAAGAATTATTAAATGTTCTGAATGTGGATGGGGTTTGACTGGAGCATACACCAAGGGTAGGCATGGGGGTAGGTATGCCTATTATTTTTGTGGACGGAGGTGCAACCATAAGTCTTTAGCAGTAAAAGACGTAGAAAGCGCTCTAATTACCGCGATGAAGAAGGTTCAACCAAAAGCTGAATCTATTAATTTATTTACTGAGTTTCTATATAAGATGTTTCATGAAAGACTTTCAAGACTTACAAAAGTAAAATATGAAGCTGATGATGAGATAGAAAAACTTAAGGCACTGCGTAAGGTATTAGTAGAAAAGAATATTTCTGGTGTGTTTTCTGACGAGATCTTTAAAGAACAAAATAATATAATTGAAGACAAAATTACTAAAGCTCAAATAGCGAAAGAAGATTCTACTATTGATAAATATAATGTTGAAGATCTTACTACATTTATAAAAACTATTCTTGCAGATTTAGGAGAAACTTATAAAAGATCGAGCATAAAGCAGCTCAAAGTACTCTTGGGTTCGATGTACCCTGATGGAATCACTTGGGACTATTCCGGAACATTAAACCCCTCGATTAGTCCCTTATATCAATATATTCGGGACTTTTCGGAGTATAACACCCCGTCAGGAGCGGGTGAGGGGGATCGAACCCCTTACGTTCACTTTGGAAAAGTGACATTCTACCGATGAATTACACCCGC
>CAYRCZ010000021.1:0-5664 GCA_964423055.1 Candidatus Woesearchaeota archaeon
AATATTTAAAAAGGGAGGAAATGTTTGAATATTGAAATTACAAACGAACAAAAGAATTATTACAATTATCTTTTGTTATGTGGAAATTACAAATGGAAAAATTTGAAAAATTTAACGAAAAAAATAATGAAGAAAACTATGAAGACTTTTCTGGTGTTGCAGAACCAACTAGCAGAACAGTTGTAGTTCCTGGTGAAGTTGTTGCATCTGGTGACGATTTTCTAGCTGGTGAAGGTGCTCGTAAAGAAGGAAGCAATGTTGTTGCATCTCGTTACGGATTAGCAGAAAAAGTTGGAAGAGTTGTTAAAATAATCCCATTCTCAGGAGCATTTATTCCTAGAAGAAATAATGTAGTTATTGGAAGAGTTAACGATATCGTTCACTCTGGATGGATAATTGATATTGATTACGCTCAAAATGGATTCTTACCTTTAATGGAATCTCCTAGATTTGTAAACAAAAATGAAATGGATCAATTCTTAGCTATTGGCGACGTTGTTGCTGCTAAGGTTTGGAATGTTAGCCCTAAGGGAATAGATTTAGCTATGAAAGGTAAAGGATTAGGTAAATTAGAAGGTGGATTTGTTTTCAGAGTTAACCCTTCACGCGTTCCTAGAATTATTGGTAGAGAAGGAAGCATGATTGGATTAATAAAGGCAAATACTGGATGTAATGTTACTATTGGTCAAAATGGTTGGGTTTGGATAAAAGGAAACGACGTTGATTCAGAACTTAGAGCACGACGCGCTATCGAATTCATTGCTGAAAAAGTATTAGTTTCAGGTTTGACTGAAAAAATGGAAAAATGGTTTGGAGAGAACAAATAATATGGAAACAAAAACATCATTACTAGAGAGAATATCTGCAAGTGCAATTAACTTTGGACTTGGAAGTTTAACTTTAGGTTTAGGATTACAATATGTATCATTTATATCTAGAGGAACCACTATGGATGTAACAGACATCCAATTCCCTATTTATGGAGGATTAAGCCTTATAGCATCAGGATTAGTTGGCGGAGTAATAGAGTCATCAAGAAATGGAGGAACATATAACTAAAATGGCATACAAGAGAGAAGACGGAAGAAAAGCAGACGAACCTAGACCAATGTCTGCTAAAATTGGAATTGTTCCTAACGCTGACGGAAGCGCTATGTTTTCATTTGGAAACACAGTAGCTATTGCTGCAGTTTATGGCCCTAGATTATTACACCCACAACACATGCAGGATCCTAAGAGCGCTATTTTAAGAGTTAATTATGACATGCTTAGCTTCTCTGTTGCAGACAGAAAGAAACCTGGACCAAACAGACGTGCTCAGGAAATATCTAAGGTTACTGAATGGGCATTATCTCCTGCTTTAGAATTGAGAGACTTCCCTAATACAGTTATTGATGTACAGATTTACATATTGCAAGCTGATGCTTCTACAAGAGTAGCTGGAATAAACGCTGCTAGTATGGCTTTAGCACAGGCTGGAATCCCTATGAAAGATTTAGTTTGCGCAGTTTCAATTGGTAAAATGGATAAAGATATTGTTGTAGACGTTGATAAAAATGAAGAAGACTTCAAAGATGGAGAAGGCGCTACTGACATTGCTTTGGCTCGCTTTGCTAATTCTGATAAAATAACATTAATGCAATTAGACGGTAAGATACAACCTGAAGTTATGCACAAGGCTGTTGCAGCTGCTGATAAGGCATTTGCTAAGATTTATGAAGTTCAAAAGAAAGCACTAAAAGAGGTACAATCAGAATGAGCGCAATGAACCTGTCAAATTTGACATATGATACATTAAACAAAATGCTTGCACAAGGCAAACGCTTTGATGGAAGAAAGTTACTAGAACAAAGAGACTTTACTGTAGAGTATGACGTTTCTAACAAAGCTGAAGGAAGCGCTCGTGTAAGAATGGGCAAAACTGATGTTGTTGTTGGAGTGAAGTTCGAAGTTGGAACACCTTACCCTGACTCTATGGATCAAGGAAACTTAATGGTTTCTGGAGATATGTTACCATTAGCTTCTCCTAGATTTGAATCTGGACCTCCAAAGTTCAATGCTATTGAATTACCTAGATTGATTGATAGAATGGTTAGAGAATCTCACGTAATTGATTTGAAGAAACTAGTAATCACAGAAGGAGAAAAAGTATGGACTGTTATTATTGATATTTATCCTATTAATGATGATGGAGCTTTGATTGATGCTGCAAGTATTGCTACTATGGCTGCATTAATGCACTCTAAATTGCCTGAATTGGGCGAAGATGGAAGAATTGATAGAGATGTTAAACCTTCAAAGAAACTTGTATTGACTGAAGGAACATTACCACTTTCAATAACATTCTACAAATTAGGAGACTCTATATTCATTGACCCTACTAGAGAAGAAGAAGAAGCTTGTGACGGTAAGATTGTATTTGGATTGTCCCTTTATCACGGAAAAGAACACATGATACACTCTGCTCAGAAAGGTATGGAAGCTCACTTTACAAGTGAAGATATAGAAATGATCATGAAAAACTTGCCAAAGGTGTTTGACGATACACTTAAAAAGCTTAAAAAGTTTCTGAAATAATCAATGAACACACAAAATCACGAGTTTACAAGATTTGAAATTGCAAGAATACTAGGAGCTCGTGCTTTACAAATTTCTATGGATGCACCTTTATTGATTAGCTTAACAGATGAAGAATTGAATGAAATGCATTATGATGCTCTTAAAATTGCTTCAAAGGAATTTTATTCTGGAGTTTTACCAATCTCAGTAAGAAGGCCAATGCCTACTAAGACTGGAGCTAAACTTCAACCTGTTAGAGAAGAATCAATGGATGATGAAAAGATAGTTGAAAAAGAAAAAGAAGTTGAGAAAGAGATTGTTGAGAAAGCTGAGGAAATGGGTTTTGTCAACGAGGGCGACACTGAAGATTCCATAATGGAAGATTCTTCATCTGGAAGCGAAGAATAATTTTTCTAAATTTTCTTAATTTTTATTATGACTACAAAACAAAGAGACTTTGCTATCAAAACTATTGAAGGTTTAAGAAGAGTTAATGGTCCGACCTTATTTGATTTAGGAAATATTCTTCCTACGTCAGCTCGCGATTTGCAAGCATATTTAGAAGATGAAGTTCGTAGGCCTTTGGAAAAGAGACTAAGAAGTGCTTCTCTTGAAGGATTTGGAGCTATCTCTTACTTAGTTTATTCTGCTTATGATAGAGATAAAGAATTGATAAATCTCTCTTATGAATCACTAGAACCTATTTCTCAAGAAGGATTACCTAAAAGAATAAGGCATGCACTTTATGAAACTGAACAGAAACATATCATAAAACCTAGACCTATTGAATTAATGCTTTATGTTAAGGCTATAGACTCTGATCCATTTGTATTTAGTGATGACCTCTTGTCTAGAGAATTATCTTTAGTTTAGAATTGATTACGTTTTAATAGGTTTATTACTTTACTAAAATATGCTAATTAAAGAGGTTAAGGCTAGAATAATAGAAGATTCTCGCGGGGATAAAACTATTTCAATTTCTGTAAATAAATGTGAGGAAGCTTCATCTCCTAATGGAAAATCTAGAGGAGAATATGAAACTTCTCCTTATTATAAGTCAATTAATTTTTGCGTAGATTTTTTGAATGAATGGAGCGACTTTGTAGAAATAGAGAAATTTGATGATTTGAATATTATAGAAAAGATAATATGTAAGAAACTGAAATTAAAACATGCAAGATTTTTTGGAGGAAATGCCCTTTATGCTTTTGAGTCTGCAATACTAAAAGCTTTAGCACATTCTAAGAAAAAAGAATTGTATGAATTAGTTGGCGCAAGTAGAAAAATACCTAACCCTGTCGGTAACGTAATTGGGGGAGGATTACATAGTTCTTCAAGCAATAAACATCCAAATTTCCAAGAATTTCTTGTAATACCTAAAGGAAAATTTATTTCTAAAAATATTAAGGCTATGAATTATTTTTACTCTCTTGCTAGAAAGAAATTGAAAACTAAGAAAGTCAACGATGAGGGAGCTTTACTTGCTACTAATAACGATAGAGAAGTTTTTGATATAATGAAAGAGATTAAATTGAAAACTAAAAAGAAGTTTGGTTTTGACATTGAAATTGGGATAGATGCTGCAACTTCAACATTGTTTAAGCATGGAGAATATAATTACTCTGAAAGAAAGATTGATTCAAAATGGCAGGAAAAATTTGTGAAAGAATTAATTGAATATTATTCATTGTTTTATGTTGAAGACCCGTTCCATGAAAAAGACTTTGCTAGTTTTGCTAAACTGAATAAAAACTCTAAATCCTTGATTGTTGGAGATGATTTGACCGCTACTCAATATAACAGGACAGTTGGAGCCATTAGGACTAAATCTATTTCTGGAATGATAATAAAACCTAACCAAAATGGTTCTTTAATTGAACTGAAAAAAATATTTGATTTGTGTAAGAAACATAAAATTAGGACTGTTTTATCTCATAGATCTGGAGAGACTATGGATGATGCATTGAGTGATTACGCTGTGGGATTCGGAGCAGATTATATCAAGTGTGGAGTTGCTACAAAATGGCGAGAAGTTAAGTTAGATAGGTTGAAAGAAATAGAGAAAAGGTTTAAATAACCTCTAAACGCCTCACTTTTAACTTAGCAGGTACGGACTGAAACAAATTCCGAAAAACCCCTGCGCTGGTTATACTTAAATTACAATGGCAAAAACAAAGAAAGAAGAATCAATAATCTCTAAAGTAGCTCATGCTGCAGAGCATGTTGTTGAAGAAATTGGAGAAGTAGCTGAAAGCGTTGTTGAAGGCGTTGCTCATGCAATTACTGGTGAAGACGAAAAACCAAAGAAAGCTCATAAAAAGAAAACGGAAAAATCTGAGGAAACTGAAACTCAAGCTGAGGAAACTGAAAAGAAGACTAAGCCTAAGAAAGAAATGTCTGAAGCTCTAAAAGCTAAGCTTAAGGCTTTGGAAGGAAAGTTCAAAGAAATTGAAAAGGTTGACATTAAAGAACAAGTTACTGGAGAGAAATCAGAACCAACTAACACTCTTGTTCCAATTGAAGATTACTTGAAGAGTTCTATGCATTTAGGAACTCGTGTTATTACTCCAAACATGAGAAAGTACATTTACAAGAGACGTGCTGATGGACTAGCAGTATTCAACACTGCAATGCTTGACTCTACAGTTAGAGAAGCTGGAGAATTCTTATCTAGATATGCTCCTGAAGATATAATTGTTGTTTGTAAGAGAGAAGCTGGATGGCATGCTGTTAAATTATTCTCAGAGACTTTAGGAATACGCAGTTTCACAAAGAAATACCCTGCTGGAATTTTAACTAACACTAACCTTGCAAACTTCTTCGAAACAAAATTAGTTTTGATTTGCGATCCTTGGTTAGACAAGAACGCTTTGACTGATGCTAACAGAGTAGGAGTTCCAGTATTGAGCGTTTGCGATAGCAATAACTATTCATTTGGAATTAACCAAATAGTTGCTGGAAATAACAAGAGCGCAAAGAGTCTTGGAATGATTATGTACTTGCTTGCTAAAATATACATTGAAACTAGAAATATGAAAGCTGATTTACCTGGAATTGACCAATTCATTGATGATTGGGCTAATTTGATCCCACCTAAGTAATTTT
>CAYRCZ010000022.1:0-5173 GCA_964423055.1 Candidatus Woesearchaeota archaeon
GTGTCGAACCCGCGCCGCGCCTACTTCGAGAAGGTCTACAACGGCCCGATCTTGGAGAGCATCGCGCCGCTCAACCCGGCCTGTATGCGCCCCGACCACAGCCGCACAACCGGCGAGCTGATCGGCTACACCTATAGCGACGGCAGCAATCGGCGCGAGTACAGCCTCGACGAGCTGATCATCCGCGCCGCGCCGGCCTGGTACGACCCGCCGCCGCTGGTGAGCGCGCTCGGCAGTGTTGAGAGCGACACCGCCCAGACCGACTACATCCGCGCCTTCTTTGAGAATGGCGGTGTGCCGGCCGGCTTCCTCAAGTACAGCATGCCGCTGAACGACCCGCAGCGCGACGAGATCCGCGCCAAATGGCTCTCGCGCTACGGCAATGCGTTCGGCCGGCAGCACGACGTCGGTGTGCTCGACATCAACGCCGACTACCAGGAGATCGGCGCGCAGCTCGACAAGCTCAGCAGCCAGACACTGCGCAGCGTGGCCGAGTCGCGCATCTGCATGGTGTTCGGCGTGCCGCCGCTGATTGTCTATGCCTACGTCGGCCTGCTGCGCGCGACCTACAGCAATCTCTCGGAGGCCTGGGCCGGCTTCTGGGACGCGACCATGTCGCCGGCGTTCAAGGAGTGGCGCTCGTTCTGGACCTGGGCGCTGCTGCCCGAGTTCGAGAACGAGCGCGACATTCGGAGCGAGCGCGTGCGGCTGCACTACGACCTGTCAGCCGTAGCCGCGCTGCAGGAAGATGTCGACGCCGCGCAGAAGCGCGCGCGCGAGAACTGGACGGCCGGCGGCCTCACGCTGAATGAATTCCGCGCCGCCGTCGGGTACGGCCCGCGCCCGGGCGGGGATGAGGTGTTTGCGAAGCCCGCGAACGCGCCAGCGACCACCACCACCACCAGCCCCGCAGGGGCGTCCGGCGCGGCTGGGGCTGGCAAAGAGCGAAAAGACCGCGACGGCGCGGCGGTGGCGATGCTCGAGCGGCGCATGGAGCGCGAGGTCAGGGCATATTTGCAGGGCGAGTATCGGGCGGCGGTTGCGGCAGTGCGTAGTGAATAGAGCAGTGCGGGGCCAACCATTGATGCAATCTCTTGACGATCGTGCTACAATAGAAAATGTCAATGGTGAGATGCGCGATTTCGCGCGGGTGCTCAAGGCGGCACTGCTGATGATTGTGCGGTACTTGGAGCGACGGTATGGAGTCTGAGGGCAGCAACCCATTCGAGGTATTCCGCGCACTCGAGACATTTAGCGCTCCCAATGATGCTGTGATCGAGGCGATGCGTGCGGTTCTCGAAGCGCTCAATAGCTACTGGTACAGCCTGCCTGCGGATCTGCGCCGCGTGATCATTGCCGCGTCGCATGCAGGTGAGGGAGTGTCGCACACACGCCACGCGATGCGCGCACGGAAGATCGGGCGGGTAGTGGTTTTTCTTTCCTAGACCGGTGTGGAGCAGTGGTAGCTCGGCGGGCTCATAACCCGCAGGTCGTGGGTTCAAGTCCCACCACCGGCACCAATACTTTGATTACGCAGCGGGGAAGCGCGGCGGCTGCTCGGAGTGCATAAGACCGCCGCGCCCGAACCGCACGAACAACCTGACGGCCTCTTCATCGATTAGGCCCTGTCCCTCACTAGGCTCTGCGCCTCTTGGGGCGGCAGGGCCTTTTGTTGTGCCAATGCCCGACCCGACCGACAGCCTAGACGACGGCACTGGCCTGGCCGCGCTGATGCAACGCCTGTACCGGCTCATCCTCGAAGCGGCTTTTGCCGATGCCTCGCTGCTCGGCATCCCGGTCGAGTGGGACCTGGAAAACCCGTTCGTGCAGGACGTGCTCGACGCGCTGGCCGACGAGGTCAAAGGTGTCGCCGAGACGACCAAGGACGAGATCCGCGCGCTCGTCGGGCGCCAGGCCGCCGAGGGCTGGACGATCGATGAGCTGGCCGCCGAGCTGGAGCGGAGCGGCGTCACGCGCTCGGCCGCGCGGGCGGCGATTATCGCCCGAACCGAGACCACGCGCGCCTACTCGCTCGGCAGCATTGCCGCATTTCAGGTGTCTGGTGTCGTGGATCGTTTGGAGTGGCTGACCGCGCAGGATGAGAAGACCTGCCCCGAGTGCGCGGCGCTCGACGGCCAGGTCGCCGCGATGGGCCAATCCTTTGACGGCGGGGTGATGTTTCCGCCGGCGCATCCAAACTGCCGCTGTGCAATCTTGCCAGTGCTCAAAGAGGACTAGAGCTATGCCGATGGAATACAAGAGCATTAAGGCCGCCGTGATGGGCTTCGAGGGCGAGCGCACGGTCACCGGCATCTTTGCGGTGCATGGCAACCTCGACGCCGGCGACGGCTGGATGATGCGCGACCGCTCGCACCCCGGCCTGTTTGGCGACTTCACGGCCGATGGCCGCAACCGGGCCAAGTTCCTCTGGCAGCACCGCAGCCAGGATCCGCCGATCGCCACCATCGATCGGCTGTTCGAGGTCGCAGCCGCCGACCTGCCGCCAGCCGTCAAGGCGTATGCCCCTGACGCGACCGGCGGCGTAGCGGTCACTCGCACGTATCTCACCACCCCGCGCGCCGACGAAGTGCTGGCCGGGCTCAAGGCCGGCGCCATCACGGAGATGAGCTACGCCTACGAGGCCACGCGCTGGGACTTCGAGGAGCCGAAAGAAGACGGCGGCCTGCTCGTGCGCAACCTCTACGCGGCCGACCTATTCGACGTTTCCGATGTCACATGGGGCATGAACCCAGCGACATCGGCCGACGGTGCCAAGACCGGCATGCCCCTGAACGACCATCACGCGGCGGTGCTTGCTGCCGTCGCGACCTATAAAGAGCGCCTGACCGCGCTGGCTTCCTTGCGTGCTAAGGAAGGCCGCGTCTTGTCGGGCGAGAGCCGCAAGCGGATCGAGGACGCGGTCAAATCCCTGACGGATGCGACAAGCGCCCTGCAAGACCTGCTGGCGGCGACCGAGCCGAAGGCGGCGCCCGCGCCCAGCGTGGTCGACGCCGCGGCCCTCTCGCGTCTATTCGCACAATACCAGCACACGCTGGCTACCCTCAACGGAGTAACACTGTGAAGCAGAAATACGAGGTCGCGCAGGCGATGCAGGCCAAGCGCGAGCGCCTGGCCGAGCTGTTCAAGGGCTTTCCCGATGTCACCCTGACCGCTGACCAGGCCAGCGAGGCCAATCAGCTGAACGGCGAGCTGAAGGAGCTGGGCGAGAAGCTCGACGAGCTGAGCCGGCTCGAGGCCATCGCGCTGAACAACCAGCGCGCGCTCGACGCTGGGCGCGCGGCGCCGCAGGACGACCGCCCGGCCGGCCGGGTGCGCGACGCCGACCCGAACGCGGGCAAGTCGCTCGGCCAGCGCTTCGCCGAGCACCAGGCGTACATCGGCACGAAGGGCGCGCCGCGTCGCCAGTTCGGCATCGAGATGAGCGACATCGACCCCAAGGAGATGTTCTACGGGGCGCGCGAGGCCAAGACGACCATGACCACCTCGGCCGGCTTCGCTGCGCCGAACAACCGCACCAGCCAGGTTGTGATGAGCGCCCAGCGCCGGCCGGTCGTGGCCGATCTCATCCCGCAGGACACGACCACGCTGACCGTGATCAAGTTCATGGAGGAGACCACCTTCACGAACAGCGCGGCGGCGGTCGCGCAGTCGGGCACCAAGCCCGAGAGCGCGCTGGCGTTCACCGAGCGCTCGAACACGGTCGAGAAGATCGCGACGGTGCTGCCGGTAACCGACGAGCAGCTGAACGACGTGCCGAGCATCCGCGCGGTGATCGATAACCGGCTGCAGCTGATGCTGCTGCTCGAGGAGGAGGATCAGCTGGTCAATGGCGACGGCGTCTCGCCGAACCTGCTTGGCTTCCTGAACAAGTCGGGCATCCAGACCCAGGCCAAGGGCTCGGACCCCGTGCCGGACGCGGTCTTCAAGGCCATGACCAAGGTGCGGTACACCGGGTTCGCCGACCCGACCGGCGCCATCTTCCACCCGAACGACTGGCAGGACATTCGTCTGCTGCGCACCGCCGACGGCGTGTACATCTGGGGCAGCCCGGCCGACGCCGGCCCCGAGCGCATCTGGGGCCTGCCGATCGTGCAGACGACAATCATGACCGAGAATACCGCGCTGCTCGGCGACTTCGTGATGTACTCGCACATCAGCCGCCTGATGGGCATGCGCATCGATGTCGGCTGGGTCAACGACCAGTTCGTGAAGAACCAGCAGACCATCCGGATCGAGGAGCGCCTGGCGCTCGAGATCTACCGCGCCGCTGCGTTCGCGACGGTGACCGGCATCTAGTCCGCCTGTAGGGCACGCTGGGCGGCGGGCAGCTCGCCGCCCCTATCCAAAGGAGAGAACCCTATGGGCATCATTGAAGGCGTTAACCAGGAAGTGCTGGCGATCGCCGGCGCCCCGGTCAACGGCACCGACGAGGTCCAGACGCTGACGATCGGCGGTACGCCGACCGGCGGCACCTTCAAGCTCAAGTTCGAGGGCTTCATCACGGCGGCGATCACCTGGTCAGCGACCAACAACACCCTGATCGCCAATATCAACACCGCGCTCCAGGCGCTGGCCTCGCTGGGCGCGAGCGAGATCACGGCCGCCGCTGGCTCGCTGTCGTCGGGTATCGGCACCATCACGCTGACCTTTGGCGGGAACCGGGGCAAGCAGGCGGTCGGGCTGATCACGGTCGACACCAATAGCCTGACCGGCACCACCCCGACACTGGGGGTCACCGAGACCACGCCAGGGGTCGACGCGAGCTACCGGGGCGCGCCCAAGGGCCAGATGCTGCTCGACACCACGAACGGCGTGTACTACGTCAACGCCGGCACGGCCACCGCGCCGAGCTGGGTGCAGCTGCCGACGCTCGACGCGAACGGCGCGCTGGCGAGGAAGATGCCGGTGCTGACCAAGTCGGCCGACTACACGCTGACGGCGGCCGACTCGGGCGCGCTGATCATCGTGACGGGCGTCGACAAGGTACTGACGCTGCCGGCGACGGTAGCGGGCCTGGTCTACACGATCGTGCTGGCTGCGGCCGGCCTGTCGGCCGGCACCGGGCTCAGCATCAGCCCGAACGCGAGCGACAAGATTACCGGCAACGGCTTCACGCCGGCCGACGACAAGGACGCGATCCTGGCGGGCTCGG
>CAYRCZ010000023.1:0-5001 GCA_964423055.1 Candidatus Woesearchaeota archaeon
AAATACATAATGCACAAGAATTATACAAAAATGGAGCAGATTATGTAATAATGCCCCATTACTTAGGGGGAGATTATATTGCAAGTATGTTAGTAAGAGACAATTTCAAGAAATCAACCATAAAACAAGAAGGCAAACTTCATATTAAACAAATAGAAGAAAGACTTAAAGATAATTCTCTTTAATCTTTATCATCAACAATTATTCTCTTAAACAAATCTAAGAATCTTAGTATTACTTCAAGGCTTACAATGAACAACAAAACATATCCTACGAATATAATTGATTCCTGCATATTTCCTGTAAATTCATTCAATCTTGTAAAGTCAATTAGTTTATGACTGAGTAAAGTTATTGCGAGTATTGTGAAAGGTAATAACTTAGCTACTTCAGCAGAAATTTCAGAGTTGTAATAAGCGAGTAATCTTATTGATCCAACAACTGCTGCAGACAAAAGTAATACTTGTTCTAGTGAGGCAATGTCTGAAAATAAGACCAATACCAATGCAAAAAGAATATACCAAAATAATACTAAGAATGGGAGTATGATTAGGTATTCAATAAAATAAAGGATTCCTGCAAGTAGTTTATTCAATGAAGGGTGATCAACTGAATTATATTGTCTCAAATTAAGAGAAATAACATCTTTTTTTGAAATTAATTTATAGACTTTCCAAATAAATATTGCATATATAAAAATAAGGATCATATATGTTGCAACAGTGAATATATTCTGGTACATCAAAGGTAAAGAATAAACATAATCTACAAAGCCAGTTATCTTTTCAATCACCATCTAAAAATCCAAAAGAGTTAAGGATATTTAAAACCTCAGGCATAAGGCATAAATACGCTCAAAATTCACTTAATTTATGGTAAAAATAATACTTTTCTACAAATTTGTAGAAATAAAGAATCCAAAGGAACTTAGAGAAACTCATCTTGATTTTTGTAAAAATCTTGGTCTAAAAGGAAAAGTTCTACTTGCTAACGAAGGAATTAATGGTTCAGTTGCCGGAACAGAAGAACAAGTAGACAAATATATGGATGAATTAAAAAAAGACTCCAGGTTTTCAGATATTGAATTCAAAATAGAATATGGTCTAGAAAATCCCTTTGATAAAATGCTAGTAAGAGTAAGAAAAGAAATAATTAGATTAGGTGAAGAAATTGATCTTACAAAGGTAGGTAAGTATGTTTCACCAAAAGAATTTTTAGAAGCATATTCTGACCCAAACACTGTAATTATTGATGCAAGAAATGATTATGAGTCCCAGGTAGGAAAGTTCAAAGGAGCAATTATTCCTCAAATTGGAACATTTAGAGAATTCCCCGAATTTGTAAAAAACCTAAATTTACCAAAAGACACAAAAATTCTTACTTATTGTACTGGTGGAATTCGTTGCGAAAAAGCAAGTGCTTACATGGTAAAAGAAGGTTTCACAAATGTTTCCCAGTTACACGGAGGAATAATAAAATTCTGCCAAGCTATTCCAAATACAGATGTGTGGGAAGGGCAATGTTTTGTTTTTGATAATCGTCTTTCTTCACCAATAGGTCAAGATAAAAAACAAATAAATAACTGCATACACTGTAATACTCAATCAGATATCTATAGAAATTGTAAAATAAAGTCATGTAACAAACTTATTTTCATTTGTAATGATTGCAGGAAAGACTTCCATGCTTGTTGTTCAGAAGATTGTATGAAAAAACTTCTAAGATAAATTATTCGCCTATTGCTCTGATCAAATCTTCCCTAGTGACTTGATAAATTTTCTGACATCTAGGACATTTAAGATTAATATCGCAGGCATGGTCTAAATAGTATCCTTGAATAGCTGCAAGATTTGCATGCAGTAAAGTTCTAGGAGCTAATTCATGATCGCTAGTTCCTCTGAGATTTCTATCCATCTCACTAGTAAGTCCTGTATTTTCTCTTCCAGTTGAAGTTGTTGCAAGAATTATATTGCTCTCCTTAGTAGAAATTTCACAACCATCAGTAATTGTTAAATGGCCTGCTACTACCTTATAAGTTAAACTCATAAAAAAACTCTCTAAAATGCCTATTTAATTTTTTCCTAAAAAAATTTAAACGCTATTATAGAATCTAGCAAAGGACCAACCCAATACATAGAACATAACGTAGCTCTGTAATAATCCTATAAGTATTGTCCAATCATAGAATGAAAATCCAATAGGGTATTTTGCAACAATAAATGCAGTATCAAAATTGCTAAACCAAACAAACAATCCATAAAATACAAGAACTATCATAGCCATCATTCCAAGAGCATGTCCTAGTGCGTAAGGTTTCAAGTCTCCTGGTTTAAAGTGTTCCATGTGCATTTCAGAATGATTATGCATGTGCATATGTGCCTTAGAATTGTGGTGACTCACTCTTTTTTTCATAACCTATATACTCTAGTATCATATTTAAATCTTGCTCAAAGTAAAGGTTTAAAAACAATTTTTATCAATCAATTTCAAGCTCGTCTAGTATATCGGTTAGTACATGGCCCTGTCGCGGCCAAGAGCCGGGTTCGATTCCCGGGACGGGCGTCATATTTTAGCGTTTTTGTCGACGACAAAAGGCTGTTGATTCCCTACCAGGGCGTACGTAAAGAGTTTAACACCAATAAAATTAAGAACTTAATCGACGGAAAAACAAAATGGGAGCAAAACAATTTGACTACTATATCTTCATAGATTATTCTGAAAACTTTTTAGGATATCTTATTATGAAAAATGACAAAATAAAAGAATTTCTTCCAAAGATTTCAAAGTTCGCACATTACAGAGAATTAAAACGTAAAGAGGCTTACATTCATTCTATTAAAAAAGTAATTGAAAAGAATAAGGTTTTATCTTACACGGAGAAAACTAAGATTAGAAAAACAACTAGCACGCCAGAAATTTATTCAGATATTTTAGAATTTTTGAAAGAACATGATAATTGTCTAATATTTATTTCAGTTGATAATAACCAATATATTAATTTTGAGAAATTAGTTAAGATAGTTGATGGAACTAATATCAAAGTAGTTAGAGAGAGTCAATTAAGAAAAGATACATTTGAGTATAGAATAAACCTAGTTTTAGATACTTTACTTAATGTTGAAAGATTAAAAGGTGAAAAGAAAATATAGGTAAGGAGGTCCGTCAGTCCTAATAACCACGTCAAGCGTGGGGTTCGTCAGGTCCTTTTCCCTATACAAAACATATGTCTTAAGACAATTTAAACCTTTGTATTTTGATTACACAATGTATCTCTTGTCTGTTCGCAGACAAGAGATGGCGAGTCAAGTTTATATTTTTATTGGAAAAACTTAAATATATGCATTATATCAATAGATATAACATGAAAGCAAAAGAAATACTAAGATATCCAAGACTAGACACTGTGCTAATGGTAGAAGAAACAGCTAGAGAAAACTCCGGAGAATGTGGAAAATATCAACTATGGAATAAGCTACCAAAGAAAATGATGTACCAAACATTTACCTTTATCCTTGATTACTTAGTAAATGGCGGAAAGATACTCATAACAAAAGATGAAAAAGTCTTATGGATATGGAACCCAAGTTTAATCAAAAAACTTCAAAATGAGAGCCTCATTATTTCTTAGCTATCTTCCAGAAGTAGTTGAAGTATTTCATGAAAGAATTTTTTATTTCTTTTGAGTCTATTACAAATGCAAAAGATTGTTTACTCCAGAGTATTTGTGCAACCTTACTACCAAAGATAATTATGACCATTGGTGTATAGAAACCTTCTGGAAGTTCAGAGTAATGATATAACTCTTTTTTGTGTTTTTTTGTATCTTTAGGAGGTAACTCTTCTAAGTAAGTACCATGAGATACTAGATCATGCATTACATGATTATTTTCTTTTCTTCTTTGCATCCAATGTTTAAACCAAATTTGCAGATTTTCGGGAACACTTTTATAATTTTCAAAGCTATTCCCACCCATCCAAAAGGATTCTTTTGTAGTAATTATCTCATCAAATAGAGATTTTATAGATTCATTTCCACGGTAAACCTCTGCTCTAATATCTGGTTTTGATAAATCAAAAAGGCTCTTGATTTCAGGTATTTTGTTTTCAAGTTCTTTTAGACGTTCCTCTTTTTTCTTTACTTCTTCTAAAATTTTACTAGGATGCGTACACTGATAGGTTTTTTTGCCTTTTTCTACAGTATAGGAGATAAATCCTTTCTCTATTAATTTATTCAGAATATCATAGATATTACGTCTCTCTATCCCTGTTTTTTCTTGTATTTTATTTAACGTAGATGAGCCTAATTCAAGTACAGCACTAAATACCTCAATTTGGCCTTGACTTAAGCCTAGTTCTTCTAGGTATTGAAGATTAATAGTCATTTTATGGTATTATACAATACCACCGCTATTTAAATCCGCTCTTTAGGTGGATTTTTTATGAAAGAACAAAAATTCAGATTGAATATAGCTGCAATTAGAGAGAAAACATCTATCTACTTAGAAGTGAAAGGAGGATTAGTTGTATAATATGAATAAAACATTAGCTAGTTTGTTAGCTGGCGGAGTTTTGACTTTAGGTGCATGCAATAAGCCTAAGCCTGTTGAACTTACTCAATCAAGAGATCTTTTTGTAACAACTGCAGAAAATATTGTAATAGAGCCTCATTATGGTACAGATTCAATGTTTATGGATGGAATTACTGTAAAGAGATTTGCATATGGTAACGGATTATCTGTTCCTAATATAAATGATTCTGTGGTTTACAATAAAGGATCTAAGGAATACGAAGCTTTACGTCATCTATTAACTGTTGAAGTAGAAAAAAGATAAACCGTTTTATTTTTTTGTTTTTTATTTTATTAAAAAAGGAAAAATATAAATACTTCAACGTCTACAAAACAATAGATTAACTAAACTTAATCAGGGTGTTAAACTCTTTAGGATAGCTCGGGACGGGCGTACTACCATCTTGACAGATTTATATAACTCAGATTCTAA
>CAYRCZ010000024.1:0-4941 GCA_964423055.1 Candidatus Woesearchaeota archaeon
TAGCTCGGGACGGGCGTACTACCATCTTGACAGATTTATATAACTCAGATTCTAATTAACATAATGGACTTCAAAGAACATCTTGCTAAGGGGTTTGTAGAAAAGGTAAAAACTGATAAGAAGATTGCCCACGCAGTTTACAAACTAGCTTCAAAAAAGCTACTCGTGCAATCTTTTGTCCCAATGGATAAAGATCATATCGAAGTAAGATTTACTCTATTTTTTGATAGTCTGACTCAATTCCTAGATTCACTTGCTCTTGAAAAAGGTTACAGGATTTTAACAGTAGACGCTTACTATGCCTTTATGAAAGACATTTTGAAAGAAACAGTTCTATCAAAAAGATTTGATAAATTAGTAGATGCTTACAAATTAATGAAATATGAAGGTAAATTATTAACTAAAAATGAATTTGAAGATCATGTAGCTAATTTAATGGAATTATTATCATTTATTGGAGAAAAATATTTCCAAAGTCAATAAAATTACATTCCTAAGAACTTAAACAAATCGTAAACTAAGAAAGCAGGCCAAACTAATGCTTTCAAGAATCCTACTACTCCTGCTCCAAAGCTAGAAGCTGTAGAAACATAATAAACTGTTGCACCTAAAAAGCCTAATCCATAAACTGCTCCACCGCAAGCAGAAGATTTAGATTTTCCGCAATTGCAATCTTCACAATAATCGCTCATTTTTGTTTTGTTTGATCTTTTCATAATAAATAAATGTCAAACTGGTTAATAAACGTTCCTAAAATTTTTTATGAAAAAAGCAAAAACTTTTATACTTTCATTTTACAAAAGAAAAATGGAAGAAGAAAATAAACAAACCGAAGAAACGGAACAGTCTGAGACTGAATCCGAAACTTCTGCAGAAGAAACATCTGAAAGTTCAGATGAATCTGAAGACGAAAAGTCTGAAGATTCAGAAGAATCAGATGATTCCGACGACTCTGACGAGTCTGGGGATTCTGATGACTCTGATGATTCAGAAGACTCAGAAGACAAAGCAGAAGAAAAACCTGCAGAAAATTAATAATTTTTTGTCTTAAAGTCCCATTTTTTTATTTTTTTGGGCAATTTTATAGGGGAACTTCAATAATCATTAAGTAAAGTCCTTTATTTGCTAAAATTTCAATATCTTTCAAATCATAAATTTCTATGCTATCTCTAGGGGATAATTTACTTCCCTCAATTAAGCATTTTCCATCGATAACAAAGGCAAAAAATCCTTTTCCTTTTTCAAGTTTGTAATCTATTTTAGTCTCTTTGTCAAATTTTCCTAAGTAGATCTTAGCATCTTGATTGATAAAAAGAGTAGAGTCATTCTTATTTCCTGAAACAACTTTAGTGAGTTCATTACTTTTCAAATTAATGAGTCTCTTGTCGTGCCTAGGCATGACATCTTCTTTAGAAGTTTCAATCCATATCTGAAAAAGTTCAAGACTTTTATCTTTTAAATTATTAAATTCAGAGTGAGTGATTCCGCGTCCAGCAGACATTACTTGTAATTCGCCTTCTTTAATGACTTCTGTATTTCCAATACTATCTTTATGAATTAATTCTCCAGAATAAACCAATGTAATTATTTCCATGTTATCATGAGGGTGAGACATAAATCCCTTGCCCCCGGAAATAATATCATCATTCAAAACAAGCAATTTTCCAAAGCCTGTTCTTTCAGGATTATAATAATTAGAAAAACTAAAACTAAAGTTAGATTTGAGCCAACCCAAATCACTTTTTCCTCTTTCGGAAGATAAATGCATCTTTTTCATAATTTAAACTTCTAATTAAACTATAAAGAGTTTACTTAAAGTCCAGACCAAAAAACCTTATAAATACAAACTAATTCATGATAGCATGATTAATTCAAAGAGTTTGGTGATAACAGGCTTATTTTTATTGCTAATCGCGGCAGTGTCAGGTTTAGAAGTAAAAAAGACCGAATTTATATTTAACACAGATCCTTACGTCAACATTAGCGTTTCAGTTCAAAATGAAGAAACTGGAGAAGAAGTAGAATTATTTGAAGGAAGGGCTAGAAAGTTCGGAGAATTTAGGTTCACTTATTACGGAACTGTTGATCAAGTTACACTTAAAGCAAAAATAATCAATAATGAAACAGGGGACACAATGAAAGAAGAAACATTTGGACCATATGTTTTAGGAATTCCTTCTGCAACAATGAATTTCACTTTGGGAGAGATAGAAGCTTCAGAAGAAACTGTTGAAGAGATATTACCTGAAACAACAGAAGTAACAAGTGAAGAAGCTCCAGAGAAAAGTCCAATCCTAGGTTTAGTTATAGGAGAAGATGGGGAATTTAGAAAAATATACTACTATGTTTCAGCAGGAGTTATTGGTTTAGTTATTTTAACAGTTATTTTAAGAAAGAGATTATCTACTGTAAAATCAGGCCCTGTTGAGCCACACCCAACCAAAGTAATTAAGAAAGTAAAACCTTCAAAGACTGAAGTTGTAGTGCCAGTAGTCGACAAATCAAATGAAGAAAATATAAATGATACTGAAAAAAGAATATCTGATTTGCAAAAACAATTAGAACAAATAAGAAATGAAGAAAGACTAGCTAAATTACAAAAACAACTTAATCTAGAAAGACAATCCCTAAAGAAGTTACAAGAAGAAACTGAAGAACCAAAAGTTAATCCTCCTCAAAACAATAATTTAGACAATCAACCTAAACCTTTCTAAAAATAATATAAAAAATTATTTCAAACTTTTAGCTCTTTTAATCATAGCTAATTTAACTCTCTGAGTTGCAATTTCATTAGCAGCATCTCTAGGGTTTATTCCTTCCTTCCTAGCTTTGGATAATACTAACTCTGTATTTTTAGTAATCTTATCTTTAACAGTCTTATACATGTATTTAGAGTCCTTTCCAATGTATTCTACCCAACTAGAAATAACTCCGCCAGCATTAGCTACAAAATCTGGAACAATTAAAATTTTCTTGCTTAATTGTTGTTCAATATCTAATGGGATCGGAATATTTGCAGCTTCTACAATAATTTTAGCATTAATTGAATTCATGTTTGACTTGTTGATTACGTCAGGCATGGCTCCAGGAATAAGTACATCAACAGGAAGTTCAAACAATTTATGTCCTGGTAACATTCGGCCTTTTCCAAGAGTTACACTTCCTTTATCTTTCTTAACTCTAGCTATATCTTCAAAAGACAATCCATTTTCATTGTATAAGCAGCCTTTACTATCGCTAATAGCTACAATCTTAGCCCCTGCTTCTTCTAAATGTTTGAATGTAAAGTAACCTACATTGCCAAATCCCTCTATTGCAATTTTAGCATTAGAAATAGGAATTCCTGCATGTTTCAAAGCAACTTGAGTAGAACAAGCTACGCCTAGGCCCGTGCTTCCTAGTTCATGAGGTAGTCCACAAACCTTCTTTCCCTTTATTACCTTACAAAAGTCTAGAGGTTTTCCAGTTGCAGCATTGAAATCTCCATGTGCTTTGACAAAAGTCTCCATTTCCTTTTCAGTGGTGTTAATATCTGGTCCAGCAATATATTCACTAGGAACTAAATTCTTTAAAGATCTAGCAAAAGATTTCAAAAATATGTCTTTCTTACTTTCATCCACTGCTTTGTCAAATATTATTCCGCTCTTTCCACCACCAAAAGGGAGTCCAGCTAAAGAATTTTTCAAAGTCATTGCACGAGCGAGTCTAAAGACTTCTCTGACGTTTACAGTTGGAGTCATTCTAATCCCGCCTTTAGCAGGTCCTAAAGCAGTATTATCAATTACTGTAAATCCTCTCATTCCAGTAGAGGGATCATATACCTGAACAATTTTTTCAGGTCCAAGTTCATCTTTTACCTCGTTTAAATCCATGTTTATATCTTGAAATCAAATTCTATATTTAAATTAGCTTGCACAGAGTACCCATTGACAATTTGCTCCAGAAGTGCTTCCAGCTTTGTAAACTCCATTTGCAAAATCAAAGACTGGGTTTATTGGGGTTCCAGTTAAGCCATCTACTGGTTGAGCACCACAATAAAATGCATTACCTGGCCCACAGAAGCTAGTGCTCTGAGCTTTCCTCACATATTGTGAAGGAACTGGGGCGCAGTTAGTACCGTCGCCTCTACAAAAAGCGCTAGCCCTAAAGCCTTCAAGAGCAAATGCATTTGTAGCAGAAATAGAAACGTTTCCTAGGCCTCCATGTGTTGTCAACCAAGAACTTCCGCTTGTTGCTGAACAAGAAGCGTGAGTAGGATTAGCTAAACAATTAGGTGCAACACCTTGAATTTCGCCTATGCTATGTCCAACAACAGTAGGTTGATTGCCTCCATAAGCTATAACAAAAGTTGCTAAAAATAAGAATGTTAAAATCAATATGAAATGTGTTTTCTTTATATTAATTTCAATTTTCATCTTTCCTCAAAACAGTATAGTTTTAACCCATTAATAAATCTTATTGGCTTTGATTATGGAATGCATTGTTTAAGTTTTGGCTTCTTAGAGATAGTTCTCTAAATACGGAATCCGCAGTTGGATTTATTTTTAAGTTTACAAGTTTACCTATTTTAACTAATGCAAATATTATTGAAACTAATAAAACTATAAATGCAAACCAATAAATCAATCTTAATTCATATTCTTTTTCACTAGCGTCTAGACTTCCTGGTTCCTCATTTTCTATTTGAGTGTTTTGTGGAGGTAAGTTTCCAGTTCCACCTGTTGTTGTACCAGTATTTCCACTTCCACCACTAGTTGTTCCTGAAGTTGTAGATCTTCCTGAAGAACCGCCAGAACCTCCGCCACTTGAACCTCCCGAAGAGCCTGTTGTTCCTGTTGTAGAAGAAGGTATTGAATTAACTGTGATTGTGGTAACCGGATTATTGTCTCCAAATTGAATATTGTCTTGTTGCATTCTAAAGTTTAATTCATAAGTGCCAGG
>CAYRCZ010000025.1:0-4384 GCA_964423055.1 Candidatus Woesearchaeota archaeon
GTCAAAATCCAAAAAGAAAATTAATTCAGAATTTCCTCAACTGAAAGATTTATATAAAACGTTAAAGAAGTTAAAACAAAGAAAACTTTGTACTAGACTGGAAAAGTTCACAAAAGGATCTTTATCATCTGTTTTTGATTCTCAAACTAATATTAACTTAGATAACCGCTTAGTTGTTTTTGATATTAAAGATCTTCCTGAATCAATCAGACAAATTATGATGCTGGTCATTGCACAATTTGTCAGCAACCAAGTTAAACAACATCCACAAAAAAGAATTTTAGTAATAGATGAAGGTTGGATGCTTTTACAACATGAAGAAAGCGCTCGGTTTATTTCAGGCTTAGTGAGAAGAGCTAGAAAATATTATTTAGGAGTTACAATGATCTCTCAGCAAGCTAATGACTTTTTAAATAATGAATACGGCAGGGCAATTGCCTCCCAATCGTCACTAAGAGTTTTAATGAGACAAGATACAACCACAATTAAAAAAGTCACACAAGAATTTCAGTTATCTGAGTATGAACAAAAATACTTATTAACTTGTGAAAGAGGTGAAGCTTTAATTATCTCCGATCAAAATCATGTGGCACTTAAAGTTGTAGCCTCAGAAAAAGAACACCCTTTAATTACTACCAATCCCAAAGAAATTTACCTATAATCTTCTTATGAATATAAAAATTGAGTTAATGCGAGAAGAAAATTTAGATGAAATAGCAAAAATTTTTGTTCAAACTTTTAACGCAGCCGGAGAACATTGGTCAATTGAAAACGCCACAGAGAATATAAAAGAAGGATTTTTCGGAGAATGTCATTATATTGCATTAGTTGAAGATAAAATTGTTGGATTCATATTAGCTATTCCATTAACGAGAGAACTAGGCATGGAACTATTTGTTGCTTCAGTAGCAGTTTTACCAGAATACCAAAAACATGGTGTAGGAAAGATGTTATGGGACAAAGTAGAATTATATGGAAAAGAAAATAAATATGCCGCAATTCGATTGTTAACTAATACTCATCTCAAATCTTATGAATGGTATAAACAAATGGGTTTTAAGGAAAGTGAATGGATCGAAGTTTTTAAGGAAATTAAATAATTATTTGTATGAATGAACAAGTTGTATTACAAAAACTTAAAGAATGGGCTGAAAAAACAGAGTCAGTCAGAGCATTAATCTTAACAAGCTCAAGAGTTTCATCAGAAGCAGTTGTCGATATTTTTTCTGATTATGACGTAGAGATGTATGTCACTTCACTTAAAGAATTTGATTCAGATGATTGGTTAGATACATTTGGTGAAATATTGGTGAAATGGCCGAAAAAACCTAGTTCAACAGGCTTTCGAGATGACCATTGGATAACAAGATTGGTAATGTTTGAAGGCAGATTAAGAATAGACTTTCAAATAACCGATCACAAAGAAATTGATAGTTCAGCTTATGATTCTGGGTATCAAGTAATTATCGATAAAGACGGAATGACTACAAATATTTCCGAACCTACACATACTGAACATTTAGTTAAAAAACCTACCGAGGAAGAGTTTTTAACTTTAGTAAATGATTTCTTTTGGGATGGAACTTATGTACCCAAGTACTTATGGAGAGGTAGCCTATTTTTTGCGAAACGTATGTTCGCCTCCTCACATTTTGAATATTTTGAAACAATGATTAAATGGTATATCGGAAGTAAAAATAATTGGAATGTTAATGTTGGAGCTTTTGGAAAGTATTTTGAAAAGTATTTGGATAAAGAGACTTGGGAAGAAATTAAACACACTTATGCTGGAGCAGATACTGAGGAAAATTGGACAGCTTTCTTCAAACTCTTTGAATTATTTACAAGATTCGCACGAGATGTTTCTGATGACTTAGGATATAACTATCCATTAGAGCAAGAGAAAAAGTTACGTGATTACCTCCATGAATCAAAAAACATCAAATAATCTATGAGCAATGCTAAATTTGATTACAATGAATTTTACGATCCAAAATTAGTTGCTGTTTATAACACAATCTGTGCATTAGGAGACGAAAAAGAATTTTATCTTAACATAGCAAAAGAACTTTCCGCAGAAAAAATTGTTGATCTTGGTTGCGGAACTGGACTATTAACTATCGATCTTGCAAATAAAGGTCATAAAATGATTGGTGTAGAACCATCTAAGTTAATGCTTGAAGTAGCTCAAAAAAATTCACAAGGATTAGACATTGAATGGTTTCAGGGAGATGCGGGTAATCTAAAAGAATTTAATGCTGATTTAGTAATTATGACTGGACATGTTGCGCAGTTTCATATTGAAGACGAACAATGGAAAAACGCACTTAAATCTATCAACAAGGCATTAAAAAATGGAGGGTATCTTGTATTTGAAAGCAGGAACCCTGATGTTCAACCGTGGAATAATCCACACCAAGAAAACAACAATGACTGGTATGCACCAAACTTCCATAAAGTATTTCATGATCCAAAAAAAGGTGACATTGAATATCGAGCAAAACTTTTAGAGGTTGATGGTGAAAAAGTCACTTCCGAGGGACACTATCTATTTACGAAATCCGGTGAAGAATTAACTTCCGCAAATACTTTAATATTCCGTACAAGACAAGAAATTGAATATTCACTGAATGATGCAGGATTCTCTATTGAGAAAGTTTATGGTAATTGGGATAAAAGCACTGCAAATGAAGAAAGCCCTGAATTTATATTTATAGCAAAGAAATCATAATATGGAATTAAATGAAACAATTAAAAGATTTGGTGTAGATGGTGAACAAATTAAATTACCTGGTGGTTCAGTAGAAACATTTCGTGTGCAAAATGTTGTATTCAAACCAATTGAAGAAACATCTCTTGAAAATAATCATTCTCTAGCACTTGCGGGATGGATAGCAGAATTTTCTAGTACATTACCTCAAAACGGTTTCAGAATACCAAAAGGTGTACCGACAATCGATGGAAAATGGATTACAGAAGATTGTTGGACAGGATGGACATTTGTCGAAGGTGCTCATGCAACAAAAGAAGATATTCCTCAATGTATTGAAGCTATAAATGCATTTCACAAAACATTAAAAGATATTTCAAAGAATCCACTAATGGATGACAATCGCACTGCTTGGGGAAAAGCTAATGAAATGTGTTTAGGTGATAAACCTGAATCAGTTAATCCACTATTACAGCCATATATTGATAAGTTATATGAGTTAAGAAAACCAGTTGAAACAGAGAATCAACTAATTCATGGTGACCTGAATCCAGAAAATATACTTATTGCACCAAACTTACCACCAGCATTTATAGATTTCTCTCCATTCTGGGGACCACCAGAACTTGCACTTGCCATTTTTGCTAATTTCATTGGACCAAGAAAAAGAGATGCGTCAGTATTAGATCATTTCAAAGACCAACCAAACTTTGACCAGATGTTAATCAGAGCTGCAATTAGGATGCTTTTAGTAATTGATATGTTAGACAAAAATCGAGATTACGAATTAAAAGGTTGGGATGATTATCCAGAAAAAGAAGCAACTGAAATAGTTATTAATTTTGCAGAAAAACAACCAAGTTAGTTATTATTTATTACAAAACGAAATTGTAGAAGTTCATTATTTCTAATTCTGAATATAGTATAATTACTTAATGCCTATTGAGGCATGAATCCACGTTTTTTATTATTACTTTACTCTTTCAGACACGAGCTTAAATTGCTTCTTTCTGCATTCCTAATAGTTCTCTCCGTTCCAATTATTGCAGTTATAGTTTTAACCCATACAGGTTTAGAAATTGTTTCTGATGCATTGGTACAAACTAACCCACTCACCAAAGCTATTCAGCTCTATTATCCAAATGGTCAATTATTTAAGGAAATAAAGTTACAAGTTAATTGGCCAGTTCGAGGAGTAGTCACACAAGGATTTGGAGAACCAGAACCACCGTTTTATTTATTCCATACTGGAATTGATATTGCTAATCCTAATGGAAAAATAGGAGATCCTGTGACCCCTGCTATGAAAGGCAAAGTAACTTATGCTGGTGAAATCTTCTGGGGATTTGGAAGGCACATAATAATTGATCACGGTGATAACATTTCAACAGTGTATGGCCATTTAGACCAAATTTATGTCAAAACTGGTGACGAAGTAGAGCCGGGGAAAGTAATAGGAACAGAAGGCAATACAGGATGGTCAACAGGCCCACATCTTCATTTTCAAGTTAATGTCTTTGGAATACCAGTTAATCCAAAGGTATTTCTTGGTTCTTAGGCTCAAATTGTGTATAATCTCAGCACTATGACTAAAAAAGTGACTAATAAATCTAGCAAAAGTAAAATGACAACCGCTCTTCTTGCTATTTTCCTTGGAAGTTTTGGGCTGCACAA
>CAYRCZ010000026.1:0-4364 GCA_964423055.1 Candidatus Woesearchaeota archaeon
TTCCGTCCGGACAACCGTCGCCGTTAGAGGCGTTCGTTAATCCTACCGGCTCGAAACCGATAGGAGCGAGGATAAGAGCCGTTACGACTCCTATTCCTACGCCGATACCTAGTAGTAGTTTTTTCATATTATTTTTTACCTTTCTTCCTTATTTTAAGCTTCGGAGGTTTAATATCCTCGAACTTTAGCTTATAGCTATCTAGAGAGCTTTCGGGCTTTCGGTCTTCTGCTACGCTCTCCGCCTTTTTTACCGGCTTCTTTCGCCGAGTCCGTATCGAATTGACCGTCGTGCTTAGGATAGCTCTTACGCTGAGAACGAATCTTACGATAGTAATCAGGGTCTTCTCTAGTAAGCTTCGCTTTAACTTTTTGTCCACCATTTTTAGTACCTCCCATTATATTTTCTCCTTATAACTTCTACTATTAAAATATTGTTCTGACCGAGTAGACCATTTACAGTTACTCGGCTCGTAATTACCATTATTATCTATACGGTCTAGGGTAGTATTATCTTTACCAAAGATAGCTAAGTGCTTATCGTGCGATTCTTTCATATCTACGTAGAAGTTTTCGAAACTATTTTTCCAACGACTACAGACTCTTATACCTCGACCTCCGTAATCTTTATAAGACCTACCGTTAACGTAGTAACATCGTTGCTTCATACCTAGCCAAATATTATATAGCCGGTCTTTCTTCTTACTTAATCCGTGAGTAGTCCTTAGACCTTGAGTTCTTCGACAACCACAACTACTAGTATTACCGTTACGTAGGTTTTTTCCGGAGACGATAGTCTTACCTCCGCAATCACACTTACAGAGCCACGAAGCCCGACCAGTACTAGTATTATCCTCTCGAGATAATACTAGTAAGTAGCCGTATTTTTTACCGGTAATATCTACTAGTTTGCTCATAGATAGAGACCCTGTAATCTGGTTAAGTTCTTACTACTAGGGTCTTGGAATAGCATATCTCCCTTACCGGTAAGCTCCTCCGCTCCGGACTCGTCTAAGATAATCCTACTATTTAATTCGCTAGTTACCATAAAGGCTATTTTACACGATAGATTAGCTTTAATCAAGCCAGTAATCACGTCCGCACTTGGTCGCTGAGTGGCTAGTACGAGGTGGATACCTACGGCTCTAGCTTTCTGAGCGATACGGATTATAGAGGTCTCTACTTCCGGTAGAGCGTCTTCTTTAAGCTTAGATAGAACTCCGGCTACGTCTTTCTGCGTAATCTTTTTACCGGCGACGAGCTTCGTTAGAGCTAATAGGTTAATCGACTCGGTAAGCTCTTTAATATCTAGGCTAGCCGTAGACGACTTCTTAGCCGTCATCATTAGGTCGGCGAACTCGTCGATTACTACGACGTAGCGAGAGAGCGGAGCGGAGTTATTCTTTAAGTTATACTCCTCGATATTCTTTACTCCGGCTTTCTTTAACGTCTTATAGCGTTCTCCCATTAGTCCGACTACGTAGTCGATAACTTCGATAGCTCCCTCGTTCGTCGTAACGATCGGTCGGTCGAGGTGCTTTAATTTAGCGTAAGAAGCTAGCTCTACCTCTTTAGGGTCGACGAGGATTAGCCGTAGAGCCTCGGGGCTATTCTGCTTCGTTAGAGCCGTTAAGATTACGTTTAGCATTACCGACTTACCGCTACCGGTCGCTCCGGCTATTAGTAAGTGCGGCATATCGGCGAGGTCTTTATAGTGGACCTTACCGAATACGTCGATACCGATAGGAATCTGCGTCGTACCCTTTTTATAGTGGCTTTCTGCGAGATCTATTCGCTTCCGGTTCTTACTCGGTACTTCGATACCTACGAGGTTCGTACCCCGAATAGGAGCTTCGATACGTACGGACTCCGCTCCGAGAGCGAGAGCTATATCGTTACCGACTCGGGCGATTTTACTCATCGCTATACCTCTAGACGGCTTTAACGTGTACTTCGTAACGGACGCTCCGACGAACGTCTCCTCCATAGAGACCGGCATAGCGAACTCTTGTAGTTTAAGTCGTATCTTTTCTTCGTCGCTTAGAGCTTGGTTTTCTACTCGATCGTTAGCGGACGGTACGTAGTTCTTATCTACGAAAGTCTTTTGAGCGACCTTATGCTTAACCGCTACCGGAGCTTCCGTACCGATAATACCTAAACGGAAAGCGTCGAAAGAGTTTTGACCGTTAAAGTAATCGTTCGGGTTCGGTAGGTAGATAGAGGTCGGAGAGCTAATATACTTCGTAACCTCGTTATAGAGCTTATAGAACGTAGCGAAATCGCCGTAGATCGTATCTTCTTTAAAGTCGATAACGTAGTCCTGTATCTGCGGAGTATTATCTTTATTCTTAGAGATCTTACACTCCCTAAAGATTACTCGAGCCGGAGCTTCGCCGTACTTCTCTTTAACGATATGATAGTCGAACATCGCCTGTAAGAACTTCGAGAAGTCCGTTACGTTAGCGTCGGTATAGCCTCGGCTAAACTTCCAGTCGACTACTTCTAGTTCGCCGAGTTTATTCTTAGAGACTAAATCTATCTTAGCCTTAGCCGGAAGCGGTAATACGTTACCGTCTACGCCGGTTATCTCGGTCGTAATAGATACCTCGACTCCTAGTATCTCGTGGAATACCGGAAGCTCCTCGAAGAAGAATCCGATAGCTTGCTTAAACTCGGTTAATATCTTTTCTCTAGAGCCGGTCTTACCGTAATCTATCTCCGATTCGCTAACAGAGTCTATATAGTCGTAACCGACTTGGATAGCTTCGTCCGTAGACTTGCCGTTCCCGAAGTACGCCTCGGCTACCTTATGGCAAGCCGTACCGACTACTCCGCTAGGACTCATAGCGTCGTCGTAAACTTTAAGGATATACTTCTTCTTAAAGTTTAGAGGGTTAGATAGTAAAGCCGACATACTAGAATAACTCCAGTAGTCTATTTGTGGTTCCATAGGGCTGGTCTCCTATTTAGTTTATTACTATCTTAGTTTATATCGTAAACGCTTACTTGTAAAGCTTTTATTCGCTTTTTATTGTTACGTTAGTAAAAAGGAATTGAGCTATATCGACCGTAAAGTATAGACTAGATTTATTACCGTCGGTAAGTACTACCGTCTCGGGTCGATACCAACGAGTAGACCAAGGCATATTAGCCGGTTCGCTCTTATTATCGTGTCCAGGATAGTACTTAAATCCTAGAGAATCCATAAACTCGTCGAGTATAGCGAGGTCGCCTTTAGATACGGCTAGGGCTTCGTTACGAATACTACTCACTACTTTTTCTCCGCTTCTCGTCGAGCCTTAGAGTCGGCGATCTTACGAGCTAGTGCTTCTTTAGGAGTCTCGACCGGCGTAGTAGATTTAGCCTCGTCTTTAGGAGGATCTCCGGCGACCGGCTCGGCTTGCGGAGCTTCGGCTTCGGTAGGAGATTTAGGAGTCTGGTCTACGTCGTCTACTACGTCTCCGTCGATTACGTTCTCTTTATCGGACTTACCTTTACCGGAAGCGTCGTCGTCCGTATCGACTATCGACTTATCGTTATCGACGTATTTATAGCCGTCTTCTTCTACTGCGGCTTGATCGGCTAGGATAGCTTCCTGTAGCGTAGTAGATAACGCTCCGTACTTAGAGATAAGGAGCTTTAGAACGGTCTTCTTAGCCATTACGTCGAACTGGTCGTTCCATAGTCCGTAACCCTTAGCGAACGATTTAGAGTACTTCTTAGCGTGGGCGGTTAGCTCGTCGACGGACATATAGAGTTCTTTCTCGAATCCGTTTAGAAGCCGGAAGTATCCGAGGTAGCCTACTACCTTTAGCTTAGATCGCTTCTCCTCGTCCTGTTCGAACTCTAGGTTAATCTCGCCGGAGCGACGGTCGAGTCCGAGGTATTCTCCCTCTCGTACGTCCGTAGCGTTAATACGCTTAAATTGTCCGGATCGTTGCGCTAGTTGGATAAATCCTTTATAGCCTAGTTGGAACTGGGCGGTCATTTGCCAACGCTCGATAGTTCGAACGAAGCTAGAGCCGTCGGCTTTCTGTACGGTCTCTTTCGTCTTAACCTTATTATTATAAGGAATTATATAGGCGAAGCCGAGATTCGGGTCGATAGGTAGCGATAACGCCGAGGCGGTTATTGCCGCTTTAATTACGCTCTCCGGAGGGCAGTCTTGAAGAACCGGATTCGTATTTACGACGCTTAAAAGCGAAGTCGTAAAAGCTCCGGCGTTCTTACCGCCTAGACTCTGTTCGATAGCCTCCTGTACCTTACCGGAGCGTATATACCCCTGTAGCGATACCGTAGGTTTATTGTTTGACATAAGGGCTGGTCTCCTTAAATTATTTAGTTGTAGTTCTAGTATATACCGTAAA
>CAYRCZ010000027.1:0-2882 GCA_964423055.1 Candidatus Woesearchaeota archaeon
CCTCCTGACCCTCCTGGCCACACAGACCCCCGAAGCCATCCGCACGGAGGGTGACCGCACTGTCCTCACGTTCTCTGCTGGCCCAACCAAGCCGGGAGAATACCGACAGAAGGTGGAGGTCAGCAGGTCATGGAGCCTTGCGACGTGGTCATGGCTCAGCGCGGATCCTGGTCCCGGGGAGCCGTGCAGGGAATTTGTGTGGGCTCGCATCCAGCCGGGTTGGGATCTCTGGACGAACAGCAGGGAGGTTGCCGAGGCCTTTGATGAGTGTTGCCGCAGGACCGAACCCATCAAGCAGGCCGAGATCATCGCCGCCCTCAAATCCATCACAGCTACCCCTTGACTACAGCTACCAGCGTAGCTAACCTCGTAGCGACATGAGTACAGACAACAAAGCATTGGCAGCAGTTTCCTCCGCTGTCGTCCCTCCTCCAACGAAGCTCGAACTGCTCCAAGCAGCAGCCCAAGCCATCTCGGAGGACAACAAGGCCAAGAACGACAAGCGCTGGGCAGCCTACGAAAAGGCCCAGGAAGCCTTCAGGAAGGCGGCGCGCAAGGCAGCTCGCAAGAACATGCACAAGTTCCTGGATACAGCCTCCGTTGAGGCGGAGTGGCGCAATCTTGGAGTGTGGCTTGTGAAGCTCAACGTGAAGGTTGATCTGGACGACAATCTCAAGGCCCTCCGCAAGGCCGTGGATGAAGCGGATGCTGTTCCACGCCTCGTGACCTGCCCCAAGGAGATCCTCAAGCAGCTCAAGACACGCGCTGCCGGCCACACCCCGGAGAACCTCCGCGTATCCACCATCCTGTCTATCCCAGCCCTCCGCAAGGCCGCCAAGGAGTTCGGAGAGAAGCTCCTCTACTCGCCAACGAAGGCTGACAAGGCGAGCGCCGTTGAGGTTGGAGGTGGCAAGTGAGCAGCGAAAACAACACTCCATTCGGCATCACCCGGGACGAGGTCCTGAACCTCTGCGCGGAGAAGATCCTCTCCCAGGTTGACGAGTCCATCCACGAAGCGGTCTTCTCACTCGTTCGCGAGAAGGTGGACGACAAGATCGACCGCTCCGTCCAAGACGCCATCACGGATACCCTCAACAAGGAGATGGAGCGCATCCTCACATCCCCTATCACCCCGGTAAACATTTGGGGCGAGGCTACCGGAAGGCCCACCAACATCCGCGACCAGCTCCTTCGGCGTGCAAAGGAGTTCTTCGAGGAGAGTGTGGATAGCAACCTAAAGCCCTCCAGCTACGGCGGGAAACCCCGCTACCAACGCATCTACGAGAACCTTGCGCAGGAGCAGTTCAGCAAGGCTATTGCCAGCCACGTCACTGAGATCGCTGCCAGTGTGAAGTCCTGCGTCCGGGACAACCTGTGGAAGTCGCTCAACAGTGCCCTCAACGAGAAGTTCTCCATCCGGGATACCACACCATCCACCCCGCCTCCAGCGACCAAGGAAGGGGGTTCCCTGTGAGCAAGCCTCCCCTCAAAGGCGACTACAAGGTCGGCGGTGGATGGGGTGACGCCATCAACTGGTTTCCAGACTCCAGCCAGTTCGACACAACCCCTCTGGCTGATGGCGCCGAGTACAAGGTGGTCGGCTGGAAGTGCAAGAGACCCAATGTTGGCCAGACCCTCATGGCTGAGTTCACCAACTCGTGGATGCTGTTCAAGTTCACCGAGGTCAGGCTCTGCGACGACCCGAAGGACATGTTCTTCGCAACCGTAACCCCTGTTGATCAGGCGCTGAAGCCATGACCCAAACACCACGCACCGACGCCGAGCGAGACCACGTCGCCAACTACTGGAACCTGTACACCTGCGAGCCGCGTACCGCTGCCATTGAGCTTGTCCCAGCGGAATTCGCCGAGGCCCTGGAGCGGGAGTTGGCGACTGCTGAAGCTGAGAACAAGCGGGTTGCAGCGGAGCTGGCCAGGCTGCTGTTGACACCGGCTACTTCTGTAGCTACGATCGTGGAGACATGAAAGAACGCCGCAAGATATTCAGCGCTGCCGACCTGGCCGCCATCAGGGAGGGTCGGAAGACCATGTTCAGGGAGATGGTGAAGTTGCCGCTGAAAGACCCGCTGTTCGGATGCGAGATTGCCGCCATGATGGATGGGATCGACGTGAGGCAGGTCAGCCTGGATGAGTGGAGGGACCTGCGGCGCAACTGAATTTCCCGAGGTCTCCTTGTGGAGGCTTCGGTCCCCTGCCCGCGTTCAATGTTTCGACCAACTGTGGGTGGGGGAGAATTTGAGGAACACATCATGAAGGAACGACCGATCCTGTTTAACGGAGAGATGGTCCGCGCAATCCTCGACGGGAGGAAGACGCAGACAAGGAGGCCGGTGAAGCCGCAGCCTGTTTTTGTGAACAGTCTCGGAATCCCATTCTTTGCAATGGGCGGCGGCCCGGTGGATTACAGGAATGCACCACTCGGCACCATCGGAGATCGGCTCTGGGTGCGGGAGACGTGGGGGCTTATGTCGTATCACGACACGACCTACTGGTGCGGCTACAGCATCAAGGACGTTTCCGAAGCCGAACTCCGAGAGCAGTTTCTGGTTGAGCACGCGGCCAACTGGAATCTGCCGAACGAGTCTGCATATTGGCGCCCCTCCATCCACATGCCCCGCTGGGCCTCCCGCATCACGCTGGAGATCACTGGAGTCCGCGTGGAGCGGGTGCAGGAGATAAGCGACGATGACGCAGAGAGCGAAGGGGTTGACCTGCGGAGGATGTGTGGATGCGTAGAGGGATGCGCTACATGCGACGACAGGTCGCCAAGTGAGGTTTTCCGAGACCTCTGGCAATCCATCTACACCAACTGGGACGCCAACCCGTGGGTGTGGGTGTACTCCATCAAGCTCATTAAGCTGT
>CAYRCZ010000028.1:0-2300 GCA_964423055.1 Candidatus Woesearchaeota archaeon
GAAGGTTCTCCCGACCGAGCGGATGCTATGGTATGGGCGATTACAGAGCTTATGCTCGGTGATAAAACGTATGACGGCTCGCTATCGTGGGTCGGTCGATAGGAGCAGCGAATGGCTCGCCAGAAATCAGCCACGAAGAAACTCGCGGACGCGCGTGGTGCGCTCGGGGTTTCGGACACGCTCGAAAACATGGCGAGCGGCATCGGGACGATGCGCGACAAGAATATGCAGGGCCGCTTTGTCGCCCGCTACAATTTCACGGATCAAGAAGCCGAAGCGAGCTACGAGTGGGACTCGTGGGGCCGGAAGGTTGTCGATATTCCTGCCTTCGACATGACGCGCGAGGGGCGCGAGTGGAAGACGGAGAAGGCCAATATCGAGCTTATCGAGGCGACCGAGGAGCGAGTGAACTACGACTCGAAGCTGCTTGAGGCGCTGATTTACGCGCGGCTCTATGGCGGCTCGGTCATGGTGATGGGCATAAACGGGACCGGCGCTCCCGAGACGCCGCTGGTGCCGGAGCAAATCCAGAAGGACTCGCTGGCCTATATCCACGTCCTGCCGAAGTCTGAAATCTCGACCGAGGGACGGATTCGGGACGTGAACGATCCGCTATTCGGAGGCCCTGAAAAGTACCGGATCAGCGTCGAGAAAACCGGCGGCCAGATCGAAATTCATCCTTCGCGCGTCGTTCGGTTTACCGGCGCTCGCGCGCCTTCCCGCCGCCGCACCGATCATTGGGGCAATTCGGTCCTGTGCTCGGTCTATGACGCCATGAGCAACGCCGCGCTTTCTTCGCAGGGTGTGGCCGCGCTCATAAACGAGGCCAAGACGGACGTTTTCAAGGTCAAGGGCCTGACGCTCAAGCTGGCGGACAAGGAATATGCCGACCGGCTCGTGAAGCGCTACGCGCTCGCGGAATACGTCAAGAGCGTCATCAACGCCACGATCATGGATAGCGAGGAGGAGTGGGAGCAAAAGTCTTTCAGCTTCCAATCGTTGCCTGACGTGGTGCGCATGTTCCTGCAAATTCTGTCGGGTGCGTCGGATATTCCGGTGACGCGGTTTCTTGGCGAGACGCCGAGCGGTCTTAATTCGACCGGCGAGAGCGATATTCGGAACTATTACGACCGCATCGCCGCAGAGCAGAAGATGTTGCTTAAGCCAGCGCAGGCTCCGGTCATCGATGCGATTATTCGCTCCTCGCTCGGATCGCGGCCTGCTGATGTTTATTACCAGTTCGCCCCGCTCTGGCAGCTTTCCGAGAAAGAAAAGTCAGAGAACAACGAGCGCAACGCGAAGGCTGCGCAGTCCTACGTCAATTCCGGGCTTATCCCGGTCGATGCGTTGGCAAAGGGCGTGGCGAACAAGCTGGTCGAGGATGGGTTTTATCCGGGTCTGGATCAGGCGCTTGACGAGTCGAGCGAGCAGCCGGGCCAGCACAAGATCGAAACGCGCGAAGCCGAGGCAGAGCTTTCCGCGCTTGCAGCGGCCGGTGCCGCCAATGGAAACCAGAATAACCGATTCCAGCAGGACGCCGAACCTCGAACGCTCTACGTTCGCCGCAACGTGCTCAACGGCGCTGAAATCCTGAAATGGGCGAAGGCGCAGGGCTTCGATCAAACGCTTGAGGCTTCGGACCTGCACGTTACGATTGCTTTCTCGCGGACGCCTGTGGACTGGATGGCGGTCGGCTCCGACGATTGGGGCGGCGAGGAAAACGGGCAGATGATCGTCAAGCCCGGCGGCGCGCGCATTGTCGAGCCGCTTGGGCCGAAAGGCGCTATCGTGCTGCTATTCTCGTCTTCCCGTCTTTCGTGGCGGCACGAGAACATCGTCCGCTCAGGCGCATCGTGGGACTGGCCGGAGTATCAGCCGCACGTCACCATCACCTATCAGGGCAAGGGCATGGACCTGTCCGGCGTTGAGCCCTATCGCGGCAAGATCGTTCTCGGCCCCGAGATTTTCGAGGAAGTCGTCGAGGATTGGGAAAAGAAGATCAAAGAAAAGGCGGCCTAAATGCTTCCCGTTGAGCAGGAAAGCGGCGGTACTCGCCTAAATCTTCCGGTGCTCTGGCGCTCGATGGGTGCTTATGGCGGGAGGCCGCGCAAGAAAGAGTTTGCGCCGATAATTCCTCCGGCAACGCTGGAGGGCGAGCTTTACCGCATTATCCTTGTCGTCGTCGGCTCGATTGCCGAGACCTATCGGGACATAGCGAAGGAATACGAACTTCCGCCTGCCATCACCGCTGACCGGACGCCTTCGCAGATGGCGGCGATTATGGACCGGCTATTCCGCCG
>CAYRCZ010000029.1:0-2286 GCA_964423055.1 Candidatus Woesearchaeota archaeon
GCGGCCCAGGCTGCGGCCCAGGCTGCGTCCCTGGCTGCGGCCCAGGCTGCGTCCCCGGCTGCGTCCCAGGCTGCGTCCCCGGCTGCGTCCCAGGCTGCGGCCCAGGCTGCGGCCCAGGCTGCGGCCAGTTCATCGGCGGTCGCTTTGCCGTTGGCAAAACGCTCTGCCATGTCAACAGCGGCAACGCTGCGCGGATCAGGATCGTCTATCAGCGCTAAGGCTTGACGAGCACACCAGACAGCAAACAGTCGCAGCGCTTGCGCATCAATGCTCTCCTCGCGCAGCACCACCCACAGGCGATCTCTGGCTGGACAATCCTCGACTGCAAGGATCTCAAGCGCCGTCCCTTGCCAATCGGCGGGCAGGTAACGGGTTGGATCATAGCAAGGCTTCCACGAGCGTATATCGGCAATCGTAAAAACTGGTAGCATCATAACTCCGTGCGTTGTTGCGCAGTCGCACCCCTGCTAGGCATCACGCCAGCTTAAGCGTGACGGTCGGTTCAGCCTGGCTGGCGACTGGCGCTTCCAGTCCCAGCCCCTTGGCGGCTGCTGCGTAGTCGATCACAGTTTTGGTGTATGGCGTTAAATATTCGCCGTCTAGGATGCCATTTTGCAGCGCGCCTTGCACGACCTCGAACCAATCGACATTGTCGTTTTCCCATGCCTCCAAATCTGACGGCCCGATTACGCCGGTTTCGATGGCGTTGGCGATTGCGGTCTCATAGTCGAATGTGCGCCGTCCTGCGCTGAACGCGGCCCGGACATTGCCAACGACTTGCGTCTTGCCGATTGCCAGCACAGCGACCTTAATCTGCTCGGCCAGTCCATCGGCCCGCCGTTGCGCGGCTTCCCATTCCAGCATAAGCGCTGCGAGTTGCGAATTGTCCATGATGCCATCCTTGCCAGCGTACTGGCGGGTGTGTTATCCGTACCACTCAGCAGCGCTGATGTGGCCTTGCTCGCTTGTGGTTGTTGCCCATCGCAGAGCCATCGCAGCAACAAGGCGCTTCCACGTCCCTTGTGGCAATGTGTCATAGAGCACACTGACGATCTCGGCGGCATCGTGTGCCATGCGCTCAGGCGTGAGCTTGTCGCCTTCGATGACGATCTGCGCATCTTCCATCGGCGCGCCTGAGATGCTTTCAGCGCCAGCTACAACGATCCTAATCATGATGCTATCCTTGCCAGCGTACAATGCCCACTGGCGGGCGTGTGGCGGCTAGAACCGCGCTGCGTCGGTCACGCCTGCGGCTTCGATCTCTTGCCAGCCGTCAGGATCGTTGGTATCGGCCGGCTGCTCAATCCACAGACCACCGATGATGCGTTTGTACTCGGTAATGGCGTTACCGTCCATCACCCAGGGGTCGGACTTCTCAGGCCCGCTCTTGGCGATCTTCGACCACTTGAGCATGGCTTTTCGCTGCGCTGGGTTCAAGTCTTTCGTCGTCTGGACTTGGAAGATTTGATCCACCAGCTCATGGCGCATCTGAGAGTTGAAAGGCGCGCTGTCCAGGGTGCCAACCAATGCACCCCACAAGCCTTCGTCTACCGGCTTGCCGTCGTCAATGCTGGCCTGACTGCGTATGGCGTCGATTGCCATGTCAGCCGACCAAGGGCGGGCAGTGTTGCGAAAGGTGACGGCCTGCACCTGTTGCTGCTGTGCGCCGTTGCTGGGCTTGGGCGGCTCAGGCTTGGGCTGTTCGACGATGCGGAGGGCGGGTGCGTCGATCACTTCGCCGGTCTCGCCGTCAACCTGTGCGCCTAGTTCATCGGGCGTGTACAGTGGCCCGCCACTCAGGTCGGGGCAGTACCACTTTGCGCCATTGGAGATCGCCCTAGCAAAGAGCATGTTACGCGGGAACTTGCGCCAGTTGTCGCCGGACAGACCAGCGTTAGCGGCGTCCTTCGCCGTAAACGTGCTGACGCCGATTGCCTCTTTGCCCTCGTAGAACGCGATTTCGCATTCCGTATCTGTCATCTTGAGCACCCGGTAGTTGTAGCGACCGCTGCGCTTGATGGCGGCTGCAATCAGGTTGGCGCTGAGCGTGACTTTGCCCTTGATGATGTTGATGCCCGTCATCGAGGCGATAGGCCCAAAGCCAAGCTCGGCACCCGCGAGCACCTTCACGACCGCCTGCCCTGCGTCCCGGCTGTCTGCGAAATAGCCGGACTGTGCCAACAGCTTGCCAAGCGTCATGGTGTCGTCGATTGATCGGTAGATTGCTAATTCCTGCGTCATGTCCTGTACCTCCTTGCCGCCAGTCGCACCCCTGGCGGCGTGTGT
>CAYRCZ010000030.1:0-2171 GCA_964423055.1 Candidatus Woesearchaeota archaeon
GCGTGGACAAAATCATTTTTGTCCACGCAGTACAAGCCCCCTCAGATGAGGTTAGGGCGTGGGGGTCGGATCAGCTTCCGAACTTTGCCCATCTGACGCGTTCGCCGCGTCTGCCATCTGTTGCAGTTTGGGTAGCGCGCTGGAAAGACCCAGCCCAAATTGGGCGGCGAACCCCAGATCCCCGATCTTTCGGCGCACCTTCTTAGACCCAGCTTCAATCAGAGGCATGAGGATCTGGATTTCTTGCAGTGTCAGCATTGCGGGTGCCCCATTTATGTTGCGATCAGGCCGTGGGTCCGAAGTTTTGCAAGCAGGTCATTGAGTGCTGCCCTAGCTTCGGTATCCACCGTTGCGCCGCCAGTTGCGTCGGCAACTGCCGCGCCCTGAGCGCCGACGACCTTGGTAGCGCCCACATATAGGCTCGTCCCAAGATAGAGCGTGCGCGGCTTAGTCGCGCCCCCGATGTCGTTGGTGTTGTCAGTGCCAGGCAGAAAGTGCCCGGCAGTGGTAATCGACCAACGGTCGGCTGCGGCGACGTAGAAATACAGCGCTGCGCTACCGTAGGTACCAATGTGCATCGGCCTCGCGCTGCCACCTGATTGCACGGTACGAAGAAACAACTCGTTACTGGACCACAGCATCTCGAACCGCTCATAAACGGTGTCGCTCGTGTACGTGTTATAGAGCCGGGAAATCTGCGCACTTGTTCCGTTGCGTTGCTCAAGGATGTTCGTGCCGGGATGGAGATTGAACGCTTTGAAGGCGTTCGCGAGAGTGACCTTTCTGGAATTGCCTCCAACCACCATTGCGAAGATGTCAGTTGTGGCGGGCGCGGTGGATTCGGTTAGCGCCGTTATGGTCTTGCTCATGCTTCGTCTCCTTCGAGGACTAGATAGCCCGCTTCGTCGCCGGCCAGCGCCCAGTAGTTACCGACCTCGTCGCCTTCCCATGCGATTGCGCCAGATGGCGCGGCGACGATCCATTCCTGAGCCACGATGCACGCCACCAGCGCAGCAGCCAAAACGGCATGGCCTGTCGCGTTTAAGTGACTGTTCCCTATGCCGACATGCCACGCGAGATCGTCTCCCTGAGTGTAGGCGCCATCCACGATAAGTTGCCGCATGTACGTATATAGACTAAGCGGGGCGACCCCCATAGCCAGCGCCGCCTCCAACTGTTCAGCACGCGACGCCGCTGCCGATACATTCTCGGCCGACGTGGTGTCGCCACCAGAAGCCCAATTCAGGTAATGCTGTTGCAACACCACGATGCGCGAGACGCCCTGCCCCTGCCAATATGCCGTGATCTCGGAAAGGTTCTTTACGGCGTCCACCATGACAGCATCCCCTGCTGTCGGGGCACCGCTGGTTAATGGGGAAGTCAAAGTGATTTCGGCGCCGGACACGCTTTGGATTTGCGCCAGTTCGCCATCGACAGTGATCCAGCCACCCTCAGACGAGGTGTAGCGGTCGCTGTTACTGGAAATTGAAAACGTGGTTGATGTTGGCGCGGGGCTCTCCGCAACGGTCGTGACGGTGTAGTTGTCGTTGGTTTTGCCATACACAGTGGCGACATCGGGGACGCCGTACTGCATCGTGGTTGCGATGCGGCTGAGCATCTGCGCGGTAGTGTTGCCGCTGATGCCAAAATTGTATGACCGCCAACCCAAGATAGAGGCAGCCAGATACGGGTAGTGCTGCGTCAAGCTCACCCCGTAATCCAGGGCGAGAGTGTGACTATCTCCCAGGGAGATCAGCCTCCCCACGCCCTTAAGTAGGGGGCGTGCCATCGGGCGGGCGATTCCTCGCGCCATAGGCCGGGCGATCGTCACCGCCAGCCGGCCTCTTTGAGAGTCGCGTAGATGCCGGACGGCGGGCCGCTGGCCACCGAGGCGCGGTATCTGCCGGACGGCAGCGTAACGATCATTGCGCCTTCAGCCGTGAGGCCGGTGTCCGCGATCGTCAGCCAGTTTGTGCCGTCAGGGGAAAGCATCTGCAACGCCACGGTGGCGCCGCTGAATGTGCCGTCGACGGCAAAGCAGTAATCCCCGGCCATCCTGGGCACGCCGCTCGTCGGCCCCGTCGCGGTGCCATTGGTGATGAGTGCGCCACTGTCCGCCATCAGGTATCCCCGTTTTTGCGCCTCGGCCCTACTGATACGACGAGGGCGGC
>CAYRCZ010000031.1:0-2076 GCA_964423055.1 Candidatus Woesearchaeota archaeon
GACATCGTCTACGCTTCCATTGAACGCTCCCGCGGTATACTCTGCGTTTCCACCGATTCGGATGGGAAAGTTATTGGTTGAAAGTGTTTGCGTGAAGCTTGCTTGCGCGTCTATGTTCCCATCGACATAAATTTTCTTGGTTGCTCCGTCATATACGAGAGCAATGTGATGCCAGGCATCGTTTGCAACATTCGCCGTTCCCTGGAGATCGTTGGCGCTCGGAGAAAAAGTGTTGAAGTCGAGAGTGTTGGCCGTATTGTATCGCGTGAGACTCCAGGAAGAGTCGCCTTTGGAAACAAGCGATGCCCAAGCGCTTCCAAAGGAAGCCGTTTTCATCCAGAGAGAGACGGTAAAGTTGTTGGTGAGGTCAAAGTCGGATTCGTTGGGGATGGAGACGTAGGAGTTTGCGTTTCCGGAGAACGAGAGTCCGCCCCCGTTCTTTCCGGTAGTCCATGTGGCATTGGAGAGGGTTCCGGTGTGATTGTGTCCGGAAACATCGCTTGATATTGTTCCCGTTCCTTCGTTGAAGTTGAGACCAAGGAGAAGGTTTTGGGAGATGGGAGGAGCTTGGGGAGTGGTGGCGTTTGCGATAGATGAGTAGAGAGAATTGTTTCCAGCTCCGTCTGTTGCGCGGACTTGGTAGCGGTAGGTGGTTGAGGCGGAGAGCCCGGTGTCGGAATAGTTTGTTGCGGTTGGGGTACCGATTTGAGTGAAGTTGGTGCAGGAGGCTCCGACACAGCGTTCCACTTTGTAGCCGGTCACGGCGACGTTATCCGTGCTTGCCGTCCAAGTGAGATTGATGTTTGAAGATGAGACGACAGTTGCAGAAAGAGAAGACGGAGCCGTTGGTGGAGTTGTATCGGGAGCCTGAGTGGTTGCACCGACCACATTGCTCCAGCCGGAGAAATTGCCGGCGGCGTCGGTGGCGCGGACGTGATAGTTGTAGAAGGTGTTGGCGGTAAGACCGGAGTCGGTGAAGGGGGAAGATGTCGGGGTGCCAACTTGGGTGAAATTGGAACAGCCGGAGCCTTGGCAACGTTCGACGATATAGCCGGTGACGCCCACGTTATCCGTCGCGGGGTTCCAAGTGACGGAGATACTTGATTGAGAGGGAGAGGTGGCGGAGAGGTTGAAGTTGGCGGGGAGAACGGGAGGTTCGGTGTCGGGGGTAGTTGAAGTAGTTACACTAAATGCATGAATAATTGGCATGCAATAGTAGGGGCTATTATCAGCACAGTACTGGGAAATATAGATGCGTTTTGTTGCCGAGTCATAAGTCGCACCATTGATTTGATTATTACCTGGAGTAAAAGGCAAAGAAATTTGCCCGTGATAGTACGGAATGATATCCCAGGGATCCTTCGTACCGTTTTTCACTGCAAGAAAATCATTGGCATCATACGCCCACATATAATAGGCATACGGATACGCATGAACACCTTTGTCTTGAGGATAAATGGGATCGTTACAGGTACCAGTCCCTGATTGTGTTGTACCACCATAACACTGCTCCCCTAAACCAGTCCGACCAAAAAGAAGAATTGATCGCGTACCCGTCGGCCAGACTATACCTGTAATCATCGTTGAAATATTGTAAATCGGATTTGCCGGCAATGGATGTCCCCACGTCCCTAACGTGGGATGATCTAAATTATAATAAACTAAGGGCGTAGCAGGAACAGGATTTTGTACACCCATCAAGTCGGGGTCAAATACCCAAACTGAAGGGCCCGTAGACTGTCTACCAATGATTGCATGGCAACAACTTCCGGTTAATGCTGGACCACCCACCAAAGATTGCCATTGAGAGGGAACTGTCGTCATATATCCACCAACATAACCCGCAAATGCAGGGCTGACATTTAGCGCATAATGACCTCTATATGTACTCGTTTGTGAAAGATTTAAGCTATGATAAAAATGTGATAATGTTTGCTGTCCAGCACCATCGTAATAGGCCCATGTCGATCCAATCAATTTATTATTGTAAGCCATCAATCCTCCTATTACCATTCCATTGGTAATATTTTGCGGATTGAGATGATTTTCAGTTATATCTGCACAATTTTGTCGAAT
>CAYRCZ010000032.1:0-1958 GCA_964423055.1 Candidatus Woesearchaeota archaeon
TGGCAGTCGGCCAGGGCATGGACGCCAACGAGGCATTTGAGCGTGCGCTGCAACGTGCGCCTGCGCTGGTTGGTGAGTTCGTGGAGTTGCACTTGTAGCGCATTACGTCAACCCACAGCGACATAACGCATCCCGCCCTGCACGGCGGCGGTGATGCGCCGGTTGCTGCGCTGAGGCTCGTCTACTCGCAGCAGGCCGGCAGCGCATCCGAACTCGGCAATGGCGGCGGTCATCGTGTCGCTCTTGGCGTCGTTGGCCGTGGTGTCAACAGCGAAGATGAATTGCCCTAGCGGTGTGCGAACGTTGCTGCGGTAGATCATGGGTTGCGCTCCTGTGGGCAGGATGCTTGCGCAGAGCCGGCCCGGTGGGTGGGGGGTTAGCTGTTGCGAACCGGCTACGTCCCTTTGCCTACACGGAAAACGGCCCAGGCCAGCGGACGGGGGATGGTCATCGGGTGGCGCTCGCGCCACTCCTTTGTGTCATCAGGCGGGCCGATGACCCACGCGGACAACCAGGCCATTTCTAGGAGAAGGGCGGCAATCTTTTTGTGGCCGCGCAGCCGCACGGCCAATATTACAAAGATGTCAACTTGCCACGGGACTACCCCGCGGCATTCCGCGTACTGGTTAGAAGGCGTCGCGAACGTTGCCTTGTTCGCCGCAAAGCGGCGTTCACGCCGCATCGACAACTTCTTGAACATGATTTGGTTCCTTTCGTGGGCCGGTGTCAGTCCCGGCCCTGGTGGCTATCTCTTCGGCCCGTAATGCGCTGCGGCGGCATCCCACGCCGCCGGCTCGGCGTACTTGGACGGCGACAGTTGGTGCACATCCACGCTCTCGGCGTATCTCACGCCGACGAGCGTTGCTCCCTCCGCGGGGTCGTCCGTGGAGGGGTCGAACATGAACCGGTGAACCTTCCCATTAATTGTTACTTCAAAGTCCGGCATGGTGACCTTCTCATATAGGTTGATGTAGTTTTCACCGTAGAATACGGTGTTCATGATCCGAAAGTGTGACTTATCCATGACTGTCTCCTTGTACTGTGGATACGTCGAGGGCTACTGCCAGTCGATTGGGCCATAAGCCCGTTCAAACACACCTTTGGCGGTTGCGTCGGCGTTTTCCAGCGGTTGCCAGCCGCCGCCAACTTTTACCTTTCCGCCGCGATGCGCAAAGCGCAATTCATCTATAGGGAACGGTTCGGCATCAACGTTTTCCAGTGTTACGGCATAGGTGCTATTTACCATGCCGCTGTCGCTGCGTAGTTCGGTGTACAGCCTGCCTTTCATGGTTCGGTGCTCCTTGTTGTGATCTTGCCACAGCCGGTCAACGGCTACGGCGATTGCTTCCGCCTGCGTGCCGTAGATGGCCGTCAGGCTGTCGAGCTTGGTGCGGGTGGCCTCGCTGGTGCGGACGTTGACTTGCTGTTTCATGGGTATTATTTCCTCTTATTGGGAGCAGGTACCGGCCCGTAGATATTCATCATCTTGCCACGAGGCGATGGTGCGTCGAAGCACTCAGGATTGCGGAAGGGATCGTCACATTCAGCGGTTGCGGCTGCATACTCGATGCAGTCCTGGCAATCGGTGTTGGCTGCATTAGCCTTGGCGGCTGCGTCCCGGTTATCAGCGAACAATCCGCTGTAGTAAGTTTTTGTGTGTCCGCAGGTGTGGGTGACGGTGTAACTGGTCATGGTGGCTCCTTAGTGCTAGTGGTTTTACTTGTCGGTATGTCTTATTATAGCATATTGCTATACAATTGTCAAGAGGGTAAACACACCAATTTTCAACGAGTTTTGGAACCAAGAGCCCGCAACGTCCTGGCACGTTGCGGGCTCTTGTGCAGACTGGTTTCATCCCCGCAATGCGTCTAGCAAGCGCCGGGTGGCGTGGCTACTGCCAGCAGGTCCCGGTCGCTATGTCAACCGCCGGCCAGGCGGCGGCGGATCATCGTATCGTC
>CAYRCZ010000033.1:0-1811 GCA_964423055.1 Candidatus Woesearchaeota archaeon
TTTTCAAACTAGGCGAAGGCTTTAGAGTGTTTGTAAAAAATACAAATGTGCCTAAATTTGTCCACGCCTCAGAAGAAGAAGCGATAAAAGAGGCGGTTAGATTAGCTCAGTTGACTGGTAAAACTACCTATGTATCTAAGTTTTTATATGAGATTAAGCCTGAAAAAGTAAAATAAGTTGATATTGATTATCAATAAGTTATTAAATAGTTTAGTTAAAAATTATTAAAATATAGCCAAAAGTAAAAATAATTAGCTTTAGGTAATTTGAAAGGCTTACTTTTACACTGTAATTAATCAAATAAAATAATAATCAAATGAAAAATTTAAAAGCAAAAGTAAACACAAAAAGTAACTACAAAAATCTTAACGGTCAATGGTTAGAAGTTAAAGAGTTCTTAGGTAACTTAGTAGCTTGTATTATAGTTGACGAAAACGGTCAGAGTATAACAGTAGATTTCAATATAAAAGAAATTGAAGAAATAAAACAATTCTAATAAAACCAAGTGGAGCAGCATACTACCAACTGCAATTAATTAACCAACTAAATTTTATCAAATGAAAAATCAAATTGAAATACCACCTATTAATTCTTTAGTTGAATACAAAGGAATAGAGTATAAATTAGTCAATTGTAATATGGGTGGAAAATGTAAAATTAAAAAAACATTACTTCCATATAAAGGAAAAGTTTTAACAGAAATAGATATTAAAGATTTAACCATTAAAAAATAATCAAATGAAACTATCAAAAGAATATTTACAAGGGTACGCAGATTGTGCTATCAAATTATCAGATTTTGACACTGATTTGAACGTACGAGCGAAAGTCTATTTTATCGAATTGTCTCAGGACTTCCAAGTTGAATTACATTGGAATGTGGCTTATGATAATGCGAAAGACGAAGAGATTATTGAAACCGCTAAATTCTCTATAAAAGACCATAGTTATTTACCATATTTTGAAAAGTTTGAGACTGAATTTATGAAACAACTTGAAGAACTAGGTAAAGTAGTCTATGACTACGAATATGATAGCCGACAAGCTCTAATAGAGTTCAGAGAGGAAATGCGATATGAAGACTCAAAAGGGAATTAACTATAAAATATAAAGCAAATGTTAGTCAAAGAAGCAATAGCAAAATTAAAAAGCGACATTCGCACACTAGACACGCTAATCAAGGACTCAAAAGGCGGTCAGTTTCTAATACGCCAACGTGAACGTGCGGTCAGAGAATTGATACTTAGCGTATATGAGACCATTGAACCAGAAGCCGAGATAATAGTAGCGGATATAGACACTCTTATAACTTTAAATTAAAACCAATGAAATTAACATACAACGAATTAATAGCCGTTTTAGTCGGCTTAGGTCTTGCAATAGCCTTTATTTTAGGAATTACTACTATTTCGGTAACTCAAACTATTTCTATCTCTAGTAGGCTTAAATCTGAAAATGCAATATTGAAAGCAGAAAACGCAAATCTAAATATCGAAGTCAAAGGACTTACTAGATTAATGGAGCTAAAAGACCAAGATATATGCCACTATTCTCATAGAGAGGTTAAGCATAATTTTAGGGTCATAAATAAGCCAAAATAGGTATATTTGCTTAATGTTTGAGCAATATAGAGTAAATGAGAAAAGAGACGTAATTCCGCCAATAGAAGTATTCATAAGTAAAAAATTTATCACTAGAAAAGAGGTTTTAAACTGCAAAGTTCTATTAATATATTCAAGTGGATTCACCCCTGAGGAGGATATAATTTTTTTAGCAAAAATATTAACTGGCAAATATTTGAATAAACTTAT
>CAYRCZ010000034.1:0-1810 GCA_964423055.1 Candidatus Woesearchaeota archaeon
ATGACTTTAGGTAAACGAAGTGAAAAGTACGACGATTATTATATTGAGCAGGTATTCTACCTCTGGCATAAGAATGGGCGGAAGATTTCAGATAGGTTTGCAAAGTCACTTCCACTGGACGAAAAGGGACAACAGCCAGCATTCAAGACCATAGAGCAATGGAGAGATAAATTTGGGTGGGTGACTAGGGCGGACAGTCTGGATTCAGAAATCAGTACTGCACTACAGGAAAAAGTAATTGATGAGCGCATCAAGATGTATGAGGAGCATACCGCCCTCGCAAATACTCTCATAGAAAAAGCGAGAACTTTCTTGGCTTCCACTCCGATTGATGAAATGAAGGACGCCCTGAAAGCCATCGAATTGGCGGTTGAAATTCAGAGAACCTCAATTGGACAGGCAGAATTTGGTAGACGACTGCTCACCATGAGCAATGAACAATTGAGCCAGCAATTGAATAAACTTCTCCAGCCAAAACAAGAAAATGAATTTATTGATGCCGAAACATTGGAGGATAGTGAATAATGACAAGTGCAAAATATAATTGTGTGGCAAGATTTGATGTAAAAATTCGACCAACCCCAGACACTTACAATTCTACAAATATACAATTCAAAGCTGGTACTCAGTTTCAAGTATCCGAAATTGTTTCAGATAGAGTAGACCCGACCAATCCATTCAAGAAGTGGGGTAAGATTTTCGGTGGGGAATTTGATGGGATGTACACAGCATTAGAATATCCAAATAATTCCAATCCAATTTCAACCTACACTCTCATCCAGGACACCACACCTCCCCCCACTGGAATCTACATAGTTCATGAAATTGATGTATATAATGACGGGAGCATTACAGTAGATGGCAAGCCTATCTAGGACACTACAGATTAACTCAAATGGGGGAGTACGAGTAAAGGCATCCCCATCACAGGCTGGTGAACTCATTAGGCGGGATATAGGGTATCAGGTTCCAATTGATGGAGCCACCTATGTCATGGTACAACACGAAATCATATTTCTTGGAACTACTAGGCATAATGAGAATAAGCCAAATGATGAAGAACCCCGCCCTGCTGTAGCTAATGCCTCATGGGGAGTTGAAACACTAGCGAAGGCCGATGGTGACTATTATCCCATCCAAAACGAATGGCAACAGTGGTTTTTCCAATTTTGGGATTGGGCATCTGGATACAAACTCCCTATGGGGGAAAAAATTGGGACACACGTAAATCCGAAAAATCCAAACATTGTCTACACTGACTACACTCCGGGAAGTAAACTAAATCTGTATGCTAGAATGATTATGGATGCAAAGTCCCATACCGATTCAGCTTCGCCTGAGACTGGGGCAAGAGATGTAGTAACTGGGAGAAATCTTGCATCCAAAACTCCATGGGCATGGCTATGTCGTCCCACAACTGGTGCAATTCTGCGAGTTATCAAGATGGGCTCACGATATAAGGCACAAGCAATTGATTTGAATTCTGCCCCTCCAGACGTAAATAATCTCCAGATTTGGCAATATTATTTTGGAACCCAAGTGGATAGATTTGGAAATGTTACTCGTTACCCGGATGTAAAAGAGGAACTAAAGGTGCATGGGTATGGTGAATACGGAACAGCCATGCCATTGGTTGCTCCGGGTGGATACTTCTACATAGATAAAAGGGCGTGTATTGAACTTGCCCCAGGGCAAATGTGGACTCCATATTACCAACATAAAAAATAATGCCAAATGAATCCTCACTAAAGCGAAACCTAACAGTAGATGAACAGCGCAGACTGTTCCTTATTGTTACTGAAATGAAAGC
>CAYRCZ010000035.1:0-1787 GCA_964423055.1 Candidatus Woesearchaeota archaeon
GCATCTTCCCACGCATTGCCCAGGGCGACGGCTTCACTCCGCACCTTTGCCACTAGTTGACTATCGTCCGCCTGTTGGGTGGCGCTGCTGGCTATCTGGCCCGTCACCTGAAAATACTGTAGTGGGATGTGGGCCAGTTGGGCGATGCGGATGATGTAGTCATTGATACGCTCCCGCAGTTGGGATAGGTCGCCCGGCGGCACGCTGCCCCAACTGGCGGCGGGGTCGGATACACTCAGCACGTCGCCGGCGCGGACATTGGGCGCGTCGGCCGGCCACGTCGCCCCGGTCAGCGTCAACAGTTGCGCCCCGGTCTTGTCGGCCGTTTCCATCTCGTCTAGCGCGGCCTTGTTGATAGCCTCTTGGAGCGGGATGAGGCTTTTAAGTTCGCTTTCCCCGTAGTTACCGCCGCCGTCCTTCCAGCGGAAGTGTACGACGGGGATGCGGCCGATGAGCCACGGCATAGGCCACGGCTCGCCCGGCGTCTCAAACACCTGCCAGCCGCGGCCCGATTCGATGTACTTCTCTACGCGGTCGGGTAGATACAGATTCAGCCGCCGGATGACTTCCACCTGGCCCCGGTCGTTGAACCGGCTCTCTGTCCAGGTCTTAGAAGCCATTGTCATCTCACGGCGTAAGTTGCTCAGGTAATGAACCTTCATCCCCTCCGTGCCGTCGTGGGCCGCGTGATGATAAAAGACGGGCCGCTCGTTTTCCTTGTCCCACTCAATGAGCAGGTAGGTGTCGCCGTCGCGGGCGGCCGCCCGGTGTACCTGATTCTGGAGCGCGTCCAGCCGGCCAGAAGTCCACCACTCATCAATCAGGCCGTCTTGCCCGCCGATGCCGGCCGGCCCGTCAAAGCCGGTGACGGTCAACCGCTCCACGACTAGCTCCACCGGCAAGCGCAGATAGTTCAGCGCCCAGTCGAAATAGACCGACGTGCCTAGATACTCCTCCTGGCGGTCGGTCAGTGGTACGCCCTGTTCGCCGTCGTACCACTCGCGCAAGGCGGCGTAGCGGCCTTGCTGCTCGGCTACCTCTTCGGCCGTCCAGTGCATCAGGGCCAGGGACGCCGGGTTAATGAGCGCGTTGGCGTTGCGGCCGTTGGCGGGCCGTTGAATAATTTCTCTGAGCATAGCTTGTTACCTCTACAGTGGCCGCGCCGCCGCTCAGGTGTGCCCCAATATAGCGCAAGGCGTCCAGATAGTGATAAATCTCTTTGTCCTGTATCCCCTCCAGCACATTACCCGCCTCATCTACCGGGCGACTATAGCTATTAAGCTGGTCGATTAGCCCCACACAAGTGCTAAATATTTTTAGACGGTTGGTCTTTAATAGCTTGTAGACCCGATTAATACCCACTTCCACATCCGAGACCGGCGGCGCATAGACACGCAATCCGGCGGCGGTGAACTCCTTGCGCCACTGGTCTTCCGATGCCGCGCCGCCATAGGCCGTTAGCTCGATGCCCGGTTCTTGGAAGGCGTCGGCATGTCCGGCGGCCGTCATCCCCCCGGCTAGATATTCACGATAGACAACATAGGATTCGTCACCCATTTGGGCAATGAATATCCCAGCCGTATTGACCCCGCCAAAGTCCAGCCCCAGAAAACGCGGGTTGTAGTAGGGGATGACAAACGGCTCTATGACATGCCGCTCTTTGTCGAACACGTCATAGATGAGGCCCGCCGGCCGCGTGAATATCCCGTTATAGAACATGTCGAACTTCCAAGCGGGCATATCCCGGCGCGCCCGTTCGTACTCCTCAATAGGGAATGTCGGGTTTT
>CAYRCZ010000036.1:0-1671 GCA_964423055.1 Candidatus Woesearchaeota archaeon
CCGTTCAACGACCGTTCAACGACCGTTCAACAAAGTAAAGTAAAGGAAAGTAAAGTAAATGAAATTAAAGTAGAGAGTAGTAGTAATAACGCACCCGCGCAAGATTTTGAAAAAATTGGTTTAGAAGTTAGAAAATCGTATCAGGACTTACCCGAAGAGTTTACTTCACGCTACTCCGAGAATTTCTATACATCATGGCTGTCCATAAACAAATACTTGGACGAAAATTGCAAGTTCCTACGGATGTGGGATAATCAGCTAACTGTTTCTGAGTACAAAAAGATATTCGACCGTGCCGAAAAAAAAGAGTTTTCAATCTTACAGGCAAAACAGGCATTAACAGAGCTTGACGCCAGCCGTCAGGCAAAGGACAAATACAACTCCGTGTTTCACGGTTTCAATACCTTCATCCGCACAATTCTAAGAAATGTTTAGAGAAAAATTTGAATACGACACACTACTCGAGGAGGTTGTCCTCGGGGCATGCCTGATAGAGCAAACGGCATTCGCACGGACAAAGGGACTTATCGAGCCTGAAATGTTCTATCACGACATTCACAGGGAAATCTACAGGGGGCTTTCCGAGATGTTTGAAGATGGCTATCCGATAGATACCGTCATATATGCCCAAATTTCAATTAAAAATGGCACGGTGGGGAAATACCCTACCTTAGTCAGTAAAGTGTCTGAAATGACGTCTATGGTGGCTTCAACGGCAAATCTGGAGGCGCATTGTCTGTTCATTCGTGAACTTTTCATAAAAAGACTGCTTTTTGAGATAAAAAACAGCACTGGAGACGGAGATGTTTTGGAGGAAATGGATGCGCTGCAAGAAAAGCTAAAAAAGGCACGGGAAATAAAGTCAACAAACGACTGGCAGGAGTTTAAGGCGATTCTTATAGACTTGAAGCTGAAAATGGATAGCCATATCGAAGACGGATTAAAGACTGGAATAGCGGAAATAGATGAAATTCGTGGAGGACTGAAACCTTCTGAAATAATAATTATCGGTGCAAGGCCGTCTGTAGGTAAGACGGCATTCGCCGCACAACTTGCATTGAATATGGCAACTTTTGGAACTAAGGTCGGAATAATAAGTCTTGAAATGAGTAACGTTCAATTAGCTATGCGGATATTGTCAATAGTTTCTGATTTGGACTTTTGGAAACTTGACAAATCGGCAATAAATAACGAAATTGAAACCGAAAAGTTAAATCAGGGTTTTGAAAAATCGTTTCATTTACCTATATTTATGAGTGAAAAAACAGGAGTTACAATCTCGGATATTCGTGCAAAAGCTATGAAATTAATTTATAAAAACTCACTGGATATTCTATTTATAGATTATTTGGGATTGGTTGAGCCGGAGCAGAATAAGAACAGAAACCGAGAGCAGGAGGTCAGTGCCATGTCCAGGGGGTTGAAATTATTAGCTATGGAGTTGAATATCCCGGTAGTGGTATTGGCACAGTTAAACAGAGAAACCGAACACGGCAAGGGGCAGAAGCCAAAACTTAGTAATTTGCGGGATTCAGGAAGTATTGAGCAGGATGCGGATATGGTTATCTTCTTACATTCAGATTATAAATCAGGAATAGAAACAAATGATAAGGGTGAAAGCACAGAAAACGAAAGGGATATTATAATAGCTAAGTACCGGAATGGAGAAAC
>CAYRCZ010000037.1:0-1631 GCA_964423055.1 Candidatus Woesearchaeota archaeon
CCATCAACAACCTGATCACTCCGAAGCCATGAGCCGATACGCAAAGCTGGCCCCTGACGCCATCATCCAGACATCCGCCCCATTCAAGGAGCTGGCCCGCCGATTCCACGAGGCCAAGGCCCCTGAGTGGCGGAAGTCCACCGCGGACATGTGGACACGCATCCAGCCCTTCCTGGACTGGGTTGGGGATCGGGAGATCGTCACCCCCGACGTTGCTGAGGAGTGGGTCAAGTACACCACGGCCATCGGGAAGAACGACTCCAAGGTCTGGTATCTCATCGGCTGCGTCCACATCTTCTCCAAGCGCAATGGGTGGATCAGCGGCAATCCCCTGGCGTGGTGGAAGAGGCCTCCGTCAAAGAAGATGGAGCAGCGGGTGGCCATCACCTACGAGCACTGGAAGCGCATCGCCGACCACCTGCACAAGTCCTGGTGGGTGGGGTACATCCCGTGGGTGGGGTGCTACGAGACAGCCATGGACTACGTGGACGTGGCCACCCTGAAGTGGGAGCACATCGACACGGAGACCATGACCATCACCCGCCCCCGCTTCAAGATGGCCTCCCGCTACCCGCACAAGACCTACACCACCCAGCTCGATCCGTCCGGCCAGTTCTACAAGATGGTGGCTGGGCGGCTGAAGTGGGTGAACGGGCTACGGAACGAGGGGTCCCTGAGCAAGGAGAAGTTCAAGGCCTACGGGGTGTACGTGTGGCCAGAGATGCTGAAGAAGGATGGGACTCACAAGGCTCAGCCGCAAATGGCCCGCATCATCCCGGCAGAGCTGAAGCCGGTCCCGTACCACACCCTGCGATTCACCCGGATCACGGAGATGCTGCGGGCTGGCATCCCCGCTCATGTCGTGATGAAGATCTCGGGCCATACGACGCCGGAGATGCTGTATCACTACGTTGGAGTTTCTCCTAGCGAAGCGGGTAGCGCCGTCGTACAGTCCAACGCCTTCTCAAGAGCACAATGCGAAAGCAACCTTCAGTCGCCATCGTCATCGGGAGCTACAAAGCCCCGGATTTCATCCGTCTCAACATCAAAGCCTGCCGCCGAGTCTTTGGTGACGATTGCCCAATCCTCGTCTCCGACGACCACTCGGGATCCTCAGGCGAAATTGAGGGCATTTCTGACGAAGAGGGCTGCCACTTTGCAGGAAGCAGCCAAAGACGCAGTCACTGCTCCGGTGACTGGCAGGCTTTCATCAACGGAGCTGTCTTCGGACGGCAAACCGGGGCGGAGATCTGCCTGAAGCTGAGCCAGCGGTTCGTCCCTGTGGACAGCCGCTTCCGTGACCTGATCCTGGAGCCCTTCACTGACCCAAACGTGGCCATCACCTACGCCCCACAGATGAACAAGAAGCATCTGGCCCGACCCGGGATCGGCCTCTACTCCCAGTTCAAGATGCTCACGGACTGCCTCGCGTGGAGGACTGGTGAGATCGACCCGGACATGCTCCTGCGGGTGTACGTGGAGCGCCAGAAGACTGGCCACAAGCTCTCTGCCGTGCCGGAGTGCGCGTGGGCGCAGATCGTGGACGAGCAGTTCAATGGGCGAGCAGTGGGGGTGGAGAAGCTGTCGAACCCGGACCTGTACGAGGGGAAGTGCTACCTGCGGAAGGCCTC
>CAYRCZ010000038.1:0-1529 GCA_964423055.1 Candidatus Woesearchaeota archaeon
GAATCTGCTAAAGGAAAAGTAAGAATTGTTATTGAGTTGAAAAAGGGAGTTGAACCTAAATTTACCTTAAATCAATTGTATAAATTAACTAACATACAGACAAGTTTTGACGCTAACTTGCTTGCTTTAGTAGGTAAGCAACCTAGAGTTTTGAATTTATTAGATATTATACGTGAATATGTTAAATATCGTCAAATTGTCGTTAGAAGGAGAACTGAATTTGATTTGAATAAGGCTCAAGATAGACTTGAATTAGTTCTTGGCCTTCTTATCGCTTTGAAACATATTGATGAAGTAGTTGCTTTCATCAAAAAAGCAGAAGATGCTAAAGCTGCATTAGAAGGTTTAATGAAGAAATTTGCAATGACTGAAAGACAGGCTAAAGCAGTGTTAGAAATTCGTTTACAACAACTTACTCATTTAGAAGCTGAGAAACTTAGGGACGAAGAAAAGAAACTTAAGGAAAGCATTTCAGAATTGCAAAAAATACTTTCTGATGAAAAAGAAATTCTTAAAGTTATTAAGAAAGAAGTTAATGAAGTTAAGGCTAAGTTCGGAGATGAAAGAAGAACTAAGGTAATTAAGAATGTAGAAGAAATAACTGAAAAAGACTTAGTTGAAAAGAAAGATGTAGTTGTAATGATTACAAACTCTGGATACATTAAGAGAGTTGACATGAAGTCTTACAAGGAACAGAAACGTGGCGGAGTTGGAGTTACTGGAACTGATTTGAAAGATGAAGATTTCGTAACTAGTATGATATCATGTTCTACTCATGATCATTTACTATTCTTTACAACTCGTGGTCGTTTGTATTGGCTTAAGGCTAATGAAGTTCCTGCCTCTGAAAGACAAAGTAAAGGAAAAGCTCTAGTAAATGTTCTTGACTTAAGAGATGAAGCTGTTGCAAGTGTTATGTCTGTTTCCGACTTTGATAAGGGATACTTGATGTTTGTAACCAAACTTGGAATTGTTAAGAAGATTGCAGTTTCAGATGTTGCTAAACCTCGCGCTACTGGAGTACGTGTAATGAACATGCCTATTGATGGAAGTGATTTACTGATTAGCGTAATGAGAGTTAGCGATAACCAAGAAGTTTTGATTACTACTAGTGATGGTAAGGCTATTAGATTCAATGCCGATGAAGTTAGACAAATGGGTAGAGCTTCTTACGGTGTTAAAGGAATTGAATTGAACTCTAAAGATGAAGTTGTTTCTTTAGTTCCTGTTCCAACAAAGAACCCTGAAAAAACTTCAATATTATCAGTAACAGACAAGGGATACGGTAAACGTTCTGCTCTTGACGAATATCGTTTGACTGGTCGGGGAGGAAAAGGAGTAATTAATATTAGAACAGAAGATAAAAATGGTAGCGTTATACGTTCATTACCAGTTACAGAAGAGTCTTCGATAATTGCAACAACTAAACAAGGAATGGTTGTACGTATTTCAGTTGATGAGCTTCGTGAAATGGGAAGAGCAACACAAGGAGTACGAGTTGTTAAGCTTAAAGAAGGCGATAAAATCGC
>CAYRCZ010000039.1:0-1491 GCA_964423055.1 Candidatus Woesearchaeota archaeon
AGCGCGCTGGTGGCACGCAAGCCGCTTGTCGTGGTGGACGGCGAGGGCAAGCTGTATTTCGCACCTTTGAAATTCAAGGAAGTTTCTTTATTGATTACGGCACTAGAAAACATGCAGATCGCATAAAAAGACGTGTATCTTTCGATACACGTCTTCCATGCCTCGCCGTGCCACATCAAGCCTAACCTAAGCCATGCCACGCACAAGACATGATAACACGGACTGCGGTTTTACTCAAATGTCCATACCAAGCCTGACCATGCAATACCTGAGCCGACCACGCCGTGCCATATCGGGCCGCGCCAAACCATGCCAAAAATATGATGGCTATGTTTCCATGCCACGCCATGCCCTGCCGATCCGTGCCCTACCGAACCCCGCCTGGCACAACCGAACCGGACCTAACCGAACCTGGACTGGCCCTGCCGCGCCATGAACATGATAGCATTTATCCAGGCCACACCAGACCTAACCCTGCCACGCATTGCCACGCCGGACAGCGCCCAGCCCTGCCCCACCGGGCCATGCTACACCCGCACAGCGCTAAATCTGCCGTGCTGTGGCCGCCAATCACCAAGCCCGATCTGCGAGCCGGCCACGTTCATCCAGGCGTCAACCTGTGCGGGATTGACAAGGCTATCCTCGATGTTCAGCGACACGTCGGCGGCCCACTCGTTGAACACGGGACGGGTACGCGCCACCCGCGCCATTTGCACCCGGACGATGGCAACGTGGCGAAATGTCTCAGCAGTCCACAGACCTTCGGGGTCGCGCGGGCCGTCATACTCCAGGCTGGCGTTCTTGAGGCAGAACACGCCGGACTTGACCAGCGGCCCCTCGCGCAGCTTTTTGGCCGCGTTGACCAACATGCTGTCAATGTTGGCCGATGGGATGATTGGGCCGGTCTTGTCGATGTACAGCGCAGCGAAAAACTCGATCTTAGCGAGCTCCTCGTAATCGGCGTCCGTCTTCTTGCGCTTGCCAGAAATGGCCTTCATCTGTTTCGACCAGTGGTTGAGCGGGTCGGCGGTCTGGCCGCAGTGCATCAGCATCGGGCAGTCGGAAGTCAGTCGATAGGTGATTGTTTGCCAAGCCATAGTTTAGCTCCTTGCGCATTTGCGCCTGTGAAACGGTTTCAGAAACGAGGTGTTGACGGCGTTCGTAGCGATGCCAGCGCTCAAAGTCGTCTAAATCATCGTGGTGTTCTCGACACACCGATACAAGATCGTTGGCAATGTCCTCCATTCCCCATTCCTTGGGGTATCTCAGGTGATGCACCGAATAGGCCGGTTGGCGGCAAACTACGCACAGACCGCCATCAAAGTCTAGGCGCTGTTGCCTTACCTTGTGCCACAGGCTAGAACCGATATACTGTGCGTAATTCATATACTAATTATAACATAGAGTAAAATAGTATGCAAATTGCGTGTGAACCTGACATCTACCAGCCGTTCCGCATGGCGTTCGTGTGGCCCGTCATCGTCGGCTGCG
>CAYRCZ010000040.1:0-1451 GCA_964423055.1 Candidatus Woesearchaeota archaeon
TTATACTTAGACATGCATGGCTTAATCTTTGAGACAAGCATATGACTACTGGCAGAATCAACCAGGTTACTAAACACAAGTATAAATACTTGAGTTATTTACCTTCAATTAGAATTTTAGATAGATAGTCTTACGTCTTATCGACTTGGAACCTCTACCAACAAGTTCTAACTTGCAATCAACTAGAGCATTTTCCATTAAAATACTTCTTTTTCAAGAAGGTTTTCAATACAAAAGCCCTTATTTGCAAACTTACTTCGACTTCTAAGTAAATAGAGTCTCAGCAGTATTTGCTTATTCATTATATGTACCAATATCTTATAGAGATTAATACAATAATCTGAGTTTTCCCCTTAGGGACTCATTCGAAGACTCTCTTGCTTAACACAAGATGTCCTGTTGTCTTAAAAATGTAAAATTGTTGAAGAGAGGCTTAAATAACAGGCGTCACTGACAGTCAAGCACACATGCGGCTTGTGTCTAGCCATGAAATAAGTAGTTAAAACATTGAATTATAGAATTCAATTACTACCATTTTTTTTAATTTATTTTTTAATTCAATAAATTTATTACTACCTCTCATATATATGTTTGGGGGACTTAAAATGGGTCTCCGGAAAATGAGACTTTTTTGGATTGAAAAATAACAAAGTCAGGTCGGAAAAATAGTATTTCATGTTTTTGACTTGTCTTATTCAGAATTGAGTGGAGATTTTAATGGAAATGTCAGAGGATAGGCAATTGGGACTAGGTTTGGAGATTTTGACTTGGGAAGAGAGAAAAAAATGGCTGACTTCGTCTTCTTCTCCAATGAAAAGTTAGATGCTTCCTAGAAAAAAAGAGTATTTTCAATTGGAAGTGGAGAAAGTAATAAAGAATGGTCAGAGAAACAAGAGAGATGTGATTTTATTTCCTATGTGATAATATAAGACGTGGATAATTGACTTAGTATATTTTTATATAGTAATTTATTTAATTAAAGACAGAGAATTGCTCAAGACTAACTTCTTATGTATTCACTTCTCAGATGGGAAATGCTGAAGATTAGGATATTCAGACCATGCTGAAACAGAATCTGAAAGAGATAAGTCTAGCAGATGATGTCTTATATGAAATATCATCAGTTTTGTACTTGGAAAATGAAATTTAGTCAAGGAAGATGGTTTGAAATGAGAGTCGGTCAATAAAAATAGGATATTCTTTTGGAGGATGTTTGAAATAGCCAGGAAAGTTGAATTTTGAGTGGAGTGAAGTTGGAATTTGAAGAGGTGGTTTGGTTGTGTTTTGTTTGTTTGTTGTTGGGAATTTGTTTTATTAAATAAAATAAATAAATATAGAATATTATATGTTTATATATACACTTATATATATACTTGTATAGTCATTGTTATTGTGAATGGGGATTGGGGATTGGGGATTGGGGGTTGGGGGGGGGGGGGTTGGGGGCGCGC
>CAYRCZ010000041.1:0-1441 GCA_964423055.1 Candidatus Woesearchaeota archaeon
TCCTTACCTAAGGCATTCTCTATTTCTTTAATGAAATCCATTAGGTTTGCAGGTTGACCCCTTCCTAAATTAAGGATTTCAAATTTTACTTTGCTATTGTAAACTGCTTGTATTGAACTGAGCACTCCTGAAACAATATCTTCAATATATGTGAAGTCTCTTTTTTGATTTCCGTGATTGTATACTTGTATTGTCTTACCTTCTGTAATTGCTTTAACAAACCCGTAGAGAGCCATGTCAGGCCTACCGTAAGGACCGTAGACAGTAAAGAATCTTAGACCAATTGACTTGATACCATAAAGATGATTGTATGAATGAGCATACAATTCATTAGCTGCCTTTGTAGCAGCATACAATGAAACTGGAGAGTCAATTTTCATACTTTCTTTGAAGGGTGTTTCTTTTATTCCACCATATACTGAAGAGCTTGATGCAAAGACTAAAGATTTTACATTGTGTCTACGCATAGCTTCTAAAATTTGTAAAAAGCCTAAAGAATTACTTTCTTCATAAGTTAAAGGGTTAGTTACGCTGTATCTTACTCCAGCTTGAGCTGCAAGATTACAGACTAAATCTAAATTATGATTTGTAAATATATCATCTAGTAATTTTGCGTCTTGAATATTTCCTCTGTATAATTTGAATTTTGGATAGTCTTCTAAAATTTTATTCCTATCTTCTTTTAGTTTTTGATCATAATAATCGTTGAAATTATCTAAACCAATGACTTCATTGCCTTGTTCTAGAAGTTTTTTACTTACATGAAACCCAATAAAGCCTGCGCAACCTGTGACTAAGATTTTCATTTGACTATAACATCACGGGTGTAATAACGCTTTTCTACTTGCGAGGCATTTACATTCGTCCTTATTGTGAGGTCCATAAGCATTCCAAAGAAAAAGAACATTACACCTATAGTTAAAAGGAAAAATCCTAGGAAGAACCAACCGCTTCTGTTTAATGGAAGGTTTACAGATACTTTTTGATATATAGACCATATTATTGGAAGTAAACCCATGAATATGGATAAGATACCTAGACCTCCGAACATGTGTAATGGCCTGTTAGAATATTTGTTTAGAAACCAAATGTACATTAGATCAATGAACCCTTTGTAAGCTTTGGAATAATTGTATTTTGTTCTCCCTTGAGTTCTAGGTCTATGATTTACTACCTCTTCTCCTATTCTGAAACCTTTCCAACGTAATAGGGCTAGAATGTATCTGTGCATTTCCCCCCATAAGTCAAGAGATTTAGCCGCTTCTTTTCTGTAAACCCTTAGGGTGCAACCCGTATCATGAACTGGATCTTTGATTAAAATTCTGCGGAATAACCTTCCTGTTTTTGTTAATACTTTTATTCCAGATTTGTCTTTTCTGTGTTTTCTCCAACCTGCGACTACATCTAAATTATCTTTTTCTAATTTTTCTAGAAGTTTTGG
>CAYRCZ010000042.1:0-85 GCA_964423055.1 Candidatus Woesearchaeota archaeon
AGTGCGCTCGTGTAGAGCGTTGCGGAGGTCGCATTCGCCATCCAGGTGTTGCCGGAAAGCGTGGTTGAGGAGAGGGTGGCGTTGG
>CAYRCZ010000042.1:185-1345 GCA_964423055.1 Candidatus Woesearchaeota archaeon
CGTCGACCGTGAGGCTGGTGCCCGAGATAACGAGACCGGTGCCGGTAAGGTCAGTCACGTAGTCGCCGCCGAGTGCAAGACGTGAGGTGGAGGCCATGAAGAAGGTGCTGGTTGCGGTCGTGGAGGTACCGGTAAAGGTGGGGGCGGTCAGGGTTTGGTAGAACGTCCAGGCGGCAGTCACGGTTTCGGCTTGTCCCTTGCGTGCGATGCCGGAGTTTGCGTAGTCGAGTGCGACGTCTCCTTCGGTGCCGTCCACGGACACGGTGAAGTCGGTACCGTTGAAGTCGATTGAGAGTGCGCCGGTCACGACGGAGCTGTTGTTCTCTTCGATCGTGGTGATTGCGGTGCCGGAGCCGGAGGAGTCGGTGCCGCAGGAGAAGGTGCCGGTCGAAGCGTTGTAGAGGACGGTCTCCCCTTCAGCACCCGTACAACCGGAGACGAAGCCGTTTTGGAAGAAGCGTGAGACGCGGAGGTCGGAGGTGGATGCAAAGGTCGTGGTGAGGCCACCTGCGAACGTGCTGGTACCGGTGCCGGACACGGCGAAGCTGGTTGCGGTTGCATTCGCCATCCAGGTGTTGCCGGAAAGCGTGGTTGAGGAGAGGGTGGCGTTGGTGCCGAAGACGAGAGCGCCCGAGCCGGTTTCGTCGGTGACGAGGGTTGCAAGTTCGCTCGAGGTGTCGATCTCGGTCTGCATGATGAACGTGGAGGTCGAGGTGTCGACCCATGCGCTTCCCGTCCAGTACAGGATGTCACCTGCTGCAACACCCGTCGTGTCAGCATCACCGAGTTCGGTCATGGTGAGGGACTCCGCATCGAGGCTGCAGGTGGTGCCATTGCAGGTGAACTCACCGAAGTCGGTGGCGAGGAGGCCGGTGGGGCCGAGATCCAACGACGAGGTGGCGATGTCCGTCCAGGTGGAACCGTTCCAGTAGAGGAGGTCGCCCGTGTTCTTAGTCATAGCAGCAACGTCGGTCATCTCTTCGATGGACTGTGACTCCGCATCGAGTGTACAGGTGGTGCCGTTGCAGGTGAACTCACCGAAGTCGGCCGCGGCGAGCATGGTTGCGGTGACGTCGTCGACCGTGAGGCTGGTGCCCGAGATAACGAGACCGGTGCCGGTAAGGTCAGTGAGGTAGTCGCCGCCGAGAGCAAGACGTGAG
>CAYRCZ010000043.1:0-1339 GCA_964423055.1 Candidatus Woesearchaeota archaeon
GGTTTAGTTGTTTGACCCCAATCATATTTATTAATTAGATAATCAAGTGCTGTTGCATGACTTGGTTCTCCAAGTTCTTTATAATAAATAATAGGTTTACCTTTTAATTCTCCTGATTGTAATTGTTCTAAAATCCACTCTCTTTGATTATCAAGTTCTTCTGGTTGTATTCCTGTAAATACATATTCGCCGGTTTCTCCTGTTAAAATCCAATTAATATATCTTTCTACAGATTCTTTAGTAGATTTAGTTTGAATTAAATTCTGCAATCTTGTATCAGAAGTAAAAGGATTTCCAAAATGAGCATCCGTCATTTTTATTCTTGTAGAAATAATACCTTCTGGAGTAATTGCTTTTGTAGCATCTTTCAATTCTGCCCAAGATTTAATTACTACATTTTCAGATTTGGTTTTATTACCTAATTGAGAATATATTTGCTCTGCATTAATAGCATCATACTCTTCAGCTACAGATTCCCAATAAGAATCTGGAAAATCTTCTTGTTGTACACCTTCCGGTTTATAAGCTACCAAGTTTACAATAGAAGCCATAGCTTCTGTGGTAATAGAATCTTTATTGAATCCAACAAAGTCTAATAATTCTCTGATTAAATCTGCAAAAGCATTTGCTATTCTATCCCATAGAGTAGTTTCACCAGAAGATACTTTAGACATCTTTTCCTGAAACTTAGGTTCAGTCATAATAAGAGTAGCAAATTCATAAATATCAATACTACCATAAACACCTGATAGTTCTTCTGAAGATGCACCTAATGTTTCCATTCTTTTAATAAAACTATCTCTTTCAGGATATTGTCTTTTTACTATTTCAAATAATCTTTTTAGTTTTGAAATATGTGGTTTTAAAACATCCGGTACAACATCCGCTTTTAGATACTTAACAGTAAATGCATGGGTAAATTCGTGAAGAATAATCTTTTCTACTTTTGTTAAGTCTCCTTCTCTTAGTCGACCAAGTAAGCTTTTTTTATTAAAACCTACAGTAGAGCTTCCATCAGAATTAGTAGAATGCCAACCGTCTGCACCAGACAAATCACCTTTTGGGTCGTTAACAATTTCTACTTTTACATCTATATTTGCTAAATTATCTAAATAAAACTTAGCCAATTTAGCATAGTATGGATTGTTAGATTTAGTAACTTTAGTTAACAAACTTTCCGCAGTAGCACTTTTATTGAAAAAGTCACCAGTAGGTTGAGAAGCAGTTATTGTATCTGAAATAGCAGTATCGAATACTGTACTCTTATTATAACTATCAACAAGGGATTTAATAGCACCACCTTTACCAAAGTCATATTCACTCATACCATGAATACCAA
>CAYRCZ010000044.1:0-1316 GCA_964423055.1 Candidatus Woesearchaeota archaeon
TCGGCGTAGGGCATGCTCGGCCGGCGCAGGCCGCGAATCTCGGTCACAAACCCGCCCGGCTCGAGCGCCGCGCCGCGCGAGATGGTCAGGCCCTTGCGCGCATTCGAGTCGAAGATGGCGCGCAGTAGATTGCGGCGGGAGATGGTCATACTATCCTCGTTTCGCTTTGCGTCGGCGGCGCTTCTCACGGCGGGTTTTCCCGCGCGTCGGCGTGTGGCGATTCTGTGCCTGCACTCCGAAGATTGACGGCAGCGTACGTATCAACCCGACAGGCGCGAACGCTGGCCGGCCTGGTCGGCGATCGCCATACAGCAGGCGCTCTTCGTCCTCGCGCATGGCTGCAATGAATGCAGGGTCAGCGCTGATCTTGTTAATCAGTGCCTGCTCGATGAATGCGTGCAGTTCGGCTTCGGTTGCATTAAATGGAAACGTGCGCGCCGTACCATCGCCAAGGTCGATTGTGAAACTGCCCCCGGTGGGTTCTGCTGCCATTATTAGACTCCTGCGCTGCCGCCGTTCGCCAGGTCGTCCCAGCTCCAGTAAGCAGCATCGGTCAAGTCGTAGGGCTTCTTAATCAAGAACCGATTCAGTGCCTTGGTTAGCACCGTATGCGTGCCGCGCACATGCCGTACCTGGTCGCGCTCGTAGGCGGAAAGCATCTTACTCCCGCGCTCGGCCTTGCTGCCGACGCTGCCGGCGCGGGCGCCGACCACGCGCGGTTGGCGCGTGCCCTTCGGCACCTCGCCCGAGGCAATCAGCGCCTGCCAGGCCTGCGCCGCCACGCTGTACCAGGTGTCGCCGCCCTGGTCGGTCTCAATGCCGACCGTCAGCGCGCCATACTCGACCGCCTTCTTGAAGGCCAGCTGCAGCGTCTGCTCGGGCGTGGCGCGCTGCTCCCAGCTAAAGAAGCGGTACACGCGCTTATCGACCCCCAGGCCATCGACCTGCACGCCGTTGCAGTCGCTCTGGTCGGTCGAGGTCACCGCTGGATCGCACCAGACCGCAAAGCGCACGATCGCCGGCACCTGCGCCCGGTCGACTTCGAGCGCTGCGAAGTCGAGATGGCTGAACATCGACCCCGTGACGGTCTCAACCTCGTGCTGGGCCTCGCGCAAGAACGCGGTCAACCCCCAGTCGTTGATCTGCCCCTGGCATACCTCTCGGCTCTGGCCCGACCAGGTCGCATCACCGGCCGTGATGACGTAGCGTAGGCCGCTCTCGGTCTGCTCCTGGCGATATTCCAGCCCCCGCACGGCTGGCTCGACGACGATCGGCTCGCGGTCGAGCAGGAACGCCGCGCGGCCGTCGATGAGCTG
>CAYRCZ010000045.1:0-1295 GCA_964423055.1 Candidatus Woesearchaeota archaeon
CCCGTTTAGCCTGATCCCTGAACTGCACACCCGCCAACTGAATTTCCGCAGCTACCTCGGCCTGCAATTCCTTACTTGCCTGTTTTATCCGGTTTAAATATTGGTCGAATCCTATCGTAGCTACTGTTATCAACTCCTTGCTGTTATTAACCAGTTAAACCTTTTTTCATCAATTCGTTCAATGCTTTGTATCGTGTATTCTTTACCGAAGTATTTAATTGTCCATTGACTGTTAATACTCCAATTACTTTTCCATCTGATCTTGAACTGTTTTGTTTCTCCTAAACTTACTTGGCTTTGTTCTACACCCCTGCTTCCTGATACACCCGATACTTCAGCATAAGTCTTATGCCTTAATGCAACGGCCTCAATAGTGTTACCGTTGGCATCCACCGTAAGTGAATACTCATATAATTTCACCATTTTATAATCGCCTATGCCAGCCATGTACCTGCTGATTTAAACGGTGCAGCTAAATTTATAGCATCATTACAAAAACCTCTCAATTCTTCATCACCTCTATGTGTGTACCGATAAGCTACCTCTTTTAAGATAGCCTCTTTTAATCTTTTTGGTAATACTGAATAACCTGCTTCATAGGTCATTATCATATCAGCCTGTAAAGGCGTTTTTAGTTTCGCATTGTCTATGGTTAACGTATAAACCGTAATCGGAGTCAGGTCTGTATCTGAATCCGTTAACGAAGTGATTGAATTTACCGGGCCAAAAGGGATAACGAAATTTCCCGCTAAGTTGGTAAACTCTATTTTCCATGTTTTGGGAATGAATGATAATCCTGTCCACTCTTCCAATCCTTCCCTGGCTGACGTAATCAATTCCCCGATTAAAGTATCATCATCCGTAAAGTCAGTACTTAAACTGTCGGAATCATCAATAAATCCCTCCAATCTTAAATAGTCTTTTACTTCCTGAACGGTTACCGGCTCGGTACTTGTCTGCACACCTGCGGAAGTCCAAATGACAAATACAACCTCTTCAAGTGTAAGAGGCTGTGATCCGCTAACTGTTATTGTGCCAGTAGTACTATCAAAAGTATATTGCCTGTTACCCGGGCTTGATGTGACCTCTTCAAGGTTATACGTTTCCCTGAATACCGCCTTTATAGTTGCACCAACTAAAGAAGGTATTGTTAGCGAAGTACCTACTTGAGTAATAGGAAAGTGATCCGATTGTAAACCGTTCCCGCTTGTTACGCTTGAACCGTCACTTACTAACTGGTAATCTATGAGTAAATTATACTTTTCCATATTTTTAAAATAGGGGACGGGACAAAC
>CAYRCZ010000046.1:0-1259 GCA_964423055.1 Candidatus Woesearchaeota archaeon
CCTATTTTGATAACTGCAAACTTTTTTCAAAGTATTTTTCATTTATTTTTAAAATAGTTTCTAACTTACTGATAATCAACACGAAAAATAAGGCGAACGCATAACAAAGTATTGGCAAAAAAGCGGTTTTAGTGCTAAATTGAACATTCGTGCTTCCTATTGGCTTTTTTGCTAAACTGAAAGTTTGTGCTTCCAAGTCCGCTTCTTCGCCAATACTCGACCGTCAGGCACAATGCTACGAACCGCTACCATCAGACAAAACTTCCGACTTTTGAGTGGTTAGAAAACTTGGTGTTAATGGCTTATTGAAAGTCAATAGACAAACCCAAATTTCGCCTTTGAGCAAAATCCTTAAGCGCTCTCTAAATGATAAGTTCCAGCAGGTAATTACTTCACCTTGTGGACTATCACTTCTAAAAGCAGGTAATGGTTGATATTCAGGTTGGTCTTTTGCAAAAATTACATTTGCTTCTTTAAATTGCTTTGGTGTCATATTAATTCATTTTGTTTGTTTCGGCTAAAAAGAAATTGCCTACTTGGTTAATTAAATCTTGTAAAGTTTCCATTGCTTTTTCTTCTTCAAGTTTTGATAATTCGTCTCTTAAAAGAATTAGCATTTGACCGCTTGCACCAAAAAAAGTTTGGCGAAGTTGTATTTTCTGTTGTGGGTGCATTGTACTTTCTGACAAAGCCATTCTTTGCAGATAAAGTTGATACTGATGTTCTAAATTAAATTCTTGCATTTTATATTTGTTTTAAAGTTAAAAATTTGTGTATGATAAAGCACATACGGCTAACAAGGGTTTGGCAAAAAAGGGGCAGAAGTACAAACCTTGAACATTGTGCTTCTATTTGGCATTAGTAGTGAATTGAGCATTTGTGCTACTATTTCCCCTTCTTCGCCAAGCCCTATAACGTCATAAGTCAGTTTGCTTTGGCTTTCCACAACTTGAACAAACCATTTTCCAATTAGTATTATATCCTGCGCTTTCATTCGGATAACCACAGATGCAAACCGAACTTATAACATCAGATTTATTCAATTTATTAATTTCAGCCTGTTGTATGTGTTTACGTTCCTTTTGTGCCAAAAAGAGAAGATAATCACGCAACGTTCCTCGCTTATAAATGTCATTCAAAACTAAAATTACACGTCTGTTCTTTTTCATATCATATAAATTAATAAACTAAATAAATCTGTTAAGCGGACGTTATATGCCATTTTGTGAAGCACCCAAAACATTGAGAATTTCTCTTTG
>CAYRCZ010000047.1:0-1254 GCA_964423055.1 Candidatus Woesearchaeota archaeon
AAAATTTAGTTTTTCAAATGAGCTTTAGTGCTGGAAATCCCCAACGAACGCAAAGCCCGAAAACGTTATACGCAACCTTACAAAGACTGCAACTCCGATTTGACATCTCCCCAAAATTTACCTGCATCGACTTTCTTTTGTGGCCAGTAATATTGAGCAGTTGCACCGCAATCATCCCAATCGGTATCAGATGGCTCTGTGGCTTCACAATGCAATATTTCTTCAACTGCTATCAAAGCACATTGTTTAGCAAATGGGTTGGCTGTTATTTGTAAATCTCTTACGTTAAGAGCATCTGCATATTTGCAGTAAATTTCTTTTGCTTTTTCTTTTGCGTTCATATTGTTGTTTTTAAATTAAATTCGTAAAAAGGCAGCGTATAACAGCACATAAGCAAAAGCCCAAATTCCACCGCACAATGCCACACTATTTGTGCCTTCGCTTATCTGCAAAACGTTAGCGGTAATGTTAAGACCGCTCAAATCCTGCCCAACCTTTATTCCATTTCGATAGTTTAAAAGAAAATGAAAAACCGCAATAGTTATCTTCAAGTGCTTTTGCCGCTAAAAATGCGTGAGTATCTACGATTTCACATTGCTTATTTTCTTTCAATGCTTTTAGTAATTCGTGTCCATTCTTCGGACGAAAAACACTACCGCTAACACTCGCTATAAGTAATGGCGGGTTAGTGCTTTCTTGATGTTTTGTGCTTTCTATTGTCATTTGTTTCAAATTTAAAGTGGCCACTACTCATAGCGGATGCCGTTAAAAACTCTTACCCCTCCAATTTCTATACATACCAAAGAAATAACCAAAAATAACAACAGGCGCAAAGGTGCTCCCGAAAATTATTCCTTCTTGTGAAACTGGTTCATCTACTATGCAATGATACGACCAGTAAATTGAGAATAAAGGAACGCAGATTGTAAAAAATGTGTTTTGGAATCCGCTAAATAGATGCTGTAGGTACGTTTTTTTCATGTGTTAATTTTTAAATTTATCTTATGTTTTTATATTGTATTTCCTTTTAAGTTATTACTACTTAAAACTTGCTTTACAACACCAACCGAACAGCCTATTATTTCAGCTATCTCCCACAATGGAGTTCCTTTTGATTTTCTGCGTTTAATTGATAATTTTTCAGCTTTATTAAGCTCGGATAACATTTTCATATTATTGATTTTTTAAAATTGTTCGACTTCTCATGTACTCTAAATGACCTGTTTTTAGCCATTCCTTAAACTGCTTTTTGTC
>CAYRCZ010000048.1:0-1249 GCA_964423055.1 Candidatus Woesearchaeota archaeon
CAGGCAGGTAGGGTGTGGCAAGCTTCAGCATCCCAAGCATCCTGGCGTTCCGCTTCCTCTCCCGCTTCTCCTTGGCGCGGCGGATCTTCTCCTCATCGGAGGCCCATGGGGTGCGGGGCTTGGGGTTGTCTTCGGGTGGGTACAGGGAGCGCACCAGGTCATCCACTGAGGGGGCCGCGGTGCGGGTGGGGGCCTGAGTCATGGCAGCAATGGCGGCCAATGATGCGTTCCAGAGGGTGGTGGGTTTGAGTTTCACAGTTCTCCTTTCGCTTTAGCGAGGGCTGCTTCCAGCTCTGCAAGCACTTGGTTTGCCTCATCCTCCCCAGCGTCAGGATCGGTCAGCAATGACACCGCAGACTGCACCGCCCCCAACAACTCCGGAGCCGCGGCGATCAGGCGGGCGTCAGCATCAATCACAGGGTAACCCTGCTCTCCAACCACCGCTATGCACGCGTTGCCAGCGTACACGGCAACGCGACTGTCCGGCGCGTCTCCCACAACCCACTCCCCTGGCGTATGCTTGGCGCTCACTTGCCACCCCCCTTCCAGAGGACCATGGGCATGGGGCGGCGGATCACGAGGCCGCGCCTCTGGTTGTGGGCAAGCTCACGGGCCGCCTCCTCGGGGGCGCCGGGCAGGGGTTTCGTTGTGGGGGTGGCGGGTGGATTGTGCGTGTTCATGGTAGTCTTTGCTTGGTCGCCTTGGTTGGCCACCTCTCATTCCCTCGACCGGAGCCGAGGGAGAGGGAGGGAGTCAGTACACGGTCGCGCCGTCGCGGGGTCCTCCTTTTAAGTCGATGCTGATGATCTTGTCCCACTCCGGCCCGGAAGCGGGTCTCCCGTCCCTAAGCTCCCATTGGTCCCTGTCATCGGAAACCCAATGATCAAGTTCATACCAGCATCCGACCCACCGCGCTTCGCGTCGTTTCATGGCGTCAATTCTCCACGTGCTGGTCGGCGTAGATCCTGCCCTCCCTGAGTCCGCCGTGGTAGCCCTCAGCCTCCACGGCTTCGCGCTCCTTGTCGGAGAGTTGACGGGACCAGCCGGCCCATTGCTCCTTGGCGCGGTCGATGTCGAAGATTCCGGATGCCTCCATGAATCCGACGATGAATAGATCGTTCATTGTGCAGGGTTACTTGCGGGTTTCAGTTGCACTTACGGAGGCTTGTTGCCGGATTCCCTGCCGCATCCCGAATCCATCGGCGGATCACCCGCTTGCCTGTGTGGGTGGACTGGGGGCCGCTGCCCC
>CAYRCZ010000049.1:0-1215 GCA_964423055.1 Candidatus Woesearchaeota archaeon
CTTGCTCTCGGCGGCGACTACCTCACTGACCTTACCGGCACCGGTCTCATCCTTTCGGGCAGTACCCTCACGGTCGACTCCTCGGTCTACCTGTCACTCGCCGACTTCTACGCAACCTCCACCCTCGCAAGCACCCCCGGTTCCGCGTGGGGTGATATGCTCGTGTGGAACGGTACTGCGTGGGCACCTGCAGCGACCTCCACCTTGGGCTTCGGTACCTCGAACGTCGACACCCTTGCCGACCTGTCGGATGTCGACGCAAGCACTGTCCTCGGCAACCTCTTGTACTGGGACGGTGACTCGTGGAACAACATCGCAACGTCTTCTTTGAACCTCTCGACCACCAACCTCATCGAAGGCTCGAACTTCTTCTACACCGACTCCCGTGTTGCAAGCTACATTGCCGCCTCGTCCGCAATCCCTTCAATAACGGGTACCGTGATCGGCGACCTTCTGTACTGGAACGGTGCAATCTGGGCGACGACCTCCACCACCTCACTCAACATCCAGGTTGATACCATTACCGGCGTTCTTGCAGTGAACAAGGGTGGTACGGGTACCGGTACCGCACCGACCCTCGGCCAGCTCTTGATCGGAAACGGTGCAGGGGGCTATGCCTTTACCGCCACGAGTTCCTTAGGCTTGGGCAACAACACCTTCCTGGGACTCACCGACACCTTCGCCGCGTACAATGCCGGCAAACTTGTGGTACAGGGTGCTGCGGGACTCCTCTCCGCTGACAGCCTCTCCTTTGATATCGTCTCCGGCACCCTCTCCGCCGACCGTTTCGTCGCCGCAAGTACGACCGCAACCAGTACCTTCACCAACCTTGCGCTCGACTCCGCCTCCACGACCGTCCTTCGCCTCTCGAGCCTCTACATGAACGGCTTCTCAGGCTGTACCGCGGATCAGAAGATCGCCTACAACCCCGCAACCGGCACCTTCTCGTGTCTTGCCGACAACGGGTCGGGTGCAAGCGAAGCGGTATGGTCAACGACCACCAACAACCTCGCAATCTACACGAACAACGGCCGCGCGGTCATTATCGGCGGCATCGCAACGACCACAAACGCACTCCTTGAAGTCGCGGGTATGATCACCGGCGCTTCCTTCACCGCAACCTCACAGATCGCAACCAGTACCTTCTTCATGGCCTCCACCTCACGTCTTGCTCTCGGCGGCGACTACCTCACTGACCTTACCGGCACCGGTCTC
>CAYRCZ010000050.1:0-1199 GCA_964423055.1 Candidatus Woesearchaeota archaeon
AGATCTTCCATATCCGGATGACTGTTTCTTCTGGCTCGCCTTTTCCAACCTTCTCTTGCGTGACGACTCCTTGCGACGCTGCTTCCGTGTCATCTGGAAGTGCTCCAGCGTAGACGAGAGCGTCCTCAACGTACTTGGATCCGCCGTAAAGGTTTGCCCTGGGGTCGATGAGCTTCTTTCGGCGGCTCGTAATGCTGACAAAACAGCGTCCTGATCCCGATGCTTGAGCTTGTCCCTGGCCCACGGGTTCAGGTTGAGGATTCGGTTCAGGGACTCGATCCTGTGGTTGGGGAGCCTTAGCTCGATCCACGGCGGCCCTTCTGGCAAGGAGTGCTGCATATTCGGCTGTGGTGAACCTAGCCACGCAGATCCCTCCGGGTGGTGGCAACGAACAGCTCTGCGGCATCCAGTACCCGCGTTGGGATCTTCATCTCGCCACGAAGCAGCTCAGCCTCCCCGATGAGCAGGCAGGCGTAGAATGGGTCCTTGCGGCAGATGTGCAGCACTACCTTCAGGCACTTGTGGTAGATCCAGCTCTTGATCCAGCTCTTCATGATCGGTCGGGGGTGTTCCAGAGGCCTTTGGCGCACAGCAGGCCAGCTTCACGGGCTTCGTTGGGGTGATCGCCAACCCACTGATGACAGGTTAAGCAGAGTAGGCCCCAATGCCTCGTGTCGTAGAGCAGCGATCCAACCCGACCCCGCATGTGGTGGATGGTGATCTTCTTCGTCGGGACGTGCTTCAGGCAGCGGTGGCAGGCGACTGTGTTGGTCCGCTTGTTGGACCACTCGGCCACGAACTCCTTCTTCGCCTTGGCGTACTCCTTGAGCGCCGCGGATCGCTTCTTGGAGATCGGCCTCATTGCGTGGCTAGGTGGACCTCCACGTCCGGACCTCTCTGCCGGATGGAGAAGCGCTTCCCGAGGCGCCTGGCGGCTGCGTACACGGTGGAGGAGACATCGTGGGTCTTGCGGCCTACGATGACGAGGAATGTGGGTCCGTTCTTGGACGGGATGCCAACCTGACCCCAATCGTACTTCGTGCGGCGGTTGGATCCCGGAGGGGGGATTGGACCGGCCGCGATCCTCACCTTTGGTTTTCTGTTGCTGCTCATACTCGTTTCGCTACGGAAGCTACTACGAGACGTGCCACTTGGTCAAACCACTTGTGCCGGGCAGCGTTGATGTGCTTGCAGCGGGT
>CAYRCZ010000051.1:0-1191 GCA_964423055.1 Candidatus Woesearchaeota archaeon
TACGGCGTGCAACTGGCCGGCCTGTCGAACATCGGGTAGGCGGTGACACGTGGCGGTATCGCTCTATTACGTGGACTATGGCGCTGGCAACGACACGACCGGAGACGGTACGATTGGCACGCCGTGGAAAACGATCCAGAAGGCGCTGGACACCATCACGCGCAACGCCACGGACGGCGACCAGATCAATATCAAGGCTGGCACAGCGCAGGTGTTGGCGGCTCCACTCACACTGGCGACGTATGGCACGCCAACAGACGCCGGGCTGTTGGCGTTGCGCGGGTATACGGCCACGGCCAACGATGGCGGCATGGGAGTGATCGACTGCGGCGGTTTTACGATGTGGACGGTCAACACCTACAACTACATCGCCATGATCGACCTGGAGATGCATTCGTTCGGCGACAACCACGGAATTAGCCTTAATGCGTACATCTCGCTTTTTAACTGCGAGGTACACAAGGGCGCGTCGTCCCCCGTCAACAAGTTTCTCGTGCGCATGGAAAACGCTGCCTGTCGGATATTAAATTGCCATATTCACTCGCCAGGTTCTGGCATCATGGGCTGTGTCGGACTGTACGCCTTGAGCAATGCGATTGGCAATTACATCAATGCCGGCGCGAACTCCGTGTACGGCATCTATGCCGGGAACTCGCAGATCGAGAATAACGTGATCCTGTGCAACAACACAGGGTCTGTTGGCATCGAGGCGGGCGGGTACAGCATTGTCCGAAACAACTCGCTGCGCAATCTGGCGGCTGGTACGGGGTCGGGCATTTATGCCAATTCATACGCCGCGCAGATAACAGTCAACAACATCGTTGTTGGATGGTCTGGCGCGAGTGGCAAAGGCTTTTGGTTGATAGGCAATCCCGGTTTGGTTGGCTGGAACGCATTTTACAACAACACGGCTAACTATACTGTAGCGGATCAAATCCGAGTTGACAAGCGCGCTTTCGATGTTGCGCTGGCGGCTGACCCGTTCACGGACGCGGCCAATGGCGATTTTAGCCTGACCACGGCGGCGCAGGTCGCGCTACGGTCGGCTGGCTGGCCTGCGTCGTACCTGGGAGCGCACGCCAACACTGATCCGCACATCACGATTGGCGCGCTGCAATACGGGCCAACGCCCGCGGCAGGCGGCGGCGTTATCCGGCGCGTGATGCGCCTGCTAGGAGGCTGATTTGCTCT
>CAYRCZ010000052.1:0-1094 GCA_964423055.1 Candidatus Woesearchaeota archaeon
GGAATACCAATTTTTCAGGTACGATAACAGCAAGTAATTTATTAAGTGGAGCATCTACTGATAGTCTTGTTACAGTAAATGCTTCCGGATTAATTCGTAAAAGACAAGTTTCAGATGTAATAACTTCATCTGGTTCTGCATGGTCAACTTTAAGAAATACAGGCTTAAATAGTGGAATTAATTTTTTAGGTAATGCAGATTCTATTTCCCTAAGAATTAAAATAAAAAATCTAAACTTAGCTACATTCGATAGCATAGGTAATGTTGGAATTGGAACTACAACTATTACTAACTATGGCTCAAATTTCACAACTTTAGCGATAGGAGGTCAAAATTCTAAGGGCGGAGTTATTGACTTAATAACGGGTACAAGTCATGGGCTATTTCAAATCGATGCGGCAACTACTGACTTACAAATACAAACATTATCTGTTAATGATGCGATTCGATTCATGCCTAATAATTTACAGACAGCAGCTTTTTTTCCAACAGGTATTGTTGTAGAGATAGCAGGTACCACAGCTCCTGCAACATCTGCAATTCTTGATTTACGAAGTACCAATAAAGCATTACTATTACCACGTATGACCGGATTGCAGGCAGAGGCAATCAGTAGCCTTGTAGATGGTGATTTGATTTACTGTAATAATGGTAATGGGAGTGTGATAACAAGTGTAGGATTTTGGGGCTATTCGGGCGGAACGTGGACAAAACTAAACTAATTAAAATTTTATACAATGCAAAATTTAGTATCTATTACACCATTTGACGCTTTGGTTGACGGAGCAAAACAAACAGTTAACGCAATCTTATTTACCAACTTTAAAGGTTATGATTTTAGCAGTAATAGTGGAGGTAGTATTGAGTATGCTGTAGGTTTTGATAATGATATTACTTTTTATCCATTAAGCAATGGAGAATGTCAAATTCCTTACGAAATAGTATCTAATTGGGGAAGCGATGACAGCGTAATATTTGATTATGTAATTTATAAAAAAGGTTTTGTTAAAGCGTAATGAATAACAGTCTTAAAATATTTTTTAACAACGGAAATATACAATAGATGACAAACGGATTTGAACCAACAACAGACA
>CAYRCZ010000053.1:0-1067 GCA_964423055.1 Candidatus Woesearchaeota archaeon
GAGCAGGGATTGTCTTAGAACAAAATACAATATTATCTCCAGGGCGGATTTTCAAAGGAAGTTGATTCCTAGACATTCTGTCTAGAACAGAGCCTTTTTCTCCTTGGTGGCCTGTACAAACTACCATATATTTGTCTCTGTTTGCTTCAACCATTCTAAGAGTTTTTTCAACTTGTTTTTTGTAAGTAGCCATGATTACTTTATTCTTGAATGGTGCTTCTTTCACTATTTCTGCTGCTTCTACATATTTTGCTAAACTTCTACCAATGAAAACTATCTTTCTATCTAACTTTTGACCAAAGTCTACAATGGATTTTAATCTTGCAATGTGGGAAGCAAAAGTCGTTACTATTAATCCTTCCTTACTTCCCTCTAACTCCTGAAACTTGTCTTTAACTAATTCCCTTGCTAAAGATTCAGAAGGAGTTTTCTTTTCTGAATGAGCATACAAACAATTCACAACTAAAGCCTTGACTCCTTCCTTAGATATTTGTTTTAGTCTTTGGTAATTTGGTTTATCTCCTATTACGGGAGTATCATCTAACTTGTAGTCATTTGCATACAAAACTACTCCCTCAGGAGTATGAACTGCAATTAAAGCACATTGTAAAGTTGAATGAGTCATATGCACGAATTCTACTTTGTATTTTTGATTTCCATTAATATTTGTAAAACCGTTTGACTTAATTGAATGGATTGGATTTCTTATTCCTCTTTCTGGAAGTAGTTTTTTCAGAACTTCAACTGTGTAAGGAGTACCTGAAACTGGCGCTTTATACCTATGAGCTAAATATTGCACCGCACCTACGTGATCTAAATGTCCATGAGAAATTGCGATTGATTTTACCTTACTCCTAAGACCTTTTTCGTCTAAGTAATGATCATTTGGTAAAGCTCCAATAGAACGCATACCTTGTTCAGTTGGAACTTTTTCTCTTTCGCCTACACTAACTAAAGCTGGAATGAATAAACCTGCATCGCACAAAGTTACATCCTCATTACATTCTACGGCAGTCATATTCTTGCCCACCTCTGAAAAACCACCTACTGCATGAATTTTTAACATA
>CAYRCZ010000054.1:0-1049 GCA_964423055.1 Candidatus Woesearchaeota archaeon
GATGGACACTATAACCTCGCTGGTTGGAGTTCTAGAGACTGAGTTGGAGGGAGGCGAACCCACCACATCGCTCTCGTCGCTGAACGCTCTGTATGCTCTGTATGCGCTACAAAATCGCGCCGAAGCCGCCGAGGCCGAGGTAGAGAGACTGCGGCAGGAGTTGGCGACGGTGGCGGCAGATGTGAAACTAATGCTGAGAACGCCACACAATCACGACTGGTTGGCGAGCGGCGATTGTCCGCGCTGCGCCATAGAGCAGCGCCTGATCGCTAACACCACCCCTGCTAGACAACGAAGCAGCGGTGGCGCGGTAGATGACGACTAGCGCCACAACGCACAGGACGATACCACACACGCACTGCCACGCCCGTGACGGCATATCTGCCAACAGCACGGTACACAACCAGCCAGGAAGCTAGACGGCGGGGCGGTGCGACACAAGGAGACGAGACGATGGCGATTACATGGAACATAGACGAGGCCAGAGCCACTGTCCAGGCGCAAATGAACGAGGCAAACCGGCTGGACGGAGTGATTGACACCATAATCCAGGCCAACGCCATGTTGGCGGCAGACCTGGGCGCTGCCGAACGCGAGCGCGACAAGGCAATCAACATAGCAGCACAACGCTGCACTGAACTCAAACGAGTGCGCCACGCTCTGGCTGCGCCAAGCAACAGCGACCTTGGAGATCTGATCGACGCGTTGCGCACTCGCGCCGAGGCCACGGAAGCCGACCTGCTGGCCGTGCGCACTACGCTGGACGGAGTGATTGACACCATAGCATCTGAGCGCGACGCAGCCATCGCCCGCGCCGATGCCGCTGGAGTCTACATCGAGCGCATCCGCACGGCGCTTGGCGGCTACGAAGACAGCGATCTCGCCAGTCTGGCCGAGACGCTACGCAGACGCAACGAGGCGCTAGAGGCCGAAGCGGAGCAGATGCGGACAGCACTGAGGGTGGCAGAGCAGTTGACGCTCCGCGAACTGCAAAAAAGCATAGCTTGGCGTGACTGACACCAGCACCGACCAGGATGCCCGGTAGAGTT